>MNTL01000017.1:0-635 GCA_001916965.1 Roseburia sp. CAG:10041_57
TGAACTTCTCAAATTTTTTGAGTATGATTCCTCAGTTCCTACGAACTCTGCTTTTTATCAACAACGTTCCAAACTTTCCGTTTCTGCATTCCGTCACCTGCTCAAGGAATTTAACCTTAAATTCCCCTTAGAAAAATTTCGCGGAAAATACTATCTGATCGCGTGTGATGGGTCTGAATTTAACATTGCCAGAAATCCTGACGACCCAGACACCTTCCACGAGCCTAATGGCAAATCTGTATCCGGTTTTAATATGGTTCATACCATCTCTTTATATGAGGTATGTTCTAAGCGGTATCTTGATTTAGAAGTTTAGCCTGGGCGCCTTAAAAATGAGTTTCAGGCTATCTGCAATCTTATGGATCGGTATACCTATGGGGGGGCCCCGATTTTCATTATTTTCATTGCTGACAGAGGATTTTCCAGTTACAACGTTTTTGCCCATGCAATCGAAAATAACGTTGATTTTTTGATTCGTGCCAAGGATTTGAATGTACAGCGTTTTCTTGGAGTCGAGACTCTTCCTGACAAACTGGATACAACCATAGAACTGATTCTGACCAGAACACAATCAAAAAAGAAACATAAACATCCCGAAAAAGAATCACAATACCGCTATATTTGTAAAAACATAG
>MNTL01000017.1:849-8828 GCA_001916965.1 Roseburia sp. CAG:10041_57
TCGCGACTTAAAGCATACCATTGGAGCCACTAATTTACACTCTAAAAAAACAGAGTATGTTGCATTTGAACTGTGGAGCAGGCTCATTTTGTACAATTTTTGTTCCATAATTATTTTACATGTACCGGTAAAAAGTAGAAATCGCAAACATGAGTACCAAGTCAACTTTTCTCTCGCAATGAAAATCTGTTTTGATTTTCTAAGAGGAGTCGCACCACCAAATGTAGAAAGCCTGATAAGTAAGTATATCCTACTGCATTCATCAATATGTTTTGTTCTCTCGTTAACACTTTCCGTAGTCAAATTGCCTAAATAATCGTTCATATTTTCCCTCTCCTATATTGTTATTTTATTTCATATTCAGGTATTCTTTTAACAAGTGAACCTAAAAGACTCCTAAACACATAAAAAACTAATGCCATCCAGGAAACCAATTCCCTGATATGGCATTAGCCTTATTGAATCATTATATAAGCAGATTGATGTATTAAATGTTATACCATTTGATCTCGTTTGCTTCCATCTCCAGCGAAAAGCTGCTGCCATCGCCACGGTAAACTACAGTTTTCTGGGGTTCATATGTATTATTGACCACACAGAATTTGCCATTTTTCACATAGGCATGCACTTCAACGTTGAAGTTGGAGCTGAACCACCGGTGCAGCTCCTTCTCACCGTGGGTACTCCACAGGATGCTGCGGTATAGGATACGGCTGTTCTCAAAGCTATACGGCAGCCCACTGATATAAACACAGCGTCCCTTTCCAAACTCATGAACTGCCATCTGCACTTCTTTCTCCCGCTGTACCAGGATTTCTGTACCTTCGTAAGCGAAGATGCTCTTCTTGCCCTCACCGAAATCCACGGCTTGCGTGATATCTTCCAGAATGAAATGATCCGGATGTTCCTCCCAGTTGTATTTATCATAATTTAAGGTGAACCCGGTTTCTTTTTCCACACCAAGCATATCTGCAAGTTGGAAATAATGTCCTTGGAACTGATGACCGGAAGGCTCGCCGACACCGATAAAGCCGCCTCCATTGTATACAAACTCACGGATAGCGGAAGATACGGCAGCATTCTCCCAGATACTGCCACCTGTATGGGCAGTATCCCCATCTCCCACATTAATGACCACATCCAGGTCTTTGAGAAGTTCCGGTTCTGCCAGAATATCGTCAAATGAAATAAAATGTACATCAAAGGGTGCACCGCTTAACACCTCGATGATTCCCGCATAGCTGTAATTCTGTTTCTGGTACAGGGCATGGTGCACCATATGGCATCCCCAGCTTCTAATCTTGCCCCAGCTGTTCAAAACAGCTACTTTCTTGACACAATAGGGAGTAATTCCTTTTGCATTGGTATATAACTCACGGAACTCATTGCACATATTCTCCACATAGTCAAGAAATTCCGGGAAATCCAAGGTCAGTTTCAAATATCCTCCATAACCAATTCTGTCAATAGGCTTTCGCAGAATAGCACGCCTTGCGGTAATCCAGTTCTCCTTTGCCTCCTTCACCGGGTCACCGCCCTCATGGAAGGTATCAGGGAAGAAATAAGGTAAAAATCTTCCCTCCGTATATCTGACACCTTCAATATCAGAGATGAGACGAAGAGTACTGCCATTTCCCACACTGCCTACCACAGCATCCAGACCGATGGTGGAAAACTCCTCCATAAACGGTTCAGTTCCAATCCAATGATCACCCAGAAACATCATTGCTTCTTTGCCGTACTCATGAGTAATGTCAACCATCTCTTTGGCAAGTCTGGCAACTTCTCTGCGCTGGAATGCCTGGAAGTCCTTGAACTCCTTGCTTGGCACGCGGTACTGGTTGTTGTAATAGCCTTGGTCAATGATATATTCAGGACGGAACTTATAGCCCACTTCCTTTTCAAACTGTTCTAAGATATAAGGGCTGACAGAGGCAGAATAACCATACCAGTCCACATATTTTTCTCTTCTTAACTCATCAAACATCAGGGTAAACTGATGGAAAAAGGTGGTATAACGGATTACATTCACATAAGGATGCCCAGCGCAGTATCTACGAAGACGCTCCATGGAATACTTATGAGTCTTGGGCTGTCTCACGTCAAAAGTGATCTGATGCTCGAAGTTTTTCCAATCATTGGTGACCGCATTGTACATGTGTACGGGATCCCAGATAATGTAGGCTAAGAAGCTGACAGTATATTCATGGAAAGGAACTGCATCATGAATGACTACACAGCCCTTATCCTCGTCATATTCCCAGTGATCAACCGTCACAACTTCAGCAGTAGAACGGTTAATGACTTCCCACCACCGTTTTATGTCATCTCTGGTATTGACCATCATCAGGTCTTTGGAAATGCCTTTCATAAGTGGAATCTCCAGATCAGGCTTTACTGCGGTATAAAAAGCAGTCATCACATAGCATTGCTGTACTTCGTCCGGGTTTGCTTTTGCCCACTCGTTATCCTTCCGGGTAGTATAATAGGTTGCATATATTTTTGCCCCAGTCTTGACCAGATCCTCCGGGAACTGGGTGCCGTCGCAGTCACGAATAGCATCGGCTCCCCAGCGTTTCATCAGTTCTATGGTTTCAGGCACCACATCCAGGTTAGTGGGAATGGTTACCCTTCCTTCTTTTAAACTCATTGGTATCTTACCTCCTGAAAAAATAAGTCATTGCAGCAGCGGTTTACAATGGGATGATTGTGTTATCTTCCTCGGTATAAGCCCCACCATCCATTTTGTTACGAATAAAGGGCACTCCCTTCCTTACATAAAAAGTGTTATGGGCAAGTAAGGCATCCGGGTTTTCTGACGGACTCACTGTGCCTCCAAGATCGTCAAAGCTCACATTATGACGGAATGTATTGTGAATTGCCTCCTGTAAGCAAAACATAATACATCCACCTTCGTTTTGTCTGCTGTAATTATATTCGTAAATAGTGCCATCACCGGAATCTGCATCGTAAGCCATTCCGTCCTGGTTCAATCTAGTGTCTGCCACTTCATTATAGCGGAACAGGGCATCCTTACACTTCCAGGGCCAGATGCCCGCTGCCACTTTTCCGGCACGGTTCTCCGGCCGGCTGTAAATCCTGTCATTAATCTCACAGGCAACAGAGTCTGCTGTATTGTGTTCCACCAAAGGACGCAGAGCATACATTGCAGTAATGCCATCACCACCTGCGGCTTTCACATAATTGTCCCGGATGACCATATTTTCATGTCCGTATTTCATAAAAATATCTGTGGACAGTTCCGCTCCCCGGAATTTATCATGGGCATATGTGTATCCTACGGCAATACCCCAGCGGCTGGTCTTGTATACAAAACAGCCTTCCACTGTAATATCTTTAAAACGTGCCACTCCGGTAGCTTCTTCATCGGCAGGCTTTAATGCAGTCATATAAATGCCGCCATTATTCATATGCTTGTCGTAGACGTTACCATTCACATCATGGATAGAAAGATTCCGCAGGGTGATACCGCTGCGTACACCCTTATCCTTTGCTACTACAGCCACACCTGTACGATTCATTTTATGCGGAGCGCTGTAGCTTTCCCCCAGAATCTCCCCTGCCCGATTTGTAATCTCAATATCACGGATAACCACATGCTCTACATCATACAAAAGCACGGCGGAGGACACATATCCTTGATAAACATGGGTGGGGGAATCCAACGGTATGCCATAGTCCTGATACCAGATGCCCTGCCCCCCGGTTGCAATCAAAGGAGCGTTTTCCCCCTCCTCTCCTGTTGGGGAATAAGAACCGATCTCAATGGGATGCTCTTTCGTCCCACTGTCTTTAATCTGCAGAAACTGCCCTGTAAAAATAGAATCTTTGGCTAACAGTACCCTGTCACCAGGATTCAGTGTCAATGTGTTTATGGGAAAAAGACTGGCAAAAGGGGAATCCATAGACATCCCGTCATTGGTGTCACTCCCGGTTTTGCAATTGACATAATATGTCCTGTATGAGCTTATCATAGGCATCCTCCCTCAGTCTTTTTTCGATAATCTGGCGGACATCCTCATAATCAAACAAATCCCCATGATAGCGTCCAAACAGATCCTGGTTATTTTCATAAAACGCCCTCTTTTCTTCCTCTGTAAAGCTGGGACAGACACCCAGCTTTTTTATCTGTTCCGAGGGCTGCACGAAATCCAGCTTAAAGCGTGTGAGTTCATATTGAAGATACATGGGCGGGGAATAAAATCGTACACCATAAAGGGACTTTTCCTCATTTTTCTTAGATCGTCTTTTCTCCAAAGCCTCTATGCCGTCATCCTCAATGAGTCCAAACCGCTTTGCAAGAAGAAGGGCAGCCTGCGCCCTCTCCCATTCTTTTTTATCCAGACAATATTTTCGATTCATTACTTCACTGCTCCTGCAATTCCATTGGCAAAACTTTTTTGTAAGCTTAAAAAGATAACTGCGGTAGGAAGGGTACAAATCAATACACCCAGCATTAACATACCGTAGTCTACGCTGTAGCCACTCTTTAAGTTAGCAACCAGCATTGGCATGGTAACCTGATTGCTGTCCTGTAAAATAATAGTGGGCCACAGGTAGTTATTCCATGCGTTCATAAAGGTTACAGTCATGGCTGCGCCGTAGGTTGACTTCATAATTGGCAGAAACATAGTAAAGAAAATTTTGATCTCACTAAGTCCCTCCAGACGAGACGCCTCAATAATATCGTGGGGGAAAGAACGGGCTGCCTGTCGGAACATCATAATGAGAAAAGGTGTAGAAATCGAAGGCAGTGCCAGTGCAATCCAAGTGTTGACCAGTTTCCAGGAAGAAAACAATTTAAACAAAGGGATCATAATGGCAACAAAGGGAAGCATCATGGCAAGAAGCAGTATACTCATCAGAAGATCCTTTCCCTTATCATGGTAAATCTCAAATCCATATCCCGCAATGGAGCAGACCAGCAATGCGATTACGGTAATCACAATGGCGTTGCGGAAGGAATTGAACATGGCACGTCCCAGATTCTGGTTAGCAATGAGACTTTGATAATTTTCCATCAGATAAGTGCCTGGTAACAGTTTACCCCGGACAATATCAATACTGGAGTTGGTTGCCCCACAGATCATATAATACAGGGGAAACGCCGACAGAAAACTGGCAACGATCAAAATAATATAAGAGATGGTTGTTTTTACTTTAGTCACGTTTGTCACCTACTTTCATCTGGATTGCAGAGAGGAATGCCACACTCACAAGGATAAATACGGAAATTGCCGCTGCGTAGTTAAATTTTGGTGTTTCCACGAAGGAGATATTATAAACGTAGTGTGCCAGTGTCATGGTGGATTTACCAGGTCCTCCGGAGGTCAGGTTGACAGACTCATCGAACAGCTGTAACGTACCGGAGGTTGACATAATGGCAGTCAGAAGAATGGTGGGTTTCAATAAAGGAATGGTAATCTTCATAAACTGCTGGAAAGGGGTCGCTCCATCAATATAGCTTGCCTCATATACGGAATAATCTATATTCTGCAATCCTGCCAGATAGAAAACCATATTATATCCTGTCCATCTCCAGATCAATGCAACAATGATAACAAAACGGGCTGCCCATGCATTCTGAAACCAGTCTACCCTGGCAAATCCCAATGCCATGATGATATGGTTTACCAGACCGTCCTGAGCAAATAAAGATTTAAAAATCATAGAATAAGATACCAGAGACGTTGCACAGGGAAGAAAAATCAGAGTACGGAAAATACTCTTTCCTTTAATCTTCGGACTGTTCAAAAGCTGTGCCAGTCCCAGTGCCAAAATCAACATGACCGGTACCTGGATAATAAAGTAAAATACGGTATTAAACAAACACTGCTGAAAGGTCTTATCCTTTAATATTCTCCGGTAATTTGCCAGCCCTACAAAACCTGATCCTTTTTTAGAAAAAGACAGTATGATTGCCTGAATCATGGGGTAAAAGCAAAAGATAAAGATAAGAAGTGCAGCCGGAATCAAGAATGCCCATCCAGTCAGGTTATGCTTTTTTTCCAAACTCATTTTTGCTTTCTTCTGTTTCATATAAATTCTCCTATGAAAAAATACCGGGAACGCAATACGCTGCATCCCCGGTACTGGCTCATTTTTTACTTACTTATTCACTAATGTTAAACTCAACAGTATCCTGTGCGTTCTGAATTTCTTCATCAATATCAGCACCATTCTGTACTACGTTAGTGATTGCATCGGTCAGTGCACTTCTAATGTCATTGTAGTATGCACCATAGTTGATAGCGGGAACTTTGCCTGCGAACTCAACGATGTCTTTGTATACAGCCTGTCCGCCATAGAAATCAGAGGTCTGGTTGTAAATGTCAGACTGAGCTGCCGGCAGATAACTGGAGATTGCACCAGCGTTAGGAAGCAGGTCATCATACAATTCAACACTGCCACCAAAGGTTGACTTAAGGAAATCAAATGCTAACTCGGTGTTCTGACAGTTGGAAGATACCGCCCAGCTTGCACCACCGCAGTTTGCATAATTAGTAGCACCATCAATACCGTCTAAAGCAGGCATATTTACGACAGCCCATTTACCGGACTGATCTTCTGCAGCCTGAATGGAAGACATGATCCAGCATCCCTGGATAACACCGGCAGCATCACCCTTGTTCATGGATGCAATGTACTGATCCCAGTCGGTGTAGTCAACCATAATACCCTCATCAATTAACTCTTTGTAAACTTTGATTGCTTCTCTCAGAGCTTCATTGTCAACCATGCAAACCTTGCCATCAACGATAGGAGATGCACCTGCGGACTGTAACATTTCGATAACAATCTCAGAACCGCCGGAGCTTGTCAGCATTGGTACTCCGTTTGCGTCAACAACCTTTTTCGCCAGATCCATGAACCCAGACCAAGTTGTGTCTTTGAAGTCCTCTACGGTAAGACCAGCCTTCTCTACCATATCAGAACGGATTGCCATAATGGATGCACCATTATCGAAAGGAATACCGTAGTGTTTGCCATCTGCGGTAGAATCTCCTAATTTACCACCGGAGAAATCATCAAAGTTGATACCGGAATTGGATAACTCTGTGAAAACTTCAGGATAATTTGCAATGTTTTTCTGGAAAGAATTATCCTGCATTAAGAAAATATCAGGCAGTGTGTCATAGTTACCAGCCTCAGCAGCGGTAATGATGCTCTGCTCAATGTCAGTGTAAACCTTCTCCTGAATGTCCAGTTTAAAGTTGGGATGATCTTTCTGGTAAATTGCCTCAGCCTGTTTCATTGCATATACATTGAAGGTTGGATCCCAGCACCATACAGTGAGAACTTCTTCACCATCGACTACTTCCGTCTCTGCTGTACTTTCCACTTCTGTAACAGACTCTTCTGTGCTCTCTGTTGTCTTGGCTGCATCATTGGATGCAGGGTCACCTGCCGCATTATTGCTGCTGCCACAGCCTGCAAGTGTAACAGCGGTCATCGCAGTAACAAGCAATGTACATGCTAATTTCTTTCTCATATTGTATCCTCCTTTAAAACAATACTTCGTTTGTTGATGGTTTCATTATAGCTTTATCTATCCTCCTATTCAATTTCTATATTGTTATATTTTTGTAATTTATTGCGGTTTTTATATATATTATTTGTTGTTTTTAATTATTCTTTCAAATTTTATATATATTTTTCGTCATTTTATCTTATTTTTATTTATTAATTCCACATTCGATGTACAAAATGATGATGTCATTGTTTTCTGTTTTATTATATTGTCGAGCAAGATATTGATAATTTGCAACAATTTAACACAATACAATACTTTTTTTTCGTAGTATAATGACAACAAAGGGGTTTTTTAGGAGAGGACCCTAAGCAATCAAATTTGTTGGCTAATGTGATTAAATGTGTTTAAATATACTCAAAGGAGTAAATTATTATGAACACATCAAATATCACAAATTACAAGCCAAAAGATTTTGCTGAACTGT
>MNTL01000058.1 GCA_001916965.1 Roseburia sp. CAG:10041_57
CCTCAGCGTAGCCCGCTACGCCTACGTTTTTTGACATGCACTTTCTGAAAAATATTCTGCGTAAATGGTTCAGTTATTTAGAAAACGCTATACTAGTTTATTGGTTTTCCACTTGCCGGAATAGTAGCGGATAACGGGGATAACGCAACCACAGCTCCAGGAGAGGGGCGTAGCGATCCAGATACCCGTGGAACCGATCAGGGAAGAGAGCAGGTAGGCAAATACAATTCTGCCAGCCAGCTCAGTGAGTCCTGCCACCATACAGGTGTTGACATCACCTGAACCACGGATCACATTCTGATAGCTTTGCATAATACCGGCGATCACATAGGCGACACCAATAATTGAAAGATAGGTGGCGCCTATTTGTATGGCATCTCCTGCGTTGCTCTCGTCCAGAAACAGCTTCATGAGTGGATAGCGGAACAGCAGCACACAGGTGGCAATAGAGATACTAGCTGCCATCATCATTGCCAGAGTCTTGCGCAGTCCTTCATGAATACGGGCAAAATTGTTCTGTCCCATGTTCTGTCCGGTAAATACAGAGAGTGCAGTACCGATAGACACAATGACCTGAATGGCTACACTGTCGATACGGTTGGCAGCCACATAAGCAGCCATAACAGAAGAACCATAGGAGTTGACCAGACGTTGTACACTCATGCCTCCGAGAGAAATCATGCAGGACTGAAAGGCTGAAGGAAAGCCTGTTCTGATAATAAGCCATATGGAGGAGCGGTCTGCACGCCAGTTAAGCTTTGTGATTCCAAGCTCTCTGCGTTTGCGGTAGAGACTGATGACGCAGATTGCAGCGGACATGCACTGAGACAGGATTGTAGCATAGGCGGCTCCTGCCACACCAAGGTCACATACCAGTATAAAAAGAAGATCCAGACATACGTTGACCAGCGAGGATGCGATAACTGCATAGAGAGGCGTTTTGGAATCCCCCGTGCTTCTAAGCAGGGAGGCAGCTCCATTATAGATGACACTGCCGATTACGAAGCTGTATATAATGCGAAGATAGGTGATGGAGTAATCTATGACGTCTTCGGGAACGCTTAAAAGTCTTAGAAAAAATCCGGAGGCGAAGATACCAAGCAGAGAGACAACAATAGTCAGGCTTCCCGCAGTCCAGATCAGGGCAACGATGACCTGTTTTAATTTCTCTGTATTGCGACAGCCAAAGCACTGGGCAGCGACCAGACCGGCGCCATTACACAGACCGATGACCAGAGCTGTAAGAAAGCAGGTCAGAGTTCCTGTACTGCCAACACCAGCAAGTGCACTGGCGCCAAGAAAACGACCTACAATGATGGTGTCTGCTACATTATAGATCTGCTGAAAGATATTGCCGATCAGCATGGGAATTGCAAATGAAATAATAAGTCGGGTAGGATTGCCTTGTGTCATATCCTTCATGGGTGAAGACCTCCATTGAATCAACTGTTCTTGGGTGTTTACGAAACGGGAGTGGGGAGAGTGACGAATTGTGCTGACTTAACCATGCAGCACAGGCACGCTCTCGCTACGTGAAAAACGTAGCAGTACATAAGGCGCTAAAGGACAGCGCCTAAGTGCTGACGTTTTTCAAGTGCCTGTTTATGCATGGTTAAGTCAGCGCAATTCTGTAACTGGAATAGGGTGTTTCGTAATTTCCTATCTAAGGTATATTGTAGTTGGTTATGGAGGATAAACAATAAGAAATAGTGATTTAGATTTGTACTTTAGCGACTTTATAAGGTATAATAGATTGTGATTACAGAGGGTGGAAGATTGCATCAGAATATGCTTGGAAACAAGCATATTTAACGCATATGGAGTGAAGTGTTGTAATATTTCCTATTATTTAATGGGGCTATGCAAGCTGCATATAGAATTTTGATAAACGCAATGTTCATAATGGATAAGGGAGTGAGATAGATTTGGAAAATAGCGTTATATTTGACATAAATGCAGAAAGGCTGCCTGTGGTTTCCATGACGGATATTGCGAGGGTGAAGCCGCCTTATATTCATTTTAGAAGGCAGTATCATGAATATATTTTCTACTATATTCTGGAGGGGGAGATGTATCTGCGGGAGGGAGAAGAGGAGTATCATCTGGTGGAGAATGACTGTATTTTGTTAGATCCTACCCGTAAGCATGTGGGATATCGGACTTCTGTATGTAACTTCCTGTATGTGCATTTCTCACAGGATATCAGAGAGGTGAGTGCTGTTGGGAAAGGATGCATGTCCGAAGGGGACTATACTGATACAGAAGGTAAAGAGCAGGATGGGGCTTGGACTGGCAGTCAGGATAAGGATATCAGGATTCCAAAATATTATCATATGGATGAGATGGTCAGGACTATTCGATGCAGGGAGATTGCAAGGAATATGACGCAATTGTTCAGGGGACATGAGCCATATGACCAGATACAGGCAGAATGTCTTTTTCAGGAGTTATTATTGATAGAAGCAGCAGATTATGCCAACAGTATGCATCGAAAGACAGTACCGGTGCATGGTAAGGTCAGAGAGGTGATTCCACAGTTGATTACCTATCTAAATACTTCTTATCAGGAGGAAATTTCGGGGGAAATGCTGGCAGAGAAGTATCATTATCATTTTGATTATCTGAACAGGCAGTTTACAAAGTGGACAGACAAAACGATATTTCATTATCTGAATACGGTGCGTGTGGAACGTGCCAGACAGTTATTGATGACGGGCTTCTATTCCATGGAGGAGATTGCGGCACAGACAGGCTTTCGTGATGTCTATTATTTTAGCCGCGTATTTAAGAAATATACCGGCATAACACCGGGGCAGGTCAGGGAGGAGTAGAGCCTAGTTCCAGAAGTGGGAGAGGACCTGCCAATGGTGTCCTGGCTACATAGAGTGAATTGTCTGGTCTGGTTTCCATCGACCATTTCACGAGGGTAATGGCGCCATTCTCGATTTCAAGACAGGTAATGCAGCGAGGATGGACACAGCTTCCGGTATTGAAATAATGGGTGGTATTGTTACCAAGAGCAGGTCTGTGAGTATGTCCTGTAATAAGATAGCAGTTATGATGGATTGCCCAGTGTGAGAGACGTTTCTCACTTTGACTGCGCCGCTTATAATTCCTGGCAGCACTGGTAGGATCAAGGACACCCATTTGTTCCAGCGGCTTCCAGAGGTAACGAACAAGGAAACGTGAGAGTCTCCATAACGTAGAATTAAGCATATCTGCCTGATGCCCATGTGTCAGGTAAAATTCCAGGCAAGGAGCTTGAGTGCCGAAATCACATACCTTCAGAATTAACCCTTCCAGATGTGGCATCTCAGAACTGCCTTTTAATACATGATCGTGATTACCATAAAGCTGATATAGTCTGCCTTCACTGGCAAACAGGGAGAGCAGCCAGAAGACATTACTATGGATTTCGCGGATGGCAGTAAGACTGCGGTTCTCCCATAATTCATCGCCATCACCCAGTTCAATATAAGTAAATCCCAGTTTATAATAAGATTGCAATGCGGCAAAATACAAATGTTGATTCTTTAAAAAATTGTCATTGGAGTTACCGACGCCACGATGACAGTCACTGATCAGTACAATGCGTGAGTGGGGAGTAAGAGCAAGAACCGGGGCAGTACGGAAGCTTTTATCCAGCCTGATGTCACACAGATTTCTCATAAGCGACACTTCCTTTTACCTTTTTTGTGACATTTATGTCGTTTCTTATCACGAAACAGAAGACGGATGGACACAGGAAGGTAATAATACAGATACAGCAGACGGTCAAGGGAGGCTGTAAAGGGCTTCGTAATCCATATAAATAAATGACACATGTGTCGATTTTTCCATTGAGTAATGCGGCAGATCCATTTTTGTATGCCGGACAGCAGACAGGAGGAACAGTAGTCAAAATGAATCATGACCTGCAAACCGTATACCCGGTAAAGGCATTTTCCGGAAGTATCCAGAACATTGGCATAGGCAGCCAGCATTGACATATTAGGGAAGGTAATACGGACATCCATGGAAAGATCATAAGGCTGTGCATAGTTTCCCATATCAAAGGCAGTCGCCCACCAGTGTCTGGTGCAGATATGTGCCAGGGGGCTATTTTGATAGAAAAGGTCAATAGAGATTGGAAGCATTTCCTGATCTTCGATACTGTGGAAAAGAGTGGTGCGAAGCTGAGACTGGGCAACCAGGAAATCGGCTTTGTAAATTCCAACTTCACAGCCAAGATTGATGCCATATTGTCCTTTCCAGAGTTCTATAAGCCAGGTGCGTCCGCCGTAGTCAAAATAAATGGGCAGGCAGTCAAAGACCATGCCAAACCGTGGCGCATAATAATCATAGAGTGCTGTATAGCCAAAGGCTCGCTGCGGGGCATCAATGGTAGTAGAGAAAATATCCTGACAGGGAATGTAGGTGTAACCAAAGGGTTCAATCAGACTGGTGATTTGTTCCAGTTTCTCATCACAGGACATGGAACAGATTCTTTTGCATATTTTTTTCTTACGGTGATGATGAAAGAGTGAGAGGAACAGGACGAGGAGAAGCAGAATGCCGACAAGAAAGTACATAGTATGGCTCCTTTTGCGCTTTTTCTATATTTTATGAAAAAATTGAAAAAAGTTGAAGAAAAAGCAAAACGGCATTCGTTATAATAAATGTAAGGCGATATCGAATTACAGACAGGAGGTGGATAAAATTAGTGACGAAGAGCAGTTGTCATACTGGCTGGATACTTATCAGAATCTGATATTCAGTATCTGCTATAAAATGACAGGTAATTATTTTGATGCGGAGGATCTGACGCAGGACACTTTTTTATCCGCTTACAGGAACATAGCCAGGTTTGATGGCAGAAATGAGAAGGCATGGCTGGCAAGAATCGCTACCAATAAGTGTCTGGATTACAAGAGAAAAAGTGCAGCAGGGGAAATTCCGACAGAAGATGAATTCTTTGCGGCAAGACAGGATACTTCATCGGATGGCAGCAGTGAAGATGCCTGCCTGCAGACGATGGTGATGGAGGAGCTGCAGCAATGCTGTGACAGCCTAAAGCCTCCATATGATGAGATAGCCAATCGCTTCTTCTATAAGGAACAGAGTGTGGCGCAGATCGCACAGGAACTTGACAGGAATGAGAAGACGGTGCAGACACAGGTGTATCGGGCAAGAGCAATGTTAAAGAAGCTGTATGGTAAAGTGCAGGGAAGGGAGATCAGGCATGGATAAACATACACAGATGACAGATTATGAATTAGAGCTTCTGATCAATGAAGTCGAAGGTACACAAATGCTGGAAGCTCCCAAAAGATTAAAGGACGAAGTACTGATGAAGAGTCGCAGCATACAGACACAGACTGCCAGACAGGTGACTAAAGCATCTGTCAGAGTCGAGCTGTTCCTGTATGGACTAAAGACAGCGGTTGCGGTAGCAATTGCGATTCTGCTGTTTGGTGTCGTGAACCAGGGGACTGTGGAAGGAATGATTCCAAGTGCTGATGCAATGGAACGGATAGAAACGAACTGGGAAGAAAGCAATGTAGGCAGAGCCTTGCAATGGATAGGTCAGATTGGAAAGGAAGAGGAATAGAATGATGCGGATGCGTAAAGGAAATGGATTTTGGAGATTTTGTTTTTCACTGCTGCCGGGAGCTGGTGAGATGTATATGGGATTTATGAAGCAGGGAGCAATGCTGATGACTTTGTTCTTTGGCTGTGGGGCTTTAAGCGGCTGGCTGAACCTGGACATATTTGGCTATGTACTGCCTGTGATATGGTTCTATGGCTTTTTCCATGTACACAATCTGGCAGGACTTCCGAATGAGGAATTCTACAGTGTGGAGGACACCTTCAATATAGGTGAGTGGAAGTTTTTTGATGTAATTGGACAGGAAAGATGCAGAAAGTATTTTGCATGGGCATTGATACTGATAGGCTGTGCGGGATTATGGAAGATCGTTACCAATTCCGTGAACAGGGTGTTATGTTACTTTGATATTTCCACGCAGCTGTGGAAAAACGTGACCGGAGAAATTCCACAGGTTGTCTTCTCTGTCATTATTATTTATATCGGTGTGCAGATGATAAAGGGCAAGAAGCAGCAGCTGGAGGATAAGGAGCGTGAGGAACATGACGCATAGAGTGGGAACCATTACGCTTGGAGTCACAATGATCTCTATCGGAGTAATCTATCTGTTACAGCTATTCTTCCATATATTGGACTATATGTGGATATGGAAGCTCTGGCCTGTGATTTTTATCATGCTTGGTGTGGAAATCCTGGTATCAAATGTCAGAAGTGGTGGACAATTTATCTATGATAAGGCAGGAATCGTACTGATCTTCGTGCTGAGTGGCTTCGCATTCTTCATGGCAGTTCTGGAAAAGGCAGTAGAAGCCGGCGGAAGAATATGGATTGGATAAAAGGCACTATACTCTACTTAATCTCACTTTAGAACATACTTTAAGTGAAAAATAATAGTATCTATAATTGATTTTTACAATAAAAAATGACAGGAACGAGGTATGCAGTGTATCCGACTTTGATCACAACGTATGGGCTGGTAGAAAATTCATATGCAGCCAATATTCAGTCGGTTGTTTTGCTGGATGATCTGTTTGCACCGGGCTGAAACAGACTTTATGGCATTCTGGCGGAACGGAAATAGCAAAATGTATAGGATATAGATATGCAAAGTCAAAAAAATAATCATAATGTCAAAAATATTTATAATAAAAGCAATCAAAACATATAAATAAATAATAAGTTGCACAAAAAATTAATAGTTTATATAAAAATTTTCTATGTAATCTTTCTGCTTTGGATAATATAATGAGGTTACTCAATAACAAGTACACTTCAAAGGAGGAAGTTATTTATGAAAAGAACAAAGATTATGTCATTACTCTTAGCCACAGCAATGTCCGCTTCACTTATTGCATGTGGTTCTGCATCAGGCAGCAACAGTAGCAGCAGCGATAATACGAACAGCAGTAGCAGCACTGAGAGCAGCAGTACTGAGAGTGTCAGCAAAGATAGTGGCAGCGTGGGCAACAGTGAGAAGCCTCTCGTATGGTTCAACCGCCAGCCGTCTAACAGCTCAACAGGAGAGCTTGATATGGCAGCCTTGAATTTCAATAAGGATACATATTATGTAGGATTCGATGCAAACCAGGGTGCTGAACTCCAAGGCCAGATGGTGCTTGATTATATCAAGACTAATGCAGCAACAATCGACCGCAATGGTGATGGTGTAATCGGTTATATACTGGCAATCGGTGATATCGGACACAATGATTCCATCGCTCGTACAAGAGGCGTCCGCTCTGCACTTGGAACCGGTGTAGATGCATCGGGAGCAATTGACGCTTCACCGGCAGGAACCAATACAGACGGTTCTGCTTCAGTAGTTAAGGACGCAACGATTGATATAGATGGAACAACATATACAATCCGTGAGCTTGCTTCCCAGGAAATGAAGAACTCAGCAGGTGCTACATGGGATGCAGCTACCGCAGGTAATGCAATCGGTACATGGTCAGCATCTTTCGGAGAACAGATAGATGTTGTTGTATCTAACAACGATGGTATGGGAATGTCCATGTTCAATGCCTGGGCAAAGGATAATAAAGTACCTACATTTGGATATGATGCAAACAGCGATGCAGTTGCAGCAATTGCAGAGGGATATGGCGGAACTATTTCCCAGCATGCAGACGTACAGGCTTATCTGACATTGAGAGTTCTCAGAAATGCCCTGGATGGTGTGGATGTTGATACCGGTATCGGTACAGCAGATGCAGCAGGCAACAAGCTGGAAGAAGGCGTTGATTACAGATATAATGCAGATGAGAGATCCTATTATGCATTAAATATTGCAGTAACAGCTGATAACTATCAGGATTTTACAGATTCAACCAAAGTATATGACAAGGTTTCCAAGCAGTTAGACGCGTCCACAAGCCCTGCTAAAAAGGTATGGTTAAATATTTATAATGCTTCTGATAACTTCTTAAGCTCAACATACCAGCCACTGCTTCAGAATTACGATGATCTTTTGAACCTGAATGTTGATTACATCGGTGGTGATGGACAGACAGAATCCAACATTACAAACCGTCTTGGTAATCCGGGAGAATATGATGCATTCGCAATCAATATGGTTAAGACAGATAATGCGACATCTTATACATCTATTCTTCAGCAGTAAGATGATACAGGTTTCTTGTTAGCAAAGTTCTGAGGGTGTCAGGACCTCCTGACACCCTTTTTCTAAAAGGAGTAGAATATGGCAGAAGATAAGAAGGATATCATCTTATCGATCCGCGGCATGAGTAAATCATTCGGAAGAAACAAGGTTTTGAAGCATATTGACCTGGATGTGAAGAAAGGCTCAATAATGGGTCTGATGGGTGAAAATGGTGCCGGCAAATCGACAATGATGAAATGTCTTTTTGGTACATATCAAAAAGACGAGGGCACAATAATTCTGGATGGCAAAGAGATTAATTTTACAGGGCCAAAGGACGCTTTGGAAAACGGTGTAGCAATGGTTCATCAGGAGCTGAACCAGTGTCTGGAAAGAAATGTGATCGATAATCTGTTCCTTGGCCGTTACCCTAAGAATTCTGTCGGAATAATTGATGAGAGCAGAATGAAAAAAGAAGCTTCGGAGTTATTCCGAAAGCTTGGTATTACAGTGAATCTTTCACAACCAATGAAAAAAATGTCTGTATCAAACAGACAGATGTGTGAAATTGCAAAGGCAATTTCCTATAATTCCAAGGTGATTGTTCTGGACGAGCCGACCTCTTCTTTAACAGCACCGGAAGTTGAAAAACTGTTTAAAATGATGAGACAGCTTCGGGAGCAGGGAATCTCACTAATCTATATTTCCCATAAGATGGATGAGGTTTTTGAAATCTGTGACCAGATTTCCGTTCTTCGTGACGGTGCACTTGTAATGACGAAAAACTGTAAGGATACAGATATGAATGAACTGATATCTGCTATGGTTGGCAGATCTCTGGATAATCGTTTCCCACCTGTAGACAATACACCGGGGGATGTAGTCCTGAAAGTGGAACACTTATCGACTAAGTATGCACCGAAGCTTCAGGATATATCTTTTGACGTAAGAAAAGGTGAGATTTTTGGACTGTATGGTCTGGTAGGTGCCGGACGTACTGAACTTCTTGAGACTATATTTGGCATCCGCACAAGAGCGGCAGGACGCGTTTACTATAATGATAAACTAATGAACTTTACTTCATCCAAAGATGCCATGGATCATGGATTTGCGCTGATCACAGAGGAACGTAAGGCAGACGGATTGTTTATAAAAGCGGATATCACTTTTAATACTACGATTGCCAATATGAACCAATACAAATCGGGAATTGCTTTATCCCATGACGAAATGGTCAGGGCAACAGCAGATGAGATCCGTGTCATGCATACGAAATGTATGGGACCGGATGATATGATCGCCAATCTTTCAGGTGGCAACCAGCAGAAGGTAATCTTTGGAAGATGGCTGGAACGTTCCCCCAATGTATTTATGATGGATGATCCTACAAGAGGAATCGATGTTGGTGCTAAATATGAGATTTATGAATTGATCATCAATATGGCGAAGCAGGGAAAGACTATTATTGTTGTTTCTTCTGAAATGCCGGAGATACTTGGAATTACCAACAGAATCGGTGTAATGTCTAATGGACATCTGGCAGGAATAGTAAATACCAGAGAGACTAATCAGGAAGAACTGCTTAGACTTAGTGCTAAGTATTTGTAACAGAGAGGAGTACAGGAGTTATGGCAAATGATATGAAATATCTTTCGGCAGAAGAGGAAGCAAAGCTTCTGAAGCCAATCGATGAATATATTGGTAAAATACAAAAACAGATAGATGCGCTCCGCAAAGACGGTTCCGATAAGGTACAGGAATTAAAGACACACATCTCTTTGGTCAGGGAAAACAAAAATTATACAAAAGAAGAACAGGCTGAGATAATCAGAAAAGATAAGGAACAGATGGTAAAAGCAAAAGAAACGGAAGCTGCCAATAAGGATAAAGTGTCCAAGCTGATCGCAGAAGCAGAAGATTATCTGAAAGCCCACTTCAAAAAGGATTATTATGACAAGGTGGCTGCAAGCTGTGCAGCGCAGAAGGAACAGGAAAATGCAGAATACAGAAAGGTACGTGAGGAGCTTAAAAAAGAGCATGAGAGCAGCCTTGCAAAGCTGAGCGACAAACAGGAAATCAAGGACGAGAAATATGTATACAAAAACCGCCTGTATGATGCACAGATGCTGCATGAATCAAAGCTGCAGGAAATTAAAGACAGAAAGCATGAAGCTTTTACACATAAATACCATCTGATCGATCTGCTGCGTACATCCAAGTTTACGTTTACCCAGAAGAAGATACAGAGCTTTGAAAACTATAAATATACCTTCAATACCTCACAGTTTCTGTATAAGAACGGACTTTATATTGTCATTGTCATGATATTTATAGCTCTTTGTATCATTACCCCGATTGTAAAAAATACACAGCTTCTGACAGTGGCGAATATCTTGAATATCCTTCAGCAGGCATCACCCCGTGTATTCCTTGCACTTGGTGTAGCAGGACTGATTCTGTTGACCGGTACTGACCTGTCAGTAGGAAGAATGGTTGGTCTTGGTATGGTAACAGCGACTATCATTATGCATAATGGTATAAACACAGGTGGAGTATTCGGACATATCTTTGATTTCACCGGTATTCCGGCACCTGCCCGTGCAATCCTTGCATTGTTTGTGTGTGTATTGCTGACAACAACCTTCGCATCCATCGCCGGTTTCTTTATGGCGAGATTCAAGATGCATCCGTTCATCTCTACAATGGCGAACATGCTGATTATTTTTGGACTTGTAACTTATGCTACAAAAGGTGTATCATTCGGAGCGATTGATTCCTCCATTCCTGCAATGTTCATTCCAAGAATAGGTAAATTCCCGACCATTATCCTTTGGGCAGTAGTTGCTGTCATAGTAGTATGGTTTATCTGGAATAAGACAACATTTGGTAAAAATCTGTATGCAGTCGGAGGTAATCCGGAAGCAGCAGCAGTATCCGGTATTTCTGTATTTGCAGTAACTATGGGAGCATTTGTCCTTGCAGGTATTCTGTATGGATTTGGTTCATGGTTGGAATGTAACCGTATGATTGGTTCAGGTAGTGCCGCTTATGGACAAGGATGGGATATGGATGCCATTGCAGCCTGTGTAGTTGGTGGTGTATCTTTTACCGGTGGTATTGGTAAGATATCAGGAGTAGTGACTGGTGTTATGATTTTTACAGCTCTCACATATTCACTTACAATCCTTGGTATTGATACGAACCTTCAGTTCATATTCGAAGGTATTATCATTCTTGCGGCGGTTACACTTGACTGCCTTAAGTATGTAAAGAAGAAATAATACGGTTATCAACTGTCGGATTGACAAAAAGTTGCAGTATAGTTACAATATTCTATAAAAAATGGCGCGAATCTATTGTTTGGTGAATTCGTGCCATTTTTATCAATAAAGACAGATTTTCTGATAAATGTGGAGGAACGCAGATGCTTATATATAAAGTACTTCTTGTAGACGACGAAGAAGAAGTCATGGATATGATCGAGCGTAGAATCAGTTGGCCGGAGCTTGGATTTGAAGTGGTCGGAAAGGCTCAGAATGGAATAAAAGCATTGGAAATATCAGAAAAATTGCAGCCGGATGTTGTGATTACGGATATCAAGATGCCGTATATGGACGGACTGGAGCTTGCCCGCAATCTGAAGCAGGATAATCCATGTGTGCGGATACTGATACTGACTGGATTTGATGAATTTGAATATGCTAAAGAGGCAGTCCGTTTAGAGATAGATGAATATATACTGAAGCCTGTTAATGCCATTGAACTTTCAGATTGCCTGAAAAGGTTAAAGAATGTCCTTGACAGGGAAAGGGAAGAAAAATTAAATATCAGAAAACTGGAGCAGTATTATACGGAGTCCCTTCCTGTCCTGCAGACTAATTTTTTCTGCTCGCTTATGGAAGGACAGATCTCCAGTGGGGAAATATACAAATATCTTCGTAACTATCAGATATCGCTGCCGGGACCATATTATTGCTGTGCAGTCCTGCATACATCGGAAAACCATATTCCCAATGGGATGCCCCCGCTCCTTCTCTCCATGTCTGTCCAAAGGGAGGCACGGGAAAGATTCAGTGACAGATGGGATTGCAGATTTTTTGCATATCTTGGCAATATAGTCATGCTGGTAAATCTTGGAGAAGAGGATGGGATCACGAAGCTTACGGATGATTGCGACCATTTTTGTAAATGGACAGAGCGTTTCTATAACGCAGTTGTGACGATAGGGATAGGTAAAGTATGCACAGAATTACAAGCCATCCGTTTCTCGTATGAAAGTGCCAGAGAGGCAGTTTCGTATCGTATGATCTATGGAGAAGGACGGTCGATCAACATTGCAGACATAGCGCCAAAAGGACAGGAGCTATCCATGCAGCCGGAGGATATCAATCTGAATGATGTATTCAAAGCAATCCATATAGGTGTGCGGGAGGATATAGAGCATGCGGTTCTTTCCATGGTAAAGGAGCTTAAGAAAAATGCCCGGACAATTACGCAGTACAATTTTACTGTTATGGAAATAGTCAGCCATCTATACCGTTTCTGCGGAAATAATTATCTGAATTTTGAAGATCATACGGGGGAGATCAGAAATGTTTATGAAGAGATACTGAAGATGGATGAGACTACATTATCTGCATGGCTTGTCAGAGTGGCTATTTCAATCAGTGATGAGCTGAAGAATGCCAGAACCTCTTCATTGCGTTCCTTGATTGCAGAAGCCAAAAATATAGTCAGGGACTGTTATGCAGATACAGGTCTGTCTCTGGACACAGTATGTTCAAGGCTTGGAGTATCGAATTCTTATTTTTCCTCAGTATTCAAGAAGGAATCCGGGATTTCATTCATTACCTATCTGACAGATTACAGGATGCAGCAGGCTGTCAGGCTTATTCTTGAAACAAATGAGAAAAGCTATGAAATAGCAGACCATGTGGGATATGAGGATGCAAACTATTTCAGCTATGTATTCAAACGTAAGTATGGAATGTCGCCTTCAAAATACCGCACGGAGCACTTAGGGAAATAAATATGAAGATAAAGAAAAGAAAGGTGTCGGATATACAATCTGTTATTATGGCAGCCTTGTCCCTGATGACGGTAGTTATATCGGTAACAATAGGCCTGCTGTTGTACAACAGGTATGAAATGCTGATTCGTCAGAATGATATCAAGGATACACAGAACCAGATGGAGCGTCTCGTCAATACCGTGGAACAATACCTGAAGGATATGAGGAAGATTTCTGACAGCGCCAACTATAATATCATCCAGACATTTGATGTGTCCAGCCCGGAGTTCAATCAGCAGTTGAGCTTCCTGTATGATTCCAATAAAGATAAAATACAAAGTATCGCATTGTATGATACAGAGGGAGAGCTGATGGCGGCTGAGCCTGTCATATTACAGAAAAAAGGAGTCAATGCCGGACAGCAGCCGTGGTTTACGCAGGCGATGGCAGAGATAGAAAACATGCATTTCTCGACACCGCACATTCAAAATCTGTTCCAGGATGATGCAAAACGGTATCATTTTGTTATCTCCTTAAGCCGTGCCGTAGATGTTATTGATGGAGACAGACCGGAGAATGGTGTATTGCTTGTGGATCTGAAATATTCCTATCTGGAAGAAATGATGAACCGCATGAATGACAGTAACAGGGGCCGGTATTATTATGTGTGTGACGGAGCAGGCAATCTGATCTATCACCCTTACTATAATAAAATAAATAGGGGGTTATTCCGGGAAAACACAGATATTGTATGTACAAGTGAAGACGGTGTATATAAAAAAATGCGCAGTGAAGACGGTAATAAGCAGACAGTGATCATAAGTACCATAGCTTATACGGGATGGAAGATGGTCGGTGTAGTCAGGCAGGATGCCAGGACAGACAGTCTTGAACAATTCCGTATTTATATGGTAGTCATTGTTATCATGCTCATTATGATGCTGCTTCTGGTCAACCGTATTGTATCCAAAAAAATATCCAGTCCTATCCTCAAACTGGATGCATCTGTAAGGGCGTATGAAGCCGGGGAAAAACCGGATATATATATCGGTGGATCTTACGAAATAAGACATCTTGGTAATTCGATTCAAAGTTCCTATGAGGAAATAGAGCGTCTGATGAAAAAAATCATGGAAGAACAGAATGAGAGAAGAAAGAGCGAACTTGCGGCACTGCAAAGTCAGATCAATCCTCATTTTCTTTATAATACTTTAGAATCCATTACCTGGATGATCGAGAGCGGTAAAAATCAGGATGCAGTCTTTATGATTTCTGAGCTTGCCAAGCTTTTCCGTATCAGCCTGTCAAGAGGAAAGACTATTATCTCGATCAAAGACGAGCTGCAGCATTGCAGAAACTACATGAACATACAGAAATACCGCTACAAAGAGCGTTTTGAGACAGAGTATGACATTTCAGAGGAGATATATTCATTCTGTACGGTGAAGCTTATATTGCAGCCTATTCTGGAAAATGCAATCTATTATGGTGTAGGAGACATGGATAAGGATGAAGATCCAAGGATTGTTGTCAGGGGATGGAAGCAGGAGCAGGATATTTATATTGCAGTTTCTGATAATGGAATAGGGATGCGTCGTGAAGACGTGGAAAATATCCTGACTGGTAACCAGAAAGCAATAAAGCATGGATCCGGTGTAGGGCTCATTAATGTGCATACACGTATACGGCTGATGTTCGGCAAAAAGTATGGGCTTATAGTGGAAAGTGAGCCGGATGAGGGAACGACAGTCACCATCCATCTTCCGGCAGTGCCATATACAAGGGAAAACTGTGAAGCTCTGGAGACACCGGGAAAACTTCAGGAAAGTGAAGGTGGATCATGAAAAGTAACAAGATCACGTTTCTGCTATCGGAAATTATCCTTGGTCTGTTACTCCTGTTGTGTGTATTTCTGATATTCTCAGATGAAAAACCGCAGAAGCGTGTAGCGGTTATCATTGAAAAATCCGGTGATGAAAAATGGGATTCTTTTATCAATGGTATCAAACAGGCGGCCAGGGAAAAAAATATACATCTTATCATCTGCAATACGGATGAAATAGAAGATGCACAGGAAGAGAAGAGTCTGATAACTGAGCAGATGGACAATCAGGTGGATGCTTTCATCATACAGGCGGCACCGGGGACAGATACAGCTGCCATGCTTTCGGAAACCAGTACGCAGAAACCAGTTATACTGGTATCGAATAATATTCAGTCCCAATATTCTGACCTGCCCTTTACCGGACCGGATGATTACCTTATGGGATATACGCTTGGGGAAGACCTGGCAGCCCGTAACCCATGTGACAGCGGGGGGAAGAAGGTCGGGATTATTAGCGGATATAAAGATACATGCTGTGCCGGTGAGCGTACAAGAGGTGTACTGGATGCACTGTCAGATACAGATTATGAGATACAGTTTACCATAAATGTAACGTATGAAACTTCGATTACTGAGATGTTCATGCAGCAAAAACCGGTAGATTATCTGATTGTGCTGGAAACCGGTATTCTGGAAGAAATAGCCAAAATACTGTCAGATAAGCAGGAGAATGGAATGAAGGTCTATGGGATCGGGAGCAGCATTAAGTGTGTATATTATCTGGACGAAGCTGTGATAGACGGACTTATTGTGGTAGATGGTTATGATATGGGGTATCAGAGTGTACTTCAGATTTCCGATATGTTAAAGAAGCGTCTGCATCGTACCAAGGATCAGGCGACAGATTACCGGCTGCTGCACAAGGAAGATATTTTCAGCGAAGATACACAGAAATTCCTATATACATTTTACTAATCGTATGTCATATGGTTGACAGGATAGTGTGAAAAAAGATTTTTACGCGACAACTTTGTGCCTGCGGCCAAAAGTCTGCAGGTTACGGAAAGGCATGGTAATTATAATGAAAAAGAACCGTCTGATAATAGTACTGGTCTGCTGCACTCTCTTATATATGACGGGATGCGGACACAGTAAGGATGCAGAGAGAAATGTCCTCAGGGTAGGTGTCGTCCTGTATACACAGGATGATCCGTTTATAAATGCATTAACGGAGTGTCTGCGGGATGAACTGAAAAAATATGAGTCAGATTCCTTTAAGATTATCATGACGGTGCGGTATGGTAAAAATGATCAGAATATCCAGGATGAAGTAGTAGGAGAAATACTGGATGCGGGCTGTGATATTCTGGCGGTCGATCTGGTTGACAGGACAGAACCGTCCAACATAATAAAAATGGCAAAAACAGAAAATGTTCCGGTTATTTTCTTTAACCGGGAGCCGGTATGGGAAGATATTATGCAATGGGATAAGTTGTATTATGTTGGTGGAGATGCCAGACAGTCAGGCATCATGCAGGGAGAGATTGTGTCGGAAGTGATACATGCAGACCAGGAGCTGGACCGCAATGGAGACGGCAAGATACAATATGTCCTGCTGGAAGGGGAAGCAGGGCATCAGGATGCTATCATACGGACGGACAGTGTGGTCAGAACAATCCAGGGCCAGGGTATTTATCTGGAAAAGCTCAGCTATCAGTTCGCCAATTGGAACCGTAGTCAGGCTGAAAATAAAATGCTGCAGCTGATCCATCAATATGGGGGCGATATTGAGCTTGTACTTTGCAATAATGATGAGATGGCAATGGGAGCAGTAGATGCGTATGAAGATGAGGGCTATCCCTTGGAAGAACGACCGGTCATTTTTGGAATCGATGGGCTTGATGGAACGTTAGAAGCAGTCAAAAACGGTATTATCCAGGGAACTGTTTTTAATGACAGGCAAGGTCAGGCTGAACAGATTGCACGTCTTGCGACAGACTTGTTCAAGGGGAATGCATTATCAGGATACGATTTTGTAAATGAAAGATATATTTTCCTGCCATATCAAAAGGTTACGATATCAAATGTGGATACGTTCATGAACAGATAATGGCTATTATGGAGTTCGTTCTCAGAAAGGTATGATCAAAAATGGAAGACTGGCTTAATGCTTATTATATGGAGATGGATCCCCTAAAACGACAACAGCTGCTGCTGGAGAACACAAAAGAAACCAAAGATGGGCAGGATGGGCTGCTTAGACAGCTGTGGGAAGCCAGATATGGGAAAGGAAAACCCAGAAAGGACGATTTCGTGGGCTATCTGATGAATCTCAGGTATATAGCGGAGAGTGGGAAAATGGATCCGGGCGGCAGAAAGAAAAAACTGGCTGTAAATGCAATACTAGGTCTGGGACTGTATGAATTCACCCAAAAGACAGAGAATGAACAGACAGTCATTCTGTCAGAATTGGAAAACACCTGCAGAAAATATATTGATATCAGTTCACAGGGACGCGGCTTTACTTCTGTTATCTTTGGAATGGGACAATTATCTGATGAGAGTATCGCAGGCAAGATTGCAGATGAGATAAGCAGATTCGCATTCGATGCCCCATATATTCTGCGGATGACCAGGGAATTTGAGCCACTTCAGAGAGCCGCAGCAGAAGTGTTCAGGGAAGTATATCCTAATCGTGAACATTACCTGAGAAAACGTTGAAAGTGCCATGAAACATACAATTTCGCACATCTTATCAAGAAGTGCGTGAAAATAATTTTTTTGTTGAAAAAATGTATTTTTTATATATAAACTGTCTGCACGCAGTAGGTGTTTGAATATCCAGAATTGTCTGAATTTTAAAACATATTACGGAGTACACATTCTGGATGCTTTCATCCGGAACAGTGTGGTTGTCACAGAATTTCTAATATGTGAATATAAGGAAAGGAACATTTATTATGAAAAAACTTAATGAAATGCGAATTGAAAAGCGCCTTACTTCAAGCTTCCGTATCACGACTATGATTACCAGTGTAGCTGCAATTGCGGCAATCCTCGTATTGCTTATAATTTCAAGCAGATATACGTATGCATTGCGGTACTTTGGTTTCGCCCAGGGGGATATCGGACAGGCGATAATCCTGTTCACGGATGCCCGTGGTGATACGAGGGCTATTGTTGGCTATGATGACCAGAGTGTAATCAGTAACCTGGTCAGTCAGTTTGATGAGGATAAGGAAGGGTTTACTTCCAAGTGGAAAGAAGTGGAAGCTGTACTGGTCACTGATGAAACAAAGAGTACATACCAGACCATCAACGACAAGCTTCAGGATTACTGGGCACTGAATGAAGAAATCATTGAGTTAGGCAAGACCGTGAGTGATAAAGCCAGCCGTCAGCAGGCACAGTCCAAGGCACTGAATGAGCTTGCCCCTGCTTATGAAGAGATAGACAGCCTGATGAATGAGCTACTCAATAAGAAGACCAGCAGAGGTGAATCCTTGGATAACACGTTGAATATTACCACTTATATACTGGTAGTTGCTGCTGTCATCGTACTGGTCATTTCATTCAGCATATCTGTTAGATTTGGCAGGTTCATAGCCAGAGGAATCGCAGAACCTGTCACTGCACTGCAGAAGCGTCTTGTTGCTTTTGAACAAGGTGACCTGACTACAGAATTCCCGAAGGTAGATGCTGATGATGAGATTAAGGAAATGGCAGAAACAGCAGCTAGTATGTCGCATAGCATGAAGCTGATCATTGAGGATATTGATTACTGTCTGGCAAAAATGGCAGACGGCAATTATGCGATTACTTCTAAGCATCCGGATAAATACGTAGGTGAATATGCAGGTATTATCGCAGCTCTCAGACAGATGAACCATCAGATGAATGATACACTCAGGAAGATTAATGATGCTTCCGGACAGGTATCAGCAGGCTCCGGCAACCTAGCCGAGGCTGCCCAGTCATTGGCAGAGGGTGCTACTGACCAGTCAGCATCTGTACAGGAATTACAGGCAACGATTGCGAATATCGCAGAAGGTGTTGCCAAGACTTCACAAAATACAGAAGCTTCTTACCAGCAGGCAAGTAAGTACGCAGAGGAAGCCGATAACAGCCGTGGTGAAATGGAATCCATGATGAACGCAATGAATAGGATTAATGAAACCTCACAGAACATTGGTAACATTATTTCAGAGATTGAAGATATTGCAAGCCAGACCAATCTGTTATCATTAAATGCCTCCATTGAAGCGGCAAGGGCAGGAGATGCCGGCAGGGGATTTGCTGTTGTGGCAGACCAGATCCGTAAGCTGGCAGAGCAGAGTACGCAGTCAGCTGTAGATACACGCCAGCTGATTGAGGGCTCCCTTGCAGAAGTGGAAGAGGGCAACAGGGCGGCACAGCGCGCATCCCAATCAATAGAATTGATCATCAGCGGTATCAAAGAAATTGCCAAGTCTTCACAGGAACTGAGTGAAATATCCAAAGAGCAGTCGTCCGCAATGCTGCAGGTAGAACAAGGAATCAACCAGATATCTGAGGTTGTACAGTCTAATTCCGCAACAGCAGAGGAGACATCGGCTACAAGCCAGGAATTATCGGCACAGGCTGCAACGATGAACGATCTGGTGTCACGCTTCACATTGAAATAAACATACATAATAAGCGCATCAATTTCTGTCTGGATGGAAGCAATCCGTCCGGACAGAAATTTTGTTGTATACATTCCTAAAAGGAGATTGGATTTGAAACCACATAAAATCATTGATAAGATATATTACATTATCGTTATTTCATGCGTATTATTCTTAGCAATTATTTTTTTTAGAGATATTTTAAGTGAAAATAGAAAAATCTCGGATGAGGGTGAGAGCATCATGCCAGATAAGCAGTATCAGATTGATGCAGATACCCGTAAATTCGAGTTCTCCATGCAGAAGATAGATAATAAAGAGAGATGTATCAAATTTTATACGGCGCATATGGAGGTCAGGGTATATGCTGATAACTGCCTGATTTATACAATAGATAAGCCCAAGCCATTTTATGAAAAAACTCCGGGAGCAGTCTGGAATTTTGTTGAAATACCGTCAGATACAGAAAAAGTTACTGTAATACTACAGGCTGTTTATCCGGAAGTCAGACAGAAGGCTATAAATTTCTACATTGGGAATTTGGAGCAGATGTACAACAAGATCCTATATGGTTCAGGATTGGATATTGTTGTGAGCCTCATTGAGATGGCTATCGGAGTGATTCTGATCCTGTATTGGTCCATAGCGCATAGCAGATTAGAGATTGAACATACGATACTTTATTTTGGCATTTTTTCATTTATGATCGGGATATGGGCATTTAATGAGTCGGGTACATTGATGACTATAATTCCAATCAGGGCTGCGTGTGTCCTTATTTCAGCGGTATCGCTTATGCTGATGACGCCGGCATTTGTACGGTTTGTGAAGTGTTTCTGGAGAGTCCCGGACAGATGGATTTCAGATGTGATCTGTATACTGGCATTTATCAATATAGTTGTCCAGCTTATACTTCAGCTTACCGGAATAAGGGGATTCAGGCAGATGTTCACTCCTACACATATTTTATTGGGTATGGCTCTGATGTATATGGCAGGGGCAACAGTCTATGCAATGTGGAAGCGTGGGATAAATCAGCAGGTGATTGTAGGTATCCTGGGCATAATCGTGCTGTTAGGTGTACTGACGCTGGATTTGGTACATTTTTATTTAGGTTCATTCCAGATTACGTTTATTGGTAATTTCGGAGTCCTTATATATATCTGTATTCTGGTGCAGGAAGCGTTTAAACAGACAATCAGTCAGGCAGACAAAGCCCGTAAGCTGGAATTCTACAGACAGCTTGCAACAAAAGATATGCTGACGGATATGTATAACCGTAATTCCTATGATGAATGGGTAAAAGAGAATGTACAGATGCCAGGTACGTTGATCATTACCTTTGACCTGAATAATCTGAAGTATTGTAATGATACGCTGGGACATGCCATTGGAGATGATTATATCAAAAACGCCGCAGGAATCATAGCGGAGATCTTTGGTAATTTCGGAAACTGCTACCGCATAGGTGGTGATGAATTCTGCGTTGTCATTCCAAAACAGAATAAAATAGATCCGGAAGATAAGCTTACGCAGCTGGAACAGGAGCAGAAGAAGTACAACGCCGGACTGGAATATCCTTATATGCAGATTGCATATGGATATGCGGAATATGATGCACAGACAGATCTGGATATCGAAGATACCAGATCCCGTGCAGATGAAAAAATGTATGAAATGAAGAGAAGGATGAAGATGGAGAATACATTAAAAATGGATGCCGTAGACTCAAGGCTTCCTCAATAGTGCGATTTCTTCCTTATATGGTGGAATTGTCTTTTCTTTAGATCCTTCCGCACACAGCCACGGAGTCTCCAATATCTTGGGAACGGCAGCGAATCGTTCATCATGGACAATCTTATGCAGGGTATCAAAACCAATCGTTCCCTGACCGATATTGGCGTGGCGGTCTTTGTGGGCACCACATGGGTTGAGGCTGTCATTGACATGGATGACTGCAATCTGGTCAAGCCCAAGGATATCATCGAACTGTTTCAGCACACCTTCATAGTCGGTGACAAGCGGATAGCCTGCATCACTGACATGGCAGGTATCAAAGCATATACGCAGGCGGTCTTTTCTTTCGACACCATCATAAATCCTCTTCAGTTCCTCAAAGGTGCGGCCGACTTCGCTGCCTTTTCCAGCCATGGTTTCAAGAGCGATATACACATCATTATCATCAGCATCAAGCACCATATTCAAGCCCTTTACAATCTGTGCAATCCCGGCATCTACACCGGCATCTACATGGGAGCCGGGATGAAGCACCAGTATACGGCTCTTCATGGCAGCAGTCCTTACAATCTCTTTGCTTAAAAATTCCACAGCCAGCTCAAAAGTCTCCGGTTTTACAGTATTCGCCAGATTGATGATATAGGGGGCATGTACAACAATCTCTTTAATTCCGGCTTTACCGGCATATTCCCATCCGGCATCAATATTCAGATCGGCAATCTCTTTCCTTCTGGTATTCTGTGGAGCTCCGGTGTAGAGCATCAGTACATTTGCTCCATAAGAGGCAGCTTCCTTTACAGAACCCAGGAACATTTCCTTGCCGGACATCCCTACATGGGAACCTAATTTTATTTCACTCACAATGATTTACCTGTCCTTTCGTTAATTGAGAATTTATACAGTTGTTTTTACACCGTTGAGGTTGATTTCTTCATCCTCTTCCATGGGTATCATCAGGTATTTCTGTCCATCTATCGTCTGGGAAGTAATCTGCTCCGCTTTATCAGGATTCATGCGCAGGAATACGTCAGAGTATTCGGTAGCATCGTCTTCGTCAGACATTTCCGGTGACGGTGCGGGGGCAGATTCAGAACTTTTCGTTTGTAATTCCTTTTTCAGAGTAGCCACTTCTTCTAATAGTTTCTGCTCTTTTTTTGCCTGATTATTCTTTTCAATGGCTTTTTCATCCACAAGATTCTTGACAACAGGTGGTGCATCCTGAAATTCCTCAGCAAAATGATCCTGAATCTGCATGACGGTAGCATCAGGAATATCACTCTGAGTAAGGACTTCCTTAATGATCTCAGGAGTCAGAGTAAATTCTTCCGGTTCACCAATGACGAGATCTTCCATTTCTGCTTCTTTCTCGGCAACAAGAGTGTTCAGATTCTCCTGAATCTCAATCATAACATCGTCAGTCTGTTCCACGATAGGAGCAATTGCTGCCTTTACCATGGAATGGAAGGTCTGCTTCTCCTCTGTGGCAGTACGTTTGGAATCGCATCCAAGAACGGATTCTACGAAATCGGGGTGGGAATCCTTGGCATCATGTACATAATAGGTCAGAGAATGAATATCAGTGCTTCTTTCTATGAAGGAGGGATATAGGAAACCAACATCAGGTACACCTACGACCCAGTCCTGAATGCGGACACCGATACGGTTCTCATCCGCACGATAACCAAGTCCTGGTTTAGAGAGGTTCACAGGACAGATTGCACACAGAAGGTATGTATAGACTTCCTCGGATTCATCAATCTTGAGGTCATCATTGGTCTTGGTGATGACATCATAGGCATCATGGAAGATCAGAATCAGATAGTTGCCTACGTAGTCATAATTCTCGATAATCATGTCATAGAGATGTTCCAGAAGGTCAGGATTGCGCAGCCCGCTTTCACGCAGTCCAAGAAGATACTGCTGTTTGCCTCCCTGTTCTTCTTCCTCTTTGGTAAAGTGCAACTCCAGCAGGTTGTTGCCAATCGTACCGGAGAGTGCCTTTTTGGCAATATCCAGATATTTATAGAATTCTTCATCCTCAAGATTCAGGAAAGTTTCATTTAATTCTACGACCTTGTTTTTGTTTGCATCTACATAACAGCCACACATTTTGGTGATAGTGCAGGCTTCTTTCTTAAAACGTCTCTTTAATTCTAAGATGTCTTTATTTCGCAGCATAAGTGCCTCCAGTTCTTTACTATAGATAGATATGCGAAACAGTGCGTTTCGCGGTTACTTATAAGTATACAATAAATGGGGGGAAAAGACAAATTGCAAGATGAAGGGAATTGTCAGAATATATTGATGCTTGAAAAATAAAAGCTGGCGATATATAGAGTAAATTTGATACATAAATCGCCAGAATAGTATTTTTTACATACTATCTGGCGATTTATGATGCAAAAGAAAGCGTTGGAGCATTTCTTTTTATTTTGTCACATCAGGTATCTTCTTATCGGTGTACAGGATATGATTGATCAGCCAGTTTAACAGAAATTCGAGAAGCTCATTCAGGTATTCCTGGGGATTGGCATCAATTTCATCCGGATCAACCTGCTCCAGACGGTCAATGAAAGCAGCATGGGCACGCTTCTGGGCTTCCAACCCTTCATAATGGATGCTCTCCATATATTCTTCTTCTTCAGAAAAATGGAACTTCGTATAATCCTCTAATTCCCCCAGTATGCTCATGATATCATCGTAGCTGTCGCTGACCAGTGCTTTTACCAGATTGTTGGCACGCTCGATAATACGGAACAGCTCCTGGTGCTCGTTGTCAATGAAATCAATTCCGGTACGGAATTCATCTGTAAATTCACATGGATTGTCGCGGAGCATCCAGTCATCGGCAGCGGGCAGCTTACCAATCATGATATCGCTGCTAAGGATATGGCCGTAGAGCCATTTGGCAAGGAAATTCATAAGCTCCGTAAGGGTCTGCGTCTGGTCGGGACCGGCAATCTGGGAAGAACGTTGTATTTCGGCTAATTTCTGACGGAAGAACTCATGCTGTGCACGTTGTTTGAGAAGCTCCGGGTCACGGATCTGCTCCATATATTCTTCTTCTTTGATGAAATGATGGTCCGCATAGGCGGTCAGTTTGTCAAGGATGGCATTTACCTGTGTCTGGCGTTCCGCAGTCGGTTCTTCTTTGAGAAGCTCCAGCACACGGTTAATCAGTTCAAACAGGTAACGATGGTCATCATCTAATGAATCAATGCCTATCAGGCAGTCATCTGTAAATTGAAACATATATAAGTACCCCTTTCATGTCGAATAAATAAACTTATAATTACAAACATTATACCATATAAACAGACAATTTTAAACTCCATTTTGTATTTTTATTGCAGTTTAAAATAGGCACTGCTAGAATAAAAGAAGAGTATGTCAGCAGGAGGTGAGGGCATCATGAGAATCGTGAGATTGGGAATCAGCCATTTTAAATCAATCAGGAAAGTCGTATTGGAGGATATTGAAAATGCATTGATTTTGGTGGGGCAGAATAATACGGGGAAAACGACAGTATTGGATGCAATCCGTGCTGTGGGAGGCGGCTATCAGATACAGCAGGAGGATTTCGATGAGTCAGGCTCCAATATCGAAATCGAGGTAGAGATTTCCTATGAGGAAGATGATTTTACGCAGATGCAGAGAAATGGTAAAATCAGCAGATATCGAAGAATGGATGCGTGGATGGATGACTTTTGCAGGAAGCTGCCTTCTTATAAGGATGGCTCACTTATCTTTACCTTCATAGCGAACAGGGATGGCAAGGTGCGTTATGATGATGGATTCCACAAGAATAATCGTTATATCAGGGAGATTTTCCCAAAGATATATTATGTGGATGCGGAGAGAAACCTTGGACAGTTCCAGAAGGATATGCTTCTCTTGCAGGAGGATGAGCAATTAAAGAAAATACGTGATAACTGCTGTCTGTTTAATCAGGCAAAGAAGTGCAACCACTGTTTCTCCTGTATTGGTCTGCTGAACCGGAAGACACCGCAGGAATTGACGGCTTTTGAGACGATGAGATTACTGGATTACAAGCTGTACCGCCTGAATCTGGATGAATTTGCCACTAAGGTGAACGAGCATTTCAGGAGGAACGGCGGGCAGGACCAGATACTCTATTCCATGAACCGCAACACGGATGGCATGCTGACGGTAACTACGGAGCTATACCAGCCGTCAGGGCAGATTACGCGGCCTGTTGAGCGGATGGGAAAGGGAATGCGGAGCATCTATATGTTATCCTTGTTAGAAACATATACAGAAGATGAGTCACGAAGTCCCAGCATCATCATGATCGAAGACCCTGAGATTTTCCTGCATCCGACGCTGCAAAAGACATCAGGAGATATCCTGTACCGGCTGTCCAAGAAACATCAGGTTATCTTTTCTACGCACTCTCCTAATCTATTGCCTAATTTTAACACCAGACAGATTCGCCAGATGGTACTGGATGAAAATGGATATCCGGAAGCAAGAAGCAAAACTGACATAAGTGTCATTTTAGATAATCTTGGATATACAGCAAATGACCTGATGAATGTGAATTTTGTATTTATCGTAGAAGGCAAGCAGGACAAGAGCAGGCTTCCTTTGTTGCTTCGCCGCTTCTATTCGGAAATGTATGATGAAAATGGCAGACTGTCGAGAGTGGCGATCATTACGACCAACAGCTGTACGAATATCAAGACCTATGCCAACCTGAAATATATGAATCAGATCTATATTAAGGATCAGTTCCTGATGATCCGTGATGGTGATGGAAAAGACCCTGACCAGCTAAAACGACAGCTGTGTCGTTATTATGAGGAACAGGGAGCAAGAGATGCAGACAGATTACCGAGAGTTACGCCAAAGAATGTATTGATCCTGCATTATTATTCTTTTGAGAATTATTTCCTGAATCCTGAAATTATGTATCAATTGGGAGTGATTCCAAGTGTGGAAGCTTTTTATGAAATATTCCTGGAGAAATGGAAGGAATATCTGTATAAGATCAAAAGTGGTAAACATTTACAGGCGGTGATAGGCAGGAATATTGAAACCGTTGAAGATGTGAAGGAGCATATGGAAGAAATCAGGATCTATATGCGGGGACACAATCTGTATGATATTTATTACGGAAGATATAGGGAACAGGAGAATGAATTACTCACACGATATGTTGAACTGGCACCAAGGGAAGAATTTGCAGATATACTGGATTCAATAGACCGATTCATTTATTTTGAAAGCAGGAAAAGGCATTAAACCTTTACCAAATGCAGATTAAGGCGTATAATAAAAAGCTGACAAAAAAGAAACTGTATAAAAAGAGAAATGAGAGGTAAACGAATGAATAGGAAACACGAATGGTTCGTAAAAGTACAGGCATTGTGCATGGCTGCAATGATTACACTGGCAGCATTGTGTCAGCCGGTCAAGGTACAGGCAGCAGAGGTTGTCCAGCCAAGTCTTGGCATCGATGTATCACGTTATCAGGGGCAGATTGACTGGGCACAGGTAGCGGCTTCCGGGGTACAGTTTGCTATGATCCGTGTGGGATACCGTACACAGAATACCGGCGTATTAAATGAAGATCCATATGCGAGATACAATTTACAGGAAGCGACTAAGGCAGGAATCAAGGTAGGTGCTTATTTCTTCTCTTCCGCTGTAAATGCACAGGAAGCAGTAGAAGAAGCAGAATTCACAGCCAATATTCTGGATAAATATCAGATTACTTATCCGGTGGCTTATGATTGTGAAGGCTTCCGCAACAGCACCAGCAGACAGTATGCGTTGGGTAAGGATGTCAGAACAGCGCTGGCTGTAGGATTTCTGGATGTGATTGCACAGAGAGGTTATACACCTATGTTCTATGCTTCCAAAAATGAGATGGAAGGAAGCAGGGACTGGAACATGGATGTGCTGGCAAGTAAGTATAAGGTATGGGTATCCTGGTATCCTGAACTGCCTTTCCCACAGACTCCGGCATGCACCTATACAGGAATCCATTCCATGTGGCAGTACACAGCCAAGGCTGCGATTGCAGGTGTGGGCGGTCTGGTAGATATGAATATTGCATATTTTGCATATACAGAAGTGGCAGCTGCCAAGGATGCCTCCGGTGCGGTCCAGGTGGATGCAAGTGCAGCAGCAAATGTGCAGTATACAGAAGTATATGAGGTAGTCACACCAAGCAGTGAGAATCTGAATCTGAGAACTGTACCAAGTACAGCAAGCAATGATACAATTGTTGTAACGATTCACAGTGGAGACATGATCTTTCGAACCGGCGTTGGAAATAATGGCTGGTCCAAGGTATTGCTCAATGGTGTAGAGCTGTATGCCTCATCTTCTTATCTGAAAAAAGTAATGTAAATATGAGAATTGTCCAGAGTCAGCTGATTGACTCTGGATTTTTTTATACAAAAGCACTTGACAACAATGGTCAGAAAGACTATTATACAAAAAAGCAACCAATGCAGAGCATGTGATATATGTGATATAAATGAGAAAAGAGGACAAGTTATGAAGCAGTCAAGTAAACGAAATCTGACAATGGTAATGGATCTGTATGAGCTTACCATGGCAAATGGATATTTTAACGACGGAGATAAGACAGCCAGAGTGGCATTTGATGTCTTTTACAGAAAGAACCCGGACAGAGGCGGCTTTGCTATTTTTGCCGGTCTGGAACAGATTGTAGAATATATTGAAGACCTGCATTTTTCGGATGAGGACGTAGAGTATCTTCGTTCTTTAAATACATTTACAGAGGATTTCTTACAATACCTGAGAGATTTTAAGTTCAGCGGTGATGTATATGCTTTTCCAGAGGGAACGATTATGTATCCAAATGAGCCTATACTGACCGTGGTAGCACCATTGATTGATGCGCAGATCGTAGAGACTGCTATTCTTGCAGAAGTAAATCATCAGTCATTAGTAGCAACCAAGACAGCCAGAATTGTAAAAGCAGCAGAGGGTAAAGCAGTGTCAGACTTCGGAGCCAGACGTGCGCATAACATGGATGCAGCAGTATATGGGGCTAGAGCTTCCTATATTGGTGGTGCAGCAGGCACAGCTACTGTTCTTGCCGGTCAGATGTTTGGCATTCCTGTCAGCGGAACCATGGCTCACAGCTGGGTTATGTATTACAAAGATGAATACGAGGCATTCAGGCATTATGCAGAGAATTATCCTGACAATACCGTATTACTGGTAGATACTTATGATACGATTAAGTCAGGTATACCAAATGCAATCCGTGTGGCAAGGGAAGTCCTGGAACCCATGGGCAAACGTCTCAAGGGTATCCGTATTGACAGCGGAGACCTTGCATATCAGTCTATCAAGGTCAGAAAGATGCTGGACGATGCAGGGCTGACAGATTGTAAGATCATCGTGTCCAACAGCTTGGATGAGCATACGATTTCTTCTCTGAACATGCAAAAGGCAAGAATCGATGGTTATGGTGTAGGCGAGCGTCTGATCACAGGGGCTTCCAGTGATTATTCTGAGGATAGTATATCTCTGCTTGGTGCTGTGTATAAGATTGCAGCTGTGGAGGAAAATGGAGGATTTGCTCCCCGAATCAAGGTATCCGGTTCTGTTGAGAAGATTACCAATCCCGGTCTGAAGAAAGTATACCGTGTATACGATCAGAATGGTAAAGCCAAGGCGGATCTGATTGCCAAGGCAGATGAAACCATAGACATGTCACAGGAGTTCCGTTTCGTAGACCCGGATATGCCATGGAGAAATCTGAAATTCACACATTGTACAGTGAGACCTTTACAGGAAAAGATATTTGAAAATGGTAAATTAGTATATAAGCTCCCGACACTTAATGAAATCCGTGCTTATGTCAGGAAGCAGCTGGATGAGGAAATATGGGAAGAAGAGCAGCGTTTTGTCAATCCACATAAACACTATATGGACATGACACCTGATTACTATGATATGAAGATGAGCCTGCTTAATGATTCGAGAGCCTGAATAGTTATAAAATGTTTAGAGCCATACAATATGTGTGGCTCTAAGTAGATATGTAATGAAACAGAAAGGCAGGAAGAGAATGACACAGTGTAATCTGAAAGATATGGAATCCATGACGGAAGAAGAATATCTGGCGCAGTATAAGCCATCTGATTATGAGCGCCCTTCCGTCACTGTGGATATGCTGATTTTTACGATAACCCGCAATCAGCGTCTTGCTATGATCCTGATCAAGAGAGGCGGGCATCCGGAGCGGGGCAAATGGGCAATACCGGGTGGATTCGTGGAGATGGATGAGTCACTGGAGGATGCAGCAGCCAGAGAATTGAAAGAAGAAACCGATCTGGATCATATATACCTGGAGCAATTGTATACATTTGGCGATGTACATCGTGATAAAAGGACCAGGGTCATTTCCGTGGCATATATGGCGCTGGTTCCGGCTGATACATTGCAATACACACCGGGGGATGATGCCCAGGATGCCTGCATGTTTGAGATAGAAAGGACTGTCCGGGGAGTGATTCTGCATGCGATAGGCAGGAATCTGACACTGACGGAGACTGACCTTGCCTTTGACCACAAGGATATCATAGCAAAAGGTCTGGAACGATTACAGAGTAAAGTGACTTATACGGATCTTGCCCTGGAATTACTGAGGAATAAAGAGAAGTTCTCCATTTATGAGCTGCAGATTATTCATGAGGTGGTAACAGGGACAGAGCTTGACGTGGCGAATTTCAGACGGTCTTTTAAAAAGAAATTCATTGATACAGGGCGTGTGGAGAAGCTGGATGAGAAATGCTACGATTATTCCAGAAAACCAAGCAGCTATTATAGATTAATCGGATAAAAGAGAAAGGTACGGTAGAGCTATGGAGACAGTTACATTAGGTAGCACAGGAATTACAGTGAACAAGAATGGATTCGGCGCATTGCCAATCCAGAGGATCAGCACAGAGGATGCGGCAGCGCTGGCAAGAAAGGCATATGATGCAGGTATCACTTTCTTTGATACTGCAAGATTCTATACAGACAGCGAGGAGAAGCTTGGCGTTGCCTTTGAAGGGATGAGGGAAAAGGTGTATATTGCGACCAAGACAGCAGCATCTACACCCGAAGAATTCTGGAGTCAGTTACAGACTTCCCTGACCAATCTCAAGACAGATTATATTGACCTGTATCAGTTCCATAATCCTGCGGTCTGTCCAAAGCCCGGCGATGGTTCTGGGCTGTATGAGGCAATGCTGGAAGCGAAAGCACAGGGCAAGATTCGTCATATCGGCATTACGAATCATCGTCTTGCAGTAGCCAGAGAAGCAATAGAATCAGGACTTTATGAGACTTTACAGTTCCCATTCTGCTATCTGGCAACGGATAAGGACATAGAACTGGTCGAGGCATGTAAGAAAGCGAATATGGGCTTTATTGCAATGAAAGCTTTGTCTGGAGGACTGATTACCAATTCTGCAGCTGCGTATGCTTTTGAAGCACAGTATGACAACGTACTGCCAATCTGGGGTGTACAGAAAGAATCTGAACTGGATGAGTTCATCTCCTATATTGACAATCCACCTGTCATGAATGAAGAGTTACAGGCAGTCATTGTCCATGACAGAGAGCAGTTAAGTGGTGATTTCTGCCGTGGCTGCGGTTACTGCATGCCATGTCCTGTAGGAATCGAAATCAATAACTGTGCCCGTATGTCACTGCTGCTTCGCCGTTCTCCATCGGAGCTGCAGCTTACAGAAGAAGTACAGGGGAAGATGAAGAAGATTGAGAATTGCCTGCATTGTAACCAGTGTAAGAGCAAATGTCCTTATGGACTGGATACGCCGGCATTACTTGCCAAGAACTATGAAGATTATAAGAAGGTACTTGCAGGAGAAGTAAAAGTAAATTAGAAAAACTGATAGAGACAAAGATATCGGATGACAAAGAGGGGTGATAAGTTATGATCATACGAAGAAACTACAGAGCCTGTCTGGATAAGGCTGGCTTAGAGGAAGACATGGAAGCAGCTATAAAGTCAGCAATTGCCCGGGATAAAGAAAAGGTAAGTGAGGCGGTTACAGAGCATTGCTGTCTGACTGTAGCCATGTATCAGCATGAAAATATGCTCTTTTTGTACATGGAGGCATTGGAGAAGGATTTGAAACCGGATGCGCTTTTTCCGGAGTTATCAAAGCTGCTTTTGCCATGGCCCCAGAAGGATGGACCTGAATATTGGACCAGGATGTATGAGATTTTTTATCATGATATTCCAACAGATGAGGCATATTGGGCAAGGAAAGGGCATAAGACGAGAAGAGGCAGAATTGCTTATTTATTAGAGGATAAGCTTTTCTCCTATACCTATTATCATAAGGCGCTGGTAGATGAGGGACTGTTAGAAGGTGACAGATATCAGTTCATTGCGCTTCATGAAAATATTTTATTTTCTTATTTTGAGGAACCAAAGGAATTTACACATATTAAGAAAGAATCCACAGAAGAGTCTAAAGTGATCAAGGATTGGCTGGCTGCAGATCCGGAGAGCCATTTTGACCATACTTTATCAGGAAAAGACAACTTCCTGCTTCTGCCGGAGGTTTTTTCCATGGGAGTGGAGGATAGTGATGAAACAGTATAATATATTGGATTACGGCGCAATAGCCGATGGGGTAACAAATAATGCTGCTGCGATTCAGCAGGCAATAGATGAGGCATCCGCAGAGGGTGGGCGTGTGGTGATTCCACAGGGTAAATATCTGAGTGGAACCCTTGTTTTAAAGAGCAACATAGACTTCCATCTGGAGAAGGGGGCAGTCCTGATCAGCAGTCTGAACCAGGAGGATATTATGGATTTTGCCAAGCTCTTTGAGGATGACAATGCATGTACCGGCTGGGATGGAGGCTGTTTCCTTTTTGCATGCCATGAGGAAAATATCACCATATCCGGTGAGGGCGTTATCTATGGACAGGGTGATAAGGTATTCATAGATGATGATGTGGATGGAGGCGCACATGAGTGTCCTCTTAGTGTGACAGCATTCAGACCAAGAACGACATTTCTGGAGGATGTCACCAATCTGACAGTCCGGGACATTACGATTCAGGATGCGGCATTCTGGACGTTGCATATGGCTGGCTGTCATCATGTGAGAGTGCAGGATATTAAGATACTCAATGACGCCAGAGGTGCAAATAATGATGGTATTGATCCTGACTGCTGTAAGGATGTTCTGATTACAGGATGTCTGGTAAAGACAGGGGATGATGCCATTGTAATCAAGACAACGAAGCCCATGACACAGAGGTATGGAGCAAGTGAAAATATTGTCATCAGCAACTGTATTCTGTATTCCCATGACTCTGCACTCAAGATTGGGACAGAGACACATGGAGATATCAGAAATGTAATCCTGAGTGACTGTGTGATAAAGGACTGTTCCAGAGGTGTAGGTATCTGGGTGAGAGATGGTGCGACTATAGAGGACGTTCACATTCATCATGTGACAGGCAATGTCCTGAAATATGCAGACGGTATCGGAGAGCATAGAACCAGAATGTGGTGGGGCAATGGAGAACCCATTTTCCTCAATGCGACCTATCGTAATGGAGAACATCATAATCCTGGTAAAATCCGTAATATTACGTTTGACCATATTTATATGAAAGCAGAATCCAGTATCTTCGCCGCAGGAGAAAAAGATGCGGTAATAGAGAATGTGCAGCTGACCGACCTGAATATTACCATGTGCCATCAGGGTACACAGCCAAGCGGATATTTTGATGAGCAGCCTTCGGAAAAGAATGTGTATGAACATACAATACCTGCAGTGTATGGCAGATATGCAGAGGATCTGGTTGTAACTGGGCGTGTACATTATGAAGAGCCATACAATGTGGAGAGCAATCCGATACAACAGTTGGACAATTGTAAAAATACTCAAATTTCCATGCAGGAAGTATAGAGTTAAAATAAAAAATTCTTTTTTGTAGCAAATAATTATTTAAAAATAGCAGACAGAAGTGTATAATAGTAGAATAATACGTAGATTTTACAGACAATACAAACTGACAGTGTATTAAACAGGAGGTAATATCATGCCCAAGAAACCGGTCATTGATAAGGAGTTATTTAAAAGAAGTGTATTATATAATGTAAAGACCCTATACAGAAAGACATTAGAGGAAGCCACAGACCAGCAGATATTCCAGGCAGTATCTTATGCTGTCAAGGATATGATTGTGGATAACTGGATTAAGACTCAGGAAAATTATGAGAAGAAAGATCCAAAGATTGTATATTATATGTCCATGGAGTTCCTGATGGGACGTGCGCTTGGCAATAATATGATCAATCTTATGGCATATAAGGAATTTTCAGAAGCTCTTGAAGAGCTGGGACTGGATATCAATGTAATTGAAGATCAGGAGCCGGATGCAGCGCTTGGCAATGGTGGTCTGGGCAGACTGGCAGCCTGCTTCCTTGATTCCCTGGCAACACTTGGTTATGCAGCATATGGCTGTGGTATCCGTTATCATTACGGTATGTTCAAGCAGGAGATTCGTGACGGTTATCAGATCGAAGCACCGGATGACTGGCTTCGTGATGGCAACCCATTTGAACTGAGAAGACCTGAATACACCAAGATTATCAAGTTTGGCGGACATGTATGCACAAGAGAAGAGAATGGCAGACTTTATTTCTATCAGGAAGACTATCAGTCAGTTAAGGCTGTCCCTTATGACCTGCCTATCGTAGGTTATGGCAATGATGTAGTGAATACTCTTAGAATCTGGGATGCACAGCCTATGGACTGCTTCAGTCTGGATTCCTTTGATAAAGGTGATTACCAGAAGGCAGTAGAGCAGAACAACCTGGCTAAGAATATTGTAGAAGTCCTTTACCCGAATGACAATCATTATGCAGGTAAGGAGCTGCGTCTGAAACAGCAGTATTTCTTTATCTCCGCATCTGTACAGACAGCAATAGAGAAATATATGTCCAGACATGATGATATCCATAAGTTCTATGAGAAGGTCACATTCCAGTTAAACGATACACATCCTACTGTTGCAGTAGCAGAACTGATGCGTATTTTGTTGGATGATTATCACCTTGAATGGGACGAAGCATGGGAGATCACAACGAAGACCTGTGCTTATACCAATCATACCATTATGGCAGAAGCTCTTGAAAAATGGCCAATCGACCTGTTCTCCAGGCTTTTACCACGTATTTATCAGATTATTGAAGAGATTAACAGAAGATTTGTCATTGAAGTGGCAAACAGGTATCCTTCTGATGTAAATAAAATTGCCAAGATGGCAATTATTGCAGACGGTCAGGTTAAGATGGCTCATCTGGCTATTGTTGCAGGTTATTCTGTCAATGGTGTAGCCAGGCTGCATACGGAGATTCTGAAGAATCAGGAGCTGAAGGATTTCTACGAGATGTATCCATGGAAATTCAATAATAAGACAAATGGTATTACACAAAGAAGATTCCTTCTCCATGCAAATCCATTATTGTCAGATTGGGTAACTTCCAAGGTAGGAGATGGATGGATTACAGATCTTCCACAGATTGCAGGCATTGCAAAATATGCAGATGATCCCAAGGCTCTCAAGGAGTTCATGGATATCAAATACCAGAACAAGGTACGTCTGGCTAAGTACATCAAGTTACACAACGGTATTGATGTAGATCCGAATTCCATCTTTGACGTACAGGTTAAGAGACTGCATGAATATAAGCGTCAGTTACTGAATATTCTGCATGTTATGTATTTATACAACCAGTTAAAGGCGAATCCGAACATGGATTTCTATCCAAGGACATTTATTTTTGGCGCCAAGGCAGCAGCTGGCTATATGAATGCCAAGCTGACAATCAAGCTGATTAATTCCGTGGCGGATGTGATCAACAATGATGCTTCCATTAAGGGAAAGATTAAGGTTGTATTTATCGAGAACTATCGTGTATCCAACGCAGAAATCATCTTTGCGGCAGCAGATGTATCTGAACAGATTTCTACAGCCAGCAAGGAAGCCAGCGGTACAGGTAACATGAAGTTCATGTTAAATGGTGCACTGACACTTGGTACAATGGATGGTGCAAACGTAGAAATCGTAGAAGAAGTAGGAGCAGAGAATGCATTTATCTTCGGTCTTAGCTCTGATGAAGTCATTCGTTATGAGAACAATGGTGGCTATAATCCTATGGATATCTACAATTCTGACCAGGATATCCGCAAGGTAGTAGACCAGTTGGTAGATGGCACCTACTCCAAGGGGGACAGAGAGTTATTCAGAACATTGTACAACTCACTGCTGAATACCCAGAGTACAGATAAGGCAGACCGCTATTTCATTCTGAAGGATTTCCGCTCTTATGCAGAAGCACAGAAGAAGGTGGAAAAGGCTTACCGTAATACACAGGGCTGGGCAAAGAGCGCACTGCTCAATACAGCACATGTTGGTAAGTTTACATCCGACAGAACCATTCAGGAATATGTAGATGATATCTGGCATCTCGACCATGTAGATATTGAGTAATAATTGAGACTGGAAAGGTCCTACCTGTCTAATGAAAATTAGCCGGGTAAGACCTTTTTTATTGAGTATGTTTATGCGCTGATAAATTCGCGTGTAAATTTATTGCGAAAAGGAAACGATATGAGTATAATATTTTAGAAGATCAGAACACAGGATAGTATTGAGTTCTGGGGAGAATAACAGTGTGATAATAATTTGCACAGTAGATGTGCATGGAAATGAGGAGAGTTATGAAAAAGATAAGAAAATGTGCAATTATGATGGCAGTTATGCTGGGTGTATTACAGCTGAATATGGTAGCCTGGGCAGCAGAGGATGAGATTCCTGTTGTGGAGCAGCAGGATGTGGAGCTGGCAGATGGCAATTATACGATCAGTGTAGATCTGGAAGGCGGAAGCGGCAGGGCTTCTATTACAACTCCGGCAGAGATGAATGTAGTATCTAAGAAAGCAACAGCAACGATCATCTGGAGCAGCTCTAACTATGACTATATGATCGTAAATGGTGAGAAATATCTTCCTGTCAATGGAGAAGAGGGTGTGGGTAATTCAACCTTCCTGATCCCTGTATTGTGCATGGACGAGCCAATGACTGTGATTGCTGATACTACAGCAATGTCTACACCACATGAAATTACTTATACACTGACTTTTCATTCAGAGACAGCTGCAGCAGAGAAGACCAGTTCGAGTGGCTTTGATCCTATGTTTATGCTACTGATTGGAATTGTGGTACTGACCGCAGCAGTGTTCAGCTTATCGGCTACAAAGAAGAAATAAGTTTTGGAGCAGCGCAATTCATCCAATTTAAGATATATGTTTCATAATTACCTAAGTACATAGTAGTTGAAAAGGGTATAGTGATTATAGGAGAGGTGGAGAGAGTGAAGAAGAGAATTTCTATAGTATTGGCTGCAGTTATGATGTTAGAGTTGGTTGGGTGTGCGAAGAGTTCAGGAGGGGATTCTGCGGAGGCAAAGCAGATTCAGGTGGACGAGGAGATCAGTGCCGGGCTGGCTTATGAAGGCAGGATGGATTTGGAGTATGCTACGGAGTATGCGGTAGATTATTATAGTGACGACTATGATTTGATTACGATATCAGATGGCAGCCGTTTTTTGATTGTGCCGGAGGATAAAGAGATACCGGAAGATCTGGATGAGGATATTAAGACAGTGCAGCAGCCAATAGACAATATCTATCTGGTGGCATCGGCGGCTATGGATATGTTTCGTTCTATTGATGCACTGGACAGGATAGGATTTACGGGAACAGAGCAGGATGGATGGTATCTGCCAGAGATTCCACAGCTGATGGAACAGGGCGATATTATATATGCAGGTAAATATAATGCGCCTGATTATGAACTGATTCTTTCTGGTGGATGTGATTTTGTTATTGAAAATATGATGATTATGCATACTCCTGAAGTTAAGGAGAAGCTGGAGAATTTTGGTATTCCTGTTATGGTAGACAGGGCAAGTTATGAGGAACATCCGCTGGGACGATGCGAATGGGTGAAATTATATGGCGTGCTGACCGGACAGGAAGAACAGGCGAATGCTGCTTTCAGGGAACAGGCTGCAGAGTTGGAGCAGGTTTTAGCAGATGAGGAGCAGAATGGCGAGGAACAGACGGCGCCTACAGTTGCTTTCTTTTATCTGACCTCCAATGGCGCAGTGAATGTCCGTAAGACGAATGACTATGTACCTAAGATGATTGAGCTTGCAGGAGGTAAGTATATCTTTGATAAGCTGGGAGACACACAGAGTAAGAGTTCATCGGTGACTATGCAGATGGAAGAATTCTATGCATCGGCAAAAGATGTGGACTGTCTGATCTATAACAGTACCATTGATGGACAGATTACTTCTATTGATGAGCTGGTGGCTAAGAATCAGCTTCTGGCAGATTTTAAGGCGGTACAAAGTGGCAATGTGTGGTGTACGACACAGAATATGTATCAGGAATCCATGGCAATTGGTTCCATGATTGCAGACATGCACACTGCGTTTGTGACAGATGTGTCACAAAATACGGATACCAGATATCTGTTTAAATTAAACGAATGATTTTAAACGGTCCGCAGGGTATTACACATATATTTAGGTACTTATTCAGAAAGGTGAAAAGATGAAGGCAGGCAGGAAGATTCGATATAGTATGGCATTTCTTGGTTTGATCATATTGATGGCTGTGCTGCTGGCATGGAATATCTGTGCCGGCAGTGTGAATATTTCTGTAAAGGAAGTAACTGAAGTTCTGTTTGGAGAGAAGACGGCGCAGACTGCATCACGTATTGTATGGGAGATACGTCTTCCAAGGGCGCTGGCAGCAGCAATCCTTGGTGGGGCATTGGCGCTGGCAGGGTATCTGCTTCAGACATTTTTCCATAATCCGATAGCAGGACCTTTTGTGCTTGGTATTTCATCAGGTGCCAAGCTGGTGGTAGCGCTGGTCATGGTCTTCTGTCTTGGACATGCTTTTACTGTCAGCTCGGTGACACTGATTCTGGCGGCATTTATAGGGGCGTGTCTGTCCATGGGCTTTGTGCTGCTGATTTCTAACCGCATTGGTAATATGTCATCACTTATCATCGGTGGTGTAATGATAGGTTATATCTGTACGGCAGTTACGGATTTTGTTGTGACTTTTGCAGATGATGCAGATATTGTGAATCTGCATAACTGGTCAAAAGGCAGCTTCTCTGGCATGACTTGGAATAATGTGACAGTCATGTCAGCTCTGGTATTTGTAATCACTGTAATTATTTTCTGCCTGGCGAAGCCTATCGGTGCTTATCAGCTGGGAGAATCCTATGCACAGAGTATGGGGGTCAACATCAGACGGTTCAGGGTAATCCTGGTCATGCTTTCCAGCCTGCTTGCAGCCTGTATCACAGCCTATGCGGGGCCGGTGTCTTTTGTAGGGATTGCAGTACCGCATCTGGTCAAGAATCTGTTTGGGACAGCCAAGCCTATTATTATGATTCCGGCGTGTTTTTTGGGAGGCAGTGTCTTTTGTCTGTTCTGTGATCTGCTGGCAAGGACGCTGTTTGCCCCTACGGAGCTTAGCATCAGTACAGTGACGGCAGTTTTTGGCGCCCCTGTGGTGATTCTGATTATGTTAAAAAGGCATAAGGGAGAGCAGGCGTGATGGAGAAGCAGTATTATTTTCAGACGAAACATATGACAGTAGGATATGGTGGTGTGCCACTGATACGAAATGTGGAAATTGCACTGGAACAGGGCGAGATTCTGACATTGATAGGGCCTAATGGTGCGGGTAAGTCTACGATACTGAAAAGTATCGCAGGACAGCTGATTCCTGTTGAGGGGGAGGCAAGTCTGGAAGGTGTCTCTTTGCAGAAGATGGATGGACATACCAGATCGCAGAAGATGGCAGTCGTGTTCACAGACCGTTTAAAGACAGAGCTCATGACGTGTAAGGATGTGGTGGCAGCAGGACGTTACCCTTATACGGGCAGACTGGGGATTTTGTCAAAGGAGGACTGGAAAGCAGTAGAGGATGCCATGGTGCTGGTGCAGGTCACAGAGCTTGCAGAACAGGATTTTACCCGGATCAGTGATGGACAGAGACAACGCATCTTACTGGCAAGGGCAATTTGCCAGGAGCCGCAGATTCTGTTATTGGACGAACCGACTTCTTATCTGGATGTGAAGTACAAGCTGGAATTTCTGACTACTTTGCAGAAACTGACCAGAACCAGGAAGCTTACTGTAATTATGTCATTACATGAACTGGATCTTGCGCAGCGCATTTCTGATAAGGTGATGTGTATAAAAGGGGATTGTGTGCAACGATATGGTGCTCCTGATGAAGTATTTACCAATGGCTATATCAGTGAATTGTTCGACATACAGAAAGGTTCTTATGAAGAAGGAACGGGAATGGTGGAGCTGGAAGCACCAAGTGGACAGCCGCAGACGTTTGTAATTGGCGGTGGAGGTAATACAAGGAATCTGTATCATGCCCTGCAACGCAAAGGAATGCCTTTTATAACGGGAATCCTATATGATAATGACATGGATTATCCAACAGCCAGGACGCTTGCCGCAGAGGTATTGACCTCGCCGGCCTTTTATCCGGTATCAGAAGAACTGATGGCACAGGCAAAAGCTGCCATAGACCGTTGCCGGATGGTTGTCAGCCCAAGGAAGCAATTCGGAGTCTATGACAGTGCCAATAAGCAGCTCTATGAGTATGCCATAAGTCAGGGCAAGCTGGAAGAGTTTATTCTTCGTTGACGAATAGCGTACAGCCCTGTGCAATGAAATCTTTTATCTTCATATGAATCATTTCTTCGGGAATATCCAGCTTCACAGCCAGACAGGGAATGCACAGATAGCTGGTACTTCCGCGGTTGACAAATTTTTTGTAAGCACCTATCTCGTTAAAAGACAGGTGCTTACCGCATTTCATACAGGTTCCGTTCATTATGCTTTCACGACCTTTGCTCTGTATACAGCACAGTCATAGGCGTCTAATTCCTGAATCCAGGTGCCGTTGGTCACTGTAGAGGTTTTCTTTGTCCATACTTCTGTCATTTCCAGTGTATGACCGGTGCTTTGGGGAAGTCCGAGTTCGTCCAGATTGAATCTGGCAGCGCTTTTATTTTCGCTGAGATTAAACAGTCCAATAGCAATATCTCCATTGCTGAGATTTCTGGAATACATTACCATATCTTCGCCTGCCCAGATACCATTGAGCTTGACAGCCTGGCGGCACATGGCATCCTGGTTGATGGCAATCAGATCACGATTCATCAGAATATTTCTGGTGGCATCATTCATATTTCGGATATCACAGCCGATCATCAGTGGGGAACCGAGCAAAGCCCAGATGGAGTAATGGGTTTTATACTGGGTGTCATTGCAGCCTTTTAATCCTACATTTCCCTGTCCATACATACCAACAATCAGCATGTCCATGTCATTGAAACAGCCGGTAGCATTGTAGGGTAGAAGCTTTTCCTGTTGATGAACCAGATCCTTGACGGATTCCCAGGTGTCGAAGATGTCTCCTGTGGAGCGCCACATGCCGGCACTGCTTTCCTTCATCCATTCGTGTGTCTCATCAGCCCCCCAGGAGCATGCGCTGAAAAGGATATCTCTGCCGCAGTTCTCCAATGCCAGCCCCATTCTGCGGTACAGATATTTGCCGGCAACGATGGGGCTGTGGTAGCAGTAGTCGTATTTGAGAAAATCAACGCCCCAGGAGGCGAAGGTCTCTGCATCTGTAAATTCGTGTTCATAGCTTCCGGGGTATCCTGCACAGGTGAGATTGCCGGCACAGGAATACATGCCGAATTTCAGCCCTTTACTGTGTACATAGTCTGCTACTGCTTTCATGCCGTTAGGGAACTTGGCAGGGTCAGCAACCAGTCTGCCCTGTGCATCACGTTCCTTGAGTGACCAGCAGTCATCAATGACCAGATAGTCATAACCTGCATTTTTCAGACCACTTGCTGCCATGCAGTCTGCCGTTTCTTTGATGAGTGATTCATTGATCTTTTCTCCGAAAGTATTCCAGGAGTTCCATCCCATAGGGGGTGTCAGTTTTACCATTTTCTTATCTTCCTTTCTGTTGGGGGTGGGGAGAGGGACGAATTGTCCTGCTTTCCTAATGCAACACAGGCACGCTCCCGCTACGTGAAAAACGTAATGGTCACATAAGGCGCTATTGGAAGCTTGTGCTTCCATACCGCCTAAGTGCCAACGTTTTTCAAGTGCCTGCTTATGCATTAGGAAAGCAGGGCAATTCTGTAACTCACCCAAGTTAATATAAACAGAAAATGATATAACTTTTTTGTTCATTTTCTGTTGCAACTTAAAGTGTTATAAATTATATTTAGTATAGTAAGTAAAAGAAAAGTTTGATATGTAGTATTGTTTCAAATATATGGACAAAACGTTCATAATTCGTCACTTTCTATACAGTAGGGGGGAGATACCATCATGGGAGTAACAGGCTTACAACTTTTGTGGGCAGGCAGACAGGATTGCAGTGATATGCACAGCTTCGGCCCTGGAATGAGAAACTGCTATATCATTCATTATATTATCCGGGGAAAAGGTACCTATGTTGTGAATGGGAACAACTACCCTGTAGATACAGGACAGAGCTTTCTCATCATCCCATACACCACGGTGCATTATTATCCGGATGAGAAGGAGCCATGGGAGTATTGCTGGATTGAATTCAGCGGCGAGAGTGTCAGTGAGATGCTAAGGGAAGTGGGGCTTGGCATGAAAATGCCGGTTTTTCCTGCAATTGAAGAGCAGGAGATCATTCCGTATTTTAGCAAGGCATATGAACTGGTTCATAAAAGACAGGAGAAAGAGGCGATAGGCAGCATTTTGTCTATTACAGGCTGTATTGGCGATCATATCAACCGGGAGAGAGATCTTCTTACAGAAAATGAAAAAAGATTGAGCAATGCCATCAGCTATATTGAGGCAGAATATCACAGAGAAGAATTTGATATTGCGTATCTGTGCCGCCTTATGAACATAAGCAGATCGACTCTATATCGTTTGTTTGAAGAGGAAGTTGGCTGTTCACCAAGTGAATATTTGATTCGTTACCGGGTGACACAGGCAAGAAAGATGCTGTCAAAGGGCGCCAGTGTCAAGAGTGCTGCCCTATCCTGTGGCTTTGACGATCCGTTGTATTTTTCAAGACTGTTCTATAAAGTGACAGGAGTCAGACCTTCCCGGTTATGAATATAATTTTATTACGCTAAAGCATTGCAAATGACCGTGAAAGTATAGTATAGTAAAAGAAATGTGTATATTTATACAGTACCAAGGATCATACAGCTGTGTGATGGACTGCGTACAACAGAAAGGATAGTGTGATATGATAGAGTTATATGACGGTGGCGTATACCTGTTGAACGGAACCGAGCTCGTAGCAGATAATGGTGAAGCGGCAGCTGCCATTGAGGCTAAGACTGGTAAGAAAGTGGACAAGAAGGAAGCAGCAAAGGAGACAATTGCATATGGAATTCTTGCTGATCACAATACATCCGGTAATATGGAGAAGCTGAAGATCAAATTTGACAAGCTGACTTCTCATGATATTACTTTTGTTGGAATCATTCAGACCGCACGTGCATCAGGACTGACTAAGTTCCCTGTACCTTATGTATTGACGAACTGCCACAACTCTCTGTGTGCAGTAGGAGGAACCATCAACGAAGACGATCATATGTTCGGACTTACCTGTGCCAAGAGATATGGCGGTATGTATGTACCACCTCATCAGGCAGTTATTCACCAGTTCGCCAGAGAAATGCTGGCAGGCGGCGGCAGAATGATTCTTGGCTCTGATTCCCATACCCGTTATGGTGCGCTTGGAACTATGGCAATGGGTGAAGGTGGTCCTGAACTTGTAAAACAGCTTCTGAACCAGACCTATGATATCAATATGCCAGGTGTTGTAGCTGTTTATCTGGAAGGCTCCCCTGTAAAAGGCGTAGGACCTCAGGACGTTGCGCTGGCTATTATTGGTGCTGTATTTAAGAACGGTTATGTGAAGAATAAAGTAATGGAATTTGTAGGACCTGGCGTAGAGAACCTCTCTGCTGATTTCCGTATCGGCATTGATGTTATGACGACAGAGACTACATGTCTGTCCTCTATCTGGAAGACAGATTCTGCAATTAAGGATTTCTATGATATCCATGGCAGAAGTGAGGATTATAAGGAACTCAATCCTGGCGAAGTAGCATACTATGATGGATGCATTAAGATTGACCTTAGTACCATCAGACCTATGATCGCGATGCCTTTCCATCCAAGCAATACATATACCATTGAAGAGTTGAACGCTAATCTGATGGATATTCTGGATGATTGTGAGAAAAAGGCATTAGTAAGCCTGGATGGCGCAGTTGATTTCAAATTAAAGGATAAGGTCATTGACGGTAAGCTCTATGTAGAACAGGGTATTATCGCAGGCTGTGCAGGCGGTGGATTTGAAAATATCTGTGCTGCAGCTGATATCCTGACAAATGCAAGCATTGGACCGGATGAATTTACATTAAGTGTATATCCTGCTTCCATGCCAATCTATATGGAATTGATCAAAAATGGCTGTGCAGCCAAGTTGATGGAGACAGGTGCTGTCCTCAAGACTGCATTCTGTGGACCTTGCTTCGGTGCTGGTGATACACCGGCAAACAATGCCCTTTCCATTCGTCATTCAACAAGAAACTTCCCGAACAGAGAAGGTTCCAAGCTTCAGAGCGGTCAGATCGCATCTGTGGCACTGATGGATGCACGTTCTATCGCAGCAACAGCAGCGAATAAAGGCTTCCTGACTCCGGCAACAGAGTTCGATGGTGACTTTACCAAGTATAAATATTTCTTTGATAAGAAGATCTATGAGAACCGTGTATTTGATTCTCATGGTGTGGCTGATGAAAACGTTGAGATTAAGTTTGGCCCTAACATCAAGGACTGGCCTGCAATGGTAGCCTTGACAGATAATCTTCTCCTTAAAGTTGTATCTGAGATTCATGACCCTGTTACAACAACAGATGAATTGATCCCTTCCGGTGAGACCTCTTCCTACCGTTCCAATCCTCTGGGACTGGCAGAGTTCACACTTTCCAGAAAAGATCCTCACTACGTAGGACTTGCCAAGGAAGTACAGAAGGCGGAAAAAGCCAGAGAAGCAGACAGTTGTCCATTAGAAGCATTCCCTGAACTGGAGAATGCATGGAAGGCAATGAAAGAGATCACACCTGATGCAGACAGCAGGAATACAGGTATCGGCAGCACCATCTTTGCTGTAAAGCCTGGTGATGGTTCGGCAAGAGAGCAGGCTGCAAGCTGTCAGAAGGTACTTGGCGGCTGGGCTAACATTGCCAATGAGTATGCAACCAAGAGATATCGTTCCAACCTGATCAACTGGGGTATGCTTCCATTCATTATTAAGGAAGGAGAGCTTCCATTCCAGAATCTGGATTACCTCTTCATTCCTGGCATCAGAAAGGCTGTAGAGGAGAAAGCCCCTGCAATCAAGGCTTATGTTGTAGGTAAGGGAGAGAAGAAGGAATTTGACCTGACTCTTGGAGAACTTACAGACGAAGAGAGACAGATTATCCTGAAAGGATGTCTCATCAACTACAATAGAGTATAAGAGAACATTTCTGCCAGCGGGGTGAAGCCTGCTGGCAGTTATTGCTTTTGGGGAATATCAAGATTCATGCGAAAGGGACGAATCGTGCAGTTTGACAATGCAGCACAGGCCCGCTCCCGCTACGTGAAAAACGTAGTGGTCACGTAAGGCGCTATTGCAAGCATAGCTTGCATACCGCCTAAGTGCCAACGTTTTTCAAGTACCTGTTTATGCATTGTGAAAACTGCACGATTCTGTGGCTTGGATAGGAAAGGATATGGCACATGAGTGAGGATGCAATTTATGATAGAAGGAGTATCCGTAAATATCAGGATAGAGAGGTTCCAACGGAGTACATAGAGCAGCTTATAGATGCTGCGAGAATGGCGCCTTCGGCGAAGAACAGGCAGCCGTGGAAATATATTGTGTATACAAGGGATGGGAAGCAGAAGCTGACAGATGCAATGGCGAAGGGAATTGAACGGGAAGAGTCAGGGGAAGCGAAGTTCCCGGATTTTCGATATGGAATAGCGGATGCTAAGAATACGGTCAGAGTTATGAGGGAAGCACCGGTGGTTATTGTGGTGTTAAATACCAATGGTAAATCGCCTTTTATTCCTGTGAAGGAGGATGGACGCATTGTGGAGCAGTGTGATGCACTGTCTATTGGGGCATCCATTCAGAATATGCTGCTCAGGGCGCAGGAGCTGGGGCTTGGTACTTTATGGATTGCCAATACCTGCTTTGCCTATCCGGAACTGGAAACGTATATTAATACAACAGATCAGATTATCAGTGCCGTTGCGGTGGGGTATCCAGATGAAGCGCCAGGGCAGAGACCTCGCAAAAAGATAGAAGAAATAATGGTCAAAACGCCTTTTTCATGTTAAGATGGGATGATATGGCAGAACAAAAAACGAGAATTTGAATATTAATATAATAATAATGTACTTTCAAGCCGCAAAGCAGCGACTTGAGGTGGAGGTTGACATGGAAGTATATTTAGACAATTCTGCTACCACCAGATGTCTGCCGGAGGTAGCGGCTCTTATGACCAGAATCATGTGTGAGGATTATGGTAATCCATCCAGCATGCATTTTAAAGGCGTAGAGAGTGAAAAGTATCTTCGCTATGCGCGTGAAATGATAGCAAGATGTCTCAAGGTACAGGAAAAAGAAATCCTGTTTACCTCAGGTGGAACGGAATCAGATAATATTGCACTGATAGGTACGGCTTATGCCAATTGCCGTGCGGGCAGACATATTATTACAACGCAGATCGAGCATCCGGCAATTCTGCAGACATGTGCATATCTGCAGGAGCAGGGATTTGAGGTGACTTATCTGCCGGTAGATCATAATGGTGTGATCCGCCTGCATGATCTGGAGTGTGCGATGAGAAGAGATACCATACTGGTGTCCATTATGCATACAAATAATGAGATAGGCTCCCTACAGCCTGTTGCAGAAGCCGGAGCATTGATCAAGAGAATGAACCCCAATACAGTGTTCCATGTAGATGCTGTACAGGGCTTTGGTAAGTTCAGAATCCTTCCTAAGAAAATGAACATTGACCTGCTTTCTGTCAGTGCTCATAAGATTCACGGACCCAAAGGTGTGGGTTTCCTGTATATGAATGAAAAAGTCAAGGTCAGACCGATTATTTTTGGCGGCGGACAGCAAAAAGGCATGCGCTCAGGTACGGAAAATGTACCGGGAATCGCGGGAATGGCACTGGCAGTTGAGAAGATATATCAGAACCTTGAAGCGGAAAACGATAGGCTGTATGCATTAAAAGACAGATTTATACAGGGCGTAACGAGGATAGAAGATGTCAGAATCAATGGACTTATGGGAAGGGACAGCGCTCCCCATGTAGTCAGCGTATCAATCGGTGGAATCAGAAGTGAAGTATTGCTGCATTCCTTAGAGGACAGAGGTATCTGTGTATCAGCAGGAAGTGCCTGTTCAGCGCATAAGGCAACGACCTCTTCCACCTTGCAGGCAATCGGCGTAGAGAAGAAATATCTTGATTCTACATTGCGTTTCAGCTTCAGTGTATTTACAACTCAGGAGGAAATTGACTATACATTGCAGCAAATGTATGATATGATACCTATGCTTCGTCGTTACACTAGGCATTAGTATGAAAGGACTATAATATGTATAAATCATTTTTGATAAAGTACGCTGAGATCGGCGTGAAGGGCAAGAACCGATATATCTTTGAAGACAGACTCTGCGACCAGATCAGATATGCACTGACTCGTTGCGAGGGTGAATTTGAAGTAACCAAAACACAGGGCAGAATCTATGTCAATGCTTTGACAGATTTTGATTTTGATGAGACAGTTGATAATCTCAAGACTGTATTTGGTATCTCTGCTATTTGTCCCGTTGTTCATGTAGAGGATGAAGGCTTTGAGAAGCTGTGTGAAGATGTAGTTGCCTATATGGATTCTGTATATCCTGATAAGAATATTACTTTCAAGGTAGAGGCAAGACGTGCAAGAAAGAACTATCCCAAGTGCTCCATGGACATCAACTGTGATCTGGGTGAAGCGATTCTGAAAGCTTTCCCGGAGATTCGTGTAGATGTACACAAGCCGGATGTCATGCTGCATGTAGAGGTTCGTGAGAAGATCTATATTTATTCTGTAGTGATTCCCGGACCGGGCGGTATGCCAATCGGTACGAATGGTAAGGGTATGCTTCTTCTGTCAGGAGGTATTGACTCCCCTGTTGCAGGTTATATGATATCCAAGCGCGGCGTGAAGATAGATGCAGTTTATTTCCATGCACCGCCATATACCAGCGAGCGTGCAAAGCAGAAGGTCGTAGACCTTGCAAAACTGGTATCCAGATACAGTGGACCTATCAATCTGCACGTTATTAATTTTACAGATATTCAGTTATATATCTATGAGAAGTGTCCTCATGATGAGCTGACAATTATTATGAGAAGATATATGATGCGTATAGCAGAGCATATCGCCCAGGAAAACGGCTGTCTTGGATTGATCACGGGAGAAAGTATCGGTCAGGTAGCATCCCAGACAATGCAGTCACTGATGGCTACCAATGATGTGTGTACCATACCTGTATACAGACCGTTGATTGGATTTGACAAGCAGGAGATTGTAGAAGTATCTGAGAAAATCAACACATACGAGACTTCTATTCTGCCATTTGAAGACTGCTGTACGATTTTTGTTGCAAAGCATCCGGTAACGAAACCGAACCTGAAAGTAATCAGGGCACATGAGAAGAACCTGGAAGAGGGAATTGATGCATTAGTGCAGACTGCGCTGGATACAGATGAAGTGATTACAGTTAGTTGGAATGAGTAGAGAGGTATATGAAACCATGAAAACACTCTTGTGCGAGCACATCGTGTTTTTATGGTTTATACCCCTGGTATCATATATATACAAAAACACCATGTATATATCATACATGGTGAATTTCTTGTTTGTGCATATTCTAAGTATGTTGATTAGATTAAGTATGGCTTTAAAACTTCCATAACTTCATCAGCATTGCCTTCTGCATGGATATTCAAATCGATTGGTTTGGATAAGTCTAAGCTAAAGATACCCATAATGGATTTTGCATCAATGACATATCTGCCTGATACGAGGTCGAAATCATAATCGAATTTTGTAATATCATTAACGAAGGACTTAACCTTGTCAATAGAGTTTAAAGAAATTTGAACAGTCTTCATTCTGACTACCTCCTTATTATTTGGGCAACGATACCAGTGTACCGCACCACATACCTTCTTACTTAATAATAAAGGGAAATACAGGAAAAGTCAACCAAAGAAGCTAATCAGTTGTCATAAAAAATGACGAAAATATCTAATAAAACTGTACAGATTGCTATTAATTACAGTGAATGAGAGAATTAACACAGAATTAACCGCCCCGAAGAGAAAACGGGAGATACGATAAGAACCGGAGGAAACAACATGAGCAGGAAAGCTGCATTCCATAATCTTGGCTGTAAAGTGAATTCATATGAAATGGATGTAATGTTACAGGAATTAAAGAACAAAGGCTATGAAATTGTGCCTTTTGAAGAAAAAGCAGATATTTATATTGTAAATACCTGTACTGTTACAAACATTGCAGACCGCAAGAGCAGACAGATGCTTCATAAAGCCAAGAAGACCAATCCGGAAGGAATCGTAGTGGCAGTAGGATGCTATGTACAGTCTGATACACAGGGCGCCAGGGAAGATGATGCGGTAGATCTCATCATTGGCAACAATAAGAAGAAAGACCTGGTTTCTATCCTTGAGAATTACATGAACGGCGTAGAGGAAGAGGCAGTTATAGATATCAATCATACCGATGAGTATGAGGAGATGAAGCTGACAGGGACACAGGAGCACACCAGGGCATACATCAAGATTCAGGATGGATGCAATCAGTTCTGTTCGTATTGTCTGATTCCCTATGCCAGGGGAAGGGTCAGAAGCAGAAAGAGCGAAGATATCGTTGAGGAGATTACAGGGCTGGCACTGTCCGGTTATCAGGAATTTGTCTTAACCGGTATTCATATCAGCTCTTATGGAATTGATTTTGAGGAAAAAGGCAGAGCTGTCTATGGAGCTGAAACCAACTGGCATCTTTTAAAATTATTGCAGGAAGTAGATAAAATACCGGGAGTGACCAGACTTCGCCTGGGTTCTCTGGAACCACGTCTGATTACGGAAGAGTTTGCACATGGAATCGGGCAGTTAAAGACAATATGTCCTCATTTCCATCTTTCTCTCCAAAGTGGCAGCGAGGCTACATTGAAGCGAATGAACCGTCATTATACCCCGGAAGAATTTAAGCAGGGAGTGGCACTGCTGCGAAAGACATTTGAACACCCGGCTATCACAACGGATGTCATTGTGGGATTCCCACAGGAGAGCGAAGAAGAATTTGAAGAGACCAGAAAGTTCCTGGATGAGATTAGCTTTTATGAAATGCATATTTTCAAGTTCTCCAAGCGGAAAGGAACAAGAGCCGCAGTCATGGAAGGTCAGATTCTGGAAAAAGACAAGACGAAACGCAGCAATATTTTGCTGGACATGGAGAAAGAACAATCCAGAGAATTCAGATTCTGTTATATTGGCAAAGAAGAAGAGGTACTGCTGGAGGAGAAGAAGGAAATTCTGGGACGGGAATACTGGATTGGTCACACAAGAGAATATGTCAAGGTCGCTTATCCATCAGATGAAGACTGCCGCAATAAACTGGTGTCTGGCAGGATTGAAAGCGCATTAAATGATGAAATTCTTTTATTAAGTACAAAAGGGACAACTTTTCATTGAATTTTCAAACAAATTAGAGTATGATAAAGGATAAAGACATGAAAATACCTCTCGAAAATATGCAGCTGTCAGCGTATTCAGATAGCAGACAGTAATGGAAAGGAGCATGGACAGATGGAGGATTTAACACGTACACAATTTATTCAGATTCTTCCGGAAGAGTTAGAAGAAGCTTCAACAGTGAAAGATGTGCTGTCTTCTGTATATGCTGCTTTAACAGAGAAGGGTTATAATCCGGTCAACCAGATCGTTGGTTATATTATGTCAGGGGATCCTACTTATATTACCAGCCATAAGAATGCGAGAGCCTTGATTATGAAGGTAGAGCGTGATGAACTTGTAGAAGAAATGCTCAAGGCATACATCAGAAATTCCGGTTGGAATAATTAAGAAAGTGGACAAGCGGTTAACAGGAGAAAATTGCATGAGGATAATGGGATTGGATTTTGGGTCAAAGACTGTTGGTGTAGCCATCAGCGACCCGTTGCTCATTACCGCTCAGGGAATAGAGATTGTACGTAGAAAGTCGGAGAATAAACTGCGTCAGACATTGGCAAGAATTGAAGAGCTGATAGTAGAGTATGGAGTAGAAGAAATCGTACTTGGCTATCCTAAGAATATGAATGATTCACTGGGCGAGCGTGTAGAGAAAACGCTGGCTTTTAAAGAAATGCTCGAACGCAGGACAGGACTGACTGTACATCTCTGGGATGAGCGGTTGACAACAGTAGCAGCAGATAAAGCAATGATGGAAGCCGGTATCAGACGTGAGGACCGTAAGGAATACGTCGATCAAATAGCGGCAGTTTTTATTTTGCAGGGATTTCTTGACCTGCGCAAGAATAAGGAGAACGCATAATGGAGAAAATTACCTTTGTGCCGGATGGCGGTGAAGCTGTTGATTTCTATGTGTTGGAACAGACTACAATCGGTGGTGTAAATTATATACTTGTAACAGATGCAGAAGAAGATGAAGAGGGAGAAGCCTATATTTTAAAGGATATGTCAGATTCTGATGCGGAGGAACGTGTCTACAGCATGGTAGAGGATGATACAGAGTTCGATGCAGTATCAGCAGTATTTGAGAACATACTGGAAGATATTGACTTGATATAAGCGATAAAACAGCAGGGTGCTGTTATATATAGAAAATTTTAGATGGAGGTTTACTTTGAAACAAAATAAAAAAGAAAATACATCAAAGCTTAAGATTATTCCTTTAGGAGGTCTTGAGCTGATTGGTATGAACATTACTGCCTTTGAGTATGAAGACAGTATTGTTGTAGTTGACTGCGGTCTGAGTTTCCCGGAAGATGATATGCTGGGCGTAGATCTGGTTATTCCTGATATTACGTATCTGAAGAATAACGCAGATAAGGTAAAGGGCTTTGTGATTACACATGGTCATGAAGACCATATTGGTGCACTTCCTTATGTATTGAAGGAACTCAATGTTCCTGTTTATGCAACGAAGCTGACAATGGGAATTATAGAGAACAAGCTTACAGAGCACAATCTGATCCATAATGTCAGAAGAAAAGTTGTAAAATTTGGTCAGAGCATTAATCTTGGATGTTTTAGAATCGAATTTATTAAGACAAATCACAGTATTGTGGATGCAGCTGCACTGGCTATTTATTCTCCAGCCGGTATTGTAGTGCATACAGGAGACTTTAAGGTAGATTATACGCCGGTATATGGTGATACGATTGATCTGCAGCGTTTTGCAGAGCTGGGTAAGAAGGGTGTACTGGCACTGCTTTGCGACAGTACGAATGCAGAGAGACCCGGATTTACACCATCAGAGAGAACGCTTGGCAGTGTGTTTGATACGCTGTTTGAAGAACATAAAAAGACGAGGATCATTATTGCAACCTTTGCATCCAATGTTGACCGTGTACAGCAGATCATTAACACCGCATATAAGTTTGGCAGGAAAGTAGTCGTGGAAGGAAGAAGTATGGTGAATATCATAGAGACTGCTTCCAACCTGAACCGTATTAATATTCCTGAGAACACACTGATTGATATTGAGAAGCTGAAGAATTATCCGAGAGATAAGACAGTTATCATCACAACCGGAAGCCAGGGTGAGAGTATGGCTGCACTCAGCCGTATGGCAAGTGGCATGCATAAGAAGATCTCTATCAGTCAGGGAGATACGGTTATCTTCTCCTCTAATCCTATTCCAGGAAATGAGAAGGCTGTAACCAAGGTAATCAATGAGCTTTGCAAGAAGGGCGCAGATGTTATTTTCCAGGATACTCATGTATCAGGACATGCGTGCCAGGAAGAGATCAAGCTGATCTATACATTGACCAAGCCTAAGTATGCAATTCCTGTCCATGGAGAATATAAGCATCTCAAGGCACAGGCAAGAATTGCCTCAGAACTGGGCTATGATAAAGAGAACATCTTTATTTTAAGCTCCGGTGATGTATTGGAGCTGGATAATAATGGTGCAGCTGTAAAGGGTAAAGTACCGGTGGGCACAGTCCTTGTAGATGGTCTTGGTGTTGGTGATGTAGGAAATGTAGTACTGCGTGACAGACAGCATCTGGCAGAAGATGGTATTCTGATTGTGGTCATGTCACTGGATGGTGCAACAGGAGAATTACTGGCAGGACCGGATATCGTATCCAGGGGATTCGTCTATGTGAAAGAGTCGGATGCATTGATGGATGAGGCACACAAGGTAATTGAAAAGGCAGTAACTACCTGTCTGAAGAAGAATGTAACAGACTGGGGTAAGATCAAGGGCAACATTAAGGATACTCTGGGTGAATTCGTATGGAAGAAGACAAAGAGAAGGCCTATGATCCTGCCGATCATTATGGAGATAGAGTAAGCAGTATCAGCATGGAGGAGACAGTATGGATGTAAAGCAGCTTTTAGGTGCGATTACCGCAATGATCGCTAAGATTGCCATTGCAGCAGCCGTCATTGTTGTTGTATTTAAGCTGGCCGTAGGTGCTTATGATTTTGGGTTCCAGGTATTTGCAGACATTCCGAAAGATGAAGGAGACGGAAGAACCGTCAATGTGACTGTATCAGAAGGTCAGGACAGCAAGGATGTAGGCAAATTACTGGAGAACAAAGGACTGATTGATAATGCGACGGTATTCTATGTGCAGGAAGCATTGTCAGAATATAAAGACGAGATCAAGCCCGGTACGTATGAATTGAATACAGCCATGTCTGTAGAGGAAATGTTAGAGACTATGTGCGCAGCAGATGAGGCAGAAACGGAGGAGGGCAATTGATCGCAGATGAAAGAATGATGACTTTTATCCATTCCTTTGATTCCGGGAATCCGCCTTATCTGTATGAGCTTGAGAAATATGCAAGAGAAACCAATGTACCGATCGTCAGACCGCAGATGCAGAGTCTGTTAAAGTTTCTGCTGACCTGGGGCAGACCCATGAAAATTCTGGAGGTAGGAACGGCCATTGGTTTTTCTGCGTTATTGATGAGTGAGTATGCACCGCAGGGGTGTCATATTACAACGATAGAGAAGTACGAGAAGAGGATTCCTCTGGCAAAGGAGAACTTTAAAAAGGCAGGAAAAGAAGATAAGATCACGCTGTTAGAGGGTGATGCGGTAGAAATACTGGCTGATATGCAGGAGACCTTTGATTTTATATTTATGGATGCTGCAAAGGGACAGTACATTCATTTCCTGCCGGATATTTTAAGACTGCTGGAACCCGGTGGTCTTCTGGTATCTGATAATATTTTACAGGATGGAGATATTGTAGAGTCCAAGTATGCGGTAACGAGACGTAACCGCACAATCCATAACAGAATGCGGGAATATCTGTATGCGCTGACGCATCATGAGGAACTGGAGACAGTAATCCTGCCGGTGGCAGATGGCGTGACTCTATCCACAAAGAAAATGTGACTTTGACTGGAAATATACAGGTCACTGAAAGGGCATGGTTATTAGAATGAGAAGAGAAAAACCGGAATTGCTGGTTCCTGCCAGCAGCCTGGAGGTATTAAAAACAGCTGTTATTTTTGGCGCTGATGCAGTATATATTGGTGGAGAAGCATTTGGACTTCGTGCAAAAGCCAAGAATTTCTCCATGGAAGATATGGCAGCAGGCATTGCTTTTGCGCATGAGCATGGTGTGAAGGTGTATGTGACAGCGAACATTCTGGCACATAATGATGATCTGGAGGGCGCAAGAGCATATTTTAACGAATTAAAAGAGATGAAACCGGACGCGTTGATCATTTCTGATCCGGGTATGTTCATGATCGCGAAGGAAGTCTGTCCTGAGATTGAGATTCATATATCAACACAGGCTAACAATACGAACTATCAGACATATCTGTTCTGGTGGCAGCAGGGAGCCAGGAGAGTAGTATCTGCAAGAGAACTTTCTCTGAAAGAAATCGCCGAAATCAGGAAGCATATCCCGGATGAAATGGAGATTGAGAGCTTCATTCATGGTGCAATGTGTATCTCCTATTCAGGCAGATGCCTTTTATCCAATTATTTCACGGGAAGAGATGCCAACCAGGGTGCGTGTACACATCCCTGCCGCTGGAAATATGCGGTCGTGGAAGAAAAACGCCCCGGAGAATATCTGCCGGTCTATGAGAATGAGAGAGGTACCTATATCTTCAACTCCAAGGATCTGTGCATGATCGAGCATATCCCTGAAATCATAGAAGCGGGAATTGACAGTCTCAAGATCGAAGGCAGAATGAAGACCGCCTTGTATGTGGCATGTGTGGCAAGGACTTATCGTAAGGCTATTGATGATTATCTGGAATCACCAGAGAAATATCAGGCGAATATGGACTGGTATCGTGCGGAAATTGCAAAGTGTACCTACAGACAGTTCACGACGGGCTTCTATTTTGGCAAGCCAAGTGAAGAGACGCAGATTTATGACAATAACACATATGTGAATGAATATATTTATCTTGGAATCGTAGAATCCATAGATGAGAGAGAATTTGCCAGGTTCGAGCAGCGCAACAAGTTCTGCGTAGGTGATACAATCGAGATCATGAAGCCGGATGGAAGCAATGTAGAAGCAAAAGTACTTGGTATGTATAACGAAGAGGGAGAAGCAGTAGAGAGCTGTCCTCACTCCAAGCAGGTATTGTATGTGCAGCTGGATGTCACTCCACAGCAATACGACCTCATGCGTGTTAAGGCAAATTAGATAAAAGAAGCAGTGCATTTTAAACAAAATTGAAATGTGCTGTTTTTTTATTGTGCAAAATGTTTATAGGAATATGCTACAAAAATTAACATTGTGTAGTATTTACTGCTGTGCAATATAGCGGTTAATATGATATGATAAAACAGATGAAATATTTCACAATTTCTTGATACCGAAAGTGAGGAAGAAGATAATGAGCGAACTGCTTAATGTTGAAGAATTATTCGCATCCAATGTATTTACAGTAGCCAAGATGAGAGAAAGGCTGCCTAAGAAAGTATTTCAGGAAGTAATCCGTGTTATGGAGCACGGAGGAGAGCTTTCCATGGCGACGGCAGATGTAGTGGCAAAGGCAATGAAGGACTGGGCTGTTGAGCATGGTGCAACCCATTATACACACTGGTTCCAGCCACTGACAGGCATTACAGCTGAGAAACATGATGCATTTGTAACACATCCTGACGAAGAAGGAAAAATGCTTATGGATTTTTCCGGAAAAGAACTCATCAAAGGCGAATCTGACGCTTCTTCTTTCCCATCTGGAGGACTTCGTGCGACTTTTGAAGCAAGAGGTTATACAGCATGGGATATCACATCTCCGGCATTTTTGAAGGAATCTGCATGTGGCGTGATCCTGTGTATCCCCACTGCTTTCTGTTCTTACACAGGTGAAGCCCTGGATAAGAAAACCCCATTATTAAGATCCATGGAAGCATTGAATGAACAGGCACTTCGTATCGTGCGTTTATTTGGCAATACAGAGGCTACAAAGGTTACTGCCAGCGTAGGCGCAGAGCAGGAATATTTCCTGGTGGATAAAGATCTGTTCCTGCAAAGAAAAGACTTGATGTTTGCAGGCCGTACTTTGTTCGGTGCTCCCGCTCCTAAGGGACAGGAGATGGAAGATCACTATTTTGGTGTTATCAGAGAGCGTGTCGGCGCCTACATGAAGGACTTGAATGAGGAATTGTGGAAATTAGGTGTTACGGCAAAAACGCAGCACAATGAGGTAGCACCCGCACAGCATGAGCTGGCGCCTATTTATGAGACTGCCAATATTGCGGTAGACCATAATCAGCTGGTTATGGAAGCTATGAAGAGAGTTGCGGTAAAGCATAACATGAGATGTCTGCTTCATGAGAAGCCATATGAAGGTGTGAGCGGTTCCGGCAAGCATGATAACTGGTCCATTACTACAGACAATGGAATCAATATGTTAGATCCGGGTGACACACCGAATGAAAATATTCAGTTCCTGCTGGTTCTTGCTTGTATCATGAAAGCAGTCGATACACACGCTGACCTGCTTCGCCAGTCCGCAGCTGATGTAGGAAATGACAGAAGATTGGGTGCAAGTGAAGCACCTCCAGTTATTATCTCCATTTTCCTTGGTGAACAGCTGGAGGATGTGGTAAAGCAGCTGGTTGAGACAGGTGTAGCATCCAGTGCCAAGAAGGGAGAGAAGCTGGCAACAGGTGTATCCACGCTTCCTGATTTTGTAAAAGATGCAACAGACAGAAACAGAACGTCACCTTTTGCTTTTACAGGAAATAAATTTGAATTCAGAACAGTAGGTTCTTCTGACTCTATTGCTTCTCCAAATACAACGATTAATGCTATTGTTGCAGAGGCTTTCTGCGAAGCAGCTGACCGTCTGGAAAAGGCAGAGGACTTCGATATGGCAGTACATGATCTGATCAAGGAATATATGACCAAGCATCAGAGAATCCTGTTCAGTGGAAATGGTTATTCTAAAGAATGGTATGAGGAAGCCATGAGAAGAGGACTTCCTAATATCCAGTCCACAATAGAAGCAGCACCTACCCTGACAACAGATAAAGCAGTGAAGCTCTTCGAGAAGTTTGGTATCTTCACCAGAGTAGAGTTGGAGTCCAGAGAAGAGATCATTTATGAAACCTACGCAAAGACTATCAATATCGAAGCGCTGACAATGATCGATATGGCAGGAAAGGACATCATTCCCGCAGTTGCAGCATACACCGGAGAGCTGGCAAATACCGTAGTGACTGTAAAAGAAGCCGGTGCACCTGCCACAGCCCAGACAGAGCTGTTGGTTGAAGTAGACAGTCTCCTTGCCGAGGCTAAGAAAGCTCTGAAACATCTGGAAGAGTGCACAGTCCATGCGAACAAGATCGAGAATGCCAAGGAAAGAGCATTCTACTACAAGGATGTTGTAGATGTTGCCATGACCGCATTAAGAAAACCCGTCGATAAACTCGAAATGCTCGTTGACAGCGACATCTGGCCCATGCCTACCTATGGGGAGCTGATGTTCGAGATCTGATGAAGCAATGCAATCATGTAAGGAATTCCCTGTTCATGCTCGCATGAGACAGGGAAGTTCCTTACATGATTATAGTGCGAAGCACGCGACCGAGAAGAAGCACGAAGTGCGTATTCGAGGTCGGCATTGTGCAGTAAAATACAAAAAAATAAAATTTCCTATTGATTTTTTAAAAGCAATCAGTTATGATATGCCTAACAAGTGAATAAACGAGTTAAAGAACAAAGGTGTTCCAAAAGTATTTTTGGGACACCTTTTTGCGTATTCAAAAGTTTTACCGGGTATGCAGGGCAAATGAAAAAGGAACATATAAGGAAAGCGAGGAAATAAAATGAGCGAACTATTAAACGTGGAAGACATTTTTGCATCCAAAGTATTTACTGTTGCAAAGATGAGAGAAAGACTTCCTAAAAAAGTATTCCAGGAAGTAACCAGAGTCATGGAACATGGCGGTGAGCTGTCAATGGCAGCAGCAGATGTCGTTGCAAAGGCAATGAAGGACTGGGCTGTTGAGAATGGTGCAACACATTATACACACTGGTTCCAGCCTCTGACAGGTATTACTGCTGAGAAGCATGATTCTTTTATTACACATCCGGACAGCGAAGGCAGAATGTTAATGGAGTTCTCCGGTAAAGAGCTGATTAAGGGTGAACCTGACGCATCTTCTTTCCCTTCAGGCGGTCTTCGTGCCACCTTTGAAGCAAGAGGATATACAGCATGGGATATTACTTCTCCTGCATTCTTAAAAGAATCCGGATGCGGCACAATCCTTTGCATTCCTACAGCATTCTGCTCTTATACAGGTGAAGCACTTGATAAGAAGACTCCACTTCTTCGTTCCATGGAAGCATTAAGTGAGCAGGCACTCCGTATCGTAAGATTATTTGGCAATACAGAGGCGAATAAGGTTACAGCGTCTGTAGGACCTGAGCAGGAATATTTCCTGGTAGATAAAGATCTGTATATGCAGAGAAAAGACCTTATGTTTGCGGGACGTACACTGTTTGGTGCTCCGGCTCCTAAGGGACAGGAAATGGAAGACCATTACTTTGGTGTCATCAAAGAGCGTGTTGGTGAATACATGAAGGATCTGAACCTGGAGCTGTGGAAGCTTGGTGTTACAGCTAAGACACAGCATAACGAGGTTGCTCCTGCACAGCACGAATTGGCACCTATCTATGAGACAGCTAATATCGCAGTAGACCACAACCAGTTAGTTATGGAGGCTATGAAGAGAGTTGCTTATAAGCATGATTTAAGATGTCTGCTTCATGAGAAACCATATGCCGGTGTAAATGGTTCCGGTAAACATGACAACTGGTCTATCACAACAGATAATGGTGTGAACTTACTTGATCCGGGTGATACACCAAATAAGAATATTCAGTTCCTGTTAGTACTTGCCTGCATCTTAAAGGCAGTAGATGTTCACGCAGACCTGCTTCGTCAGAGTGCATCTGATGTTGGTAACGATCACAGACTTGGCGCTAATGAAGCACCTCCAGCAATCATTTCTGTTTTCCTTGGCGAGCAGCTTGAGGATGTTGTAAAGCAGTTGATTGAGACTGGTGATGCAGCTAAGGTTAAGGAAGGCGGTAAGCTTTTAACAGGTGTATCTACACTTCCTGACCTGCAGAAGGATGCTACAGACAGAAACAGAACTTCACCTTTTGCTTTCACGGGTAATAAGTTCGAGTTCCGTATGGTTGGTAGTGCAGACTCTATCGCAAGCCCTAATACAACACTGAATGCGATCGTTGCAGAAGCTTTCTGTGAAGCAGCAGACATTCTGGAAAAGGCAGACGATTTCGATATGGCTGTACATGATCTGATCAAGGAATACCTGACTGAGCATCAGAGAATCATCTTTAACGGAAACGGCTATTCAGATGAATGGGTAGCAGAGGCAGAGAGAAGAGGACTTCCTAACATCAAGTCCATGATTGAGGCAGCTCCTACTCTGACAACAGATAAGGCAGTGAAGTTATTCGAGAAGTTCCATATCTTTACAAAGGTAGAACTGGAATCCCGTGAAGAGATCATTTACGAGACATATGCTAAGACAATCAATATCGAAGCATTGACTATGATCGACATGGCTGGTAAGGACATCATCCCGGCAGTATCTGCTTATACAGGAGATCTTGCTAATACAGTACTGGCAGTGAAGGAAGCAGGTGCTACGGCTTCTACACAGGTAGAATTACTGAAGAAGGTAGATGGCTTACTGACAGAGGCACAGGCTGCACTTGAGACTTTACAGGCTGAGACAGCTAAGGCGTCTGCAATCGAAGATGTGAAAGCACAGGCATTCTACTACAAGGATACTGTTAAGGCTGCTATGGATGCATTACGTGCACCTGTAGATAAGCTGGAAATGGTAGTTGACAGCGATATCTGGCCTATGCCTACATACGGCGAATTAATGTTTGAAGTATAAAAATAAGATGATATTATAAAAGGCGTTTTACAGTGAGAACTGTAGAACGCCTTTTGTTGTCTGCAGTGTTTTGGGAAAAGAACAAAGGGAACGCTTGAAAAAGTATTTTCCATGAGCCATAATAGCAACTGATGTTTTATAATGAAATAAAAATAAAGAGGAAGATTATGAAAAAGAAAAAAGAGCGGCTTATGGCTGTGGATAATATGAAGGCATTTCTGATAGGGTGCGTTGTATTAGGGCATTTGTGCGAAGTAATCAAGTTCCCATACAGTTCATACCTCTATCTGTTGATTTATTCCTTCCATATGCCGGCATTTGTGTTTTTATCGGGATTTTGCAGCAGTAGGGAAGTACACTATGATAAGATTGCAAGAAACTATGTGTATCCGTATGTGGTATTTCAGATTTTGTATGTATTATTTGACCGCATTGTATTAAAGCATGACAGCGATATGCAGTTCGTGAAACCATACTGGTTATTATGGTATCTGCTGGCGCTGGTAATATGGAATTTACTGATTCCTTTTGTTGTGACTGATTCACGAAAGAAAAGAGCTGTGATCATGACAGCGGCTGTAGCCATGGCACTGCTGGCTGGATTTGATGAGAATATTGGATATTACATGAGCTTATCCAGAATTATTGTCTTTTTCCCATTCTTTCTGGCGGGCTTATATAGCCAGGAATATGGCAGATTCGTGTTTCCACAGTGCTTTGGAGAAAGCGCCGGCCATAAACAGCTGTTGAGAATTACTGCAGCAACGGCAGCTATAGGCATTGCGGTAATTTTATTTGAATACCGAAAGGGAATCAAGGTATCCTGGCTGTATCAGGCGGCTGCCTATGAGAAATGGCATTATAACGTGGTAATCAGGCTGGGAGCGATTATCTGTGCAGTTCTGCTCATCCATTTTCTGTGTGTATGTATGCCAAACCGCACAATCCCCTTTGTAACCAAGCTGGGACAGAATACCATGCCGGTATTTCTGCTTCATGGGTTCGTAATCAGGTTATTGAAGTATTATCCGGTTCCTGCAATGAAGCAGTATCCGGTTCTGTGCAGTGTATTACTTATTGTCGTATTACTGGCAGTATTATCCAGTAAAGCGGTAAAGAAATTATGCAGGCCGATATTGTATTATCCGTTTTAAAACAATACAGATTAATTTTACATAGATTTTACATGAAAAAGGTAATTTTTTTTACACAAAAATGATATTATATCGTATAATTAGGTTGAATTGGATAAAGCATGTAAAATAATTATCGAAGGAGACCTATTATGAGTTTATTTGGTTTGTTGTCTATGATAGGCGGCTTGGCACTGTTCCTTTATGGAATGCACATTATGAGTGAGGGTCTTGAGAAGGTATCAGGCGGTAGGCTTGAGAAAGTTCTGGAGAATCTTACCAGCAGCAAATGGAAGGCAGTGCTTCTTGGCGCAGGAGTGACAGCTGTCATTCAGTCCTCATCAGCGACAACAGTAATGGTAGTTGGTTTTGTAAATTCAGGCATTATGAAGCTCTCTCAGGCAATCGGTATTATCATGGGTGCCAATGTGGGTACTACGATCACTTCATGGTTACTGAGTCTGACAGGTATTCAGGGAGATAATATCCTGTTACAGTTACTGAAACCCAGTTCTTTTTCTCCTGTTCTTGCGCTGATTGGTATTATCCTTGTAATGTTCATTAAGGATAGCAAGAAAAAGGATATTGGTACGATTTTTATCGGTTTTGCGATTCTGATGTATGGTATGGAAGCCATGTCAGATGCAGTGGCACCGTTGAAGGATGTTCCTCAGTTCACTCAGATATTTACGATGTTCACGAACCCTATACTTGGTCTGATCGTTGGTGCAGTACTTACGGCAGTGATTCAGTCTTCTTCTGCATCTGTAGGTATTTTACAGGCGTTGTGTGATACGGGGGGAGTCAGCTATGCGGCAGCGATTCCTATTATTATGGGACAGAATATTGGTACATGTATCACAGCAATCATGTCTTCTGTAGGAGCCAGCAAAAATGCAAAACGTGCAGCAGTAGTACACCTTTTGTTCAATATTATCGGAACTACCATATTTATGGTTGTCTTTTACAGTGTCAATAGTGTTGTACATTTTGAATTCCTTGGTGAAGCAGCAAACAAGGCTGGCATTGCAGTAGTGCATACAGTCTTTAATGTGGCAGCAACTATTGTGTTATTACCATTTTCCAATCTGCTGGAGAAGTTATCCTATATGGTAATCCAGGTGGACGAAGAAGAACGCAAGCAGGCAAAGCAGCAGGCAGATTTTGTCAGGATGGACGAGCGTTTCCTCAATACTCCTTCCTTTGCTCTGGAACAGGCATATTCTTATGTTGTGAAGATGGCAGAGATTACCAAGGCTTCCCTTCAGGAAGCAATGGGACTGTTCATTACATTTGATAAGGAAATTGCAGCAGATGTGGAATTCAAGGAGAATCTGGTAGATCAGTATGACGATGAAATCAGTGGTTATCTTGTGAAGCTTTCCAGCCGTAACCTGAGTGAGAAGGATTCCAAGAAGATGACAATGCTGATGCATAGTATTGGTGATTTCGAGAGAATCTCAGATCATGCCATTAATCTGGTAGATGCGGCAAGAGAGATGCAGAAGAAGGAACAGGCATTTTCACCAAAGGCATTGGAAGAACTGGAGACATTCTCCAGAGCTGTCAGTGACATTGTGGATATGTCCGTCAATATCTTTGAAAAGGAAGATGTGGAAGAAGCGAAGCATGTAGAGCCTTTTGAAGAAGCAATTGATGTGATCCAGAAAGAGATGAAGAAACGTCATTCAAAGCGTCTGCGCAAGGGCAAGTGTACAGTGGAACTTGGTTTTGTATTATCTGATATTACAAACAACTATGAGAGAATTGCAGACCATTGTTCCAATATCGCAATCAGTGTCATGCAGCTGAAGGAAGATGAGACACATGCACATGAGTATGTAGATACACTTCCAAAGGGTGAAGGCAGTGAATTTGACATCAGACTTCAGAGCTATCTTAGAAAATATGAATTACCCTAAGGTAGGATGTGTAAGTAATAAGGGACAGCGGTCATGCCGCTGTCTTTTTTATGACTGGCGGTAGAGCAGTAGAATAAAAAGGAAGCAGCAGTGCTGCAGAAAGGTACGGTTATCAACATGGCACTTATTTATATAGTAGAAGATGATAATGACATTCTGGAAGTAGAGACATTTGCCCTTAAAAACAGTAATTATGAGGTAAAAGGCTTTACCAATGCGAAGGATTTCTATGCAGCAGTAGAAGAAAAGGTTCCTTCTCTTGCAGTTCTGGATGTTATGCTTCCGGATGAAGATGGACTGCAGATCGTGCAGAATATAAGACATAATCCAAGGGCGGCGCATGTGCCTGTTATTATGGTAACAGCCAGAACCACGGAAATTGATAAGGTTAAGGGGTTGGATATGGGAGCGGATGATTATCTGACCAAGCCTTTTGGTGTTATGGAATTGATAGCCAGAGTGCGGGCATTGCTGCGCAGAATCGGTGATGGCAAGGATGAGAAGAAGGTTCTGAGCCTGGATGAACTGTCCATGGATGATGAGAAGCACGCAGTGTATGTGAATGACAAGCCCTGCGAACTTACTTTTAAAGAATATGAACTGTTGAAAATGTTTCTGGATAATGTGGGAATCGTACTTACCAGAGAGAGTATTATGAACCGTATCTGGGGAACTGATTACAGTGGGGAGACCAGAACCGTGGATATGCATATCAAGACGCTGAGACAGAAGCTGGGTGAGGCTGGCAATCGTATCAAGACCATTCGTAATGTAGGATATATGCTGGAATAATGTGAAAATTTGTGCCTGCACAAGGTACTAAAATATACCTGAAAGTATGCAGATTATGGAAGGACAGGGTTACTTACATGAAAAGGAAGATATATATACATTGTATGGCTCTGGCGGTCATTGCCATATTAGAAACGTTGCTGCTCACGCTGGGAGTGTCATATGACATGCTTAAGAAGCAGGTCATGGAAGAAATACGCTCTTATGCGTATTTAATATCAGATATAGCGCAGCAGGAAGAGATTCCATGGGAGAGATTCGATTCCAGTCAGGAAGAACTCAGAGTTACAATAGTAGAGAATGACGGAATTGTAATATATGATAATTATGCAGATGCTTCCAGGATGGAGAATCATGCACAAAGAGAAGAAATACAGGAAGCCATGCAGTCAGGAGAGGGCGAAAGCATAAGGAATTCTGATACATTATCACAGAATCTGTTTTATTATGCTGTTAAGAATTCTGATGGATATGTTATCCGTGTATCCAAGCAGGCAAGTAATATATGGGGGATTTTATTCAGAATGCTGCCTCTGATGGGATGTATCGTGGCTCTTTTACTGGTAATCTGTGCAGCACTGGCTCGTTTCATTACCTATAAGATGATAAAGCCGATAGAAAATGTTGCGCAGCATATGGATGATCTGGATTCAGTAGAGGTCTATGATGAGTTGAAGCCTTTTGTGGCAACGATCAGTAAACAGCATGAAGACATTATGAAGAGTGCAACGATGCGTCAGGAATTTACGGCGAATGTCTCTCATGAACTCAAGACTCCGCTGACCTCCATATCAGGATATGCAGAGCTGATGGAGAATAATCTGGTAGATGGTGAGAATGTTGTAAATTTTGCCAGTGCGATTCATAAGAATGCAGACAGGCTATTGACGCTGATCAATGATATCATCCGTCTGTCTGAACTGGATGGGGTGCAGGCTGCACCTGAATTTGAGGAGCTGGATCTGTATGCCATTGTGCAGAACTGTGTACAGACGTTACAGGTCAATGCACGTAATCATAACGTCAGCATCAGTGCCAAGGGAACAGGGCAGTTGATCAAAGCCAACAGACAGATGATAGAAGAGCTTGTATACAATCTGTGTGACAATGCAATACGTTATAATAAAGAAGGTGGCAAGGTGGAAGCCGGTGTGGCACGTACCAGGGAAGGTGTACAGCTGATCGTGCAGGATAATGGAATTGGAATTCCAAAGGAACATCAGGAAAGGATATTTGAACGTTTCTACCGTGTGGACAAATCCAGATCCAAGGAGACCGGAGGAACCGGACTTGGACTTGCTATCGTAAAACATATTGCGCAGGTACATAATGCTTCGCTGGAGGTAATCAGTGAGGAAGGTCAGGGTACCAAGATTCTAGTTACTTTCCATGCATAATAAGTGTACTGCATATTTATTCATTCGAGACACAAGATAACGCACACGAAAAAACAGTAAAACGTACAATTATTTGTGAAATAATCACAATGAAATTCAGCAAAATATACCAAATTGTACGTTACAGTAGATTTCTGATTGTGCATGAAAAAAAATTCGATTATAATATGTTTTGAGAAAAATTTAGCACGGTAAAGTGATGTTGTATCCGGCAGTGCCAGAGGGATTTCTCATAATTCTATGTATACTAAACTAAGGAGGTTTTATTACAATGTCTTATGTAGATGAAGTACTTGAGTCAGTAAAGAAAAAGAATGCAAGTGAACCTGAATTTTTACAGGCCGTAACAGAGGTTCTTGATTCATTGAGACCTGTTATTGATGCTAATGAGGATTTATACAGAAAGAATGCAATTTTGGAGAGAATTACAGAACCGGATCGTCAGATTATGTTCCGTGTACCTTGGGTAGATGATAAGGGACAGGTTCAGGTCAACAGAGGTTTCCGTGTACAGTTCAACAATGCAATTGGACCTTACAAGGGAGGTTTAAGACTTCATCCTTCTGTAAACCTTGGTATTATTAAGTTCTTAGGTTTCGAGCAGGTATTCAAGAATTCACTTACAACACTTCCTATCGGTGGTGGTAAAGGTGGTTCCGACTTCGATCCTAAGGGTAAGTCAGACAGAGAAATCATGGCATTCTGCCAGAGCTTTATGACAGAGCTTTCCAAATATATCGGCGCAGACGTAGATGTACCTGCTGGTGACATCGGAACAGGCGCAAGAGAGATTGGTTTCATGTTTGGCCAGTACAAGAGAATCCGTGGATTATTTGAAGGCGTTCTGACAGGTAAGGGACTTACTTATGGTGGATCTCTTGCACGTACAGAAGCTACAGGATATGGTCTGTTATACTTAACAAGCGCTTTATTAAAAGATCATGGTATTGATATCGCAGGCAAGACATGTGCAGTATCCGGTTCCGGTAATGTAGCTATCTACGCTATCGAAAAGGCACATCAGTTAGGTGCTAAGGTTGTAACATGCTCTGATTCTACAGGCTGGATTTATGATCCTGAAGGAATTGATGTTGCATTATTAAAGGAAGTTAAGGAAGTTAAACGTGCACGTCTTACAGAGTACGCAGCAGCTCGTCCATCAGCTGAATATCATGCTAAGCAGAACGGTGAGCATGGTGTATGGCAGTACAAGGTAGATCTGGCACTTCCTTGCGCAACTCAGAACGAATTAGACATTGAAGATGCTAAGATGTTAGTTGCTAACGGTGTTACATCTGTAACAGAAGGTGCTAACATGCCTACTACACTGGAAGCAACCAAGTACTTACAGGAGAACGGCGTATTGTTCGTAGGTGGTAAGGCTGCTAACGCAGGTGGTGTTGCTACTTCCGCATTGGAGATGAGCCAGAACTCCGAGAGACTTCACTGGACATTTGAAGAAGTTGATGGAAAGCTCAAAGGCATCATGGAGACAATCTATGCTAACATCAGCGATGCTGCAAAGAGATACAATGCAACTGTTGGTGGTCAGGCAGACTATGTTGCAGGCGCTAACATTGCAGGCTTTGAGAAGGTTGTAAATGCGATGCTCGCACAGGGTGTTTGCTAATTAAGAATTTCTAAGATAAAGATTATATGGAAAAGTCCTGGAAATACTGAATTTCCGGGGCTTTTTTTTATGTATTGATAAGACATGCGAATTGTCAGAATATTCATAAATAGAAGATAATTTACGTTGTTTTGAGGTCGTTATATACACGTGATACACAAGTGATATACAGGTGGTATACATTTATTTTTACTGATTTTGAATGCTTTTGGAAGCATTTCCATCCTGTGCTTATCAAGATGATTCAGGCTGAATATGAGTGTAATGTTTATCATCAGAAACATCATAAGTGTATCCAGCAATCAGTCTTGATTTACTATTTTATATCTTGTTCACTTCTGCAAGAAGTTCTTCTAACGTCTTATGGGTGTAAGTTCCCTTAGTGGTGTCGTTCTTCATACTGTGTCCCATAATCAATTTGATACATACATCATTTGCTCCGGCGCTATCCATGAGTGAAGCAAAGGTGTGTCTGCCATCGTGGGGCAGGTGTTTCATTTTGAATTTTCCCATGCACGTATTAAAATTACCGTTCATGTAGGTTCCGTAGGTGTAATGATTTCCAAACTTGTTATTGATCAGGTATTTCTTGTTTGCGTCGTAGCGGTTCTTGACGAGAGGTATAATCTTATCGTTCAGTGGGATAATTCTGTCTTTCCCGGCTTCGGTTTTCATGCCACCTACCATGTACTTTTCGTCTAAATGGACATTTTCCGTCTGGATTTCCAATAGCTCGGTTGGTCGCAGTCCGGTATAAATCATAATCAGGATAATATCTACATTGTTGATTTCATATAGCTTCGACCAGAGTGTTTTGATTTCTTCATCGGAATACCTATCATGTATCTGCTCCGTAGAGTTTGTCCA
>MNTL01000059.1 GCA_001916965.1 Roseburia sp. CAG:10041_57
TCAACTTGGAAAAGGAATTGAATAAAAGACGACAAACGCTCAAACCCCTTGAAAATAAAGGCTTTTTCTGTTTGTCGTTATTATACCGTAACGGCATTCTCACGCTTCCCTGCTAATCAGCATGGGCGAAAACCCTTTACTGATCAAGGAACGTCTGGGACATGAGAAGATACAGACCACGTTAGGAACATACGGACATTTATATCCGAATACCAATCTTGAAGTTGCCCATAAATTAACTGGCGTACTGCATTATACTCCGGCAACACAGAGTATCGCAGATTACACCAGCAATCAATTCACAGCAAACTATCATAGAGAATTAGAATAAAAAATGCAATCATAATGCAATGAAAAAGAGAAAAAGCCGCAAAACCCTTGATTTTACAGGCTTTGCGACTTAGCTTCAACTATTCAGACTCAATCGTATCAACTTCGATCTCTATGCCTTCAGGTATTATTGCACTACTGTAAAGTTCACCATCTCTGCATCTGCATATTCATCCCAAAGTGCCTGATACTGATGATCTTCATCTGCACCATCAATCTCTTTACCATCCTCATATACCTGATTGCTGCTTCTGATAAATCCTGTATAATGTGCTGTTCCATTCTCGTCAAAGTCTTCGCTTATATAGGATTTTACCATCAGCGCATGAGTCTCCTGTGAAATACAGTCTGCTTCTATCATATGTCCGCCTGCCGTGTAAAGTAATCCGTCCTTTACGGCAATAGGATAAGCAGTACCCTCAGATGCGATCATGGAGCCACAGCTTACACCATTTTCATCCTCCAGATATACATATGCTGAAATAGAAACTGCATCATTTTTTCCATCCTGATTATCATATGTACCCTCTGTAACCAGTAATATGGGCTCCTCACTTCCCAATACATCCACATAGGTATATGCCTGACCTGCTTCGAGATAACCGATTACTTCCTCATAAGAGTCAAATTCATTTTTCTGTGCTTTCTCCTCGATAAAACCATTTGGCATAAATGCTTCACCTGTTATTTCTTCCGAAGTCTGTGTTTGCAGGGCTTCAGTACTTGCCTCTTCCGTAATCTGTGTCTGTGACTCTGCTGTATTGACTTCTTCCTTACCGCAGGCGGTTGCAAGTACAGCCATACTCATAAATAATAATGCTTTCATTCTCTTTGATTTCATAATTTCTCTCCCTTGCTATAGTGATATCGTTACATCAGCCAGCTTTTCTTTTACATCAGGATTATGTGTTGCAATCAGCAACGTTTTACCGGCTTTTTTCAAATCCTCGATAAATGTTGTCAGTATCTGTTGACTTTTCTGGTCAAGTCCTGCAAAAGGCTCATCCAAGACGATGACTTCCGGGTTAAGGGACATAACAGCCGCAAGTGCAGTCTTCTTCTTCTGCCCTCCGCTCAAATGATAAGGCGCTTTATCTGCTAATGTCTCTAAATCAAATATTCTCATGCAATCTTGCGTTCTGCGCTTTACTTCCTCTTCTGTCATGCCCATCTGTCTGGGTCCAAAGGCAATCTCATCATATACTTTTGCATTAAAAAGCATGACATCGGGATTCTGAAATAAATATCCGATTCGCTTATGAAAAAGTTTTGCATTTCTGCTGTCTTTCAGATATTTTTCATTAATCTCAATGCCATCAAACAGCAACTTCCCCTTCTGAGGAAAAGACAATCCATTGATGATTCTGAAAAATGTCGTCTTGCCAGAACCATTATCGCCCTCAATGACGATACACGTTCCCTTCTCTATTGCCAAATTGAAATGAGCCAGAACCGGTGGTTCAGCTTCATCATATCCAAATGTTACATCCGACAATTCTATTATTTTCATACTAATAACCATGTCCTTCCGTAATCGGCAGGCTTGGGACTGCCGGCACAAAGCCACATGTGAAAATTAATTTTTCACACTATAATCATCTGTAAATCCCCTGCACTGCATCGCCTCATACATTTGCTGGTTCATCTCAGTACCTCTTACAAATGTAACACCCATGACGCCTCCGATGGAGCTGTGCTTTTTATTATTCTTACCAACAGATCGAAGCTGCAGAGATGTCAACAGCTCTGTAATCAGATTCCCCAGAAGTACAATATACTTTAATGTAATATCCAAAGTAAAGATAAAAATTCCGGGAATATGCAGCTTTTTAAGTGCTCCTGTAATATGATTCCACTGCGTCGTATGATTAAAAATGCTTAGTGTAGATATACTGAAAAATACCTTAATCACAATCAATAGTTCATTTCGTATACCACTCGGCTGTATGAACATTGCAGGAAGCAGAATAATAAGCGCCAGCACAGATGCTCCACATCCTGCTTTCATAATGTTCAAAATATCCCCCGCAGGCCATGTACACAAATATAATAACAGTATAGCTGCATATGCCATGATACACAACTTATTTTGTGTGATGGACAGAAACAGAATTCCACCTGCTGTTACAAGCAACTTGAAAAGGGCCGGCAGAGGCCGTCCCTTCTCATGTCCCTTTTGGACTTTTATACGTGACATAGCTTTTCCAATTGTCTGAATTGTCTTCACTGCAAATTTACTGCAGTCTTTTGGCGGATCATATTGGTCCACACGCTCCATCCAACTAGGAAGCATAATGATTTCGTCCTTTCATAGGAATTGAGATCAGCTTAAATATAATGATAAGAAGTGCCACACCAATGAAAGCCGATAAGATATAGGCAGCGGCCTCATTCATTCCACTGACAGCATAATCAGGCATAAGCACGGACAATGACCAGCCTTCTGCCAGCCCCTTCGGTGTATATCCAAGCGCTGAACCATTGGTTACGATATCTGCGATTTCATCAGCGCCCCATTCGCCCCATGCTGTACCCGTAGCCAGAAGCCCAAGCGGTGTTGTCGCAATAAGCAGTGCAATCAGGGCAAACACCGGCATATGCTTCTTTGTTGTATTCGCATTCTCTCCACCTGTCAGAATACTTTCATAAGTAAGCTCCGGTGAGGTCTTCTTCACAAAGGCAAATACTGCCACGGTGAATATGGCTTCAATGATTCCAGCCACAGCAAGATGAGGAATCATCATGGCAGGGACTGAGACAGTAAGATCATATGGACAGTAAAGGGCATTACCGGCTGCATCCTTAAATAACAATGGCTGAATACCGAATTCTACAGAGGCACAAAATGCAGCCGCATTAATTCCAATATAAGAGCCTATTGCCGCGGCAATATAATGTACTCTGTCTTTTGCCAAATCTCCACCTGCCATTCTTACAATCAGACGATAAACTGCGTAGCCGACATAGGGCAAAACAAATGCCATATTAAAGCAATTCGCACCAAATGCCAGGATTCCACCATCGCCAAAGATGATTGCCTGCAATAACAGTGCTATAGATACTGCAATACATGCCGCATTGGGACCAAATAACAGCGCAATTAACGTTCCTCCCACTGCATGCCCTGTTGTACCTCCCACGAGTGGTACATTGAACATCATACCCAAAAAAGAAAAAGCTGCTCCCACTCCAAGAAGTGGAATCTTATCCTTTGGAAGTTCTTCATTTACTTTTTTCACAGCGTGTGCCCAGACAGGAACCATTGCCGCTCCCATCACACCGCAGGTTGCCGGTGATAAATAATTCTCTGGTATGTGCATTATAAATTTCCTCCATAATATAGTTTTTCTTCCTGTATCGTATTACTTAGCACAGGTCGTTTCTTGCTGTTTGCCGGTATAATCGAATTTACCGTCATTTTTCTCTTCCATGGCTTTGATGATATGGTAAGCAAATTCATTATAAGGTGTAGGGATACCAAGCTCCTTACCCATACGCATCAGTGCGCCTGAGAACATATCAATCTCTGTGTGACGACCTGCATCCAGATCCTGTAAAGTAGAGTATCTGGCTGTTGGTGGAACAGCACTGCCATGTCCAGAAGAAGCATCTGCCTTATTGATGTCGATTCCTTTCGCCGCCGCGACAGCTTCCAGCTCTCTTCTGAGTCCGTTGCTGATCTCTTTCATATGAACGCTGTCCTGATAACATCCAACACCCGCTCCGAGGATTGCCTGGGGAAGATTATTACATACATTCAGGCGGAACTTGCTCCACATCTCTTCTCTGATATGTTCTGTTGCACGATAATGTAAGCCAGTACCTTCAAAAAGGGCTTCAATTGCCTGCACACGCTCACTCTGATATGGTACGGTAAGTTCTCCGAAAATAATACCTATCGTAGTATCCGGGTTAAAGCAGAAACCATCGCCTTCCTTATGAGAAGCTACTTTTATCAGGGAATAAATGATATGAGAACTGTCTATTACAGTAGAAATGATCTCTTCACTGTCTACACCATTCATAAGGCTCATTACAACTGTATTCTCTCCGGTAATCGTGCGGATACTGTCTAATGCACCCGGCAATGCACCATATTTCAAAGCTATAATCAGCAGATCTGCTCCCTGTGCTTCCTGTGGTGTCCACACTTCCGGGTGATATGTCACACCATTGATGATACAACCGTTCTTTAATCGGTTGGCTCTTTCACCCTCTGCAACAACACCCAAACTGATATCATCACGTTTAGAAAGCCCCCAAATGACATAGGAACCAACTGCTCCTGCCCCTAGTACTGCAATCTTCTTCATCTTCATAACATTTCTCCTCTCGTACTTTTATTTATATGATACCTAACTGTTTCCAAAACATCAATGCTTTATTATGCAAATATTCTTTGCTATATGAAGCACAATATAACACAAAACAGCGATACCGTATAGCTTCTCTGCTATACAATATCGCCGTTTTCTTCTAAATAGTACTATTCTTCTTTACGTTTCTTCAAGGTCAAAAATCCTGTCGCTGTCAATGCTGCTATGCAGGCAAGTACAATAATCCAGATAAAAAGTGTATGATCTTCTGTCGTTGTTGCCTGTACGGTATTATCACTGGTTGTATCTGTAGCAAAAGTCTCATCTGCTTCTTCGACCGCTTCCATCGAAACCGTATCAAGGATGATAATATAGTCAGAAGCATGCGTGAAAGTAAGCTCTGCCTGACCAGTCTCATCTATCTCATCTGCACAGATAAATTCCAACGCATCTGTACTTACATTATAATAGAAGAGGTTCGCTACAAGTCCCTTATTCGCTTCTCCTACATTGAGTCGCATGACTGCTTCAAAGCCAAAGGCTCCCTCATAGGCAAGTGTCAGATTCATGGAGAAACGCTCACCAGTCAGGGCATTGATCAGGTCTACAGGAATCGTATCTGATGCCTCCTCACCAAGTGCCACATGGAAATCAATATCACTGATGTTCTCTTTCTGAACACTCATGCCATTTACCTGCCAGATGATTCCATTATCAAGCTCAAATTGCATCGTAATATCTTTTCCTTTAATCATATCAAAGATATCACCAGGTACAACACTTGAACCATTCATGTTTACTACGATTGTGCCGCCTTCAGCGCATACTGCTGATTCTGCCCTGATCACATCCCAGCCTTCCTTATCATCCTCACCCTGGATAAAAGGTCTTGCCTCTTCGCCTTCCTCTACCGTATCATTCTGTGCTGCCTGGGCTTTGCGCTGAGGCTTCTTCACATTGTCAGCCGGTTGTGTGGGCTGTACAGGATCAGGTATCGGAGCCGGTGTCAGTATCGGAGTCAGAGAAGGATCAGGTGCAGGTGTTGTCTTTGCGGGCTGCATCACATCTTTGTGTACATTATTCATGGAACCAGAACTTTCTGAGTCGTTTTCAGAATCATTACTGTTGTTGGAACTGCCAGCATCTGCATCATTTTTAGCAGCAATCTTAGCTATCGGCTTAGTCGTTGTATAACCACAGGCGCTACACTCATATGTCATAACTCCTTCCTCTGTAGTAGTCGGCTGTTTTGTGACTCTACTAGTCAATGCCGCATGATTTGTAGAATCTTTTGCCGTTTCTGTACTTTCCATCAGCTTTTCATCACATATGAGACACCAGAGTTCTCCAGTGCTGCCAGCTGCGATACAGGTTGCTTTCACCTCACCACGACGTTCCGTCTTAGCATGCTCACAGCTTGAACGGGTAATTGCCACGTCAACTGTTAAATTTTCATAATTCACAGAATCTGATGCCGTATAAGTTGCTGTAACAGTTATTGTATTTCCCACTGTCAGAGTCGTATCCTGTCCCTCTGCCGGAGTCCACATCCATCCAGTAGGAAGCTTCACATCACTGACCTGTTCGCAGGAAAAGTCAACCTGCATCTTGCTGCTTGGAATCTGCGGAGGATTCTGTGCTTTATTGACTGTTATGGTAAATGTTCCCTTCGCTGTCTCATAAGATGTAGTATCAGCCGGTGTAAAGACATATTCACAGGTCTTGCCATTATCATTCTGATGAGAAAGCTTCATATCTGCTGTCACCCATGTGAACGTACCACTTACTGTCTCATTACCGTATGCATCATCAGATCCACGATTGCCTCTGCCATCACCATAGATCACAGTTCCTGTCAGCTTCTGACTATACAGAGTATCACCATGCGTATAATCGCTTATCTGCGGTTCAATCTGTATATAAGGTCTTGCCTTTTTCACAATCAGTATCACCGTCTCCATCGCTGAATTTTCATAATGCTGCATATCAAGAGGCTCAAAATAGATCCTGCGCTCACTCTGTCCTACCGTCGGAGTCCAGTTCTCATCTTCCCATTTCCAGATACCTCCAAGCTGCTGATCGTCTACACCTATTACAATACCGGGATTTTTTGAAAGTCCATTTAAAATCTCCACGCTATATGCTGATGTACGATAAATCTGCTCTGGCGGATCCGGTGTGAAAACAATGTGAGGAACTGCTTTATTGACTGTAACAGTTGTATATCCAATATATGGTGCATATTCCACATTATCCGGGGTAAATATCCACTCAGCCAGGCGCTCCCCAACTTCCAGCTTATAATCCGGAGCGTTCCATGCAAGTGTTCCCACTATTCCTTCTCCGGTATCTGCATCCACAAATTTTGCTTCATTAAACTGCAGTACGGACAAAGGTTCCCCATAAGTCATCTCATTTTTCTGCAAAGTAATCTCACCCTGTGGTTTTAACGGCTTCTGTTCCACCAGTTCAAGATTGAATATCAGCGAATTACCATTATTTATTGTATAGTTTTCTGTTGTTACAGGGACTGTAATTGTTGCTGTATTACCTATGTTACCCGCTGCAAGCTTATAAGCCAGCTTACCTTCCTTATACTGTGGTGCTTCAATAAACGAGCTGCTGTCTGTTGTTGATATCACGTCAAAATTCACAGTACCACAATCCGCTGGAAGCAGGGCTAAAAGGTCAATACTGTCTTCATTCTCTCTTGAATACAGATATTTCTTATTGATGGAATCTACCGTATATGCCCTCTTATTTACTGTCACCTCCACGGTCAGAGACGTTGCTGCCGTATAGTTCGTAGATTCAGGAAGAGAAATTGTAATCTTCGTACTTCCAGCACTCTTGACAGTCACCTTGCCATCATCTGATACCGAAAGAATCCTGTCATCATCTACACTCACACCGTTTATGTCTTTAGAATCGCTTACTTTGTATATAAGCTTTCCTTCCCTGTTGTTTGGTGATACATTTAAGGAAAAGGCAGAATCTTTGAAAGTTACAGTCTTACTTGCGGTAAAGCCTTCATTCTGGATAATTTCTCCGGCAGCCTTTGTAATCGTAAGAGTTCCTTCCGCCTTGGAGTTGGCTAAATCCGATAAATTCTCATAATACTTCGCCGTCACTTCATAATTACTGCTGTTGGAGCTTACTGTAAATGAGTATTTGCCACAATCCGATTCCTTGGTTGCCAAAGTGCGCAGAGACAATGTATTTTGAATGGTTTCTTTCGTATCTGAACCTGCCAGTCCCTTACCTTCACCTCCTGCAATATTAAAAGAAACATCCGTTATATGAGGTATATCTTCCCCATAACCCATCGTCATATCTGCAACGTTGATTGTAATTGGACGTTTCTGGATAACCGGTCTTACCCTAAACACGGTATTTTCATAAGTATCAGGATATGCCGCAGCATCCGGGATGAAAGTCACCTGACACTCTGTTGTAGTGTTCATCTGTAAAGGTGTGGTAGATTGCTCTGTAATCTTCCATTCGCCCTTGACCTCTTTACCAGCATACTTCGCCACACCTGAGGTTATCTTTAGTTTCTGTGGTGTGTCGCTATAGTAACCGGTCAATACAGGTGCAGTTTCTATTACTGGTATTGCCTTAGTCGTGGTAAAGCTCATAAAAGGAGTTGCACTGATATTGCCTGCTCTGTCAATGCTTACCATCCGGATGGTACATGCTTCAGTTGGCTGTAAATCTGAAATAGTGAATTCATAATGACCCTTGGAAGCCTGACTGATATGTAATGCTATTTCTTTATGAAAAGAACCAAAAGAAACCTCTGCCTTTTCCCCCTCATTTGTAAAATTCGGTGTCCACTTTCTGTCATCCCCCTTTATTGCAAGAGGAAGATATCTATTATCACTATAAGAACCGTTATTCGATAAATCAGCATAATGCTTCTTCATTTCTGTTACAAAATCATTGTAATCAGACTCATTGTCAAATTCATCTGCATGCACATAGAAGTACAATAATGTCAGGTCTTCCGGTGCCTCAAAAGAGAATGTACCTTCTGTATCGGTTAAGGTTCCATTTGCAGCATTCGGCATATTTATCGAATAGGAAGAAATCGTATTATCTCTTACAATACCTTCCGTGCAGACATATTTGCTCTTATTACCGGCTTTGTCCACAGCATACGCATAAATGACATAGTTGGCATCTTTGCTTAAATTCCCTACTGTAACAGCAGAAGCTCCATTCACCTGTACTTCCACAAAGCCGGCATTCACATCTGCTCCGGCTGCCGGTAACTGATCTAATTCTTCTGCGGTCTTAACCTTATAATTATCTATTGCATTTTCATCAGAAACCTCTTCAACATAGTAATAATACTTATCCACTCCACTGGTATCAATTCCTGCTTTTGCATCATTGGCACGAATCCTGATATCCAATGTCTCATCATTATAAAAATGCTTGAAGCTGATGGTATGTAACAGCTTCTTCCACCAGTTCTCCTTAATCTGAATGCCATATTTATCTGCATTTCCGTCAGCATCCTCCCATACAGGGGCTGTCTTATCAATCTGAACCGTCACAGCCACAGGTGTACCGATATAGCCGTTATCCTCATCTTTTATATACAGCGTCTGTGTATTCTTACCCTCTGCTGTAAAAGTATATCCGGAAGCAGAACCCCTGACAGCATCAGCTACTGAAGCATAGACAGCCAGCTTGCTGCCTAAGCTTACGCCTGATTCTATGCTGCCTGTGTATACAATCTTGTCTGTGTCAGAATCATTATCTGAATCGCTAAACTTTACAGACACATCCCCATTGTACCAATTTCCTTTGGATGCTGTGGTCTGTACAGGTGAAAATGCATACTTAACTGCAAATTTATTTTCAGCCTGGATTTCTCCGGAATAATTACCTTTACCTGTAAAGACCAAAGCTGCATCATTTGTTATATCCGTATTATTAAGACCGGATACGGTAAAGTCAGTGTCTTTTACCAGGGTATATCCATTTTTCGTATAGTTATCCGTAATCTGATACCCGGATGCAGGAAGGACCGGTTTCCCGGTATAATATGCTGCCAGACCCTCAGGTACATCCACATTAATGTCATATTGCAATAGCATGGAAAGATCTTTGGGGGTAATCCTTGCAATATACTTTTCAGAGGTAAGTGTACCAAAAAGACCATTCTCACCTGTTACTCTGAGATAAAAAGGATATTCTCCAGCATTAGTGATCTTATATGCATTTTCTTCGGTGCTGCCGGATTCTTTTTCTGTGATCCAGGTCTTTTGATCATCCGTGCTATACTCAACTTTGTAGTTTGATTGATATGTACCCTCCCCATACCATTTGTAAGCTTCTATCAAATCGCATACTGAAATATATTTATCATCAATCAGCGCTGCGAACTGATCGCGATCGTAGGAGTCAGCTTCAAATTGCAAAGGAATCACTCCCCATGCTGCCTGCTCTTGTCCGCTATAAATTATTTGGAGGACATTTATATCTCCCAGGCTTGCCGTACCTTTTCCAATCGTAAAATAAACGGTAAACTCTCCAATATAATTACCACGTCCTTTGATCTCAACCTGTGGCGCTTTTGCTTCATCAAAGCCGTCTTCACCCTCCGTCAGGGTGTATATCTCTGCATTGTTTTTATAGCGTACAACATACTCCGCTGTGTCACTATTCAGAGGACTGTCACCACCTACGCCTATAGGGCTGTTCAACCGCGTAGCCCCCTTTGAATTGTAATAACTTGGCTTTACAAGCTCCTTTGTTGTACCATCCTGCAAATCAAGGGTTACTTTCGACAATATCTGCGGATAACTGTCATAAGTACGTCCGGTCAGACCTTCAACATGCAGGTGTCCATTCGCATAAGCTTTTGCAAGGTCTGTAGTGCCACAATAAGCACACACACCATATGCATCTGGATTATGAGTAAAAAGTTTACATCCACCACTGTACTTTAATTTATTATTTTCAATTTTCTGAACTTGACTATATATTGTATCTTGATATGCACAAATAACAGTATTTACCGTGATTTCTGCATCACATAGAATATATTTGTCTCCTTCAAATTCAACAGAAGAAGCTGTATTCTTATCCATCGGAATAGCTTCTTCAAAAGATACACCCTCTGGTAAATCAGGCTTTAGCCATATATTATAATTTCTTTCTCCATAAAGTGCCACGGATATATTACCTTTTTGAAAAACATCTACGTTCCCCTGCCCTGTAATATTTACAGAATAACTCTTATTTATTTCAGTTCCAACAATAATCTTATTACCAGATCCATCCACTACTATACTATGATTCTTACCACTAAAATTTCCATTTCCATTTAAGTACAATGTTGTATTGTTTTGTAAATTCACTGCTCCATCTTCCGCATTGGATGCCTCTATAGCAATGTTTGCATTCGTGCAAAGTTTTGCGTCAGATACTTTAATAACTGATCCGGTATCATTCGTGACTTTTATGTCCTGAATGGTAAGGTTCTCCGCATTTGATATATCCAGCAAAGCACCCGAAGAATCTCCTGTAATTGTTTTTGGTTCCTCTCCTGCAGAATGCAAGGTCACTTCAGCACCCTTAAAATCAATAGATGCACTCGCTGATGTAGTTGTATCCTTAATCAAAAGTATATCCACTTTCGCTTTATCCAAATTGCTGTCTTTAGACGCATTCTGCAAAGCTTCCATCGCAGAATCCCAGGAGCTGTAGTGGGTAGCTGTTCCATTGATGGTGACTTCAACCAAATCATCCTCCAGTGTAACAACTTCATACTCTCCCACCAGCACATAGATCATCGGCAGTTCTACATCTTCACCCAGCACCAGTTTATTGCCTTTTTCATCAGTATCGGGCAGGACTGGGGTATAGACATAGCAGAAGCCGTTGTATTTCTTGCTGCTGTTGAACTCTTCTGCATCACTTTCGCCTGCATCAATCTCCCACTTGATATCTGTAAGCTTAATTTTCTCCGTCTTTGCTGCAGTCTCATCTTCCGTGTCAGGATTGGACTCGGCTGCATGAACAATCATCTTGTGAGGAAGCAGATTAGCCGCCAATGCAGACAACTGTATACCAAGAAGAGAACCACTGTTTCGTGCTTCCTCATTCTCTCCTGCATTATCCTCCAACTGCTGAACTTCTGGCGTTTCTTCTGCCTTTTCTTCCTGTTGACTTTGTTGGTCAGCATCTTCATCGGCTTTCTGTACTTCTTCAGAATCTGTCTGTGTGAAAGTCTCTTCGCTGCTGGATTCTGGTGTAGCTTCTTCACTTGAAGCTTCTTCCGAAGTCTGGGTAGATGCTTCCGTTTCCGTTGACGAACCTTCGTCAGTCTCCTCTGACATTTCTGTTGTCTGCTCCGTAGAAGTCTCGGTACTCTCCGTCTCAGTCTCGGTACTTTCCATTGCCTCGGTAGTCTCTTCTGTGGATTCTGTCTCGGCTTCTTTATCATCTTTTTCTACAGTCTGTGTCTTTTCCACCGTTACAGTCAACGTATCGGGAAAATTGATATCATCCTCTGATGCTCCAATCTCCAGCTTCTGCTCCCGTATGTCTTTTGACAAAGGGTCGAAAGCAACGATAGTCAGCTCTTCTTCTGTTGTCTGTGCGTCAACTGATAATGTTGACAAATCCACCATGTTACCGAACATGGCAATTGACAGACTGACAGCAAGTGTTCGTCTGAACAACTGTCTCCAGTTAGTGAAAGTATTCTTATTCTTCATATGGTAATCCCCCTTATGATTCCTGCTCTAATATAACAATTAACGTGCCCTTTTCGGGCACGTTTCATGAATCGACTCTACACAGGCAGTCAGTCAAGATGTTCGCTGTTAAAATCTGAAAACAGGTAGAGATACATCGCCATCTTATCCATGAAATCCATCTGCATAGTACTGCCCTCTTGTGCAGTGATCTCTACATAGCAATGCTGGCTTTCAAAGAAGCCGTTAAAATCAACAGTACCTGTAGCAATAAGGTTCCCTTCGCTGTCATAAGTCTGGGTTGCTTCTTCATTGGAATAATAATCTTTGGGATTACCATCTGCATCCATATAGCAGATGTAATAACCACCACTTCCGCCTTTCACTGCCTGCTCCTGCGCATAGCCGATACAGGTGTCATCTGCATCATAGAAACCATAGGTCGTTGCTGAAACAAGCGTATCCGTATTTTCATTGATTGGCTCATCTGTTACAAATTTCGCATAGAACCAGGTATTTCCATCAATGGAGACTGTCCATTTCGTATCAAAAAAACCTGTCTCTTCCATATACCCGGCTACCTGTCCATCAGCCAGAATATCCGTCCCCTGGTTGACTGCCTTCACATCACCATCAAAATGCACAGTCCCGGCTGTATTCAGTGCTTCCTTGGCTGCCTCTTCGCTTACAAAGGCTATCGCAGAAGCACCTCCACAGCCACACAGAACTGTTGCCGCAAGCGTTGCAAGTATCATTGCTATTCTTTTCTCTCTCTTCATATGTCTCTTCTCTCTCTCTTATCTCTTTATCTCTTTATCTGTTGGTCAGTCCACCGTCCTCATCCCTGGCAAGCTCTCTCGTTACCATGACTGCCATCGCAGTGATAAGCGGCAGATACTTCCTGTCATGAACGATCAGGAAAGCATTGTCCCACACGATATTTTCAATGGTGATGTCCATGTCATCCATAATCGCACCAATCAGCGTACCATTCAGTGTTACCTTGTAATTATGTCCAATCGTTCCTGCGTATTCGGTCAGTTCCAGCCTGCCTTCATTAATATCCATTGTGAAGGTATCACGTACGAAGGTGAACTGTTTCTCCAACACACCGTAAGGCTCTCCCCGGTAGAAAAAGCGGTAAGTAGCCAGCGCGTGTCCGATTTCCTTCGTCATTTTAAATATCTCATTGCCCTCCGTATCATGGATATACAGGTTAATGAGTGGCATCGTGCCATCTACTATGTAGACCGTATTCTGATCCTTATCCTGTACCTCAAAGTGCTCTCCGGTAAGCTTGAAATCCTCGGTAAAGGTATAGACCTCTGAGGGAGAAGCATCCATAAAAGGAATTACCTGCTCTGTCTTCACGTAATTCTCGATGCTTGCCTTCAACCAGTCCTGGAAGAAAAAGACATCCGTATGGTAGCAGAGATGTCCTGCTGTATCGGCTCCCAAATCTGTCACAGGCGGATAGACCGATTCAGTCAATTTTTTCTTTATTGCGTTATCCAGAAAAGAATATCCGATATAACCAATGTTCCCTGCACTGTTGAGATAGAAGTATATGAACTGTCCCCTGTCATCCGGACCGAATATCATTGATTTATAAGGAGAAGTGTAGAAATATCCCAGCCAGGCAGAACCAAGCGGAGTCTGTATCTCCTTATAAGCTTTGTAGAATTCTCCTATTTTCCGTTCTCTATCCATTCCTATCATTTTGACTGCATCAGTTATACTGTTATAATCCTGCGGTGAACCCATCATAAAGATTGCAATACCGATAATCAGCACGACTGTTCCGAAGGATATCCAGAAGGTACTCCAGTTCCCCATGTGCCACATCCGTACACCCAGTACAGCTATCAATGCACCTACAATACGATACTTCCACACGCGCCATTTTAATGATTTAGACAGCCCTTTGTACGCATCGTTGCTTTCTTTTACCTTGTTCGCCGCCATAGCTGCCTGTTCTCCTGCCCTTTTTAGAGGGGATTTGATTCTCCAGAGCCAGGCAAGCCAGCCAAAGAATGCTGCGAATAAAGCCAGCACGAAGAGTACAACAGCGGTATCTTCCAGGGAATTTCCCTCTATCAGGTCTACCGCAGTTCCCAAGATGCCTATCAAAATACATGTAATTGACAGACCAATCCACACTTTCTTCATATTTTTCAATCCTTTCGCTCTATGTCAATGACAATCTCTGACTTTATTATATCTGTCTCGACATCGTTTGTACAGCAAACTAAGGTTGAGAAAAACTAAACTTTTAACCAAACTTTTAACCCTGTATATAACAAAAAATCCCTTATTTCTAAGGGATTTTCTGTATCTTCATCTTATTATCTATCTTGATTGTTTCTGTTGTATTTCTTTTACGATTGGATTCAACTGTCCTACTAAATTGTTCATGTCTTCAAACATGGAACTCTTCGTTGTGCCCAGTTCATTTGCACGCTCAATATATGCCAGTACCCGCTGCATCTTCTCTTCTTCCGATTCAAAACAGTCTTTCACCTGTTCAAGCTTTTGTCCGGAAGACTGTGTTACCTGACTTATTTCCTGCTGTACCGTCTTCGCTCCATCTGCCGCCTCAATGATCTGGTCAAAGACTCCGTAAGCAGCATCCACATCCTCAACATTCTGTTTAAATGCTTCTTTAGAGCTTTCAATGTTCAGATTAAGCTGTTCTGTTCCGCTTTCAACCTCTGAAATACTGCTATCTACGTTGCTGACCAGCTTCTTGATCTCGTCAGCCAGCTTCTTGACCTCATCTGCTACAACTGCAAAGCCCTTGCCCTGCTCTCCGGCGCGTGCTGCTTCTATCGCCGCATTCAGCGCCAGCATATTCGTCTGATTGGCAATCGCAATGATCTGTTTCATGCAATCCTTGATCTGCTGTACCGAAGTCTGTACGCCTACGAATGTGTTCTGTATTTCTTCAAAGCTGCTCTGTACTTCGGAAGAGCTGCTCTTCAACTTATCAACCTTTCTCTGCGCGTCACCTACTGAATCTGTAATGTCATTTTTTACATTATCAAAACGGGAAGCAATCTGTTCCACATCAACAAATACTTCTGACAACACTTCCATCTGTTCTCTCAGTTTGTCATTTTCCTGAAGTGCCTCTTCAAATGTTGCCTGTACCCCTGCCATTTGATCCAGAGATTCTACTTCACGCTGTGCCAACTGTTTCTGGTACATCATAATACTGTCTGCCACATGACTGATAGGATGTACATCTATTACTTCTGTAGCCGTAACAACCGGCTTTTCTTCTTTTTTCTTAAACATATCTTATCCCCTTCATTCTACGAAAATCTTATTCAAATACGACACAGGTCATGGTCTGATTCACGAACTGCTGGTTGTAATGCTCTCCAAAACCGATCAGTCCTGCGTGATCTCCCAGTTTCTCCATGGTTTTCAGATAGGAATCAAAATAATGCTCTTGAGAAAAGAGTAAGTAACGGAATATACAATTGACGGAAAATACACCGGATATATGTGAAAAATCATTGTGTATCTTCTGAACGGTATTCTCTACCACCTCGGAAATATTCTGTGCTTCGAGCAGTGTAAGAACATCTGAATCATTTACCTGTCTGTAGCATATGAGCTGATTGCCCGCCACTTCCTTAATAGAAATAATACAGATATCCTGTCCGTTCATCTTGCCGAGAGGATTCTTTAATGTCTGCGTGTCCATCTCTTTATCCGTGATATGCAGAATGTCCTGATATACTTTCTTGGCAGGCTGTCCATTGAGCTCTCCTAACAGATACTTACTGCGGTCTGTGCGGGAGGCAATGAAACGACAGCCGGGAACCTGCTTGTATATGTTTTCCTTATAGACTTTCACTTTACCATCATTATTGCGAATCAGGGCGTACACATCTGCGTCTTCGTAGACTTTACCATTAACAGAGACTTTGCCGCCGTCACCGGTTCCTCCCACCAGAGATATCTTCTTCTGACCCAGTACACTGTAGATTGTTGTCAGGACACAGGCATCATTGCCGGTGCAAAAGTCAATACATACGGTATTCTTTTCAGAAGCTCCTACTTTATTAATATCTGCTTCCAGCCTGCCAATATATTTTACAGGCATGGTGGATGCCTGTTCCAACACATTCGTTGCAACTGTGAGATTACCCTCCATAGCAATCACTGCTACGCCATTTTCTGCAGCTACTTCCTGTCCACCATAACTGCCGCCGATACAGCCAATACTGGGTACTCCAGGAAACTGCTTCTCCAGCTCCTGTACATGCTCTTCAAATTGCTTCGCATTGGACATCAGCATTAATAATTTCGGTGCCTTCATTTCTTTGAGAATTTCTGTAAGATTTCCTCTTTTATCTGCTCTGTATATCTGTTTCATGTTCGCTCACCTTCCAGTCTTTTTCATAACACAATTTCATTATAATATATCCATTTTTTGTTTTCAATTGAAAAGCTCACATAATTGTCAGATATTTTAGTTATAACAAACCAATCTCTCTTCCTCTGTTTACCGCCTGCTGTCTGTTCTGTACCTGTAATTTCCGGAAAATGTTGTTACTGTGGAATTTGACAGTCCCTGTCTTTTTCCCAAGCCTGTCAGCAATCTCGTCATTGCTCATTCCCTGTGCCATCAGGCGGAACACGTTCTTCTCCATTGTGGTCAGCGTTTCATAATATTCTGCCGGCGTTTTCAGATAATTGGGGAAATGTCTGCCCACTTCACCTGCAAGATCTATGATTGTATCTGTGAAATCATCTACACCTCTCTCCTGCTGATATATGGAAAGCATCTGTACCATACAGCTGCCCTCATCTGCCAGTAAACGGATATAATGATACCGCCTTGCCGGCTCTAATGCTTTGTTAAGTTCTTCACACATTCGATTTTTTTCACCTGCTTTGTAATAGATAATGGCTGAGAGCATGTAGCATTCGCACAGATCCATATGCCTTTTACCGGGTATAAGCAGCGTTATGAGCTGTTTGACCAGGACATGAGCGACCATATACTTGCCCATTTGCAGATAACAGCGTATCTTCACCAGATAAGCATACATATCCATCATATAGATGTCCTTATTCTCATCTTGCGCCGTATGTTCCAGCCATTGTATCACTTCCTCCTGGCGTCCGTCATAACAGGCTGCAAGGCACGCAAGAGCATTTAAACTGGAGGTCAGTTCTTCCCAGCCTGTCTCATGTATTCGTTCACGTATCTTCTCTACCAAGGGCTTTGCCATCTTGGTCTGTCCATTCACAAGCAGAATCTTCATCTGTAGAGCCAGGGCAACGAACAGACAGCGCATATCCTTATTCTGTTCAATAAGGGGAATCGTACCCGTTACCAGCACAAGTGCATTGAAACAGTCATTATTCTGATAATACCATTCTGCAAGTAATATCTCATACACACTCTGCCCACCACTTCCATACAGCTGTTGCACGGTATCTGTGATGATATCCCTGTGTCTCACCAGATATGGACCATATCTTGTAAAATCACGAAATCCATTTATTATGCTCGGACGGCATGCCGACAGGGTAAGCGCCCTGACCGGTACTGCCTGCGCCTTAATTAAATAGAAAACGATTCGCAGAAACATGGTATCACTTGTATAGGGCATTACCATTTCCAGAGCAATCCTGTAGAAATCTGTCTGGCTCATATTCTGTGGCTGCCAATGCTGTGGTGTCTCTCCTATCAGCTTCATATAATCCTTTGCCTGATCCAGTCTCCCTGCCATGGAAGAAATCAGGGCAAGGTGTGTTACCAGCACGGGATTCTTTATGCAGTCATTCGTATCAAGACGATAGAAATATTCCCTGCAATCCCACAGAGCAGGCATGGAAAAGGGATGCAGCGCAAACTCTTCTATGATCGTTTCCAATATATGCCCTTCTTTATCTGCACTTTTCATAATGCGCAGCATTTCTTTACGTGGGCGTGGATATGTTTGTTTATCTTTTTTTACCATACTCGTTATTATCTCTTCTTATAACCGCAGTCACAGTAAGGACCACCAGATGCTAATGTGTATTCCCTGACGAAATTGGTTACACCGCCAGCCTCGCTCATTGAATAGTCAAGGCGGCACATAGCAGGAATCAGCTGCTTTAATCCCAGTTCTGTCATAAGTGTGCAGATTCCACAGGTATAGAATTTCGCTTCGTAGCCGCTTCCATCTTCATATTCCCGGAAATCCATGTTCCAGGAATAAGGGTTTCTGTCACCGGCTCTGAGTGCTGCCGTTTCCTGCATTCCGCGAATATCTGATGGAGAATATTGGCTTTTACCGCTCTGTCTGCAGAACCACTCCATAAGACCTGTCATCATGGACTTTTTATAATATTCTGTTGCTGCATCTACATCCGGAAGTGTAGGCATTGTAAGCAGAAATGCTGAAAACATGGCACAGTTTACCAGGTTCATCTTGAATCTGTCTTTCTTCTCGAACTCAGGAATCCTGGCTATGATTTCTTTATATTTGCGTTTCGCCTTTTTTGTAATCTCCTTTGCCTTAGCTGGCTCGATTCCCAAGACAGTTGTCAGATTGTTTCTGAATGATTTTGCAAATATCAGCCACATGGCAAGCGGCATATCTACGTATTTCATATTCCTCGTACCCCTTTCACTCTCTTATAGTAAATATTTTATCACTTTTGTGTAGGAATACAAAGGGAATTAGTAATTCTAATATACCTATCGTAACTGTTTCATGCTAACTTCCACCCTTCTGATTTACTTCTGATGTCTACGAAATCTTTATATTTTCCCGGAACCTGCACAAGTTGATTGTGGGTTCCGCTCTGGACGATCTGTCCGTCATCAACAACCAGTATCTGGTCTGCCTGCTCAATCGTTGCCAGTCTGTGCGCAATCGTTACAATTGTTTTCCCTCTGGTAAGTTCAGATATTGCTGCCTGAATGAGATGTTCATTCTCAGGATCAACACTGGCTGTTGCCTCATCCAGTATGATGATTGGTGCGTCCTTCAATATCGCTCTTGCTATGGAGATACGCTGTTTCTCACCTCCGGACAGGCTTCCTCCACCCTCTCCGATCACCGTATCATAACCATCCGGCAATTCCATGATGAAGTCATGACAGCATGCCTTTTTCGCCGCTTCTATCATTTCTTCCTGCGTTGCATCCGGCTTGCCAAAGCATATGTTGTTTCTTATGGTATCGTGAAACAGATAAACATTCTGGAATACCATGGATATATTAGACAAAAGGCTGTCGCATGTGAATTCTTTCACATTGTGTCCTCCTACGCTGACACTTCCACAATCTACGTCATAGAATCTTGCGATCAGATTACATATGGTAGATTTGCCACTTCCCGATGGACCTACGATTGCAGTCACCGTATTTTGAGGGATTTTGAAGCTGACATTTTGAAGCACCTGTCTCCTGCTTTGTCCCTCTCCATAGGAAAAGTCAACATTTCTGAATTCGATATTGTAATGGTCAATCTTTATTTGTCTGCCATCTGCATCAATAAAAGATTCTCCTGTCAGCGCATCCAGATGATTCAACGCGTCATCTATGATTGCCAGTACATGTGCACAGTCAGATATCGGCTCCAGTGAACCAAATACATGGAATGACAGCAGCACTACCAGAATCACAGAAGTAAAATCAAGCTGACCAGTAATTCCAAGATAAAAAGCCGCAACGGAAATTGCCACACTTGCTGTCTTCAGTGCCAGAAGATGCAGCGCATTAAAAGGAATATAGCCCCACTCTATCTTCAGGTTGATATCACGACTGTCTCTGCAGGCTTTTCTCATGGCATCCATAGAAGCCCCTGCTCTGCCAAAAGATTTTACAACCGCAAGACCTCTGGCATACTCCAGTGTTGCCCCGGTCAGATCTCTGTTCGCCTCAGCGAGGACTGGCGCATTCTGTGTACTGTATCTGGAAATAACAAGAAGGAATACCAGAGACAGCACAGCCCCTGCTATGGCAATCAGACCAACTTTCCAGTTAATATACGTCAGCCACAGAAGGATACACACAAAATTCAGATAACCGCCAACGAAATTGTCAATCATACGGATTCCCATGCCTTCCAGGGTATGAAGTCCTGTTGTGATGGAGTTTAGTATTGTACTGGTATTCATGTTCTGGAAATACCCAAGAGATACTCTCTTTAGTGCATCTCCTACTGCCAGTCTGTCTCTGGCGATCAGTTCATAGCTGATTGCCTCCTGGAATCTTGCTCTCAGATAATCAAAGAGAAATCGAAGGAAGATAAACAGCATCAAAATCCCTATGCTTTTACCTACCCATGCTGTACTGACCTTTTCTCCTCTTCCTGCACTTTCTACAAGTCTGCCTATTAGAAATGCCGCCCATATAACAGGCATTGCAGCGAACCACCCTGAGAAGAAGGAAAATACAAAACCAATATATAAGTTCTTCTTAAAAGCTCCACACCAGTGAATGATTCGTTTTACTGTCTTGAACATATCGGTTCGCCTCCTTTCTGACCTCCAACTGCCCAGTGTCTGGCTCCTACATGTGCCTGCCACATTCTCTCATACAGCGGACAATTCTCAAGCAGCTGCGCCTGTGTTCCTTTTGCTTCTATGCGTCCATTCTTTAAGACAACGATCTGATCTGCATCTGTTATCGTGGATAATCTATGGGCAATGACGAGCAGTGTCTTGCCTTTAGTCAATTCTTCTATACTTCTTTGCAATTTATCCTCATTCTCAGGATCGGTAAAAGCCGTTGCCTCATCCAATATTACAATAGGTGCATTTTTTAACATGATTCTGGCAATGGCGATTCTCTGCTTCTCTCCGCCGGATAAGCGCTTACCTGCCTCACCAGCAGGGGTATTATAGCCCTGTGGAAGCTTCTCAATAAATTCCTCACAGCAGGCTTTTCTTGCAGCTTCTTTTACCTGTTCATCGGTTGCAGACGGATTGCCGAGACGTATATTCTCCATAATGGAGCAGCGGAACAGAAAATTATCCTGTGTTACGAAGCTGACCATTTCTGAGAGCTGGTCAAGCGGCATATCCTTCACATTCACGCCGCCTATTGTGATCTCACCGCCAGTCACATCCCAGAATCTGGATATGAGCTTGGCAACCGTTGATTTGCCGCCGCCACTTGGACCGACCAGCGCGGTATAGCTTCCAGAGGGCATATCCAGATCAATCCCGTGAAGTACTTCGTCTTTTGCCTCTCCTGTATAGGAGAAATGAACATTCTTTAACTGAATATCATGGTTTGTGATCTGCGCACGTCTGGAAGGTTCAGGAAGTTCCCGCATATCAAGCAATCCCTGAATACTCTCTATGTTGTACTTCATCTCACGAATGCTCTCCATGAACACTTCTATCTTGGCAAAAGACGTTACCATGGACATGGACAGCATCACTGCAAGCACCAGCTGGGATATCGTAAGCTGTCCGTGAATTGTCAGATACAGACCTACCGGCAAGGTTCCAAGAAGCGTGGAGGGGAACAGTGCAAAGGTTATTTTCATGGTAATCCATGTAGAGGATAGCCATTTCACAACGAACTTCTTATAGTCAAGAATAGCTTTAGAATATTTCTCATAAGAAGTACCAGCTCTGCCAAAAGCCTTAATTACTTCAATTCCTTCTATGTATTCCACAATTGTACTGTTCATATGAGCATTGGATTCATCATACTGGGTAAAGCTCCTGCCGCTTATGACCATAGTAAGAATCATGAATACCATGGATAACGGAACCGTTACAAGCGCCGCCAGAGCAATTCGCCAATTCAGAGCAATCAGCGCTATGATACTGATTACCGGCAGTAATATATGTCCGCTTCCCTCAGGAATCATATGCGCAATAGGCGGTTCCATGTTCTCGATCTTTTCCACCATAATGCTCTTGATCTCACCAATGCTGTGTCCTTCCACATCGCCCAACGGAGCCTTGAGGAACCGGTCTGTCAGCCTGAGTCTCAGCCCTTCCAGAATATGATAGGCAGCAATGTGCGATATCCAGGTGGATGCTGAGAAACACACAATCTTAATTACATGGAACAACAGTGCATAGAGACACCATCTGACAATATCCTGTATAGGAACATTGTTGATATTTCTGATATACAGGTCTATTGCCCTGTATATGCAATAATATGGGATAAGTCCGCTGATAACACTTATAATGGATAGAATGATTGACAGGAGCATCCTGCGCCCGCTTCCATCCGTATAACTAAGCAGCACCCCTAACCAGCTGTCTTTTTCTTTTTTCACTTCAATTACCCTTCTTTCCTGATTCTGTATTCTGCCGGAGATACCCCCATCACACTGCGGAAAGCAACCGAGAATTTCCCTGGATTCTCATATCCGACGCAGGCAGCTATATCCTGTATCTCTCTGTCTGCATCCTGCATCAGCATACTTGCCGCCACATTGACTCTGTACCTTTTCTGATAGGAGTAGATGGAATCTCCGTAGACATCTTTAAAGCATTTCTTCATAGTCGTAGCAGACATATCGTACATGGATGACAGATCTTCTATAGTGAATCTGGTCTTGAGATCTCCTGTGATCTGCGCATGTACTGCCTTGATCTTCTCCATCTGCGTTTTATAATAGTAAGGTCTGATCTCCCTGCTGTTCTCCACCGTCATTGTCTCAAGATACAGCAGCATCTCCACTACTTTGATCTGGTAATACTCCTTGGATTCTGATATCTCAGGTCTTTCCATATTTCTTCGATAGAAACTGGATATGATACGGCTCAACCCTTCATCATTGCGGATAACATAGGGCTTATCTCGTGTACAATACCGCATACGCAGCTGCGCGATATCGACAGAGAAACCATGAAACATCGTATCCAGTGCCTTCTGCGTCTCTTCCACATCCATGAATACACTCACTCCATGATAATGCCGCAGAGGATAATAAGTTGTCCCCTTATGATTCTCCCTGTTATCCAGTCTCAGCTCATTCTCCTGCATGATACTGAACACACCGGGCTGTACCTCCATTTCAATCCTGCCCTCTCTACAATGATCGATACACAGAACCTTCTTATCCTTCTGCAATTCAAACTCCGAATCGCACTTCTCCATATGCATATCAGAGAAACAGATCATCACACCCGGCATGACCTGATATACAGTCATAATGCCTTCTCCTGTAACGTCATTCATCATCAGAACAGTGCAACTCTCATTTTTAATCATTGTTTTTACGTTATTCCCAAGATTTGCAATTTCGTTTACTTTCAAATCTACACCACTTCCCTCTGGTAAAACTAATTTATGTTAGATTGTTCTAACCGCTTACTATAGTATCACGTCATCTCCCCCTTATCCATACCAAAATAGACATGGATAATCCATTTAGGCAGAAACTTGACATTGCAAATCCATGGTGCTAATATTCAGGTTAGTTAGAACTAATTAGTTAAAAGGAGCACACCACACTATGAAGATATATGAATTTGGAGATACCAGGAAACCTAGTATTATGCTGTTTCCGGGAACCTGTTGTTATTGGAAGACCAATTTTGGACATGTACTGGAGAAGCTGCAGGAGCACTTCTATACATTGGTAGTCAGCTATAGTGGATTTGATGATACAGAAAAGTCTACCTTTCTTTCCGAATTGGACGAGGTGGAAAAGATTGAAACATACATAAAAAAACGACTGAATGGTAAACTCTACGCTGCCTATGGATGCTCTCTGGGTGGCTCCTTCGTCTCACTGCTTGTCAGCCGCCAGAACATTCACATTACTCACGCAATCATAGGCTCCAGCGATATGGATCAGGCGCCGAAGTGGCTGGCGAAGCTGGAGACTGCTATTATGATGCCCCTGTTCTACCCGTTGATTACTGGTAAGGGCGGCGGTCTTTTGAAGAAAGTCTTTGAAAAGAAAATGAATCAGGGAAATGACAGTTCAGACTATATGAAGAAATTTATGGATATGATGGGGGTAAACAGCGGCATGGATTTCTCGTTTATTTCCAAAGAATCCATGAAAAACCAGTTCTGTACCGATCTGTATACGAAGGTTGGGGAGCATATTCAGGTTCCGGGCATTACAATCCATGTCTTTTATGCGAAAAAAATGGGGGCAAAATACCTCCAGCGTTACCAGAAGTATTTTGCCAACCCGGATATCTGTGAATATGATCTTCAACATGAGGAATTACTGCTGGATGCGGACCGCTGGGTACAGGAAGTATGCCGCGTCACGCTTTCCACATGTTAAAGTACTTCCCCTGCTTCTGAATCAGGGAATCATGAGTGCCGACTTCAGCAACTGTCCCGTGATCTACAACAACAATCTGATTGGCATTTCGGATAATAGGCAATGTATGGGCAATCATTACGATAGTCTTGTTCTCCTGTAACAGGTTCTGGATTGCCCTCTTTACCTTCAATTCATTCTCAATATCCAGAGAAGCCGTGGCTTCATCCAATAGAATGATCGGACTGTCGCGCAAAATGGCTCTTGCAATAGACAAACGCTGTCTCTCACCACCGGATAAGAAGCTTCCATTCTCGCCGATTCTGGTGTCGTACCCCTTTGGCATTGCATTGATAAATTCTTCACAATTAGCCTTTCTACATGCTTCTTCAATCTCCTGATCCGTTGCTTCCGGTCTTGCATGCCTGATATTCTCTCTTACCGTATCATCGAATAAAAAGACATCCTGATCCACCAGCGCGATTCTGGACAGAACTGCTTCTGATGGATAATCTCTGATATTGACATTTCCTATCAAAATCTCACCCTGATCGGGTTCATAATATTTTCCTATGAGGTTCATAATAGTGGATTTACCAGAACCAGAATCACCTACTACTGCCGTAAGTTTACCAGCTGGAATCACCAGATTGACATGAGACAGCACTTCTTTTCCTTCTTCATAGGAGAAAAAGACATTACGGAACTGAATAGTATAGTTGTCCGGCACAAATGGCTCATCATTCTGCACTTCTTCCTTCTCATTTGCAAGCTTCACGATATATTCTTTGGAAATATACATATCCTTGAAGCTGAAGATATCTATTGCCATACTCATCAAAATCCTGGCAAGCAGGATAGGAACCATGCAAAGCATCATGAAATCCGCACTGGATATCTGTTCCTCAAGCCATGGTCCCCTGCTAACTATCATAATCGCCGGAAGCGTCAACCATTGCAGAATATTAAAAAAGAATGAAACAGGAATACCCCTCGCCTCATAATTATAATTGATATCACTGAATTCCTTTAAATCTCTGGTCAGAGCTTCATTCTTGACACCAGTCATTCCATAGGCACGTAATGTCTGGATTCCCGTGATATAGTTGACTACGCTGCTGACGGTATTATTATAAATGACTGCTTTCCTTCCTCCATAGTTATCTGCAATCTGAAAGGAAATCATAAGCTCAGGAATAAAAAGTGCAACCGCCACCAGCATAATCAGCCCTGCGGGCATATACAATATACTTGCAAAAGCAGTAATCATCAGTGCAATGACGCCATTTTTAATCAGGTTTGGCATTTTATGCGTAAGGATTCTTTCGTATTTGGCTACATTCTCTGTCAGAATATTGATGTAGGCTCCGGCTTTACCGGAGGTAAATCTGCCAAGAGGAATCTGCTTACACTTGTCTCCCAAAAACAGCCTGATCTGTCTGGAAACGGCTGCACCACCAATCTGCCCCAGTGTATAGCCACTCCCATAGAACAGGAAACGCAGGGCAAAGCAGACAATGACTGCTAGGGTAAGCGTATCTATTTTATTCAGGTCAATATTATCTTCTAATAACCAGAAAACCAGTATAAATACTGCAAAATTCACGACAGAGGACATCAGTCCTTCTATCACAGTAAGTATGCTTCCAAGAACAAATTTTATATTTTTGCGAAATGGATTATGCGATTTCATATCTGACTTTTCGTGCCTCCTTATATGTATTCCATGCATTTTTGTAGTATTCGTTTGTTGCAAGTACTTCTTCATGCGTACCGAAAGCACGGATTGTTTTATCCTCAACCACTGCTACTTTATCACACATCTTTACTACATCAAGCCTGTGCGCAACGATAAGAACTGTCTTGTTCTTACACAGGTTGGCAATTGCCTTGTCGATCTGCGCCTGATTCTCAGGGTCTGCAGCACTGGTCGCTTCATCCAGAATCAGAATAGGCGCATTTTTCAAAATAGCTCTGGCAATCGCGATACGCTGCTTCTCTCCACCAGAGAATCTGGCTGCTATCGTAACCATTTTCGTATTATACTGCTCTGGCAAAGACATGATGTAATCATCAATCTGTGCTTCTTTTGCTGCTTTGCGCACCTGTTCAAGAGAAGCATCGCTGCTCATTCTGATATTTTCCAGCACCGTACCTGAAGTCATGAAATTATTCTGGAATACGATTGCGATATGTTTGAGAAGCTCTTCATAATTGATATGCTTCACATTCACGCCCCCTATGCAGACATTGCCCTTATCTGCTTCATAGAATCTGGATATCAGCTGTATAATCGTACTTTTGCCAGCGCCAGACCTTCCTACAATGGCTACCTTTTCCCCCTGTTTCATGGACATACTGGCATGCTCCAGTACATTTTCTTTTTCCTTATCATAGGCAAAAGTCACATCTTCCAGGGTAATGTCCTGCTTATCGGGAAAAGGCTTCTCCCCATCGAACACGGGAATGTCAAGAATCTCCTTTACCTTACCGACTCCGGCAAACACCTGTGCAAGCTCCATGGCGAGCTGTTGCAGAGGCAGAATCTCTGTCAGATACATGGAACCTACATAGGCAAAGAGCAGAAATACACTGGCTGGAATAGAACTGTTAAGAAACATTCTTCCACCTATGGGAACCAGAAACACCATGCCGCACTCAAGCGCAATGTTAAAAGCCGCATATAAAGGACCCGTTTTGATAGACATTTCTTTCCACAGGTCATTTTCTGAAATGATTGCTGCCCTGAATTTCCCAAAAGACTCACTTCCCATGTTATAAGCCTTAATCAGCCTCATCCCGTGAATATACTCGATGATAACAGAATTGAAATCTCTGGCAGATTCACTTGCCCTGTCCATAACCTTCATCATACGTGCAAACATCAGAACCATAATTCCTATTACAAATAAGAGTGGAATCAGTGAAATCAACGCCAACTCTACATTCACAGACAACAGATAGAAAAATATGACAAAAGGTCCTACAAAGTAACTGACAAACTCCGGCAGATTATGTGCCAGCCCTCGCTCCAGTTTCTCAATATCTTCATTCAATACCGTTTTCATGTCCCCGGTTCTTTTTTCATTTAATGCACCTAAAGGAACTTTAGATAAGTGCTCTGTTACCATACAGCGAACAGTAAAGAGCGCCCCATAGGCTCCTTTATGTGACAATACCCCGGAGGTTCCCAGAAAAATGTGTCGTAGAATCACTGTCGTAGTAATCAATATGGCATTGTCCACGACAACCTGACCATTACAGCTCCCACTCACCAGAGCATCCATTAACCGATAAATACCAATATAAGCACCGATTCCCAGAATCCCGCTGATAAAGCCGCAAAGTACTGATAAGATAATCCACTTTCTGTCTTTGCCAGCCCATTTCAGCAAAAGTCCCATCGGGTTTATTTTTTTCTCTTTCACGCTATTTCTCCCTCTTTAATTCATAGATTTGTGTGCACACACTGTTGAGAAATTCCACATCATGCGTCACGATCATAATGATGGCTTCTTTGGCAAGCCTTCTTATCAGATTGGCAACCTGCATCATGCTGTCATAATCCAACCCGCTTGTCGGTTCATCAAAGGTAAGAAGCTTCTTGCCGCATACCTGGCTTACTGCCACTGCCACACGTTGTTTCTGCCCTCCAGACAGCGTGTTTGGATGCCTCTCCTTAAACTGGTCAAGTGCCAGCTCCTGTAAGGTTCTATCAATCAGCTGTTCATCTGCCTTTTTAATTCCCAGCCGGCATTCATTCTTCACGGAGTCTGCAAATAATTCATAGTTGACATCCTGCATTACCATATAGGAATCCTGTATCAGCTTCTTCTTCGCTGCCTGCTTTCCATCTATTAGAATCTGCCCCTCATAATCCTTATACAGACCACAAATTGTCCGTAAGAAAGTAGTCTTTCCTGCGCCATTTTCTCCGATAATTCCAATAATATCGCCTTTTGCAGCTGAGAATGTAATATCGCTTTGTAATATTCTCTTATTTCTTTTTATAGACACATGATCAAAAGTCAGTCCCTGTTGACTTGGTATACTGCCCTGACACTTTGGAACCTGGCTCTGCCTTTTATGAATCGTACGAAGCCCCATTGCAATCCTTTTCTCTTCTGAGAGAACCAGAAATTCCTCTCTCGTAAATTCCCTCTGAATCTCTCCCTTGTCCAGATAAATAATGCGGTCAACCAGATCCATCAGATAGTAAATCCGGTGTTCCGCTATCAAAATCGATTTACCCTCTGCCTTGATTACCCTGAGTTGTTCTCTTAAATCTTCAATGGAATCCGCATCAAGATTAGAGCTTGGCTCATCCAAAAGATATACCTCTGGATGCATGGCATATACACTGGCAAAGGCAATCCGCTGCTTCTCTCCCCCTGAAAGTTCAAAAATGCTGCGTCTTCTAAGCGCTTTCAGCTTCAGTCTTTCCGTGATTTCATCCATTCTCTGTAGCATCAGGTCACGGGGAAGGCTTAAATTTTCCATGCCAAAAGCAATCTCACTGTCCGTATCTACATTGAAAAACTGTGTCCTGGGATTCTGAAACACACTTCCTGCGAATTTCGCCCGTTCATACATTTCCATTTCTGAGATATTTTCCCCATTATAAAGGACTTCGCCTTTTAATTCTCCGTCAAAATAATCAGGAATCAACCCATTAATCAGGCGAAGGATCGTAGTCTTGCCACACCCGGAACGCCCACATAGCAGAACGCACTCTCCATCTGCTATGTCGATATTTATATTTTGTAATCGCCCAGCAGCATTGCCGGCGTACTCAAACGAAACATTTCTCAGGTTTATCATTTTACCCTTTCCCCCCAAGATATATGGTACACACTGTCATGGCTACAAATAGCAGCAACGCGGTATAATCGTAGACTCTAAAGTGCAGCTCTCTGATACTGCTTCTTAAATCAGGATTCTCAATTCCTCTTGTGACCGCTGCAATGCTCAGATCATCCGCTGTCTTTGATGCAGTAATCAAAAGCGGAACATACAGACATTCCACTGTTGTTACAGGAGATTTTATAAAGCCTGTAAGAGAAGGTGTGACTCCGCGAAGTATCATTGCATCTTTGATATATCCCCAGTCTTCTTTCAGAGTCGGCATATAGCGAAGCAACACTGCCATTGGAATAATGACCTGTTTGGGGACATGGGACTGACTCATTGCAGTCAGGAAATCATTGATCTGTGTCGTCCTGATTATGATGCCTGACATCATACAACAGGGAAAAAGCTTGAATAACAGGCTAAGCCAGGCAAGCACAACAGCATGAGAAATCCCAGCCCCGCTATGCAGGAAAAGATTCCAGCCCAGATACGTAAGACAATAGAACATTCCCCACAGTATTGACCTTTTCCCATTTCCACTTATGATTCCAAATAGACAGATAAAAATCATCCATATGCTCTCCCATTCCAGTGATGGAAAAAACATCGTATTGATTACAACCAGTATCAGACATATTAACTTCGTTCTTGGGTCAAAATGCAGAGTCATTATGCTGCCACTCCTGCCTTCTCAAACTGTTTCTTCATAAGCAGATTACCAACTGTTCCACTGACAGCAGCAACAATAAAAGTACCAAGTACCATAATCACCAGAATCTCCTGTCCAGCTGTGGCATTCATGGTATCTATGTAATCCTGTGTCGTGCCGTTCTTCAACATGGTTGCTGTCCATCCCTGCGGGTCTGCAAAATATACAAAATAAGAACCAGCCGGTCCGATACAGTAACACATATACGCCAGAATGTTCAGTCCCTTGTTTCTATACTGTCCAATTCCTGCAAGGATGTCTGCAACTGTGAGCATAATCAGGCAGCCCAGATCCATTCCCCAGTGCATACCTGTTACAAAACCCAGTATGCAGGCAACGACACCTACAATCGTTAAAGCACCTCTCTTAGGCACTTTTGCCAGTAGAAGCATAAAGATCGGACCTCCAAGAACCGCTCCTGCAATTGGATAGTAAAAGGTCAGTGCAGGATTAACCGCAAACAATCCCCCGCCTAATGCATTTGAGACTAACAGTAGTGCCGAAAATACACCTGCTGTAATCAGATCTTTCACCGTCAGTCCTTTTTTGTTCTTATTCTTAGCCATTTTCTCCTCCTATATCTGCCGTTGACTTACGACCAAAGTGTATGATACAATTTTCACGTTAGTTATTACTAACTTATTCGCATATTATTGCTGCTAACGCCAAAAGTCAACAGAATCAGCAGATATATGACTAGAGTGTATGAAGAAAGGGCTAATGTGTATGAGTACGTCAAATGGCACAAATTTATACCAGAAATTATTTCAGGAAAGCGGATTTATTGAGAAAAGAACTCATGAAAACAGACAATTGGGGGAATATTATTATGTTCCCAAGGAATCCGGAGGTGGTTATTTTTGGATATACAGTTTAGCCGACCAGTACGCCATTAAGATTCATAATTTCTATTTTCATGATGATATTGTGGCTGATTTTCCTGGGCATGAGGGGTTAAGCATATGCTATTACTACTCCGTGTCCGGGGAAGAACTTGACCCATACAGACGCATCCCTGCCGGTCAGGTTCGTTTCCTCAACTATATTGACTATCATTTCAAAGCCATCATACATAAAAAAATCCCGATTCAGACCGTTGAAATCGAGCTTTACAGTGGATATTATGAGAAATTTATCTCAGAAAAATTCGGAGATGTGGAATTTGATTTTGACCGGTTGTTCCGTAACATAGACTGGTGTACGGATTTCCCGGAAATGGAGAAGCTTCTGTCACGGATATGGAATTATAAGGGGGATGGCATTGCTGCCAAGCTGTTCTATGACAGTATGGTATCTCAGGCTATTTCCCTTATCATAGAATACAATAGTCACAAGACCGATTCTGCCCATGGAATCTATATATCAGAGGAGGACAGACGGGCTATCGACACAGTGAATAAATACTTAAATGACCATTTCAGCGGTGACGTCTCCACAGACAAATTATGCAGGATCGCATGCTTTGGCAAGACCAAGTTCAAGACTTTGTTCAAAGAGATCAATCACTGCACAGTTACCGAATATGTTACTGAAAAAAGACTCAGCCAGGCGGAGAGCCTTCTTTCAAGTACCAATTTAACTATTGAACAAGTGGCTACAGCTGTGGGTTATAGCAATCCCAGTCGATTCGCTGCCCTTTTCAAGAAGAATACGGGGATATTCCCCTCAGATTACAGGAAAATGAGTAAATAGAAATATTATTGTTCCTTCAACTGTGCCATCAGTATGAGTTAGTGATGCAAAGTAAGCTCCAGGAATACGCACACAGATAATCGACAGTACATTATGTAAAAATGAGATGCCCGACAAGCCATAAGCACAGAAATACCCGCTGAAACTGAAATGAATGCCCGCACCAATATTCTGCGCAGAAAGGGCTGACACGGTAGAAAGCATGGTAGATGGCACGAGGAATACAATACTGATGAATTTTTCAACAATTCCTACCGCGGTAGCATCATTTAAGCCTCTTCTGTTTGCAATGACAGTAATTACAATAAATGCAATCTGTATGAAGTCCTCCAATAAACAGGTAGTCCAATATAATATTTACAACACAGGCAATTGCTATAAAATACATGGGGCTTTTGGAATCCCCCAGTCCACGAAAAATGGAGCTGATAATATTATATGCCGTAATAAATGGAATCCCAATAAAGCATATTGTTAGATAAATAATGGTTTCTGATACAGCTTCTTCCCGCCAATCGCCTTACCTATAGTCACAGTTGCTCCCATCGCCAGACCAACGATCATAACGGTCAGCATATGCATGACCTGACTTCCTACAGATACTGCCGTAATACGGTCAACACCATTGAATTGTCCAATAATGAACAGATCTGCCATTCCATATAATGTCTGTAGAAAATAGGACAGCAAATATGGCAATGAGAAAAACACAATATTTTTAAGTACACTTCCGGCTGTTAAATCTTTTTCCATTCTTTCTTTACGCCTGCCCTGAACCTCCTGGGCAGACAATACTCCATCTTCACGATTACTGTTACAAGATATCCCTCTGCTCTATCCAGTTCATCCAGTCCCTGATAAACCTGCTCATTCTCCATTCCACAGTTTGCAACGCCATACGCTCTTAGCCTGCGTCCCTTCTCCTGTTGCTCCCGCAGTCCTGCAAGCAGCTCCTTCAGATGCCTGCCTGACTTCATATATATACAGGTTCCACTGTATTTTAAAGCTTCCTCTATACTATAAGAAGCAGGAATGATATGTATTTCCTCATTCTTCTCTCCGAGTGAAATTCCAAGTCTACAGGCGGATGCACAAAAAGAAGGGACTCCACTGATCATAACTGCCTGAAAATCTGCCTCAACAGCACGATGATGCATATACAGATATGTCGAATACACACTCGGATCTCCAATCGTCAGCATACCAACATTTTTACCCTCGCACAGGTAATCCTCTATCTCATGATAATTCTTCTCATGCGCCAGCTCCAGCTCTTCTTCATCCTGAATCATTGGAAAAGGCATGCACAACAAAATTTTCTCTTCTATTTCAGGACATACCTCATATGCGATTTTATATGCATAACATGCTTCCTTTGACGCTGCCGGAAGTACGATCACATCACAGCTGCGAATGATCCGCAATGCTTTGAGCGTCATAAGCTCCGGCTCTCCCGGTCCTACCCCAATTCCATACAGGATTCCATTCTTATCCATCATACTATAGCTTTTTTTCAACATACATCATTTTACTTATCTTACTTGTGCCTTTTCTAGATTGCGAGCAGGTTTTTGATTGCTTCCATATAGATCTGAACTGCTTCTTCCATTCCTGATACAAGAATATATTCATCAGCACTGTGAATACGGTAATCTATTCCCAGTTTCTCCGGTCCAAATGCAATGATGTTCTTCAATGATTTGGCATAGGTTCCACCACCTATTACCATAGGTTCATTTTCTGTATCGCCTGTTACATCTACATATGCCTTATACAGAGCTTCTACAAGTGGAGATTGTCTTGGGAAGAACAATGGATCACCGATCTCAATGATCTCGATTCGTCCATTCTCATCTTCGAGTCTGCCTTCACACATCTTACGAACCTGCTGTGCCTTTAATGTAACCGGTACTCTGATATCAATTGTGCAGGAGATTACCCCATCCTCAGTCTTGACGATTCCATTACAAAACGTCAGATCACCATACTCATCTTCAAATTTCAGACCAACTCCTGAACCATCGCAGGCTGTTCCAAGATGAGAATTATAGAATTTCACAAAATCATCTTCAAAACCAGCCTTTTCAAGGCATTCAAAGGTTACGCCTGCAGCATTGACTCCAAGAGTCGGTGTGCTTGCATGCGCCGGTATACCCTTTGCATAGATACTGATCTGACCATTTTGCTCTGTTACCTTATATTCTTTCAGTCCAGTCTGGGAGAGTGCTTCTTCCAGCTTGTCCTTCATTCCTGCCGATGCCGGGATTACTGTGGTACAGGTATCACATACGGCATTGGATACAAAACCGCCATTCATGGAAATAATCTTCGTATTCTTTGAATATGCCATCATGGACATATGTCCCTTTTCTCCATGAATACAGGGGAAATTGGCATCCGGGGTAAATCCACAGGAAAGTTCCTCTGCTACTTCATTATAATGTTCCATACACTTGGAACCTGTCTCTTCATTACATCCCATGATAAGACGTACTCTTTTGTTAAGCTTAACACCAGAATCACGCAGAAGCTTCATGGCATACAGCGCTTCCAGAACCGGACCTTTATCATCCGTTGTACCGCGGCCATATACATAATCACCCTCGCGGGTCAGTTTAAAAGGATCATGTGTCCAGTCGCCGCCTACAGGAACAATATCCAGATGTCCGGCGATACCTACGATTTCTTCGCCTTCTCCCATTTCTGCATATCCACAGTAATTATCCAGGTTCACAGTGTGGAAGCCAAGCTCCTGTGCTATTTTAAGTCCTTCACTGAGAGCCTTGGCAGGTCCTTCACCAAATGGCATTCCTTCTGCGGGAGTACCAAGCTGTGAGTCAATCGCAACCAGTCTTCCAAGATTTGTTATCATTTCATCTGATAATGCATGAATTTCTTCTTTTATACTCATAATTTCCTCCGATTTATATTAATGTACTTACAGTATAGCACAAAATCTATCTCGTTAAATCTTTTACCCATTTATATTTTCTAAAATGGAGCAGAACCCACGGAATCTTGCCTACTTCATCAATGCATGTGCAGGCATAGACTACCACTACCGGCCAGTGCAGTACATAGGTTCCGATTGCAGCCAGTGGAATCGCCAGACACCACATGCAGACCGCCAGACTGTACATATCAAACATAGTATCTCCACCGGCTCCAAATATACCATTAATCGTAACATCATTAATAGAACGTCCGATCATATAAAAGGCAATTACACCAAACATTCCTTTCAGGTAAATAGCTGCCTGGGGAGTCAGTTTTACGAAATGAAGAATGACCGGTGCCGATATCCCCATAAGCAGAGACATGGTAGCCCCGCATGCCATAGAAATCTTCAACATACGGATGCCATATGCCTTGCCGCGCTCCAGATTACCGGCTCCAAGCTCATTACCGATCATAATTCCTGCAGCACTGGAGATTCCTGCGCTGAAACAGCATATAATATCACGGACAACTGCCGCAACAGAATTGGCTGCCGCCGCATCGGTTCCCAGATGTCCCATAAAGGAAGAATACGAGGTAAATCCAATTCCCCAGAAAAGACACGCTCCAAGAAGTGGCAGAGCACACTTGCGAAAATCCTGTGCCAGCTGCTTATTTCTTTTAAAAAGCCGCCCTATGTATGGATGTATGTATCCTGGTCTGTATGATATGATGACTGATACAGTCAATTCTATAATTCTGGATATCAGTGTTGCTATGGCTGCTCCACGCACATTCAGAGCAGGTATTCCAAATCCCCCAAATATCAGCACTGCATTGAGCACAATATTGATACATACTGTGGCAGAACTGATAATTGCTGTGGTTCTGGCGTGTTCACTCGTCTTCATAATAACAAGATAACACTGTGAAATCCCCGTCAGGAGATAGGAAAATCCTGCTATACGCAGATAATCCACGCCATGTCCTATCAATACTGTTTCATTGGTAAATATCAGCATCAGCTTATCCGGGATAAACATACAGGCACAGAAGAATATAACAGAGACCAGTCCGCATAATCTTAATGCCATGCAGAATATATCATCCAGCGTAGTAATATCGCCTTTTCCCCAATACTGTGCTCCGAGTATCCCAAGGCTGGCTGTTGCCGCCGCAAGAAACATATTTTGTATAAACTGTATCTGCGTTGCGAGAGAGACTGCTGACATATAATTCTGATCCAGTCCGCCAAGCATAAAGGCATCTGCTACAGCCACCATCGCCAGCATAAGGTTCTGCAGCAGGATTGGAATCATAAGCCCCCATAGCTTCGAATAAAAAGCCTGATCTTTTTCTTTGGTCATGATTTAATACTCCACTCTATGTTTATTTAATATGAAATCTTCTCTTTAGTTCCATTCTGGCACGCCGTCCTCCGATGATGATTGTTCCTAAGAACAAAAGCACGGAGAAATCCAGTGCGATAATGATAGCCAAAGGATGTGTAATAATATCCAACGCTCTCAAAAGGATTCCAGCCAGACTTACCAGAATCATAAACAGCTCCGGCATAACATAGCTCTGCCAGTTTCGTTTGTTAATAAAAATCAAGAGCAGAATACCTACATCTACTGCAATAACTGCCGAAGGAAATACGTAATTAATAGACCATCCATTGAAGCCGCGTATATAATCCAGTGCAACCATGATCGCAACTGCAAGAAATGCCAGTACAATGATTTTTGCCCTGTGACCGCTCTTTCCTATGACTGCAAAACGCAGCACCATATAAATATAGAATAGAAACAGTGCTGGAATCAGTACAGTCAGATAACTGATTTTCGCAAAGAATGCCAGAGTAAATAAAATCAGTTCAATGGTAATGGCAAGAAAGCTGTAGACTCTTAATATCATGGTAAAAGCCCTTGCCTTCTGATGAATCTGCGGATACATAGCCTCCAGATCCTCTGATTTCTCCAGTACAGAATTACACAAAGGGCATCGCTCCGTCGGTTCTAATATTTCAATATTACATTGTTTACATCTACTCATATTCCTATCCTCTTACAATCCACTGTTACTGTCTAACTGTACTTCTATACCGTCAGCCGCAATTTTACGGAAAAAGACCTTCTGAATGCCAGTGTCCTGCAAATCATAGCTGAACGTAAATACCAGAGTATCATCATACGAACAGATTGTTCCCTTGATATGCTGTCCTTTTGACATTGCAAGGAACGCGTGGAACATTTCTATATAAGGCTTATATACATCCTCCACCCCGATATTACCAATGTTGGTTATGGTGGTCGTATTAGCCAGTGCAGATTGGGTATACACAATCTTCATAGCCAGATTTTTGAGGAAAAGCGGTGCGATTCTTGCAATCCATACTTTCTCATTGGACACATTATAAGAGAAAAGCTTCTCCAGATTTTCCTTATTGATCTGTGCTTTCAGACTCTCACGCACAGTCTGCAATATTTCTTCAAATGTGTAATATTCCTTGGTAGGATGGAACTCTGCAGATACCATTACGAAGAAATTCTTCGTAGTGTTGGAAGCAAAATACGGACGCAGATTTACAGGAACTGCCACACGGATCGGTTTATCCGAAGGCATTCCCTTGAGACATTCCTGATATACACTGTATACAAACACACCAACGAGATACTCATTAATGCTGACACCATATTTGTGACATACTTCCTTTAATGCAGGAATCTTCATATATCCGTGCATTACGCCAAACTCACCCGGAAGAAGCTTCTCTCCCTTAACAAGATATGCTTTCTGTGTCTGATACGGCTTGGATGAGCTTTTCCTATAGTTTTTGATAAAGCTGTCCTCACGGTTCAGGGATGTGCCACAGTTCAGGTCATCCCCTACCTTTTCCCTGATCTCAGGATGACACAGGCGCAGATACTGATAAGTCAGTTCTTTCAGGAAGTTGATGCCACCCATGCCATCTGTCAATACATGAAATACTTCCAGATTGATACGATATTTAAAATATGTGACTCTGAACAGATAATGTTTGTTTTTATTCTGCACAATAAAACGGCAGGGATAGGTATTCTCTTCTTTTACTTTAGGAGCAGGATTGCCATTTTCCTCAAAATAATACCAGAAAATGCCTTTTTGCAGACGAAGATTAAAACCATCAAACTTCGGTAAGACAATATCCAGGGCTTCCTGTAATAGCTCATGGTCCACAAGCTCGGTCAGCGTTACACTGATCCGGTAGACATTACTCATACTCTCCCCTGCAATAACAGGGAAGAGATTGGCTGTATTATCCAGCTTATCCCACCGAATCTCCTGACTCATGGACCTCTTTTTCCCGGATTTTGTAATATTCTCTGATTTGTCTGAATCTATCAGATTATCATGATTCATTTTCTTTTTCATGATTCACGAAAATTCCCTTCTACTTATTATTTGTGAGAGATACCGGCACACTCCCATTATTACCGGAAGAAGCCTGCCATGGAATCCAGCCGATCTGAATCCGTATTTAAAGTTTATCTGCAAAGAACTGCACGATTCTCTCCCATGTCTCATCCTGGAAAAACATAAGATCTGCATGGTCTGCTCCGTCCAGCGCAAGAAGTGTTACGTCACATCCAGCCTTCTCCAATACATCATACAACTCTTCACTCTGGGTAAAAGGCACTGTACGGTCTTGCGTTCCATGTATGATCAGAAATGGTGGTGCCGCTGGTGTCACTCTGGATACCGGAGACTGCTTTACTGCATCCTCCTTATTCGTCATCACATTATATCCAAGAAGCTGTGATTCTGGTGACATGGCAGCTTTTACAACATCATCATAAGGAAAAGAAGACACATTCGTAGGTGGATACCAAGGGCAGGCAGCCTGCACTTGACTCGAATGGTCAAGGTAGTCTCCTACATCATTGGCAGGATCGTTGTCCAGCGCAGCCATACAGGTAAGATATCCTCCCGCAGATTCTCCCATAACGCCAACCCGGTCTGTATTAATGCGAAATCTTTCAGCATGTGCTCTCAGATAACGGATTGCTGCTTTGACATCCTGTAACTGCATCGGGTAGACTCCCTCATTGGAAGTACGATACTCTACACTGGCTACTGCAAATCCCCTCTCTGCGAGCCTGGATAAATATGCAAGGTGTGCTGACTTATCCAGTCGAAGCCATCCGCCTCCACAGATCCATACAATGCACGGATACACTTTTCCTGTAGAATCTTCGGGATAGATTAGATCCATTTTCAAGTCTCTGCGGCAATGTCCATACCAGGAATCTACCTGTGCAAATGTAATATCTGTAGTCACAACATACTGTGGTTTAGTTATTTCAGGTGATAAAGTCTGTTTCATTAAGAATTCCTCCTTCTTTCTGCTGCTTTCATTTTGTTCCAGTATAACACATCCAACCTCCATTGTGAAATAATCTGAAGCAAAAAAAGAGCACTATCGCATATAAAATATGTGATAATGCCCTGATAGTTCTTCGTACTATTCTGCCTGAGGATCAGATACGCTTACTTTATGATCGTACCATTTCTGCTTTGTACCAATAATGGCAAGGTCAAATTCCTTATCCAGTGCTTCTACAGGAACATCATATCCGTTCACTTCTTCTGTAGTTCCATCCGCATAAGTAACAGTATCAATTGTTGGCTGGAGAAGTTCTGCGCCTTCCTTAGCTGCATCCTCTGCTGTACCTACGAAAAGATTTACAATCTTCTGGGATGCAAGACTGATATGAATTGTCATTTTACCATCCTTTACAGTCAGGACACCACGTCCGTCATTTGCTTCATTTACGGCAAACATGCTGCTGTCTGTGTTGAATTTCGCTGAGTATGTACCATCTGCCAATTCTGTTGCATCAACGCTTACAGTAGATAATACAGCTGTGTCACCAAGCTCTTCCATTGCTGCCTTAGTATGGTCTACATAAATCTGCTGAATTGCTTCAATTCCACCAAGGCCCGCAATCTGGCAGTCTACAGATTCAAATGCACCGCTGGCATTGAACATGCTCTTCCAGGAATCTTCATCGTCACCAGCCATATCATTATTTGCATGGTCTCCTGCTACTACCATCAAAGGACGAAGTACGACTTTCGTGTAGCCGGCTTCCTTAACTGCTTCAATGACTGCTTCACATGCTGTTTCTTCCGGTTCACCCTCTACAGTACCGATAAATACGTTCTCATAGCCTAATTCGCTCATCTGAGCTGCCATCTGGCTGTAGCTTACCTTAGCTGTATGTGATGTGCCATGTCCCATAAATACGAATGCTGTTCCATCTTCCTTAGCAGCATCAAGAGAGTCAAATCCTGCTGTCTTTACTGCTTCTGCGGTAATTGCTTCTGCTACCTTAGCCTTATCAGCATTTACAACAGTTGCATCAGAACCAACTTCACCAAGTAAAGGCTCTGCTACAGTAACTGTTTCAAACTTATCCTTATAATTATCCAGAGCTTCTACAAGTTCATCATACTCTGCACCATGCATTAAGTGTGTAGGCTGTACAACCAGATTCTTAACGCCATTTGCAACAGCTCTGTCAAGTGCCTGATCTACGTTATCAATCTTCTCGCCATCTCTTGCCTGTACATGATTGATGATGATCTGTGCTGTGAATGCTCTTCTTACAGACCAGTCAGGGTTGGCTTGGATGAGTGCCTTCTCGATTCCACCGATATCCTCTGCGCGGCTGTCATTGAAGGAAGTACCAAAGCTTACTACAAGAAGTTCATTCTCCCCAATCTCATCACTGTTTAAAGAATCATCCTTAGAAGCATCTCCTGTGTCTCTTCCAAAATAATCAGGATCTGCATTTTCGCCTTCTACAAGCTCTTTCTGCGCATCTGTCAGAGCATCCCAGGCTTCCTTTGCAGCTGCACACTGTGCATCTGTCTCATCTGTTCTTGACTGTACATAGATTGCATCAATCAATGCTGCTACATTATCTGCAGCTGCCTGATCATCCACTTCTGTTGTTGCAGCCTCTGATGTCTCTACAGTTGAAGCAGTCTCTGTTGCTGCTTCTGTTGTGGTGGAAGTTGTTGCTTTTTCTGCATTACCGCACCCAGCTAACAGGCCGGATGTCAGAGTGAGTGCAACGAACATAGCCAGTGTTTTTTTCTTCATAATAATCTCCTCTTTTTATAATATAATTGCTCATCGTTTCAAAGCAAAAGAAAACTCCGGTCAGCATCCCTGATCGGAGTAAAAAACAATACAAAAACAAAGCTAATATAATAGCCCTTCTTCGCAGTACGACCAATTACTCGTGATCCGGGATTTCATCTTTTATACGGACATTCCCTGTACCAGATAGCTGGCAGGTTTCCTGGCTAAAAGATCTTCACCCGGATTGCGCCTTCCCAATGCCAAAGCATCAGTGACATATTGAATCCGGACTCCCTTATCACAGTGACGAGATCGTACAGGAATTACACCTGTTTCCCTTTTAACCGGCTTTATTATGCATCTTGCATAACAGCCGGCACCAATTATCTTTCTCTATGAAACTTGTACCATCATAGCATAGATAATTTATAAATGCAATAACCTCTATCAGGATATGTGGTGAAATATATAGTGTATTGTGTTTTGTATTTTATATATCATATTGTATGTATTACATTTATTAGCACATATTCTTTAAAGTTTCTTACACCTTATTAATATTATGCTTTTTTCGTGCAGCACAGCGATACAATACCAATAATTGCCAATACCGGAACTGCTATATAGATCAGTCCACATGCCACCAGTGCGATTAACGCTATTGGCAGCACAACAATCGTCCATATGATCTTCGTGATGCCCCATGCAGCTTTTATCGCAAAAACCAGAAGCTTGCCAAAAACCATGAACATCAGAATCACAAAAATCAATGTAAACATATTTATCTCTCCCTCCGTATATCCGTCATCATTCTTTAGATCGATTTCATATACGTATTATATAGCCTGTCAGTGAAAATGTACATTGCCAGAACTTTAATGAAACATTAAAATTAGATTAAAAAAGCCTGCCAGAAACATAACCCAAACAGGATTCATCTTCCATTTGCGAAGCAGGATTACGCACACCATGAATATAATGACCATACGCCAATTCGTATCAGCAAGCCGGATCATATTGGCAGCTCCCCAGAAAGCCGTAATCACAATAGATATTCCGGCTCCCGCAATCATGGCAACTACAGCCGGCCGCAAAGAATGAAGCACTCCCTGTAACATGTCCATGCTGCGATATTTCAGATACAGTTTCGCCAATATGGTTACAATCACACAAGAGGGCAGAATACACCCAAATGTGGCTACAACAGCACCCGGGATTCCTGCGACCCTGATTCCTACAAAAGTCGCCGAATTGACTGCAATAGGTCCTGGCGTCATTTGGGAAATGGTAATCAGATCCGTGAACTCCGACATAGAAAGCCAATGATGCTGTTCTACTACCTGTCCCTGGATCAGAGGCATAGCCGCATAACCACCGCCAAAGCTGAACATGCCAACCTGCAGAAAGCTAAAGAAAAGCTGTAGATAAATCATTTCTTCGCCCCCCTCTTCGCCATACAGGTCCTGATCACGCCTAATAAACCGCACAAAACCACAATATAGATTACATTTACCTTGAAGATACAGGAAGCAGCAAATGCAGCCGCCATAATGATAATGGACATTACATCCTTCTCTTTCACAAATGGCGCTCCCATATCATACGTAACAGATGCAATGACTGCACCTACGCCAGCCTGCATGCCTTCCAATACCCGGCTGACTATCTCATTGTCATGGAAAATCTGATAGCAGACAGAAATAACGGCGATAATGGCAAATGGGGGAATGACTGTACCCATTACGGCTACAATCACTCCCAACATTCCCGCCAGCTTATATCCTATTACAATAGCACCATTTATGGCAATTGCGCCAGGTGACGACTGGGCAATCGCTACCAGATCCAGCATTTCATTTTCTTCAATCCAGTGATAGTCATCTACAAACTTCTTCTTCATCAAAGTTACAATGACGTAACCCCCTCCAAAAGTAAATGTGCTCAGATATAGTGTGGAAATAAAAATCTTCCACATGGTTGTGCTTTTTTTCATTATAATACCTTCTTAATCGCTTCCATTAATTCGTCATATGTCTCATATGCCGGCAATTCAGGATTATCCTTCTTGATCTGCTCTGTACTCTTGAACAGAAATCCTGCCTTGCTGGCTTTGATCATACCTAGGTCATTATGGCTGTCACCACTGGCAATTGTCTGGAATCCTATGGACTGCAATGCCTTGACAGTCGTATATTTAGAATTCTCAATTCTCATCTTGAAGCCTGTAATCTCACCGTTATCAGCTACTTCAAGAGAATTACAGAAGATTGTCGGATATCCAAGTTTCTTCATCAGCGGACCTGCAAACTGTGTAAAGGTATCGCTGATAATAATAACTTGTGTAATACTTTTTAATTCATCCAGAAATTCCTTTGCTCCGGGAATAGGGTCAATCTTGGCAATAGTATCCTGAATCTCCTTCAGTCCAAGACCATGCTCTTTTAAAATCCCAATTCTCCACTTCATTAACTTGTCATAGTCCGGCTCGTCCCTTGTAGTTCTCTTCAATTCAGGGATTCCACTTGCCTCTGCAAAAGCAATCCAAATCTCAGGTACTAATACTCCTTCCAGATCCAAACATACAATATTCATATCCATAACATACCCTCCTGCTTTTTATTTTTTTGATTATAGCATCTATTCAGCATCAAAATCAATGGAATACCGTCCTTCCGGGGCTTTTATGTTCAATACACCCAGATTAAACTGACTGTCCATGATCGTAATGTTATATTCAAACACTACATCCTCTTCAAACTTGGACAACAGTAAATATGTTCCGTTCTCTTTTCCATCAATCTGATCGCAGATATCATTATACACGTCTCGACCTGATACGCTTCTGGGATACCCGGATGCTTTGATTTTATCCTCAATTGCCTGATATAATTCTTCCATATAGTCCCTTTCTTCTATATATAATATGTGAATGTTTAACGTCTTCTCCGTTCAATTCCATTCTTTCTGTAATACTCTGCTTTATCGGCATACATGAGCTTCTCTGATTCCTGCAATAATATATCCAGCTCTGTTGTTGCTTCATCCTGCCATATCATACCCACTGCCATATTCACAGTATTCTCTTCCATCAATTTCCTTAAAAGTCTGATGCGCTCTTCTAACACATCCTGCTCAATCTGCGAACAGAGTGCAAGCAATTCGTCTCCCCCTATGCGGAACACACCATAATCGCCAAATGCTTTACTCATACAGTCGCATGCCCTCAGGATCAGCTGGTCCCCCGCTTTATGCCCCATAGTGTCATTGACGTGCTTTAATCCGGTAATGTCACAATAGACCACTCCCATACTCTTCTTGTGGTCAATCTGTGAAATATATCTGTTCATGGCAAATCTGTTGCCAAATCCGGTAAGGGCATCCTTATAACTCATATCTTCCAACTCTCTCATCAGATTCCTTCTTCTGATACATGACACCAGGAAGTGTCCCGTAATCTGAAGCATATTAGATGTATATTCCAAAGATAAAGGCGGTGGGTTATCCACTCCATAAAAAGCAATAACTTTACCATCATCATATAACGGTACAACTGCAAGGGCACGAATATCCTGTCTCTTGAGATTCTCATATTGCAAAGGATCGATTTCCCTGATTTCTTCCAGATCCTGAAATACGATATGCTTTCCTTTCTGAAATCTGTGATACCAGTTTGCGCAGATCTCAGGCGGAAGGTTCTGCAGATTATCCTTCTCCGGTTTTACTCCCTCTGCAACCCATTCATAAGTGTTATCGTCTCCGCCCTTCTTATTTTTTTCAAATATATAGGTTCTCTCACCATTCAGTGATTTGCCAAAGTACTCCAGAATCGCATAGATGGCTTCATCCGGGGTTGATGCCATGAGCGCAATTCGCAGTCCTTCATTTACCAGCGCCTCCATACTGTTATATTTCTGGAGTGCCTTATCCTGTATGCGTTCTTCACTGATATCTATCCCGATCTCGAGCCGGTACTTTCTATGCTCCTGTGGATCTTCAACCAATGTATCCTTCAGAGTTAAATATTTATCTATAATTGAATTATAATGACGCCATTCTTCAAAGAATCCTTCGCAGATTTTGTCATTATTACACATGCCACATGGAATCGATGACTTCTGCAATATTTCATAACATTTTCTGCCTTTTATTTCATCCAGGGATTTTAACCCATAAGCTTCCAATGTCTTGCGATTCATATATACCATCTCATATGTCTCTATATCCGTAGCATATACATACTCATTCATATTCTCAAAAAACTGCCAGATATTGTTAATTTCTCTCATCTCTCATCCCTGCATTTCCTATAGTCTGGTTAATTGTATCTACACCTATAGATATTATAACATATAAATACTATTTTTCTACCGTCTCATTTCAAATTGTTGATTTCTGTTACATACAAGCCTGCCGTCTTTTACTTCCAGCTGCACTGCCTGTATGCATGCTCTGCCGTCCTCTGCATTGGCAATATATGACTTATCCAGTCGATGTTCATTGGTAAAATACGGATGCGTAAAGTAGAATATATAAGCGATATCACCTTTTGATACGACATCTGCATGACTTGCCATCACACCGTCACAGCTGCGGCTGCCGCCGTCCCGTAGAATATTCTTTCCATACAGAGCCAACATCCAATCCCTGTCTGGCAAGCCATTCATCCTCTACTGATACTCTCTTTTCTTCACCATTCTCATTCACCAGAGTGACAGACACCTTGGGCTTTTGTCCCAGTGCTAATTCTTCACATCCATAATCCCCATCAAAAATCTGCTTGATTGTCCACATAATTGTCTGACTCCTTCTCTGCTTTCAAGTACTGAATCAACATAACTGTATTATACTTAGATTTATTATTTTTTTCAATTCTTGCTTTATAAAAGAAGACAAAAAAAGACAGATTCTGTATGTCAATATTCAAACAGAATCTGTCTTTTTTTGATTAAAGCACCTTAGAACCATTTGCTGTAAGCTTAAAAGTTGCGCCAAGCATATCCGCAGCCCCTCTGCACATCATCATTCTTCCAAGGAATATCTCAAAATACTCATACATAGAGCATATCTTGGGATCAATCTGTAGATTAAGTGATATCGTTTTCTTTTCCTCATTTATCTTCAGCTTATGATCTGTAACCGCATAATTCACTCTGTCATGTATATCAAATGCTGCCTTTCCCTTCTCACTTCTAACCCTGTCACGCCTTACATCCGTTTTATCAGCAATAATCAAAGCCGCTGAGACCGGATCAACTGCCCCTCCTGTTGATTTGTCATGGTTAGAGATTGCAGAAACAATCGTAATCCTGTCCTTAATACTCAAGTCAGTTTCTTTCAATAATTCATTGGCAAGCAGCCCACCATATTCTGCATGGTGTGTTCTATTGATCGCATTGCCTATATCATGCATATATCCGGCTATTTTCGCCAGTTCTATGTCATGCTCGGAAAAGCCGAACTTCTCAAGAATGTTAGCTGCTGTACGCGCTACCATCGTACAATGTACCCGTGAATGATCTGTATATCCCAATAATCCCAGATTATAATTGCCTTTCTCTATGAATTCATTCACTTCTTTATTTTTCTTAATCTCATCGTATGTCAAAAAAACGCCTCCTTTTCTTTACCTATTCATTGTAAAAAGGTGACGTTTTTCCTGCTATCCATGTTTTGTAAATAATTTGTAAAATATGTGTATATATTTTCCATTGTAAATTGTGACAAATTCGTAACTTTAGTGATATAATATTTCAGGGGAGAGAAAGAGGTGTTTCATGAAGAAAACTTTGATTACACTTGGTATCTGGAACAGCATCCTGATCTGGCTGCCATTACAACAAACCCCGCTACGATTTATCAGTTCTATTTGAATACGGGACTTCCTGCTGATTGGAATGGTCGTATTTCTCCGGCTTTTATAACTAATGAAACAGAGCTGAAATGTTATGCCATCGTTGATTCTATTACCAATTCTTCCATGTCACAGAGAGAAAAAGTAACTGCAATCCATAAATGGATCTGTCAAAATGTAAAATATGATTACTCCTCCTAATTGACTTTTCTATAGGTAGTCAGATAAATGATATTCAGTGTTGTTACCCACATCACTACCAGCACAAGCATGATAATCGTGCAAATCCTTCTCTTCGATTTTTGAAACACTATACCTCTTCTTCTCTTAGCTCGTATCCTACTCCACGGACTGCCTTAATCTGCGCCTTTGCCTGAATGAATTTCAGTTTCTTTCTTGTAAAAGAAATATATACTTCCAGATTGTTATACTCCGCTTCATTTTCATATCCCCATACTCCTTGTAAGAAACAATAACACAATAACCTTGAAGTTTTCTTGAAATATTTCAATATTTCCTATTTATCCAACAGTTCTTCCATTGTATGCCATCCCAGTACTGCACATTTTACTCTCGCCGGCATATGGGAAATATCCTGCAATGCAGAGCCTTCCTCCAGCTCTTCTATCTCTTCGGCAGATGCTTCCCCTTTAATCATCCTAAGGAAAATATCTGCCAGATGCATTGCCTCGTCTTTTGACTTTCCAATGATAAGTTCCAGCATAATATCTGCGGATGCCTGGGAAATCGCACATCCATCCCCTATATAAGCGCCGTTTGTAATCTTCCCATCTTCTACCTTGAGCTGCAGGATAATATCATCACCACAGCTTGGGTTCACACCCTCCAGCACCAAATTTGCGTCCTCCAGCTTGTGCTTATGCACAGGATGCTGATTGTGGTCAATCAGTATTTCATGATAAAAGGTATTATTCTCCATAACCCATTTTCCTCCTAACCTGACTTAGACTCGCCAAGAAGCGGTCAATGTCTTCCTTCGTATTATAAAAGGCAAAACTTGCACGGGCACAGGAACGGATTCCCAGATGAGCCAGAAGCGGCTGCGCACAATGGTGTCCTGCTCTGATGGCAACTCCATCCTCATCCAGAATCGATGCCACATCATGCGGGTGTACATCCTGTACTGCAAAGCTGATAATCCCATGATGCTCTTTCCAGCTCGGACTGCCTATAATCTGTATCCCAGGTATCTGCTGCATGCCTTCAAAGGCATATTTCGTAAGCTCCTGCTCTTTACAGACAATATTGTCCATTCCAATGGAATCCATGTAATCCAGTGCCGCCGCTAGTGCAACCGCACCACCGCCATTGACCGTTCCCGCTTCGAATTTATGTGGCAGTTCTGCATAAGTGGCCCCTGTTCTGGTCACATATTCGATCATCTCACCGCCACTCAGGAATGGAGGCATCTGTTCTAGCAAAGCCTCTTTACCATATAAAACACCGATTCCCATAGGTGCCATCAGTTTATGCCCGGAAAAGGCAACAAAATCCGCATCCAGCTTCACAACATCAACCTTCATATGCGGTGCGCTCTGGGCTGCATCTACCAGAACAACACCACCATTGACATGCACCTTCTCAATGATTGTTTCTACCGGATTGATACACCCCAGTACATTCGATACATGTCCTATTGCCGCCAGTTTGGTATGCGATGTGATTTTATTCTCGATTTCCTGTACTGTCAACGTTCCATCCTGTTCACAATCCAGATATACCAGTCTGGCTCCGGTGGCTTTTGCCACCATCTGCCAAGGAAGCAGGTTACTGTGATGCTCCATAACTGTAACCAGTATCTCATCCTCTGCATGCAGAAAGTTCAGTCCATAGCTGTACGCCACCAGATTAATACTTTCTGTTGTATTTCTGGTAAAGATGATCTCCTTTGTGCTTCCTGCATTGAGGAAGCGTCTGACACGCTCCCTTGCATTTTCATACTGTTCTGTCGCCTCTACACCTAACTCATAAAGTCCGCGGAGAGGATTGGCATTATATTTCTCATAGAAATTCTTCTCTGCCTCTAATACAGAAAAAGGTCTTTGTTCTGTAGCTGCATTATCCAGATATGCTATAGACCGATTCATCAACAAAGGGAAATCTTTCTTATAATCCGCCATGATATACCTCGACCTCCTTACGTACTGCTTCATCTGGAATCAGACTGCACAGGGCATCAATCTTTGCTTTTGCAATGATACGTTCTGCCTCTTCCTTACTAATTCCGCGAGAACCCAGATAAAAGAGCATTGACTCATCCAGTTTACCAATGGTAGCTCCGTGATTCCCCTCCACATCTTCTTCTGCACACAATATCAAAGGGATTGTCTGGTTCACCACATCATCACCGATGAGCAATACATCTTCCTTCTCATTTCCTACTGCGCCGGAGCTTCCATGCAGGAAATCAATGGTTCCTCGAAACAGCTTAAATGCCTGGTCACGAAGAATTCCTGATATCTCCATATTGCTCTCTGTCTTTGCTCCCTGATGACGGGCTACATAGTTCATGTCAATATGCTGGTCATCCCTTCCCAGATACCCGATTTTTGCATCCATGCCGCTTCTTTGACCTTGTAGGTCAATCAATCCTCCTGCATATACACGATTACCGCCCAATGAAATATACACGGTTTCTACCGAAGCATCCTCTTCACAGAAACCTCCTACATCATGCAGTACATCATAGCTCTTGTCCAGCAGTTGTGCAAAATACAATCTGACTTTCGCACCCTTCTTAGCGTATACCTTTACCTGCAATGCAGAAAGTCCGGCGCATCCCGATTCATTCGCCGTTATAAAAATATAAGAAGATTCACTGTTTTCCTCTGCATAAATCTGTACTTTGTTGTAATAGTTATGAGTATCCTGATATTGAAGCCGATAGACAACCGGCTCATTCTCATGTGCATTTTTCTCTACATGAAAGCTGTCCGCCTCTATGGATTCTCCCAGAATGTCCATATCCTGTCCCAGTCCACTGTTTAGACTATTCCAGTCAATTTCCGTATTTTCTCTTGTAATCGCTGCATTTGACACTTGTATCTGCGCCTTCCATGCAGCATCTATTGTAATATTACTTATCCTGCTTTCATTCATTCCCAGACGGTTCCATGTTGGAGCAGGCAGTTTATTGATTGTCATTTCCATAATGGTTCCTCCTTAACCGATACATCCAATCATTTCCAAACGAATCAGGTTGTTCATTTCCACTGCATATTCAAGAGGCAGCTCCTTTGATACATTATCTGCAAAACCGCTGACGATCATTGCTCTTGCCTCTTCTTCGCTGATTCCTCTGGACATCAGATAAAATACTGCTTCATCACTGATTCTTCCGATCTTGGCTTCATGACCTACATCTGCATTCTTTGTGCGGATATCCATAGCAGGAATCGTATCCGATCTGGAGATATCATCCAGCATCAGAGACTGACAGGATACTGCGGATTTACTGTTTTCTGCCTCTTTTGTCATAGCTACACTGCTTCTAAACGTACTGATTCCACCGTCTTTTGAAATAGACCTCGTATTGATATAGGAAGATGTCTCAGGTGCAGCATGTACAACCTTGGCGCCTGTGTCCAGATTCTGTCCTTTACCGGCAAACGTGATTCCTGTAAACTCCATTCTTGCACCTTTGCCTTTTAAAATACTCATCGGATACAGATATGATACATGAGAACCAAAAGAACCTGATACCCATTCAATTGTACCACCCTCCTTGACCAGAGCACGCTTGGTATTCAAGTTGTACATGTTCTTGGACCAGTTCTCGATTGTGGAATAACGCAGTCTTGCATTCTTTTCTACGAAAAGTTCTACGCATCCGGCATGGAGATTTGCCACATTGTATTTCGGAGCGGAACAACCCTCTATAAAGTGCAGGTCAGCACCCTCGTCCACAATAATCAAAGTATGCTCGAACTGACCGGCTCCCGGCGCATTCAGTCTGAAATAGGACTGCAAAGGGATTTCCACAGATACACCAGGGGGTACATAGACAAAGGAACCGCCTGACCATACTGCCCCATGAAGAGCAGCAAATTTATGGTCTGTAGGCTTGACCAGCTTCATAAAATGGCTTCGCACCATATCTGCATATTTGCCATTCAATGCACTCTCTATATCTGTATAGACAACACCCTGTGCTGCTACTTCTTCCCTTACATTATGATATACCAGCTCTGAATCGTACTGTGCCCCTACACCGGCAAGAGATTTTCGCTCTGCCTGAGGGATTCCCAGACGCTCAAAGGTATCTTTGATATCCTTTGGTACATCTGACCATTTCGCACTCATATGTGTATTTGGGCGCACATAAGTTACGATTTCGTCCATGTTCAGTCCTTCAATAGAAGGTCCCCAATTTGGAACCTGTAACTGATTATAGATCTGCAATGATTCCAGACGGAACAGCTGCATCCACTGCGGGTCTTTTTTCTCTTTGGAAATCTGTTCTACGATGGCTGGAGTCAGACCTTCTTTGACACGATATACGTCTTTTTCTTCGTTTTTGATATCATACACGCTTCTGTCGATATCCTCTACATACGTCTTTTCACTCATGGCAGCCACCTCACATCTGTTCTTTGAACTGTTCATAGCCTTCTCGGTTGATCTGTTCTATTAAGGAAGCATCTCCTGTCGCAATGATATGGCCGTTTACCATGACATGTGTATAATCTACATGCAGAGATTCCAGAATCTTGGTACTGTGCGTAATGATAAGCAATGAGCTGTCCGGATTCTCCTGCTGATATACATGGATGCCCTCAGAAGCAAGACGCACTGCATCTACGTCCAAGCCTGAGTCTGTCTCATCCAGGATGGCAAGGCTGGGCTTTAACATCATAAGCTGCAATATCTCTGATTTTTTCTTCTCTCCTCCGGAAAAGCCAACATTCAGATCACGCTCTGCATAGGAAGGATCCATTTGTAATACTTCCATCGCCTTCTGGAGCTGTTTCTTGAACTCCCACAGCTTCACATGGCTTCCTGTTCTCTGTACCAGTGCATTTCTGATAAAGCTCTCCAGGGAAAGCCCCGGTACTTCCAGTGGCTCCTGAAACGAAAGAAACATGCCTGCTTTCGCCCTTTTATCAGCCGAAGTTTCAGTCATGTCCTCTCCATTGAATATAATATGCCCCTGCGTTACCTGATACTTCGGATTCCCTGTCAATACATAACCCAGGGTAGATTTACCCGCACCATTTGGTCCCATTAGGACATGTGTTTCACCTTTTTTTATATCAAGACTCACCCCATGAAGAATTTCCTTGTCCTCAACCCGGGCTGTCACCTGATTAACCTGTAGAATTTCCTTACTCATATGAGTTCCTCCTCTTATAATTCCTATTATAACGATAGGTTTACTTCTAGCTCATTGTAAATGTAAATTCATAAGAAAGCAATCCTCATATAGTCTATTTAATAAAATTTTATCAATTACTGTAGCAATTCACTGCGTTACTGCAAATTTTCCTTGATTTTCTCAAGTTTTTCATATGCTTCCCTGGATATATTGTCTTTTAAATAATTCTTGTTCTTAGGCTTATCCCGTTCTATATTCTGTCTGACTTCCTGAATCGTATTCATGACTTCCTCATAGAACCCAGGCGCTGAGATTCTTCTTGCACCAGCTCCCCAGATAATCATCTGTTCCAGCCTGTCAGAAGTGGCTACTGTCACATGATATTTTCTGCCCAGCTCATGTGATACCTTCTCTATGTACTGATCTGCCGTTTCTGCTTCCTTCGTGTACACAACATGAATATTGTGATAATCAAAGATTTCTCCCTGTCCGCCTGATACCTTATACGCATCAAAGACCAGTATCAGATTTATGTTCTTAGCACCCTGATAGTTACACATAATATCCATAAGCTTGTCCCTGGCGCTGTCGATATTATGCTGCGCCAGTTCGTTTAATTCTTTCCAGGCAAAAATGATATTATAGCCGTCAACCAGAAGATATTCCTCCGTTCCCAGTACATAAGCAGGCTGTGTTCCCCTATATGTACTGTCATCAGAAGCCTTGATTGTCTTCGTCCATGAATTTCTCTTCTGTTTTGCTGCCCCGAAGGTTCTGGCAAAAATCTCATCAATTTCTTCCTGGTCAATAACTCCATTTTCATAAGTAAAAGAGGGCTTCTTTGGTCGAAGTTCTTCTTCCTGTACTTCTTCCTCTTCCGACTGTGTACCAATGTGCGCATACTCCGGCACTCTATCCCAGCTTACCAGGAAACCCGCTCCATGCGAACAAAATACAGAGCCTGTAGGATTCTCAATATCTGCCTCTGAATCATAATGAAAGGCTTCCAATACTTCCTCTTCATTATGACATGGTTCATATCCTTTGAGAGCACAGGTCAGTCTGCCATGTCCTCTTGTATAGGAAGTTACTTCCATCTGATAGTCTCTCATTGTAACTACCGGTGCTGTTCCCGTCAGATAAGCAGTATCTCCTTCTATAACAGGAGGTTCAAAGCTTCCATATCTTCGCTGGATATCTGACATCGCCCGTCCAACCTGTTCCTGTGGAATCTCAAGCTGAAATTCATAGATTGGTTCCAATAACAGGCTCTGTGTCGACTTAAGCCCCTGCCTTACCGCACGATAAGTAGCCTGTCTGAAATCACCACCTTCTGTATGCTTCGTATGTGCTCTTCCTGCAATCAGCGTAATCCGCATATCTGTAATTTCAGAACCGGTAAGTACACCTTTGTGCTTGCGTTCCTCCAGATGGGTCAATACCAGACGCTGCCAGTTACGATCCAGTTCGTCTTCACTACAGTCTGTATCAAATTCCAGACCTCTTCCTCTCTCTAACGGTTCCAGTAAGAGATGCACTTCCGCATAATGACGTAATGGTTCAAAATGTCCGATTCCAATGACCGGTTTCGTAATCGTCTCTTTATAGACAATATTTCCTGTACCAAATTCTACTTCTGTATGAAAGCGCTCTGCTATCAGACTCTTTAAAATCTCTATCTGTACCTCGCCCATGACCTGTGCGTGTATCTCACTCAGGTTCTCATCCCATACAATATGAAGCTGTGGTTCCTCTTCTTCCAGTTTGCATAATTTCAGATACATGTCATGCACATTGCAATCCTGCGGAAGTATGACTCTATAAGTCAACACAGGCTCCAAAACAGTCTGCTCCGGCTCTGTCTCAATCCCAAGTCCCTGCCCGCAAAAGGTCTTACTGAGTCCGGTTACTGCACACACTGCTCCTGCCGTTACTTCATTGACCATATCGTATGTTCCGCCAGAATACAGTCTGATCTGATCTGCTTTCTCCTGCCAGCACTCCGATGGCTCCATTCCCTCATGATAATCTGTCAGCATTGCTTTCACTTTAAGACTGCCGCCCGTTATTTTCATATAGGTAAGTCTGTTATCCTGTTCATCCCTTACAATCTTAAATACCCTGGCTCCGAATTCTTCAGGATATTCCCTGCGCTGCATATGTGCATCCATAAAAGCCAGCAGCTCCTTAACACCCTCCATCTTCAGTGCAGAACCGAATAAGCAGGGAAATATCTGTCTGTATCCTATTGCTTCATTCATTGCTTCATCACTGATTTTACCGGTATTCAGATATTCTTCCATTAATGTTTCACTGCACATGGCTGCTGTATCATACAGGCAGTCTTTGTCCTGACCATTATAGTCAATGCAGTTTACATCCAGTTTTTTCTGCAATTCAGCCAGTGTTTTTTCTTTATCTGTTCCCGGCTGATCCATTTTATTTACGAATATAAATACCGGCACCTGATAGCGTTTTAACAGCTTCCACAAAGTCATGGTATGTCCCTGCACACCATCCGCTCCATTAATCACCAGGATTGCATAATCCAGTACCTGTAATGTTCTTTCCATTTCTGCCGAGAAATCTACATGCCCCGGTGTATCCAGCAGCGTAATCTCTTTTTCACCTAATTGGAATCTTGCCTGCTTGGAAAATATCGTAATCCCTCTGTTCTTTTCCAATGCATAGGTATCCAGGAATGCATCCTTATGATCCACTCTGCCCAGTTTTCTGATGGCACCACTTATATATAATATACTTTCTGCAAGTGTCGTCTTTCCGGAGTCTACATGCGCAAGTATTCCCACAGTCAATTGATTTGTCTTCATCCTAATAATCATGCCTTTCTTTTGCCAGGGAACATTCCATCGTACTTGATCTTCCTGCCCCGGCACAAAGTTCTCAATACTTATATCTTACATTCTATCATGCATAAATTGCAAGTAAATTCACATAATGTTAATGTTCTCCCCACATCCCATTGCAACAACATATTATGGCATTTTACCCATTAAATTGTCACTTTATTATCTATTTCTAAAATAAGTATTAAGAAAATATACAAAGATTGACTATTGGTCATTTATGTGCAATACTTGGCTTATCAGATAACTTACAGGGAAACGGAATCGTATTTCCCGCACAGGAAAGGAGTTTATACTATGTCTAAGAATAACGGTCTTAAAGTTGGAGTTGCTTCTGCATTACTTGCTACTGCTGGTGCCGCTGCACTGGTTTCCAAAAATAAGAAGAACGCAGAGCAGAAAAAGACAGCAAAGAAAGTTCGCCAGGAGGAATTAAATAATTTCCGCAATACAGAACGTGGCAAAAATGCAGTAAACAGCAAAGGTATTTACTATAGCAACGGTAACTATGAAGCATTTGCACGTCCACTGAAGCCAGAAGGTGTTGATCACAAAAATGCTTATCTGGTAGGAAGCGGTCTTGCATCTCTTGCAGCTGCTTGTTTCCTTGTAAGAGATGGTCAGATGCCTGGTTCCCATATCCATATTTTAGAGGCTATGGAAGTTCCCGGCGGTGCATGTGATGGTATCTTTGATCCTACAAGAGGCTATATCATGCGTGGTGGACGTGAGATGGAGAATCATTTCGAATGTTTATGGGATTTGTTCAGAAGCATTCCTTCTATTGAAACTCCAGGTGTCTCCGTTCTGGATGAATATTACTGGTTAAATAAGAAGGATCCTAACTATTCTCTGTGCCGTGCTACTGTCAACAGAGGTGAGGATGCACATACAGATGGCAAATTCAATTTAAGCCAGAAGGGCTGCATGGAGATCATGAAGCTGTTCATGACTAAGAACGAAGATCTCTATGACAAGACCATCGAAGATGTATTTGATGATGAAGTCTTCAATTCAGATTTCTGGTTATACTGGAGAACTATGTTCGCATTTGAGAACTGGCATAGTGCTTTGGAAATGAAGTTATACTTCCAGAGATTTATCCATCACATCGGTGGTCTGCCTGACTTCAGCGCATTGAAATTCACCAAATACAACCAGTATGAATCCCTGATTCTTCCAATGGTAAAATATCTGGAAGCTGCAGGTGTTACATTTGAATATGGCATTCAGGTAACAAATGTATTGTTCAAGAAAGAGGGTGCTAAGAAGATTGCATCCGAGATCGTATGCATCAAGAATGGCGAAGAAACTTCTATTCCTTTAACAGAAAATGACCTTGTATTCGTTACAAACGGCAGCTGTACAGAAGGTACTATTTATGGTGATCATACACATGCTCCTAACGGTGACGCAGAAGTAAGAAAGAGTGGCTGCTGGGATCTTTGGAAGAATATCGCAGTACAGGATCCTTCCTTTGGGCATCCTGAGAAATTCTGCTCAGATGTTGAAAAGACAAACTGGGAATCTGCAACTGTTGTTACATCCAATGATGAAATTATTTCTTATATTGAGAAAATCTGTAAAAGAAATCCAAGAAGCGGTAATGTTGTTACCGGTGGTATCGTAAGCTGTAAGGATTCCAAGTGGCTGATGAGCTGGACAATCAACAGACAGCCTCAGTTCAAGAGTGAAGATCCTAACGAAATCAGTGTATGGGTATACTCTCTGTTCACAGATGTACCTGGAGACTTTGTAAAGAAGCCTATGAAGGACTGTACAGGTGAAGAGATCACTCAGGAATGGTTATATCAGATTGGCGTTCCTGTTGACCGTATTGGTGAATTAGCAAAAGATCATGTTACTACAGTTCCTACAATGATGCCTTATATTACTGCATTCTTTATGCCTAGGAGAAAAGGAGACCGTCCTGATGTTATTCCTGATGGATGTACTAACTTTGCCTTCCTTGGTCAATTTGCAGAAACTCCAAGAGATACAATCTTTACAACAGAATATTCTGTACGTACCGCTATGGAAGCTGTATATGGTCTGCTTCATGTTGACCGTGGTGTACCCGAAGTATGGGGAAGCGTTTATGATATCCGTGACCTGCTCGACAGCAGTGTTAAGTTAATGGATGGCAAGTCTCCTCTTGAAATCGAATTACCTGGTCCTTTGAATGCATTAAAGAAACCTTTGGTAGGTCTTGTAAAAGGCACTATCATCGAAGATCTGCTTCGTGAACACGGCGTATTAAGAGATGATATGTAATTTCTATAAATTCAGAGCCGGCAGTTATATAGCTGCCGGCTCTTTTTACTTAAAATTAAAAGTGTAATTTCCTATATCTGTTGATACATGCAAAAATCTCCTGCTTCCTAGGGATAACCAGATTGCCGGGAATATCACGGTTCTCTATAATTCCCTTCCATCCCTGTTTCATGAGTATTTCATATATCTCTTCCACAATCTTCTGTATCGTATGTTCTCCATTCATCTTTCTCTTCTGTGCATATTGCATGATAACAGCCAATGCCTGCATTTGCTCCGTATCTACCAGCTGTTCCACATATCGCACATCAATACCTGCATGATTGATCATAATAGAATCCAATCCCAGAACCTTTACTTTCAGACGATCCTGCATCCATTCCTTATCTGCTTTTACTTTCCTATCATAATCAGGTAACTGCGCCTGTTCTATTTCTCCTGTTGTTCCATTTACTCCGGCTTCCCTCGTATATTTTACGGCTTCCCCTTTTGCATATTGGGTTATTTCATATGCAGTATAATGATCCATCTGTATGATAAGATCAGCCTTCATAAAATAAGCTCCAGAACTTCCTGCTACAAGAATTGTAGAGACACCATCTTTTTCATATAGTTCTCTGATTCTGTCAATATAGGGAATGATTGGCTCTTTCTCCTTATGTACCACTCTCTGCATTAATTCATCTCGTATCATAAAGTTCGTGGCACTTGTATCCTCATCAATTAGCAGAACCTGACTGCCTGCTTCCATCGCTTCCACTACATTAGCTGCCTGGGATGTACTGCCGCTTGCATCTTCCGTGCAAAATACCTTTGTGTTCTTACCATTGGGTAAATTTCTGATAAACATGGAGATATCTACATGCTGGATGCTTCTGCCATCCTCTGCACGTATCTTCATCGCTTTATCATCTGTGATCACATATTCTCTTCCATCTCCCGCTATATGATTATATACGCCCAGCTCCAATGCCTCTAAAAGTGTTGATTTGCCATGATATCCGCCACCCACGATCAAAGTAACGCCTTCAGGAATACCGGTTCCTGTTACAGCTCTTCCAAAAGGAAGCTCCATTGTGACTTCCAGACTCTTGGGAGATACCCATGCAATTGCATTTTTCATTGGTTTTCCAGACACTCCGGACTCTCTTGGCAAAATTGATCCATTCGCAATAAAAGCCACAAGAGAACGCCTTTTTAGCTCCTTACGGATAAAATCCTGATTCATTGCAAGGCCCACTGCCTTTTCAATCTTATCCTGATCCAGACTTTGATAACGTAAGGATCTATGTACCGCCTCCGGTATATATTCAAACAGAATTTTTATCAGCTCTCCTGCGTTAATTGTCCTTCCATTGGCTGGTAATCCTATCTCCATACGCACTATAATGCTGCCATCTCTGTCATTGATTTCACAGGCGCTTCTTTCAAGTACTTCCTGTCCCGGACGACTGATTGCCATTAATCCACTCTTTCCTGATCCTCTCGCCTTAAAAGAATAATGCTCAATCTGTCTTCCAAACTCTCTCAACAAATAATCCTGTAAGGCTATCTTCTTACATTTCATTTCGTATAAATCTCTTGGAAAACCTGCAATCTTATCCGCAACTTCTATTTTTACTCTGGAAGGTGCTGCAAAAGGGTCTCCCTGCACATGTTCTATTACAAATATATATTCATCAAACTTATAAACACCTTTTAATTCTTTATATGCAGGATAACCTTTTCGGTCAATCCTGTCTAATATATTTCTTAATTCCTGCTTTTCTTTCATATTTTATCTTCTCCATATATTTGACTTTTACGGTCATTTATGATTTTTTGCTTTATTTTCTGCCTGTGTTTTATTATAATCCAAATAGAAGTTAAAAAACAGACTTTTATACTTAGAAAGGACCTGCAATTTATGAACGAGAGAAGAAATAGGCGCCTCATGCAGCTTGTACGACATGTGCATGGTTTGATGGATATTGACGATACCCAGAAAAATCGAGATTCCCAAGATCATCTAGGCAGTCTGTACGCAAATGATAAAAAGTTTATCTTTACAGATAACAATCCGCATAACATGCATGGCGAATGGACACACTTTATTTCAGATAAGGAATCCGCTGATAATACAGATGATACCGTCATCTTTTATTGCCACGGAGGTGGCTACATGACTGGCAGTTGTCTATATGCCAGAAGCCTTACTATGAAACTTGCAAAATATACTCATCACGACGTATTCTGCTTTGATTACAGACTTGCACCTGAACATCCCTATCCAGCAGCCCTGGAAGACGCTCTGGCAGCCTGGGAACATATTCTAACACAGGGACATGCTCCACAGAATATTATTGTTGCAGGGGACTCTGCAGGTGGTAATCTGGCACTTGCATTGACATTAACCCTTCGCTTAAAAAACATGGAACTTCCTAAATGCCTCGTTTTATTTTCTCCCTGGACAGATATGACTGCTTCCAGTGAATCCTATCAGACAAAGCTTATGCTTGACCCCGTATTAGACCCTGATTATATCCGTAAGGCAGCTTCCAGCTATTTAGCAGGATCTGAAGAAACTTCTCCTTTTGTTTCTCCTTTGTTTGCTGATCTTACTGGTTTTCCACCTACATACATTCAGGTAGGAGAAAATGAAATATTGCTAGAGGATTCTGTTCAACTCCATCGTCATCTTCTGGAATGTAATGTATTTACCAGGATTGACATATTTAGTAATATGTGGCATGTATTCCAAATGACGCCTATCCGAACAGCAAGGGAAGCTATCTTGAAGGTAAATTCTTTTCTGAAGCATTTACCGTAATTTTTTCATAGCATTTTACAGTCATTCTTTCCTATCTTGTTACTACATTTTGTGGTATCAGATAGGAAATTATACTTTATATTGTTTTTGAACTTTACTTTTCATCTTAATTTGATAAATTGCCTATATATAACAGTGATTCTTTTATTTCTATGCAGTTATTATTTCACATCCTTGCGGTTACTTTTTTATAGCTTTCAGGTCATTTTTTCATACCTGAACAGTTATCTTTTCATATTTTAACCGTTCTTTTTACACAGCTTAACCGTTATTCTTATATAGCTTGTGACCTACAGACCGCATATTTACTGCATTTCTTAGCTTCCCTCATACATAATCATACATTCCATACATTACCATACTTAATATCATACTTATCATACAACATATATTGTTGTTTATCCCAATAAAATATATCTTTAAGATGATTCTTTTCCAGTTGAATAGAAGATCTGTAAAACTCCTATACTTAAAAATAGTTTATTCAATAGATTTATTTTGTTATTTCAATATAATTTAACCGTTATTTCTTCATACCTATTCAATATTTATCTAAAAATGTATTTATTTAACCGTTATTTTTTCATATCTATCAGGTATTTTAACCGTCAAATTTTCATAGCTTCTGATTTATTGAGTCAAAAATCCTCTTTTTTTAACCGTGAAAATTTCATACCTTGCCAGGAATTCTACAAATTAGTGTATTTTTTTATAGAATAACAGTAATTCTTTCATACCTTTCTAAAATAACCGTCAAAAAATCATACCTTGTCAAAAAATCCACTAAAATCAAGGTTTTTGAATATTCTGAAATCTTTTGAATGCATACTTTTTGACTTTTCAGGACAACGTGATTTTGATATGTTACCGTAATTTTTTCATTTCTATAAAATTTAGTCCCTTGATTTTACGCTCTTTTATTTGTTTATTAACCGTAATTTTTTCATTTCTTTCGGAAAAATATTTAAACCGTCATTTTTTCACATCCTTTGGTGACTATTACAGTCAAAAACAAGTAAAAAGTATTTAAAATGTAAATCTCATTTATATTCTACTTTTTAGTAGAAAAAAGGTATAAAAAAAAGACCGTTTTACGGTCTTTTATAATCCATATTCATCAATAAAATTGTCGAGTAGAGTCTGAATCAGTTCATTAAAGGAACCGCCATTCTTAGCACAATAGTTTTCTGCGATTTTTACAGAGGTTGGTTTTAATACCAGAGATTTACGCATTGACTTGGCTTCTCCTTTTGGAGAAAAGATATTCGGTATGTTCTTTCTGCTACCAGTGCTGCGGCGCACAGTTGATGGTTCTGTATATTCGGGTTCTGCTGGTATATATGCAGGTGTTGGTATAGGCTCTGTTATCTGACTGACTGGAGTCTGAACAGGAATTTCAGTAGTATGTATTGGCGGTTCAACCACATTTGAAGTTATATGTGATGGAGCCTGGACTGCTGTCGGTTGTGGGATATCAGTTGCTTCTGGCTGATATACTACCTGAGGCACTGACTCTGTATGAGTTTGTGTCTGATATACTGTCTGAGCTTCAGTTACAGTATGAGAAGCTGTTATCTGATCGTTTATTTGGACTTCAGGTTGAACTTCAGGCATAACATATTTTTCTTCCGGCTGTATCATGACTTCTTCAGGCGTTTTGTTGAATTGTTCTACCGGTTCTTCTACAACCTGTGGTTCAGGTACTTTCTCTACTTCTATTGTCTGATTGACAATGGTATTTTCTGCATGTAATTCTTGGGGTTCAGGCTCGTTTTGTTTTTCTATAATGGGTTCGGTAACTTTAGAAACTTCTACAACAGGAGTTGATTGAGATTGTTCTATTTCCTGTTCTACGATTTCAATATGTTTTTCCTCAACCTTTGTTATCTGCTCTTCTGTCTCTTTTATGTTTTCTTTAAGTGGTTCTTTGACACCAGCAGTTTTTAAGTCACCAATATCTTCTACATGATGTCCTGATTCCAGTGCTTTCTGTTTTGCCCTTTTAAACTGATTCATTTAAAAAACCTCCCGAGAAATAAGTTCTTTTATTACTTTTCTGATTGCAATGGCTGCCTGATGTTGAGGCTGTAATGTAACAATAGGTTCATGATTTAACGAGGTGTCTTTCATTGCTACTGAACCTGGGATTGGAGTTTCAACTAATATATCTTTGAATTCATCTTCTGATAAATAATAATCCTGAAGATCTTTTGCAAGATTGATTCGTTTATCAAAATTGTTAATGACCAGAGCCTTTATATTATTTTCAATACCTAATGTTTCTATATTTTCTTCCCAGAGGAATGAGAATAATTCTGCACCCTGGATTGCATTCAGGGATACATCGGATACCAAAATAATGGAATCTACAAAATAAAAGATATTCTGATTGATTACACCAAGGTTAGGGTTGGTATCAAAAATAATGTGTGTATATTGTGAAAAGAATTCTTCATTATTCTTAAAATAATTCGCAAGTAATTTCTCACGGCCTGCTACGCTGACAAGTAACATTTCAGTCTTGATCAACAGGATATTGGATGGAATGATATCTATATTTGGCTGTTTCTCTAAAACGTCACTGATGATTAATTCTGATGGATCAATCTTCTTATTATCAAATATGGTTCTAATGTTATTTCTATCCATATCAGAACAATCCAATCCTATGTCATTTGTCAGATTACACTGAGGATCACCATCTACGAGCAAAATTTTGTTATTAGGATTCTGTGCCAATGCTCCAGCCAGATTAAAACAAGTTGTTGTTTTACCAGTTCCACCTTTTAGTGTTCCAAATGCAATTGTCTTCATAGTATATTACCCTTCTTATTATAAAATGTATTACATAATACAACACACAATTTCAATTAGATTCATCATGAAATTTGTCTTTTATATAATACATTATTTTATAGTTTATATATAATATAGCATAATTTTGTTATTACTGCAAGTAATTTATATCATCATATCATTTACATGAGCATATATCATTTATTTTATTTTATATTTTAAATGCTATGTATTCATATATTTTTGCATATATTCTTAAATATATTTTATCTTATATCCTCTATTATATTTGCTCTTGTATTTCTACAGATATTGTCTATGAACCTATATATTATATTTCCAAATATATTTTATTCTATATTTTATACTATATTTTTACATACATTATAAATTATACATTATATGTTATTCTAAAATATATTGCTATGTATCTTATGCTATATATTTAAGATTGCGTTATATTTTATATTTTACAATACATTATTTAATGTATGCTAAATTAACATTTTGAATATACTATATAAAATATGCAATGATATATGTAATAACATACACACAAATATGTTCCAAAACACCTTATATAATATATGCGTATCACAAATATATTATATAATACATGAATAATAAATATAACATTAAATAATGTATTATATAATATATTATACAAAATAATCTAAAACGTATAACATACGACATAATAAAATATAATGTAAAATATAGATGTAATATATAACATAGTATAAAACAATGCCGAAAATTTCAATAATATTATTATAAAGTATTTTAAAAATATAATTCAAAATATATTGTATAATGTATTATAAAATACACACAGCTTAAACGTACAAAAATGAATAAATATGTATGATAAAATAAAATACATAAATAAAAATATATTTTGTGTAAATCAATTAATAGTATTTTGAATTAATACAAAATATTACATTACATATGATATCATATAATATCATATGTATATTATTAAAAAACTGTGGATAAAAGATTAAAAGACATACGCTTCAAATGTAAAATATCCACATACATTTTAATAAAATACTCATATAAATAATATGCTATATAAATGATAAAAAATAATATATTATATAATACATAAATAATATTGTAATTTCAAGTATTTTTTAGTATAATATAAATGCAAAATTCATGTATTATATTTTGAATGAAATTAAATTTTGAATATAAATGTATGATAAAAAATAATATATTACATCATATACAAATGAATGTACTAAACAATATATGTAAAATGCCAAGTTATATTGCAAATTTTATCATATAAAATGGAAAATACGAAAATAATAATTTATAATGTATTACAAAGCGTAAAATGTATGATATCACACAACATATTATATATTCAAAATATAAACACATGAAATATATAATATATTACATAATATAAAAATATTAAATTAAATAATTTAAAAACAAGAAAATTTGTAAAAAAATACATGATAAAATATATTATACAATACATTTTATCATGTAATCTAAAACACACAGATATGTATATGAAATAACGTAATAGAATTATAGAAAATAATCTAAAACAAAATATAAAATGTAATACATAATGTATGCACAAATATATCACCAAATAAAAGATGACATACACTATATAATATATAACATATTGTGTTAATCGGATAACGGAGTGGTATAAGCAAGCCAAAAATCAAAGTAGGAATCAAAAGAGAGCAAAGTTTTACCTTTTACACCAATGCCATCAGGAGTTCTGGTATACCAGCCGTTTAGTTCCTGCATTTTAGGATCAGGAGAATTGATGCAGACCCACATTTTCTCACGATAGTTACGAATCTGTGTCTCCGGGATAACGTATCGGTTATATATTTGCCTGAAATAAACATGGCATGGAGGAAAAACGGAAAAAACAGCGTTTAACTTACGGATTTCCTGCACAGAGTGGATTTTACCCTTGGAATCGACCAATTCGTAGAGCTCAGTTAGTAACATCCAGCCATTATATGAGTCTGATTGTATCCATATAGGCTCTCCCATATGTTGAGCCAATTCCTGTGGCAGAATCTCTATATTTTGAATTTGAGATTGATTTGCGATAAATTCCATGGCAGAACGTTTTGGGTCTTCTGAGAGCCCTTTCAGATAGTCAGCAGATACACTGAATAATTTTGCCAGAGCATCGATTTTATCTGGTGAGGGTATTTTTGCCAGGGCGGGATCTTTATGTTCCCAGCTTGCAATTGTAGAGGTCGGAATTTTGGAAGAGTTGCCAAGAACTTCTGCAAGCTTCTCACCCAATTCAGTTTGAGACCATCCTTTTGCATTTCGAAGAGAACGGATACGGGTATTTAATTTGTATCCAATAGAAGAATTTGACATAGAATTGATTTGACTTTTTGAAGTATTCAACTTTGCCAGAGGATCGCCTTTCCTGATTTGTTGATTTGTATTTTTCGTAGTCATTATAGATGACTCCTTTCTGAATATATACTGTATAAAAAATACCATATAAAATCACGTATATAAGAAAATCATGTAAAATGGAAATAAACCATATAGTAATTATGATAATGAGAAAAAAAAGAAAGTCAATGAAATTCTACTAAAAAGTATACGAATATAAAATATGGAAGAATACTTCTAATGAAATAAAAGAAAAAAATCTGCATAAAAGAAAAATATTATGCAGGAAAAAATGCAAAGATTACATAAGAATATTGCATAATATAAAAATTTGCAAGCTGTGAAAAAATGGCGGCAAAGTATATACAAATAAAACATTGAAATAAAAGGTCAATATAACTTAAAAAAATATTAAAAAAACCATAAGAATGTGAAATAAAAAAGTTATTAGCTAAGACTTATATAGTCAATAAATAATCAGTATATAAATAAGAAAGAAATTATGTCAACAGAATAAAAAATGACCAAAGCAGACAAAGTGAAATGACAATAAAGAGTATAATAAAATGAAGTAGAAATATTAGAAAGCAAAAAGGTATAAAAGAATGACTGTGAAATAAAAAAGTAGATTCCGTTATCCGCCAGAGCATAAAATATAAAACAGAAAAAGTAAATAAAATATAATATACATAAACATACAAAAAAAATGAATAATATTCAAACCTGCAAATTAATAAGAAAATTTGCGACAGGAGAAAATAGAAAATATTATAACAGTCAGAGATATAGTAATAGAACTTTTTTGACCTTAAAGAGAGCAAGAAAATTATAGACGAACAAGAAAAATGAAGTAGAAGATGAAATAAATACGGCTAAAATATACACTTTAATTGAGGATGGAACGAAGGAAAAATAATCGGAAAAGAAATATAAATCGCCACAAAAATAAACCAGGAATGTAGATTATTTTGTTATAATATAGTAATATGTAATTATTTAGAACCATGCAAATCAAGACAAAATATACTTGTTTACAAGCATGTATAATGCAAAATCTAATGTTCTAAATAGTCGTAGGGAATGATGTCAATTCAACGATATGAGAATATTGGGGAGAATTGAGGAAGCACATAGTGAGAAACAATCCGCAGGCATTATTATTGGAGACTTTTGCCCTCGATATTACATAATTCATGTAGAAAAATGAAAGAAATATTGCATATAAGGAGGAAAATGTAAAATGATGAAGGATTTAGTGCAAAAAAATCGTTCTTACAGGAGGTTTTATCAGGAGAAAAAGATTACTGAGGAACAGGTAAGAGAATTACTTGATATCGCAAGATTAACACCTTCAGGCGCAAATAAGCAGCCAATCAGATATATGTATACATGCACAGAAGAAGAGAATAATAAGGTATTTCCCTATCTGAGATGGGCGGGATATTATCAGGATTGGGATGGTCCAGAAGAAGGAGAAAGACCTGCGGCTTATATCATTTTACTGAGCCCGGCTGGTGTGAATGCACCTCAGGATGAAGGTATTATTGGACAGACTATTCTTTTAAGTGCAACAGAAGAAGGAATGGGAGGATGCTTTATTGCCAATGTAGACAGAGCAGGTCTTGCGGAAGCTATACAAGTACCGGAAGGATATCAGATTAAGCTGGTAATTGCGTTGGGATATCCAAAAGAAGAAGTTGTAATTGATGAAATTACAAAAGATGGAGATATCAAATATTATAGAGATTCCAAACAGACACACCATGTTCCTAAGATTAAATTAGAAGATCTGATTATCAAATAAGATATAGAAGAATTCGGGATGGTGAATGACAGCTATTATGAAATCAGAAGAAAAAGCCGAAATATATAATATAAGTAACTATAATAGCAGATAACGAGTAAACTTGTTATCTAAATAAAGCATCGCAGATGCAGTTTTGCGTATGGGTTCTGAATCAATGTCACTTAGTTAAGCTTATTACAAATTAATGGATTTGTGTGCTTTTATCGTGAAAAGGATGTGGTAAACAAAAAAAGAATAAAA
>MNTL01000060.1 GCA_001916965.1 Roseburia sp. CAG:10041_57
TATACTTAATGTTCATATCGTTCCTATGCCCCTCCCTCTAATCTATATTTTCCATCCTTATATACGTTATATATATAATTATTATATAGTACATATAAGTGCCTGCAGCATATCAATTGCTTCACTGCCTCTGACCTCTCCTACGATGATCCTGTCAGGACGCATACGCAGTGAGCTTCTGATCAGATCCCGTATGGTAATTGCCGTTGTGCCTTCTCCTTTACTGTCTCTTGTCTCCAGTCTCACCAGATTGGGGATTCCCTGAAGCTGTAATTCAGCTGAATCTTCTATGGTTATCACTCTGTCTGTGGATGGGATATACTGGGAAAGGGCATTTAAAAATGTCGTTTTGCCAGAGCCAGTCCCACCACTGATTATGATGTTGTAGCCTGCCCTGACCCATTTCTCCAGGTCCTGCGCTGCCTCATTTGTAAGAGAACCATATGCAAGCAGATCCGTCATGCCGATTGGATGGGACGGAAACCTTCGTATGGTTACGATTGGTCCATTCAAAGCTACCGGCGCCAGTACAATGTTCACGCGGGCTCCATTTTCCAGTCTTGCATCAACAATAGGGGATGCCTCATTCACTGCCCTATTGCATTTTGCAACAATCTGCTGTATGACATCTTCCAGCTTCTCTTTTGATGCAAAGTTCTTATCCCATTGGAAGAGTCTGCCTTTCCGTTCTATGAAAATTCCCTGCGTACCGTTGATCATGATCTCGGTCACTTCTTCCTCTTCCACAAGCTCCTGTAGAATATCCATACGTCTAATGGCATCAAAGATCTCACGCCCCAGCTGCTGTCTGTCCTTTAGGGAAAGAGCATACTGTCTGGAACAGTGAATGACCATCTCATCAATCATTTCCCTGACTTCTTCATCAGATACTTCCCTGGACAGGTCAATCTTCTGCCGCAATCCTTCTTCTACAGTCTGTCTGCACTGCTCATATCTCTCCATTGACTGCTCCCCTGTCCCTGATATCCCATAATTCACGTTTCATAAGTTCCCCCAGCCTGGTCGCAGCCAGCCGTTCATAATTGCAGCATTCCTTCTCCCAATTCTCCGGCAAAGTGCAATAGCATGTCTTGTCTGTTATTTTAACTGCTCCTCTTGCTTCCAATAATTTCTGATACTGCATTTTCATTGCCTGTGACTGCCTGGAATCTCCCTGTAGAAAAACAATCTTGTCACTTCTTGCCAACAGGGAATAAAATCCCTGACAGATCTCAGACAGATCCAGCAGAATCACTTCATAATGCCCACTATCCATCAATACATCAATTGCCTGCTCCCATTGCTGTTCTGTAATCTGCAACAGATCCGCATAATCCAGAGCCGGCGGAAGATAATGTAATTCACCCAGCGTCTTTCTCATGCTTTCCAGCTTGTACAGTGCCTTATCTGCATATTGCAGCACAAAGTAGAAATAATCCGTCACATCTGCTTCAAATTCTGTATGCAATAATTCTTCAAAGCCGGCAAAGGCTCTCAGATTCAGATATAATGTCTTACTTCCTGCATTGGATAGCATTTGTCCCGCTGCCAGAGCTGTTGCTGTCTGTGCATCTGCCCTGTCCGGTGAATAGAAGCTGACCAGCTTCGTTCTTTTCCTGTTACGTACACTTGCACCACTACAGGAAATATCCTGCGCATATTCTTCCATGATCTGTGCAAAGATTCCTGCCATGGATTGAAATTTGGTTATGGCCGGATATTCTGCATTTCCATTGTGACCATTTTCTGACAAAAGATAAATTTTACCTGCCCGTGCATTTGGGGCTTCCTCAGTATAAACATTCTCTCCGATCAGGAGGATTTCTATCGGTTTATTCTGACTATAACTGATGACCTGTTCCAGGGCTGTAAAAGTCACAATCTGAAAATCTGCTGTCCCCTTTCGTTGAAAATACTCCTGCATTCCCTGTAGATATCTCTCATCTTTATCACATACTGCAAGCAGCTTCTCCCGCATTACAACACACCTCCCATACAAAGCAATGTGCTGCATAGAACGGGTACTGCCAGACGGATTACTGCAGCCCTGGATTTAAGAGGCATATCATTAGTCATGGCACCCGTCCGTAACATTTTATAAACATAACACAACACTTCTTTTACATGCTGTCTGCATTCTTTTGAGCAGATAATCCTTACCAGTGCAGCAGCTCCTGCCAACATCATTGCTATGCCAATACAGACCATAAGCTTATGCTGCTCAAGATAACAGCCAAGCAGCATAAAGAGCTTCACATCTCCTGCACCGATTCCTCCCATGAGATAAAAGGGATAGAACACTGCAAAGATCAGTGCTGTCTGTACCAGAACTACAAGCAATACTTCTGCACCCTGCTGCCAGCTAAGAAACAATCCGGCTGCCATTCCCGGTGCAATGCACCAGTTTGGAATTTTATAGTGCCGCATATCCATGAATGCCGCTACAATCAGTATTCCAATTAATAGTTCCATTTTGATTTCATACCTTCCCGTCAGATTCTTTGACCGGTCTTCCTGACAGGGTTCGATTATAACAGACAACAATTTTTTGTCTACCCGAAATGTAAAAACTCGTTTCAAATGTAAAAACTCGTACTAATTTCCAGTATTTTGCATAGATTAGAATGATGATGCCTATACTATAATAACTTCACTGAAAGGATGTAGATGCTCATGAAAACCTACTTTAGTCTGAAAAGTATCCTGAATAATTATCCTCCGGCTCCTGCCAATCCTGAAATACCTTCTGCAAGGGATAAGCTTCTTGCTGATATTGCCAAGACACAGCATGCATTGGAGGTTGCCTATTGTGGTTTTGATTACGCAACAGACCCTGATCTGATTGACTGCTATATTTATGAGGTGAATTCCGCTTTAAAGAGATATCGTTTCCTGTTGAATCAGGCACAGCGGATGGAATTGTTTTTAGAAGAGGAACAAATAGAAAAAGCTCCCTCTATACGAGGAAGCCTCTCTTTGCATCATAATTAACAAGACTTTCATTGAGATCTGTTCTGCCATAGGTAAGTCCTGCATACACAGACTGGATATTCTCCATCAATGGACCGGACTGATCCTGACTACTGATCTGCTGATAGGCATCTCTAAGCTTTGTAAAGATCATCTCAATCGTATCCAGATTGTCTACTTTCAGGCTGAACATATCCCGTGCCAGCTCTCTGTCTGCATAACAGTACAGTGAGAACAGGTTGCCCGCCAGTTCATACTGGAAGTCAAGGCTGCTGCGCAGCTGCCCGATACATGCTCTGGCAAGATCTATATTCTGGACAAGCTCTTCTGTTTGTCCGGCATCATGTGCTGCCCTGGCATCTTCCAGATATGCTGACAGCATTTCGTAAACAATTACTGTCAGCTGTGTTTTGTTCGCCTGTGTAATCCTTCTTGTGAACATCTGCTTTTTCTCTGTTGTCATACTAATCCTCATTTCTGTGCATGTTATTTGCGCATATTGAATTTATGTCAAGTATGCACAGACACACACAAATCCCCAATTTTTACTGCAACAGCTGTAATACGGACTGTGGTCTTTCATTTGCCTGTGCAAGCATGGCTGTAGAAGACTGCACCAGTACCTGTACTGTAGAATACTCTGTCATTTCTGTTGCCATATCCACATCCATAATACGGGAATAAGCAGCTGTCATATTCTCTTCTGTGTTGTCCAGATTGGCAATTGTATGTTCGATTCGGTTTGCATATGCACCTATCTTAGCGCGGATACCGGACAACTGGTTGATTGCATCTCCTACGATATCAATTGCCGCTGTTGCCTTATCCTCCGTTGTAATATCCAAATCCTTTACCCCCAGATACAACGCCTGCAGAGCTGGAATTTCTACCTGGATCACCTGTCCTTCGTTGGCTCCTACCTGGAGACGCATTGCGCCTTTTCCGGTAAGATCCAGAAGAATGCTGTTAGAATCATCAGCAGTATTGCCTACTGTATAGGTAGTTCTTGTCGTATCTGTGTGCGTATACAGATAGTTGTTCAGATAATTAGCCTGAACTGTCGTAGGCAGTGTATCCACATACTTGCCACTCTTGGTTTCGTCCCAGCCATTCGGATTCTCTATGACTACCTTGAATTTCTTCTCCTTTGTCGTCTTCAGATCATCGGTTGCTGCAGCTGTGACTATGAATTCACCGGTTGCCTTATCGAACTTGCAGTCTGTGACTTTAATCGCCTTATTGCCAAATTCATCTGTAAAGGCATTCGCAAAGTCCTCTGACAAGCCACTGTATGGATTCTGCGTTGCTCCGGAATTGATCGTGGTTGTCGTGTTTGGAAGCTGTTTGCCGTTCTTGTCTGTTTCCTTTACAAAATTTACTTCGCTGATATTGTATTTTACAGTACCGTCAGGACTCTGTACTGTTACATTTCTGAAGCTGTCAGTTGCATAATATTTCTGTGTGCTGGTAGTTGTCACACCGCTTCCGTCTACTGCAGTACGGTTATTCAGTGTCAGCTTCACTTCGAAATCATTCTCACCCTTGATTACAATATTCTCATCTTCAAGAATAACTCTGGAACCATCCGGAAATGCCTTCAGACCTGAATTGATCGTTGTTGTTGTTACAAGTGCATTGCGTACCTTATCTGCGCTTGTTGCAGAATATCTGTCTTCGTGTGTTACTTCACCATTTGCATCCTGTTTAATATAGGCATCAAAGTCTTTAATGGTATCTTCATCATGATAATATTCCAGTCCCTTGATCATATAAGTACCACTTGTTACGCCATCACTATAGGACATTACTTTTACATTCTCTGTATTGGTATATCCTTTATAGGCAAAACTGCCATCCAGCAGATTCTGTGCATTAAACTGTGTTGTTTCTGCAATTCTGTCCAACTCCTGTACCAGCTGGTCAATCTCCAGCTGGATCTGTTCACGGTCAGAATCCGCATTGGTACCATTGGCTGCCTGAATTGCCAGTTCGTTCATTCTCTGTAGAATTTCATGCATCTCTGTCATTGCACCATCTGCTGTATTTACAACAGATACACCATCATTGGCATTATTATTTGCCTGTTTCAGGCATCGGAGCTGTGCACTCATCTTCAAGGAGATAGCCAGACCTGCTGCATCATCTGCCGCACTGTTGATCTTGTAGCCGCTTGATAATCTCTTGATAGAGTCTGATAAACGGGTATCATTGTTGTTCAGGCAATTTCTTGCAATGATGGATGATATATTGTAATTAATTCTCATGTTCTTTCTCTCCTATCTTTTATGCAATGTTATTCTGTCAGGCTTCGTACTGCTGATCCAGACTCTTTAAAGCTGTAATAAAGGCTTTTGCTGTCTGATACAATTCCCTGGTAGATAATTTTTCAGACTCTTCTACGTCCCTATCCTGTCCGAATCTGTTCAGATCAAGTGTCTTTGTTTCAGCCAGACTAATGGATATCTTTTTGTTCTGACCACTCTCCTGCTGTGCTTTGGAGAATTGTCCTTGAAGATTGTTCTGTAATATTTTTATATCCTGTCCGGATGTTTTCTTATCATAGGCGATCATACCTGAAATCTTCTCTTCACTGATATCAAAATCCGCTGCCACTTTGCCAAGTGTATCTGTATCCATCGTAATAGTGACTTTACCCATCTGACTGCTGTTATGATATATTTTCAGGTTAATGGATGTCAGCTCACCCTTGATATTAACAGGAAGCTCATAATTTTCTTCCCTGGCAAGATTGCCTGCAAGAGACAAGCCCTTATACAACATCTGTGCAGCTTTCACATCAACGATATTGTCAGAGGTATGAACCATATTTTCAACTGCACTGACTGCTTCTCCAATCAGCTCCTGATATGCACTGACTGCACTGCTCTTATCTGTCAGGTTATTGGCTGCATCCTCTGCCTTCTGCCATAGAGTATCATGTTCTATATCTCCGACAGAATCAAAAGCATCATTGACACTCGTGTCATTTTCTACGCTGGCAGCACCGCTTCTTCCAAATATCTGCTTATAGAGGGAACCTCTCTCCATAAGTAATAATTCTGCTGCCTGGATATTGTTCACACTGACAGGCTGTTCATAATCAATCAATGACTGGATAACACTATCCTCAACCTGTTGTGCAGACTGCATGGAATCCCGGAAATTATGTACTCTCTCCTGTTCCATATCCTGTCTGGACGACTGGTCTACTTCAGACGCCTGTTTCAGTTCCTGTGCAAACTGCTCTATTGTAGTATCGGCTTGAATGTCCATTTCCTTCAATGTATCTACATCTGTTTTCTGAACCAGTTCATCTTTGATTTCCCCGGACAATGCAGCATAATACTGCATCTGATGCTGATACTCCTGGGATGTGCTGTCCTGATAGCCTGCCATAATCTGTTCGTCAATTGCCTGCCCTTTGGCAATCAGTTTCTCCAATCCACCGAATCCATCATCTATGGATATATCCATATTTTTATGACGGCTTGTACGCACTGCTGAAAGCATATTCTTGAAATTCATTTCTGCCCCAGAAGCGACTACACTTCCGATTGCCGCACCATCTGTTTTCTCTATCTGGCGGAAAAGACGGTAGATACCAATATATGCTTCTCTTTCATCCTCTGTAATTGCATGGCTCTGATCGAGCTTATGCAGATAGGTAGAGAATTTCTCCGCATCTGACCCTGTGTCCTTATCCTGTTCATTCAGATATTCTTCCAGTTCATCCAGATTCATATCCAATGGATTGATCTGCTCTCTGATCATCTGTAATGTAGTAGCAGGAGTCATTCGACGAATCACACCCGTTACCTGCATGTCTGCTTCTTTCACTGACTGTATGCTATCCTGTGTGATCTCCATATTGTTATATCCAAGGATTCTCACAGCCCTTCGATTACTGTCATTTGTCTCAAGCCCCAGATCTTCCAGAATATCATCTACATTTCGGAACGCCTTCTGAATACTGTCACCCATATCCTTACGTGGTGCTGTCATCAAAGCTTCATAGGATTCTCCTGCTTTGTCATATTTACTTTGTAATATACTTCCTTCCTGATGAAGTGTTTCCAGTGTAAAGGGAGTCTTACTTGCAGATATCTTACCTGACAGGGCTGCCGGCATAGCCGCAAGCTCTTTTGTCAGTGTAAGCGTATCCTCATACCACGCTGCTCTCTGCTCATTGATCTGCTCTGTCTCACCCTGGAACAGGGATGCTTTTATATTGGCTTCTGTGGCTTTTAATGCCTCTACAAGCTGTGACAGCTCTGTTGTATCTATCTGATAACCACTCTTTAATAACTGTCTGTTGGCTTCCTGCGTCATGACCAGTCGGATCTCTTCCATCTGGCGTCTGGCTTCTATCTCCCGCAAAGAGACCTCCTCAGTATTTACAGCAGCTGCCTCACTACCCTCTCTGGCATCAATTTCTTTCTGCGCAGCACTTAAATTTTTGAAATTCAGTGTTTCTCCGGCTTCTATGGTGTCGTGAATTGCTTCATCACTGATGGAATCAGCCTGCTCTACAAGCTCTTTTGCCTGCTGCCAGACAGGTTGTTCCCCTGTCATCAATGCTTTTCCCGGCTGTTTGCCATTGCTCATAGCCGTCACTGTCATATCCAGGAGCTGTTGTGCATCCATTGGAAGCTGCAACTGACTTAAATCTGACAGATAAGAAAGATTCTGTGGTGTCAGTTCAATACCTGATTCTACCAGCCATCTGGCATTTTTCTGAACATCTTCGGTGTTCTCCAGTCCAGATTGTCGGATTACAGAATCAATTCCACTCTGCAATGCATCCCAATTAATTGTATCTGCCTTCTTCGCATAGTACCCCTGTGCATAATCACTGTAATAGCCCTTTGCCTGCTGGAGAGAATCCGTGCTGGAGAACTGGGCTACATATACATTATCTACCGTAGGAGCCTTCTGATTGAGCAACAGATATTTTAAAGCGTCTTCTGACAGCTCTCCTATCTCCATACCCTGTGCAATAGTCTTTACAAGCGCTGTGATATTGTCTTCTGTAACAGGAATATCCGCCTGTTGCATCTTGTCCACCAGTTCATTGGCATCAATGCGGCTGCCTGTAATCTCTTCCACAGTTGCTGTATCTAAATCGTCATTATATCCTGCTATTTCCACTCCCGCTTTTGCAAGCGTTACTTTGATCCTGTCTACAATACTGACATATGTCTCTACATCTGTACTTCCCGGCTGAAAGCCTTTTTCCTGCATTTTCTCCAAGTCTTCCCCGGAAACAGAATTAGACATCACAATCATAAAGTCTTTTTGGGCCTTAACATTTGTGTTCCCGGCCTTCGACATAATATCCTGTGCGGTCAATCCGTGACCCTGATACGCCTTGTCATCCATAACTTTATTATCTGTAATGTCTAATGAATATCCGCTGTTCCCGACCTGAAGGGAGTCAGCAGTCGTCTTATATGTAGTTGTTCTGTCGGTATCGGCTACAGGAGATGAAGATAATTTTGCATCCAAAGTAATATTCATCCTGTTAACCTAAGCCTTTCTTCCATGTGGTACTTAATCGTCTTACCTTATATCTCGACAAATATGGGCAAAAACTTAACAGGAGCAGAAAAAGTAACCCTTTTTCTGCCCCTGTTATAAATTTTCTATTCTGTTTTAGCTGCTTCCAGCGCCTGTTTTAAATCTGCAATAATGTCATTTACATTCTCAATACCAACAGATAATCTTACAAGATCAGGGCTTACACCCGCTGCTACCAGCTCTTCATCATTCATCTGCCTATGCGTTGCTGATGCAGGGTGCAGAACACAGGTATGTGCGTCTGCCACATGAGTTGCAATCATGGCTACTTTTAAATGTGCCATGAACTTCTCTGCTGCGCTTCTTCCACCTTTTACACCAAAAGATACAACGCCACAGGTGCCATCCGGCATGTACTTCTTTGCCCTTTCATAGTATTTATTGCCTGGAAGTCCCGGATAATTTACCCAGGATACATTCTCATCTGCCTGCAGGAATTCTGCTACTTTCTGTGCATTTTCACAGTGTCTTGGCATACGCACATGCAAGGACTCCAGTCCCAGATTCAGAAAATACGCATTCATAGGAGACTGTATTGCACCCAGATCTCTCATAAGCTGTGCTGTCGCTTTGGTGATAAAAGCTCCGCCCAGACCAAATTTCTCTGCATAGGTCACACCATGATAGGATTCATCAGGAGTTGTCAGTCCCGGGAACTTATCTGCATGGGCAAACCAGTCAAACTTACCAGAATCTACAATACATCCACCCAGAGACGCATCATGTCCATCCATGTATTTCGTTGTTGAATGAGTCACAATATCTGCTCCCCACTCAAAAGGCCGGCAATTAATAGGTGTTGCAAATGTATTATCTACGATAAGTGGTACTCCATGAGCATGTGCTGCCTTGGCAAATCTCTCGATATCGAACACTACCAGTGCAGGATTGGCTATTGTCTCACCGAATACCGCTTTGGTATTGGGCTGGAATGCTGCTTCCAGTTCTTCATCTGAACAGTCCGGATCAATAAATGTAGTCTCGATTCCCATACGCTTCATTGTAACTGCCAGCAGATTATAGCTGCCTCCATAAATGGTAGAAGAAGCTACCACATGATCTCCTGCACCGCAGATGTTGAAGATTGCAAAGAAAGTAGCTGCCTGTCCCGAAGAGGTAAGCATTGCAGCTGATCCACCTTCCAGTGCACAGATTTTGGCTGCCACGTAATCATTTGTAGGATTCTGCAGTCTGGAATAGAAGTATCCTTCCGCCTCCAGATCAAACAGTTTACCCATATCTTCACTGGTATCATACTTGAATGTAGTACTCTGAATAATGGGTATCATTCTGGGTTCGCCATTTTTTGGTACATAACCTGCCTGTATACATTTTGTCTCTTTTTCCATTTCCTGTCTCCTTTTATTTAATAATCCGATGTATTGGCAATTCAATACATCGGATCTGTGTTTAAAATAGATATACAACTCCTGTCAGTGGTGGAAGAGGGATCACAACATATTGGTTCCTGTTATCACATTTTCCCTTGCGTGCCTTGATTTCCTTTGGAACTCTGTGGCCTGCTCCTCCATATCTCTCTTCATCTGAATTGATCAGAAGCTTATATTTCGTATTCATAGGTACACCAACCTTGTAATTAGGATATTCTACAGGAGTCATATTAAGTACAAACAACATATGCTGCCTGCCATCTCTGGTTCTTCTTACAAAGCTGTATATGCTTCTGTCTTTATCATCTGCATTCATCCATTCAAATCCAAGCCAGTCATTATCAATTTCATATAAACACGGATACTTACGATAGGTTTTAAGCAGCTCACCCACAAAATCATGCATACCACGGTTCAATGGATTCTGAAGCATGTACCAGTCAAGCTCTCTTGCCTCGCTCCACTCACGCTCCTGTGCGAAATCCTGTCCCATGAACAGCAGCTTCTTACCTTCATGTCCTAACATATAGGTATAGCCTACTCTCAGGTTGGCATATTTATCTACCTCGTATCCCGGCATCTTATTGACCATGGAGCACTTTAAATGCACTACTTCATCATGCGACAGCGGCAAAATATAATTCTCGCTGTCATTATATGTCATGGCAAAAGTCATCTTGTAATGGTTGTCTTTTCTAAAATATGGGTCCAGCTTCATATATTCGCAGAAATCATGCATCCATCCCATATTCCATTTGAAGGAAAATCCAAGACCGCCATCCTTAGGTTCACCTGTTACCTTTGGCCATGCTGTGGATTCCTCTGCAATCGTCATAACTCCCGGATAGGAACCATGAATCACGGAGTTGAGATGTTTAAAGAATTCTATTGCATCCAGGTTCTCATTTCCACCGTATTTGTTAGGCAGCCATTCTCCGTCTTTTTTACCATAATCCAGGTAAAGCATACTTGCAACAGCATCTACTCTAAGACCATCTACATGGAATTCACGAATCCAGTATAAGGCATTGGCAATCAGGAAATTACGTACCTCATTCTTGCCATAGTTAAATATCTTAGTTCCCCAGTCTGGATGTTCACCCATTCTTTTATCAGGGTGTTCATACAGACATGTACCATCAAATTCGCACAGACCATGTGCATCTCTTGGGAAATGCGCCGGAACCCAGTCAAGAATAACGCCAATATTATGCTTATGGAAAAGGTCGATCAGATAACGGAAGTCGTCAGGTGTTCCATAACGGGATGTAGGTGCATAATATCCTGTTACCTGATATCCCCACGAACCATCAAACGGGTACTCTGCAATACCCATTAATTCTACATGCGTATATGGCATTTCTTTCAGATATTCCACCATTCTGTCTGCGAACTGACGATATGTATAGAACCCATCCTCTGTTCCATCCGGATGCTTCATCCAGGAACCGATATGGCACTCATAGATAGAAAGTGGTTCCTTGTTCATATCCTTTTTGGCTCTGGCTGTCAGCCATTTCTCATCATTCCATTCAAAATGGTTCAGATCATATACACGGGAAGCTGTTCCAGGTCTTAACTCTGCATAATTTGCATAAGGATCAGCCTTGTAGAGCTTTCTTCCATCTGCAAGCTCTATCAGATATTTGTACATCTGTCCTTCCTGTACGCCTTCGATAAATGTAGTATAGATGCCACCTTCACCGATTCGCTCCATTTTGTCGGCAGTTTCATTCCAGCCATTGAATTCACCAATCACATAAATATCCTGTGCATTCGGCGCCCATACAGCGAAAAAGACACCCTTTTTTCCATCGTGTGTGCACAGATGTGCTCCAAGTTTCTTATAGATCTCATAATGCGTTCCCTGTCCAAATACATACTGATCTGCCTCGGAAATAAACACTTCCTCTGTCTGCTTTACTACTTTGCTCATGCACATACCCCATTCCATTTGAATTGGGAATTCATCCCATTCTCATTTGTTTACATAAAATCTCTTTCCTTTAATACTATCATATCTTCTTTATCATAACGCTTCGCCAGTAACACATCAACGAAGTTCTTGAGATTAAATTTCTTGGATTTCCAGATTGCTTCATCTATGATGTCTCTGACTTCGTCCTTCGTTACTACATGATTACCGCTCTGACTGTTGGCAATTCTGGTATATAACGCCAGCGTTCCCAGTTCATCAATGGAATATTCCAGCGCCAGTGCATAATTCTTTGCATAGTCCACAAGCGCATTATTATCCATCTCCATCAAATCTATTCTGATATTGAAATAATCAGAAATAAATGCCTGCTTCTCTAACAAATGGGTAATTTCCTTACGGGTATCCTCCATAATGACAACCAGTCCCAGATTATCCTGATTTAACAGATTTGCCATTTCATAGAGCTTATCCTGTGTGATTCCATTGGCTTTTTCTATAATAAGTGCGCCATTTCCCAGCTTAGCAAATACTTCACTCAGATTCCTGAGATTTAATTTTTCACCTGTAATCTTTGCTACTTTACCAGAGAAATTAGCATCCAATGCCTGATATTCACGAATCAGATTCTTAGCCAGACGAACTGTACCAAGTCCTGCTTCTCCGGTAATGATGGCATTACCTGTATAGGCAGCCAGACTCATCTTATCCAGAGCATAGATAATCTGCTTACGAATCTTCTTTGTTACAGCAAAATTCTCAAAGAGTTCCTGCTCTTCCGGGGTGAAATCACGGATTTCTTCTTTTCTTACACCCTTGGTTTCTTTATCTGTAGTCTCAATGATCTTATCTGGCAGGTCTCCGATCTCTGCAGTATCCAAATTGATTTCCTGCGTTTCAAGAATCTCTCCAGAATCTTCTTCTGTGTTATCATCCACATATTCCTCTTCTGGATATTCTTCCTGTTCAGGTGCTGCTTCCTCTATCTCTTCCTCAGATTCTGCATATTCCTGCCCGGCATCTTCTTCCTGTACAAATGACTGTTCTTCATACGACTCTTTTACAGACTCTTCCATGGATTCTTCTGCATCGGATAATTCTACAGATTCTGTCTCGTTTTCTTCATCCATCCACCCCTGGGACTCTGTGATTTTTTCCTGAAGCTCTGTCTCTTCCATATCTGGCGTATCTTCAATCTCAGTCAGTTCTTCTACTTCGCCCTCATCTTCATCTTCCTTCTCTAATTCTCCAAATATTCCATTCTTAACAGAATTATCGAAGTTCTCGAATATCTTACCCGTCTGCTGTAATACCAGCTTACGTACTTCTTCCTTGTGCTTGGCAGCATTCTCCTGCTTCATTCTCTCCCATTCACCCAGCACTTCATCCAGATTCATCTGTCCAGTCATAGGATGGAATACTTCTTCCTGCGTATCCTGCTCTTCTTCCTGGACTGCATCTGCAACTTCTTCTTCAGGAACAGGAATAGAAGCAATCTCTTCCTGTAAAGTAGGCTGCTCGTCAAATACATTCTCGCCGTTTTCTTCCAGACGGTCATGTTCTTCCTGTACAGATTCCTCTGTAATATCCCGAAGCATGTCCATATCTGTATCCTGTCTGATCACTCGGGCATCCTCACCGGGTACAAATACTTTGCTGATAGCTCCTGTATGAGGTTCCGGTGCTATTTCTGACACGCCTGTCACCATTTGTGCAACACGACTTGTATGTACAGGAACCGGCTGCTCTTTCTCAGTTATTTCCGTCTCTGATTGCGGCAGCTCCTCATGGTCTTCCTGTATCAACGTATTATCTTCTGTATTATCTTCCACAGATGGATTACTTGCCTCTGTCTCTGTCACGTTCTCCTGATGAATGTCCTCAGGCTGCACAATATCCGCTCTTTCTTCTGCGAAAATATCTTCATCATCTGCAAAAAGTTCTTTCATACTCTCTGCAACAACCTTCTGCAGATTAATTGTATTATATTGACTCATATCAATAGAACCCGTATCACGATAAGCACTGCTTACAGACTGATTCTCTTCTACTGCATAATTGTCTATATTATCTACTTCTGCATTATCTGCCAGATACGTATCCTCTGTGTAGATCTCCTCTGTACGATAATCATCTTCTGGATATGGTTCCTCATTATAGTTCTCTTCGGGGTAGGCATCCTCTACTCCATAACCATCTTCCGCATATGATTCTTCTTCACTGTAATTCTCTTCAGGATAGACATCCTCTGCCCCATAGCCATCTTCCGGATATGACTCTTCTCCACTGTAATTCTCTTCGGGATAAGCAGCCTCTGCCCCATAGCCATCTTCTGCATATGATTCTTCTTCACTGTAATTCTCTTCAGAATAAGTATCTCCTGCTGCGTAGTCTTCCTGTGACTGTCTGGCCTTTGCCATATCATATTTCTTCTGCTGAATCGGCGTTAAAGGTGCATGAAGCATTTTAAGCTCCATTGCCTTCATTACATATGGGCCATCCCCGAACCACAGAATCAGATCATCACATTCTTCTACACATTTTGTAGCCAGTCCGACCCTGTGATAAAGATATGCCAGCTCATATGCCCACTCTTCCTGATAATCTCTCTTCTTCAATTCTTCCAGAAGCTCTATTCTTTCTTCCAGACTTGCTTCCTGTGCTTCCAGAATACGATAACGCAACGTAAAGACACCATTATCCCGTGGTGCCAGTTTCACAAATTCCTTATAATATTCTATCGCTGCAACTACATCATCCAGCTCAACCGACACTTCACACAAAGAGTACAAAACCGCCCGGTTCGCAGGATAACGTTCGTATGCAATCTGTAATACTGCCTTACTGTCCTCATTTCGTCTGTTGACTCTGTAAAGAGCTGATACCTTCAACAACATCGTAATGCTCTTTACTCTTCGCCAGTCTATCATATCCGCTATATTAGCGGCTTCCACATATTTTTCTTCTTCAATCAGCTTTACTATTTCATCCGAACGAAGTTTATATTCATATTTATCCAAGTAAAATCACCTCTATAAGCCATTTCCCCTTTTGGCACTTTCGCTCTACCCATAAAAAGACGCTGATATTATCTCAATTTCAGCCTATTATTATCTGACAATTTGAAAAATATATCTTGTTGACAGACAACTTTATTATATAAAGTTTAGCATAACGATTTTCTTATGTCAACGCTACTACATATAGAGTTTACGATAATTATCGCGTTTTTCCAAGAATATCTGAAAGATCGGCAAATTGTTCCAGCGTAAGCGCTTCGCCACGTATTGTAGCAGACAATTCCATCTCTTCCAAAGCTTCAACAACCTGTTCCTTTGACACCCTTAATCCCGGTGCATTAGACAATCCATTTACCAGAGTCTTACGTCTCTGATTGAAAGATGCCCTGATAATATCAAACATGAACTTCTCATTCTGTGCACACACAGGTGGTTCCTGGTATCTGGTAAGTCGAATTACTGCACTGTCTACATTAGGTCTTGGCATGAAACATGAAGCAGGTACTGTCAGCATAATCTCCGGCTTTGCATAATATTGAACAGCAAGGGACAGAGCACCATAATCTTTCGTTCCCGGTCCTACCTGCATACGGTCAGCTACTTCCTTCTGTACCATAATCGTAATACTGTCTAATGGTACATGGCTCTCAAAGAGCCCCATAATAATCGGTGTTGTAATATAATAAGGTAAGTTCGCAACAACCTTGATTGGTCTTCCCTGATTCTTTTCCTGTGCAATTTTGTTGATATCTACCTTCAAAATATCCTCATTGATCACAGTAACATTCTGATAGGAAGAAAGCGTGTCTGCAAGAATCGGTATCAGATTCTTATCAATCTCTACTGCAACTACTTCTCTTGCTCTTTCACACAGATACTGCGTCATGGTTCCGATACCTGGTCCAATCTCCAGGACACAATCATCCTCTGTGACATCAGCTGCATCCACAATATGTTCCAGTATATTGGAGTCAATCAGGAAGTTCTGTCCGAATTTTTTTTGAAAATTAAAATTATATTTTTGAAGTACCTCTATGGTATTGGTTGGATTTCCAAGTGTAGCCATATATTCTGTCCTTTCTTACTGTTCATTTATATGGAATAATCGTCTGGCATTCTGATTGGTAATATTTACTACCTCTTCATACTCCATTCCCTTGATCTGTGCAATCTGTGCTGCAATATAGGGAATATTAAGTGAAGAATTCCTTTTCCCACGATTGGGTTCCGGCGCCAGATAAGGACTGTCCGTCTCCAACAGAATCCTGTCAATGGGAACAGCTTGTGCTACTTCTTTCATTTTTTTGCCATTTTTAAAAGTAACAACACCGCCAATTCCTATATAAAAGCCCATTTTTACATAATCAAGTGCCATCTCTGCACTATAAGAATAGCAATGGATTACACCACCAATCTCCTGTGCTTTCTGCGCAGTCATAATGTCATAGGTGTCTTTGGCTGCATCTCTGGAATGAATAATAACAGGTTTATGACAGCTTCTTGCCAATTCCAGCTGTCGGATGAACCATTTCTTCTGTATCTCATGATCCGGTTCCTCCCAGTAATAATCCAGTCCGATCTCACCCACTGCAACTACCTTAGGCTCTGCACATTGTGCTGTCAGCCATTTGAAATTCTCCTCATTTAATTCTGTTGTTTCACTGGGATGAACCCCCGCTGCTCCATAGATAAAAGGATATTGCCTGGTCAAAGCTACTGTCGTTTCAGTACTTTTAAGACTCGCTCCCACATTGACTATATATTCTATTCCATGCTCCTGCATGGAATAGAATAACTGTTCTCTATCTTCATCAAATGCTTCATCATCATAATGGGCATGGCTCTCAAATATCATTGCCTATTCCTTTCTGTACTATATCCCTATATGGATATTTATTTAAAAGTTGTTCAAATTCTTCCATGGACATAGGCTTTGCATAATAATATCCCTGAATGATATCACACCCTATCCGTCCGAGAAAATCTGCCTGTTCCTTCGTTTCAACCCCTTCGGCAATAACAGGCATTCCCAGCTTATCTGCCATGGCAACTACCATCTGTACTATATCTGCACTTCTCTTTGTGTTTTTGGATTTTTCCATAAACTTCATATCCAGCTTCAGAATATCTACAGGAATGTCTTTTAACGTATTTAATGAAGAATAACCACTTCCAAAATCATCCATTTCCACAACAAAACCTTCTGCCTGCAGCTTCTCTATCAGGGCAGCCTGCTTGGGAACGTCCATGATCACAGCACTTTCTGTGATTTCTAATTTCAAGCCTGCCGGACTGATATCATACTCTTTCACCAGCCCCATAAATTCTCTGTACAGATCCAGATAATAGAAATCCTTGGGCGAAATATTAACAGAAAGTGATATCTTTTTCCCCTGATTCTCAAGTTTTTTGAGGAATTCACATGCCATTCTCCATACATACCGATCCAGCTTACTGATCAGCCCCTTATCTTCCATCATAGAAGTAAATACCTGTGGCTTCAATAAACCTTTCTTTGGATGCTTCCAGCGTACCAGCGTCTCACCACCTGCGATTTCGCCTGTTCTGTGGTTGAACTGTGGCTGAATATATATGGTAAACTGCTTCTCTTCAAATGCAGGAGTCAGATCCTTTAATATCTCCTGTTCCTGCAGGATTTCCTTACGCATATGTTCATCATAATATATGATCTGCTGTTGGACATTATTTTTCATGGAACTGATAGCCAGCATTGCCCTGTCACACATAGATGACACCGGCAGACTCAGATCATCCACCTCATAAATCCCTACATGATTTACAATAGGATAATTGATCCCTTTAATCCGAAGCGTACTCCCGCTACGCATAAAATAACTATCCTCACTAAAATTGCGTGCAGGCATACAGATTGCAAAACTGTCTCCCGAAATTCTGCCATATACACGGTTATGATCATCCGCATCCCTGATACTGTCTGCAATCGTACGCAGGATCCTGTCCCCGGCTTCCGGACCAAATATATCATTAATCACCTTAAACTGACGAATATCCGAACAGATAATATAATACTGCTCCTGTGGGTTATTTTTCATGAACAGTTCTGCTTCTTCAAAGAAGCACAATCTGTTATATAGCCCTGTCAGAGAATCATGGGTTGCCATATATCTGTATTTTTCACGCTGCTCCCTTTCTTTTGTAATATCGTGCATAATATAGAAACATCCCATATATCTGCCTTTATCATCCAAAAGCTTCTCATATTCCTTGGCGTATATCTTCCTGATATTATTATCTATCTGTATGGCAGTTCTCCTGCCCGGATTCTCATAATCCCATGCATTCTCAAAAGCTTCCCTGTCAACCTTACATCCTTTCAGAAAAAGAAACATACTTCTGTTCATATAAATGCAGTTATCCTCTTCGTCAAACATGATCAGAAGATCCTTCTGCTTATTCTGTCCCAGTCTCTGCATAATATGTTCAAGCTGTCTGGGAACATAATAAAACGTAAAGTAATCCAGTAAAACCGCTGCAGCAGCATACGTATAGATGGAAATATCTACCGGTGGCTTCATGATCAGGAACATTGCGTTCGCAGCCATGACACCTGCTAATGTCAGGATGACAAAACCGAATTTTCTTTTATAAATGTGTGGTGCGGTATATACCTTATACAGAAAGATACAAAAAGAAACCGCAAATGGAATATAGCACAAAATAAGATGGAGATAAAACAGTGGCTGGGGAATGAACCTTAAATAACGTTCTTTTCTGTAGTATATCACCTGAAACTTCATAGCATGTTCCAAGACTATATTGCATAGCATGGAAACCGAATCAATCGTAAGTATGATAACCGTTACAAGCTTCATCCAGGGTTTCAGGTCAAACAATGCCTTACCCTTATATTTCGTATACTCAATCGTATACAGGAACATGGCATAGCATAACCAGTCCATTCCGGCAAAGAAGATGCAGTTGCCGGCTGACATCCATTTATAATCAGAAGATAAAAATATGATCGTATATCCTGCTACTGATAACGCACCTATTGATAATAATTCTGCAACACGCCTGCCTAATTCCGTTCTGCGTTTTATGCATTGTATATCGCATATAATCAATACCAGTACTCCCATACAGGATAATACTGCATACATCATCTTAGACATTCCTATGCATCTCCTTACCTGCAGTCTGAGGCGGTATACAATATCATTACTTACGATACTGTATACCGGATTGATCTTTCTCACAATAATATTTATTTTACCATATTCCCCCATGAACTTGAATATTTATTTTATACAACTTCATACGGATCCTCCGATTGTAACTTTTTCAGAAAAAGTATTGACATTCTTTTTTCCATATGATATATTATCCATTGTTCGGTTGAGAAATCGGCATAAATGCACCGCTAGCTCAGTTGGTAGAGCACCTGACTCTTAATCAGGGTGTCCAGGGTTCGAGCCCCTGGCGGTGCACTGAAGGCACTGTTTTCAATGCAGAAGCATCGAGAACGGTGTTTTTACAGATAAACAACATCATAGACGCACCGCTAGCTCAGTTGGTAGAGCACCTGACTCTTAATCAGGGTGTCCAGGGTTCGAGCCCCTGGCGGTGCATTTAAGGCACTGTTTTCAATGCATATGGCATCGGGGACGGTGTTTTTTTGTGTCTCCTTTAAATTATTCTGAACACAAATATCCCTTCTCTTTCAGAGCTTTTTCAATATAATCCAGGGTGTCTTCATCATCTGCTTCTACCGTATGATAATGATCTCCTGCTGTAAGATTCTTTAAGGGTGTTGATTTGCCACTGTGAATACTGCTCATAAATTCCTGCACATGACGCCTGCATGCAATAGGCAGGGCCGTTCTGATTGCTCCATATACCGCATGTTCTACGTATACATCAAGCACTCTTCCTCCCATATCCACAATGGTATTCAGTTCATCTTCCATCTGCTCATCTGTATGGGACACATGAAAGACTCTTGTTATCGCATCTGTATCTTTACTGACCTCTTTATTTTTGTTCTCTGATAATGACGGCATGAGCATATATCCTCTTGCCGCAGAATAAATATCATAATCCGCTGCCCTAAGCAGCGCAATATCCTGTACAATGACCTGTCTGCTTACCTGAAACTGCTTTGCAAGTGCAGTTCCTGATACAGGCTTTGTTGATTTGCTGATGATCTCTATAATTGCTTTACGTCTCTCTTCTCCTGTCATAATTATGCCCAGCCTTCCTCTTACTATCATAAGTAGTCTACACCAATCCCCCTTCTTTGTGCTACATTTTCTTTTGGAATCTTTCTATAGAATTAGATTTATTTGCACAAAAGAACCATCAACAGAAAAAACAGCAAATAGATTGACTACATTCTGAAAAAATTTTATACTTATTATAAACCTATATGCATACGAAAGGAGAATTCTATGAAAGTTCATAAAATATTGGCATTAACACTTGCTATGGCATTATCCATATGCGCAATTCCTACTACTATTGCAGAAGCAAAAGGTGAAACCTGGACAATTCCCGGTGACAATACCTATCATTTAGACGGTACAGATGTTGTCATCAAAGTCGAGGGTGAAACCCTTCATGTAACAGGAACAGGTGCAGTTCCAAGTTATGATTACTGGTCCTTAAATGAACGTCCCTGGAGATTAAAAGGTGTTTCTGTCATCCAGATTGACAGTACGATTACTTCAATTGGTTCCTACGCTTTTGCAAATATGGATAAAGTAAACCGTATCATAATGGGCACCAGCACATTCATTGAAGATACTACCACATTTTCCAAGATTGCTTACAAACCAATCTTCCGTATCTCAGATACTGGTGTAACAACACAGATGATTGGCAACATCCCTTATACCAGCCTTGACAGTATTGCTGCTTTTGCGCAGTCAAATACGAATGGCGCATGCTATATTTTTGATACAAATGCAAAGGCTGCTGCATTCCAGACAATGACGAACCCTACAATTCCTCTTGTATACTCTGCAGCAGATTCCAACGCACCATGGAATAATGTAGAAAACAACGGCAACGGCAATGTAGTTACCAGACTTTGCTATATGGCACCTGATAATGTAGATCATTCCTATATTGTTACAGGACAAATGAGATATCAGGGCAGGGCATGTTATGAAGTATATTCTGCATTCCTCGAAGACTATACATTTGCATGTTCTCTGAGAATTAATGTTACCAAGAGTGGCAAAGAAATATCCAAGACAGATCAAACTTATAAATATATAATTGATATTCCCAAGAAATATCAAAATCTTGGAACCAGCTATCGTTTAATTGGTATTGGAGCCGGTCAGGTATATATCTTTGATGATATGGATTCTAATCCGGCTACTCTGACTTATGAAACAGATATGCCTACTATGACATTTGGATTAGTATACAAATAATTTCTTTATGACAGAAATGGTGACTTCATTTAAGAAGTCACCATTTTTATGATTCCACCTATGATAAACGGCACAAGCCATGTGGTGAAACGAAAGACCAGAATCGCAGGTACTGTATACGTTTCACCGGCAAAACAGTTAAAAAACAATAGAAAAACAAATTCCAGGGAACCTATGCCTGACGGCGCAGGAATGACACCAGCCAGCATATACGCGATTGCCATAAGCATAACACTCTGTGGTATATTCAACACACTGATATCTTTTAAAATATACGCAGGAATCAGGTAAATAACTATAAGCTTCATCAGATTAAGTCCCAATAATACAAGGAATCTCTTCTTATGCGTCATAAGTTCCTTCCCTGTATCATTCAGGAGAATCAGATTCTCTCTCCCCTTCTCCATCTGCTGCTTATATTTGGGCTTTTTATGCTCCAGCCAGTCTATTGCATACAACAGCCAGTCCTTTATTTTTTCTGATACCGTGATAAGTGTCATAAATAAAGCAATAAGAATAGTCACTACACAGCCTATAATCATGGCATTCTGATACTGACACAATATCTGACTGGTCTGTGGTGTACCAAGCAGATACAAAAAGCCCATCAGACCCAATATCATAACTGCAATCTTCTTAAATACAAACTGCAGCATGGTAATTCCCGTGCCTTTTGCATACGGTACTCCATCCTTTTGCAGATAATAGATTGCTGCAAAACCAGAACCGCTTCCCAATGTCAAAAGGCGATAGAACTCACACAAATAGGCTGTCCTGATGCCCTTTCCCCAATGATACGTGCTTTCAAAGGGATGTGCCATATAGTATACTATTCCCCCCTCTATGAGGAAGAATACTGTCGCTATCAGACAGCTTATTATCAATTGTACAAATGACAGCGCACGGATTCCTTCCAGTATTTCCGCTAGAGAGCCCCTGTAGAAATACAGTGCTGCTGCCAGAAACACTAATAGAATAAGCCACTTAACACTTCTTCTGCTCCTTGGGTTTGTAGTTTTCATATGCATGCTCCATATGTGTAGACTCATTCCACAGTTTATCTGCTTCAGGTGCCCATTTATCAGCATATTCATGGCACTTTGCACACAGATGCTCTACAGTCTCAGGTGATTGCAAATCTGTAGACTTTGCTCCTGTCTCCTTTACGATTCTCTGTAAAATCTCAGGATTCTCAAGCATTGGACATGGTCTTAACTGGTTGTTATTAAATGGCTGATTATCACGATAAGCCATAAATAACGGCTGTTTTAAGCATTCCAGTAAGGTGTTTTCTCTGATATTTGCACCTGAATAATGGATAAATACACAAGGTTCTGCATCACCGTTTGCATTGATATGGAAGTAGTTTCTGCCGCCGGCAATACAACCACCAACAAACTCACCATCATTCTGGAAATCCATTGTGAACAATCCCTTACCGTGTTTCATGTTTCTGATCTCACGTACTCTGGTGTACATATATTTTCTCTGCTCTACAGAAGGCAATAAGCTCACATCTGCTTCATTTCCAACAGGCATATAGTGGAAATACAGAGCATAACGGCTTCCATTCTCTACTAACAGATCAACGAATTCATCACTGGTAACTGTCTCAATGTTCTTGGATGTATAGCAGATAGAAGTACCAAAGATCAATCCATGCTGCTTCAATAATGACATCGCATTCATGACTTTGCCAAATACACCATTTCCTCTTCTCAGGTCATTTACTTCTGCAAATCCTTCCAGACTGATTGCCAGATACAGATTGCCTACCTTCTGCATCTGTTCACAAAAAGCTTCATCTACCAGAGTACCATTTGTGTATGCAAGGAATGCACAGTCATTATGCTTCTCACATAATTTAATGATATCTGCTTTTCTTACCAGTGGTTCACCACCTGTAAACATATAGAAATAAATACCCAGCTCTTTACCCTGTGTAATTACATTGTCCATTTCCTCAAATGTCAGATTCAGACGATTGCCATACTCAGCTGCCCAACATCCTGTACAGTGTAAATTACATGCACTGGTCGGGTCCATCAGAATCAGCCAGGGAACATTACACTGGTGTACTTCTCTCATTTTTCTTATGGTCTTGGTTCCATAGAAGAATGCTTCATATCCAAGGTTCAGTGCTGTTGTCTTTAATACATGTGGATCTATTTCATCAATGATCCTGTTCATATATTTGTTCAGTGTACAGTCTTTATCACGAATCATGTTTCTTACGGTATCATAGTTCACATCCATTTTCTCATCGCCCATGTATTTCTCCATCAGATCGACAAGCTTTACAATACCTTCTTCTCTATTCTTTCTTACATCCTTCAGTGCTACATCAATAGCTGCTGAAAAAGCCATTCTTCCGGCTGCATGTGTCATTGCTCCCATTTTCAAATCCTCCCTGCGTTAATTATGAAATCTGAAATTACGGTGTTCTTTTACTGTATATAAGACCACCCATAAATTTAATCCACCATCTATCATCAAGTTAATTCCCACTAACTGCATGATCAGTTTCGTTGCTTCCACCGGTCTTACCAGTAATACCAGTCCGGCTGCACCTGCTGCAATCGCCCATATCAGGATCAGCCACCACTTACTCAGCCCAAACCGCCTTGCATCCAATGCCGTCTGTATCTTAAACACACCATCTATCAGAATCAGGATGCCTACAAATGTTGGAAATGCCCTTAATATATGTTCCCAGTGAAACAACAGCAGACATCCTACGATTGCAGATAAGATACCCATTGCAAAATCAAATTGAAATGCAAGCTGATACATATCCTTTGTAAAGTACCCGATTAATTTAATGATTCCATATACCACCAGAACCGTACCTATGGCATAACAGGCTATGGAAAAAGACTGTTCAGGTCTTGCTATCAGGTATGCTCCCAAGGCAAGCTGCGCAACTGACAATACAATATATGCACGTTTTTCCGCTTTGATATGATCCACAGTCTCCACCTCCTCTTTTCCCTTTTTCTACAGTATAATTCCATTATTCGACAAAAAAAACGGACAAAAAAAGAGCAATGTCTCAAATTTGTACATTGCCCACATTCTGACTGGTTTTCACACATTTTTCAAAAAATGTCTGAATTATTTTTTATTTGAAAAACAATTCTGTGTACATTCCAAAGCGGTCTTTACTGTCCCTTCAAATACTGCTGCCATACCCTTTAAATAATCTGCTGAATCACTCTGGGAATTTCCCTTGATCCAGTTCAGAGTCATTCCAACAAGGGAATACCCATAAAAGGTAATGACAAATTCCTTTTCTTTGTCACTGACCTCCATACCCTGAACCTGTTGCTCCACATACTTTCTGATCAGCTTATCGCATATGGCAAACAAATATTTCTCCAATACATCACGGCTCTTTGAGTCGTATATATGCAGAATAGCCGGCCGGTTCTCAACAACGAACAGCGCCACTCTCAGCAATTCCTCATACCAGGATTCATATTGCTTCTCATCTTCCAGTACTTTCTTTGTCTCAATATCAAAAACATCATCAATCAGATCATATATGTCCTGATAATAATAGTAGAACGTATTACGATTGATGCCACATTTCTCAACAATATCTTTTACTGTAATTTTATCAAGAGAATGTTCCTTCAAAAGCTCCAGGAAAGTCTCTACTATCGCCTTCTTCGTAAACTGTGACAAGGCTCTTCACCTCTTTCTCTTTCACATTATACCCAATAGAACATTCTTTTTGCAAGCCTGATTCTGCTTAAACTACCTCATATGGTGTCTTCTCACCATTTATATACGCCCTGGCACATACAATAGAGTTCTCTACCATATCAGATACTGCCTCCTGCGTATAGAATGCAGTATGCGGTGTCACTACTACATTGGAATAAGATCTCAGAATTGCAAGTTGAGGGTTATTTAGCGGCTCTCCCATACGGTTAAAATAATATAAGCCACTCTCATGCTCTACTACATCCAGTCCTGCGAACCCGACCTTACCTGATTCAATACCGTCAATCAAAGCCTGTGTATCCACCAGCGAACCTCTTGCGCAGTTAATCAGGATCACACCCTGCTTCATTTTATCCATTACTTCATGATTGATCATATGATAATTATCATCTGTTGCCGGTGCATGCAGGGAAATGATATCACACTCTCTGTAAATCGTATCCAGATCTGTATACTGTGCATATTGACGCACCTCATCACTTTCATAAATATCATAAGCCAGTATCTTACAGCCAAATCCTGACAAATGCTTGATTACTGTCTTTCCAATTTTACCGGTTCCAATAATACCTACTGTCATTCCCGGAAGCTCTCTGCCGATTTTACCCTGTAATGTATAATCCTGAATCTGCGCACGCTGCATGATATACTGTATTTTGCGGCAGCCCATCAACATCAGCATAATGGTATAATCAGCTACTGTTGCCGGTGAATAGGTAATGTGAATGACTCCCATTCCTTTTTCTTTGGCATATGCACAGTCAATGTGGTCAAATCCTATCGTCCTGGTCGCGATACATTTCACACCCAGCTTATGCCATTTATCAATCATTTCTTTATTAATAACAGTAGTTATTATATTAACGACATCATAGCCTTTTGCCTTTTCCAGATTATCCATACAGGGTGTTTCCTTAGTATACGCCCATTCCACCTGATTCTTGCTGCAATATTGTTCAAAGAAGGGAAGTTCATCAAACTCTCTCATACTGTATACATACATTCTCATATGAATTACCATGCCTTTCTCACCCCTGTTGCCAGGGCTTGTTCTTCGTAACCTTTAGCCGTCTGTTCCAATTGGTCAACTGATAGAAAATAACGGAAATAAACACAATTCCCACGGCAATGCCCAGTGCCACCAGAAGCGTGATTCCACCCTGTTCCTGTGCCTTTGCCATATCTCCATCTACAATAGCGCTCATTGTATAGTATAAAGTCCCTCCAGGCGTCAGGGGAATTACCGCCGGTATCAAAAATACTGTCGCAGGAGCCTTTACAATACGGGCAATGATCTCCGCATATAAGGTTCCTACAATAGCCGGGACAAGATTGCGCATCAGAATTGACATTCCCAAATCACTGCATATGCAATAGAACAGACTGGTAAGCAGCCCGCCTATGCATCCATATATCAGTTTATCCCGGCGGATTCTGAAAAACAGGCAGAATCCCAGTGTTCCTATGGCTCCACTCACAATCAGACTGCAATTCCTGATAAGAAATTCCCATATCATACTTACCACTAATAATCTCCTTATTTTGCGAAGCAGATTATTGCAAGCGCAAAGCCTGCCGCAATCGCTACCGCCAGAATAATTGCTTCCATCAGTCGCAGAAGTCCCGTGATCATATCTCCGCACATCATATCCCTGATGGCATTCATCATATTGATTCCCGGTATCTGAAGCATAATATTGCCTATCATGACTTTATCTACATGAACTGCAATTCCACTTAGGACAGACAGCATACACAATATGCCCACTGCAAAAGATGACAGCAGTGTATATACTACTCTGTTTTTGCTGCGCGGGCCAAATATGTATTCCCAGAAATAGAAAATCCATGCCACAATACCTGCTGCCACACCGTCTCTGAGATTCCCTCCAAAAAAGATGGCAAAGGCACTTGCCCCCAGTATATATCCCATCATGCGCGATACAGAAATACGTCGTCTGTCACCATGCATGATCTCTTCCACTCTCTGTTCTATCTCATCACAGGAGGGCTTATTGGCACAGATATACCTCGACAGTGCATTTAGCTCTTCCAGTTTACCCAGGTCTGTGGAATAGGAATAGATTCGTCTCGTCTGGGTGAAATTCTGATCATCTGTCGTATGCCAGCTTAAAATAATCAGTGACAGAATTGTAAATACATCTATGACTCCTCCGCCATATGTGTGGCATATTCTCAGAATGGTATCCTCTACCCTGGATATTTCAGCTCCTGTACACAACATCGCCTCTCCCACATCCAATGCCTTCTCCATGATCTTAGGTGCTTCAAAGCAGGTGATTTCCTTCTTCATGCACTATGCCTCTTTTGCTTCCTGCTCATTACTGCTGACTACCGGATGTTTCTTTAAATACAGCATGAACACAACTGCTGCTATGATAAACGGTATACCTGCTACAATACCTGTCGGCGCAGGTCCAACAAAGAAATTGCCGCCATCCTTTGTAAAATATGCAGCCTGTGACATCATGACATTCACTGCGCTGTGTGCGAAGATCGCAGGGAAAATACTTCCGCTCCTCAGACTGATAAAGGAATAAATACAGCCTGTGACCATACCAAATACGCACATAGCAAGAATACCTGTGAATGGATATCCCGCATAGCCTGTACCATAATAATATCCAAGAGATACCAAAGGCGCATACCACAGACCAGATATCAGACCACTGATCAGAATTGCCTTTGTCGTACCAAACTTACGATACAGCTTCGGAAGCAGATAACCTCTCCAGCCCCATTCTTCACCAAAGCTGTTGATTACATCCAGTACTGGCGCTGAGAATACATTAATTAATAAAGTTGTCTTGAAATTCGCAATGATATTCACTGCATCCAGCTCTGAGCCGTTATCTATTGCAGCCTGTACGAAATTCGTCATGGATGCATCATAATTGTCATGGAAAATTATAAAATACAGAACTGCTCCAAGAAAAGTCAGCGCTGTTGTTCCAAACCATCCAAACAGAAAGCAGAACTTATGCTTTGCAAAATTAAACTGGAATCCTGAATGTAACAAGCCTTCCTTTGTCATGACTCTGGCGATCAGAGATGCAAAAGCCGGTGCAAACATCATGGAACTGATCATATTGACCGCTTCCTTTACCGTGTCCACATCTCCACTCTGATACATGGGCTTAATGACTCCAAGCTCTGCAATCCATGCAATACCAAATACTGCGATCAAAAAGATCGTAAGTCTTTTGGTTTCTATCTTGGGATCTTCTACTCCTACTACTTTTCTCTTTTTTTCTTCTGCCATACCTTTCTTACTGCCTTCCTTTACTTAATTTCATTAGCCATCACATAGAATTGATGATAAATGCCACCCAGTGCCATCAATTCATCATGATTACCTTCTTCTACAATTCCTTCGTCTGTCAGTACCAGAATTCTGTCTGAATTACGAATACTTGATAATCTGTGTGCAATCGTAAGTGTTGTTCTGCCCTTTGCAAGCTCGTTAAGGGACTTCGCTACTGCATATTCACTCTCATTATCCAATGCAGAGGTAGCCTCATCCAGAATGATAATAGGGGGATTTTTCAAGAACACCCTGGCAATGCTGATACGTTGCTTCTGTCCTCCTGAGAGCTTTACACCACGTTCTCCAACATACGTATCATATCCATCTCTGAGTCCTCTTATGAATTCATCTGCTCCTGCCTTTTTCGCAGCTTCTATTACTTCTTCTCTGGAAGCGCCCGGCTTACCATAGGCAATATTATCATACACCGTTCCTGAGAACAGATATACATCCTGCTGTACAATACCGATATTCTGTCTCAGACTCTTCAATGTCAGGTTTCGGATACTGGTGCCGTCCACCGTAATCGTTCCTCCAGATACGTCATAGAATCTGGGAATCAGATTGCACAACGTAGTCTTACCACCACCGGAAGGACCTACAATTGCCAGCTTCTCACCTGCATGAATCGTCAGATTCAGATGATGAAATACCTTGTTATGGTCGTCTGGATATTCAAAGCTTACGTTTTCAAAGATAATCTCACCCTTTGGATTTACCAGCTCCTTTGCATCCGGCTCATCAAATATCTCAATATCTGCATCCATGATCTGAATAAATCTCTCTATACCTGTGATACCGCGCTGGAACTGCTCTGCAAATTCAATGATTCTGCGGATTGTAGCAATCAGTGTAGATACATACATGACATACGCTACCATATCTCCGGGCAGAATCTGCTGTTCCATAAGGAAATATCCACCGCCCAGAATCACGACCAGATACATCAGACCATCAAATACTCTGGTAGAAGTATTGAACATACCCATGAGCATATACGTATAGGTCTTGATCTTTAAAAATTCCTGATTGCCCTCTTCAAATTTCTCTTTCTCCAGCTCTTCATTGGTAAAAGCCTTTACGACCTTCTGTCCAAGTAAGCTGTCCTCTATCTTGGCATTCAACTCACCAATCTGATAACGCTGCTGTCCAAAGGCAGAACGCATCTTACGGTTGATCATACGGCATACGATAGTCATTATAGGCACGAATATAAATACCATGACAGTAAGCAGCAGATGTATTCTTGCCAGAATAATAAAAGATATCACAATTTTGAGACCGGCAATGAAAAATTCCTCCGGACAGTGATGTGCAAATTCTGTTACTTCAAATAAGTCGTTGGTAATACGGCCCATGATCTGACCGACTTTGGTATTATTGAAATACGTATTGGAAAGCTGCTGAAGATGTGCATAAGCATCTCTACGCATATCTGTCTCTATCTTTGCTCCCATGACATGTCCGACATCTGCCATATAATAATTGGCGAGACAATCTATGATACGCAGGATAAAATAGAGAAATCCAAGTCCTGCTATCATTTTCGTTGTAAGCAGCGCTACATCCTGTAAAGCAGTATTCGTAATCTGCCTGATTATAAGAGGCAGTATAATTTCACAGATGGTAGTCAGCGCTGCACAGAACAGATCAGTAAACAGTGTCTTGTAATATGGCCTGAAATAAGGCAAAAATCGCTTAATCAGTTCTGATGTTGTATATTTCTTCGAGTCCATTCTCATTTCCTTTCTATCATCACTTCACTATTTCATTGGAATCCAGCATAATGGTAAAAGGTCCGTCATTTAAAAGAGACACCTTCATATCTGCCCCAAAGCTGCCATGTTCTGTATGGAAGCCCTTTGCCTTAACAGAATCAATGATATACTCATACAGCTCATTTGCAAGCTGGGGATTGCCTGCATCTGTGAAAGAAGGGCGGTTTCCCTTACGACAGTCAGCATATAATGTGAATTGGGAGACAATCAGAAACTCTCCCTGCACATCTGCCGCTGCAAGATTGGTCTTGCCCTGTGCATCATCAAAAATACGCAGCTTTGTCATTTTATCGACCAGCTTGTCTGCAATCTGCTTCGTGTCTGTATCTGCCACACCGACAAATACCAGCAGACCATGTCCAATCTGTCCTATCGTCTCACCATCCACCGCAACTGCAGCTTCCCTTACTCTCTGAATTAATAATTTCATGTTTGTTTGCCTTTCAGTCTTCCTGTTTATATTCTTCTATTGCTGTCTCATACAGATTATTGCCCAGACTGTCAATAACAACGATAACAGGGAAGTCTTTTACCTCCAGTCTGCGGATAGCCTCTGTTCCCAGATCATCATATGCAACCACTTCTGAAGAGAGTATGGACTTTGACAGCAGCGCACCAGCACCACCTACGGCAGCAAAATACACGGCTCCATTGCGTACAATAGCTTCTTTTACTGCATCACTTCTCTTACCCTTACCTATCATTCCCTTTAATCCAAGATCCAGTAATCTGGGCGCATACTTATCCATACGGCTTGCCGTTGTTGGTCCTGCTGAACCGATGGGTCTGCCTTCTCTTGCAGGAGACGGCCCCATATAATAAATAATGTTATTTTCCAGGGAAACAGGGAGCTGTTCTCCTCTGTTCAATGCCTTATCCATACGCAGATGTGCAGCATCTCTTGCGGTGTAAATAGCTCCTGTAATATATACATAATCCCCTGCACGCAGCTCTCGCGCAGTCTGTGCATCCAAAGGTGCATTGATATGTCTGTCCATTTCTTCGTCCTCCTTACAATACCCTTACGGCGTGTCTGTTTACATGACAGCATATATTGACAGCTACAGGAAGTCCTGCAATATGTGTTGCATAGGTATTGATATTCACTGCCAGCGCTGTTGTTGTACCACCAAGACCACCTGGTCCGATTCCTGTTTTATTGATTCTCTCCAGTAATTCCTCTTCCATTTCTTTTACGTAAGGAATCGTAGAATGTTCATTCACAGGTCTTGTAAGTGCCTGCTTTGCCATAAGTGCGCATTTTTCAAAAGTGCCGCCAATACCGACACCGACTACCATAGGAGGACAGGCATTGGGACCTGCATCTTTTACAGCTGTCAGGATTGCATTCTTCACGCCCTCAATACCATCTGCCGGTTTGAGCATAAATACACGGCTCATATTCTCACTGCCAAAGCCCTTGGGTGCAACTGTTATTTTCACCTCATCACCGCTTACAATAGAATAATGAATGGTTGCAGGTGTATTGTCCTTTGTATTCTCACGGATCAGAGGATCTTTCACAACAGATTTCCTCAAGTATCCTTCTACATAACCCTGACGCACGCCTTCATGGATTGCCTCTTCCAGAGAGCCCCCCTCAAAGTGTACATCCTGTCCAATCTCCATAAATACTACTGCCATTCCCGTATCCTGGCAGATTGGTATCATATCTTCTCCGGCTATTTTAAGATTATCCTGAAGCTGGTTTAAAATCTGCTTTCCAAGACCGCTCTTTTCAGTCTCTACTGCATTTTTCAATGCTGCATCCATATCCGGTGTCAGATAATGATTGGCTTCTATACACATCTCTCTGATGTTACTGGTTACATCATTTACATGAATTGTTCTCATGTGTCCTCCTCCATATCCCTGCAATATCGTAATCTCTGCTTACGCTGTAATATCCGCAAATTCTGCATTGGCTGCCTTTGCCAGGTCCTGTGGTGCCAGCTCCAGCTGCATGCCCAGCTTACCTCCGCTGACAATCATCTTCTCCAGAGCCTGCGCACTCTCATCAATTCTGGTCACATACTGTTTCTTCATTCCAATCGCAGTACAGCCTCCACGGATATAACCGGTTACTGCATTGATATCTTTTACATGAAGCATGGCGACCGACTTCTCGCCTACGGATTTTGCTGCCTTTTTCATATCCAGTTCTGCTTCAATTGGAATGACAAATACGAAATAGTTCTTGCTGTTTCCCTGTGTTACCAGAGTTTTATATACCTTCTCATGTGGCAGTCCCAGCATATCCGCTATCTGAATACCATCTACAAATTCATCACATTCATATGTATGCGCCTCATAAGGAATCTTCTTCGTCTCCAGAAGACGCATTGCATTCGTCTTAATTTCTTTATTTTTAGCCATATTTATGCCCCTTTTCCATTATTGCATATACTATCCGCATATGCCTTCATAGTATCATAAGCACACGCAAAATAAAAGAGGAACCTGTGCGGCTCTTCTTTTGCTGTGCAATAAAAGAAGCGGTTCCAACCGGAACCGCTTCTGAATAAAAAGGGATTATACCTTATCTCTTAAACATAATGTTTTTAGTTACTTGCATAATTTTTTGAACTCATCAGCTACGAACTGAACCTTTGTTCCAATGATAACCTGAACAGCTGTTTTGCTAGGTCTGATAACACCTGCAGCACCGGCTGACTTGATTTTCTTCTCATTCACCAAAGAGCTGTCTTTTACCTCAAGACGAAGTCTTGTAATACAGTTATCAATACTTTTAACGTTTGTTGCACCACCAACACCCTCTAAGATGGCTGCTGCTACAGCTGTGTAATCACTGCTGCCAAGGTCTGCTTTTTTCTCTGCTTCTACATCATCATCTTCTCTACCAGGAGTTTTCAGGTCAAACTTTGTGATAGCGAAACGGAATACAACGTAGAATACAAGAAATGCTGCAATACCAAGAGGAATGATCATCCATGTATTCTTTGCTGCCGGAAGGGATGCAGAGAAAAGAAGGTCTGTTGCTCCGGCAGAGAAACTGAAACCTGCCCTGAATCCAACTAATACCGTGATTACCGTGAAGATACCATATAATAATGCATACACAACATAAAGTGCCGGTGCAAGGAACATGAAACCAAACTCAAATGGCTCTGTAACACCACAAACAAATGAACAGATAGCTGCCGAAGCAACAAGTCCTATCGCAACTTTCTTCTTGTTACTCTTAGCTGTCTGGATCATAGCAAGAGCTGCGCCCGGTATACCGAACATCATACATGGGAAGAATCCAGACATATACATACCTAAATCCCATGTTACATCTGCTGACGTCTCGCCTGCCCAGAAATGCTGTAAATCCCCAAGTCCGATTGTATTAAACCAGAATACATTGTTCAGCGCATGATGTAATCCGGTTGGAATGAGCAATCTGTTTAAGAATGCATAAATACCTGCACCAACAGCTTCAAGTCCCACAATTCCTTCACCTATACTAACTAACGCACCAAATAATAAAGGCCAGATGAATAATAAAATTGCGGACACTACAATAGAAACAACACCTGCAACGATTGCTACACAACGTTTACCACTAAAGAATGATAACCAGTCAGGCAATTTTGTACCTTTAAATTTGTTGTAGCATGTTGCACCGATAATACCGGCAAGGATACCGATAAATGGGTTTGCAATCTTACTGAATGCAAGCACTTTTGTCTCATTCTCTGCAATTACCGGCATTAATGTTGTAACAACGTCTGTAGAAAGAAGGTTTGTCATCATTAACCATGATGCTAAAGCTGCAAGAGCTGCTGTACCATCATTGTCATCTGCCATACCAACGCCGACGCCGATAACAAAAAGAATTGCCATGTTATCAATTAAAGCTCCACCTGCTTTTACAAGGAAGAATCCAATCATCTCAACAATACCGGTAACATCACCACCCTGCATGGTAGATGGACAAAGCGCATATCCAATACCCATTAAGATACCACAGATTGGTAGACACGCTACAGGAAGCATTAAAGCTTTTCCTAATTTCTGTAAATACTTCATCATACTAAAAGCCCCTCCTTTTTAATAATCCCTTTTAGTTTTATTTTATACCGTTATAAACACGGATATAATACATTTTATCAACTCTGCATTGACCTTTATTTTGTTGTTCTTTATTTATTAAGTATCAGTACTGTGTCACCTGGACTTACTTCCTGATCTGTCACTGTTTCCACTGCCTGATAATCCGATGTATTGCACACAACCACAGGTGTGATCACATCATAACCTGCTCCTTTTATAGCATCCATATCAGCTTCAATCAGAAGCTCTCCCTTTTTCACGGAATCACCGTTGCCTTTATATGCAGTAAAATGTTCTCCCTTTAGTGCAACCGTATCAAGTCCGATGTGTATCAGTATTTCTACACCTTCTGAAGTTATCATGCTTACTGCATGCATTGTATCAAACAACATCTCAATCTTACCATCAGCTGGCGCATAAATCTTACCTTCCGCAGGCATGATTGCAACGCCTTTTCCCAAAATCTCCTCTCCGAAAGTCGGATCGCTTACATTGCTGATTGCAACTGCTTTCCCTTTTACTGGTGAACCTACCTCAATTCCTTTGTTTTTTTTCTTGCCAAAATTAAACACATTCATCCCTCTTTTCTGTATTGTGTTCAGATTTATTCTGTCATACGCACACGTTTTATATGTATTGCAAGAAACATGATTTCCTCACCGGCAATCTTGCTGCCATATTCCTTTTCGATATATGCCGCAACATGTTTACTGCATTCATATTCTTCCGGATACTTATTTTCCATCATCCTTGCAAATTCAATCTCCTCATCCTTCAACAGCTCATGCCGGTAAAGGCGCTGTACAAGAAACTTAAGATGAGTGACAAACCTCTCATAATGCAGGGATTCCTCATCAAACTCAATCCCCAGTTCCTGTTTAACCAGCTCTAAGATCTCCTGGATCATATTTGTCATTGCAAAAGTATCATTGATCGTTGTGTTATATTCTGCATTCACAAAATGGAGTGCTATAAATCCTGCCTCATCTTCCGGAAATTCTGTCCCTAACTTCTCATTCAAAAGATCAATTGCATATTTTCCCATCAGATATTCCTGGTGGTAAAACTTCTTAATCTCCCAAAGCAATGCATTCTTTAGTTGAATTCCCTGTGACTGTCTTTGGATTGCAAAATTAATATGATCCATCAAAGTGATATATATGTTCTGATTCAATTGTACATTCAGATTTTTTCTGGCATAGGAGATAATATCACTGGTAATCTGCATATGCTCTAGCGGAATATTTTCTAAAACCTCCTGAAACTGTCTGGAAAGCTTTTCATTCTCGATACGGAAAACCTTCTCTATCCTGCCCTCATCGATCAAATCCCCTGTATGCGCCTTAAAACCGATTCCTTTACCCATAATAACAACTTCCTGCCGGTTCACGTCATATGCCGATATTACATTGTTATTAATCACTTTCTGGATAACCATATTTCACTCCATTTTTATTTGATACAGGCTCTTTATATAGAAAAAACCAAATTTTACAAAATCCAAGTAAGATATGTAAAATTTGGTTTTGCCTGTTTACCAGTAACAATCCAATGTGTCTCTCTTATTTAAGAAAATTTTAACACTATTTGTTCATTATGTCAATATTTATTCTGAATATTTTTCCTTCTTTGTAAATATCGACTATACATCTTTCGAAAATACTATGTATAATCACCAATTTTTTTATATTCATTGTTTTAATGTAAGCAAAATAACAGTTCCCCTAGCTGTGAATACCATGCCATCTCAGTACTGAAGTCCAACTCCGTCCGGTATTTTATAAATTTGCTTCAAAGAAAGCTTTTAACGCATCATATGCTGCCTCTTCATCAGCACCTTCTACTGTTACAGTCACAGTCTGGTCTTTTTTAATCCCCATACTCATAACTGCCATCAGACGACTTGCATCAATAACCCTTCCATCTTTTTCAAGAGTTACTTTACTTTCAAAATTTTTAACCTCTTTTACAAGCATTCCCGCCGGTCTTGCATGAATTCCCAATTCATCCTTTACTGTGTAATTGAATGATTTCATTTTCATTTCCTCCTTAGACTATGCATTTATTATTTTATCTCTTACAGGCAGTACCATCGCAGGTGATACCGATAATTCATCAATTCCCATTTTCATGAATGTTTCTGTCAAAGTCAGATCCGCTCCAAGCTCCCCACAAATTCCTGCCCAGATACCTTCTCTGTGTGCACTGTTAATAACCATCCGGATCATTTTGAGCACAGCCGGATGATGTGGATCATAGAAACGGTCAAGCTTTGCATTCTGCCTGTCAACAGCAAGAGTATACTGCGTCAGATCATTTGTTCCAATACTGAAGAAGTCTACTTCTTTTGCAAGATCATCTGCAATCATGACTGCTGCCGGAGTCTCAATCATGATTCCAAATTCAACATCTTTAAATGGCAGCCCCTCTGCAGACAATTCTGCTTTCAATCCTTCCATCATTTCTTTTACTTTTTGCACTTCCCATACGGATGCGATCATGGGAACCATAATGGAAATATTACCAAACGCACTGGCCCTCAGCAACGCTCTTAACTGTGTCCTAAATATTTCAGGCTGACTCAGACAGATTCTCACTGCACGATACCCCAATGCAGGATTATCCTCATGGTCAAGTCCAAAATAATCAATCTGCTTGTCCGCCCCGATATCTAATGTACGGATAATCACCTTTTTCCCTGCCATCACCTCTGCAACTGTTTTATAGGAGCGGAACTGTTCTTCCTCTGTTGGGAAATGGTCACTCTGAAGATATAAAAATTCACTTCTGAAAAGTCCGATTCCTTCTGCATCATTCTGTAAAACAGCTCCCAGGTCTTTTACCTCACCAATATTGGCATAAAGCCTGATCTTTTTCCCTTCTTTCGTAACAGTCGGTTTTCCCTTTAACTGCTGTAATAATTCCTCATGCCGCTTCTCATCCTGCTGTTTTCTCACATATTCTTTTAATACGTCTTCTTCCGGATCAAGAATCACAATCCCTTTAAAACCATCTACAATCGCAGACTTCCCATTCACTTCTTTTGGAATTGCGGTCGATACCAATGCCGGAATATTCATGGTTCTGGCAAGAATCGCTGTATGTGAATTTGCTGAACCCTGTCTTGTCACAAATGCAAGCACCCTTTCACGGTCCAACTGGATTGTTTCACTTGGAGCAAGATCATCTGCTACAATAATATATTTTTCCTTTTCCTCTTCGGATGTATGTATGTTTTCTTCCTTCCTGGACAAAATACGAATCACACGCTCAGATATATCTTTTACATCTGCAGCACGTTCCTTCATATAATCATCATTCATTTCTGCAAACATCCTGGCAAAATTATCTCCTGTCGCTGCCACTGCAAATTCTGCATTCACAGCTTGTACCTCTATGATGTTATGGATTGAATCCAGATAATCTTCATCTTCTAACATCATCTGATGTACTTCAAAAATTGCTGCATTTGCTTCTCCGACTTCTTTGACCGCCTTATCATAAAGTTCCTTTAATTCCTGTGCCGCCTGATCTCTGGCTGCTTCAAAACGTTCGATTTCCGCCTGTACATCATTAATCTTCACACGTCTTACCACATTGGTTTCTTTAGAAATTTCTTTGATTTTTCCAATCGCAATTCCTCTGAATGCAATTTTTCCATTTATGTTCTGCATTTGTCCCCTCCTCTCTGAATAACAAACCGCAATATTTCACCACTTCTGCTGCAAAAACCAAAAAACCGAAAAAGTGTACGCAGCCATAAGCGTATTACTTTTCCGGTTTAGTACATTTGCATGTGAACTATCCTTCAAATATATTTTTATTATATATTTTTTACATTTTTTTGTCAATGCTTAAGTTATTATATGACAATTTTGCATAACTTACCTTACCTTTTTATCTGTAAGGATTCCCCTCTTTCCGTTTTACTTTATAGTATTCTATAGCATTATTTCAGAAGTGTGATATACTCTATTCAGGAGGGATTTGTCATGAAAGTAACTACATCAAAATCCAAAAATTCGGAATCATTTTACATTGCCAAAAGTTATATCAATAACAAGGGAAAAAGCACTTCTGTAAATGTACGCAAACTTGGTACGCTCAAGGAGCTTTTGATTGATCATGGTCCAACACGTGATGATGTTATGAGATGGGCAAAAGAAGAAGCCCGCCTGGAAACTCTGAAATATAAAAAAGAACAGCAGACAAAAGCTGTCCCTGTCACCTTTCACGCTGATCAGAAACTTGATTATGACCAGCATGTTCTGTATCATGGTGGATACCTTTTTCCACAAGCTTTCTATTACCGGCTTCAGCTCGATAAAACCTGCCGTAAATTAAGAGAGAAACATAAATTCAAATATGACATCAACGCAATCCTTTCTGATCTTATCTATGCAAGGATCCTTGAACCGGCCAGTAAGCGTTCCTCTTACAAAACCGCTTCAGAGTTTCTTGAAAAACCTTCTTACCAGCTGCATGACTTGTACCGCTCCCTGGATGTGCTTGGAAAGGAATCCGATTTTATCCAGTCAGAAGTATATAAAAACAGCCATCTTCTTGGAAAAAGAAACGACAAGATCCTCTATTATGATTGTACGAATTACTACTTTGAGATTGAACAGGAAGATGGTGACAAAAAGTACGGAAAAAGTAAGGAACATCGCCCAAATCCAATCATCCAAATGGGAATGTTTATGGATGGAGACGGCATTCCTCTTGCTTTTTCTCTATTCCCAGGAAATGCAAATGAGCAGACTTCCTTAAAACCACTAGAAACAAAAGTTCTTCAGGATTTCGGCTGTACTAAGTTTATCTATTGCAGTGATGCAGGGCTTGGTTCAGAGGCAATCAAAAGAATAAACCATGCTGGTGAACGCGCTTTTATCGTTACTCAGTCCATCAAAAAGTTAAACAAGGATGAAAAAAAGTGGGCCTTAGATAAAAAGGATTTAGACGTGTATCGGATGATGCGCCTGTGAACCTTTCTGAAATCCCAGAAGATGATAATGAACTGTATTATAAAAACGAACCCTATACGCCTCATACTTTGCATCAACGGCTGATTGTGACGTATTCCCCAAAGTACGCAAGATATCAGAAGTCCATACGGGATGCCCAGGTAGAACGCGCTGAAAAAATGCTCCGTATCGGTACGGTAAAGAAGGAACGCCGAAATCCGAATGATCCTGCTCGATTCATAGGGAAAATCGCAGCAACCGAAGACGGAGAAGCTGCAAAGATCCACAATTATCTGGACACAGAAAAAGTCGAACAAGAAGCCTTATATGATGGGATGTATGCAGTAACAACAGACCTCCTGGACGATGATGTAAAAGACATTTTGAAAGTCAGCGAAGGCCGTTGGGAAATCGAGGAATGTTTTCGAATCATGAAAACTGATTTTGAAGCAAGACCAGTATTTCTCCATGACGATATACGTATAAAAGCTCATTTTCTTATCTGTTTCCTTGCGTTAGTGCTATATCGATACCTTGAAAGAGATTTGAAAAATGCGTTCAGCTGCGAGGCCATTCTTGGTAAATTAAGAACGATGAATTTCGCCGATATTCAAGAACAGGGCTTTATTCCACTTTACACTCGAGACAAGTTAACTGATGCGTTGCACAACATTTGTGGCTTTGAAACGGATTATAAATTTATCACAAAAAGACAAATGAAAAACATTCAGAAAAAGAGTAAAGGTGGGGAATAAAATACTATATTCTAAAGCAATGCAAAATAAAAGAGGAACCTGCGCGGCTCCTCTTTGGCTGTGTGATATAAGTGAAAGGAAAAGTTTTTATCTATACAAAAATTTCCTTATACCCGTTGTTTGGTTTGTTCCTTTAATTCTATTCTGGCGAGTCTCCTTACAAGGCTCTTCAATACCATATATCCGACACCGACCAGAACTGTGATAACAATAGCATTTGCCATATGAATCACCTTACCTTTCTGTTGGGAAGAATTCCTCTCTTACCGATATCTTTTCTTGACAATATTAGGTTAGCATAAACTAACTAAAGTGTCAATAGACTATTTGTCAATTTCCATATATAATTCTTGTGAGTAATCATACACAGAAAGGTTTAATGAACGATGAGTATTTTAAATGTAGAGAATCTTTCCCACGGTTTTGGGGACAGAACTATTTTCACCAATGTATCCTTCCGTCTCCTGAAAGGCGAACACATCGGTCTTGTAGGCGCTAACGGAGAAGGTAAGTCTACTTTCATGAATATTATTACCGGTAAATTAATGCCGGATGAAGGTAAAGTAGAATGGGCTAAGAATGTACGTGTAGGCTATCTCGACCAGCATACCGCTCTTCAGAAAGGCATGACAATCCGTGATGTACTTGCTTCTGCTTTTGATTTCCTATATGAGATGGAATCACGTATGAATGAAATCTGTGACAAAATGGGTGAGGCTTCTGAGGCAGAACTGGAAGAATATATGGAAGAACTGGGAACTATTCAGGAACTTCTCACACAGCATGATTTCTACATGATTGATTCCAAGATTGAAGAAGTAGCCAGAGCATTAGGTCTGTTAGATGTTGGTCTGGATGCAGACGTCACCGATTTGAGTGGTGGTCAGCGTACCAAGGTTCTGCTTGCCAAACTGTTACTGGAGAAGCCGGATATCCTGCTTCTGGATGAGCCGACCAACTATCTGGATGTGAATCATATCGAATGGCTCAAACGTTATTTACAGGAATACGAAAATGCCTTCATTCTGATCTCACATGATATTCCTTTTCTGAACAGTGTCATTAACATTATTTATCATATGGATAATGCACAGCTCACCCGTTATGTCGGTGACTATGACAAGTTCCAGGAAGTCTATGCCATGAAAAAGGCACAATTAGAAGCAGCATATAATAAACAGCAAAAAGAAATTGCTGATCTGAAAGATTTCGTTGCCCGTAATAAGGCAAGAGTTGCAACCAGAAATATGGCAATGTCCCGTCAGAAGAAGCTGGATAAAATGGATGTTATCGAGCTTGCAGCCGAGAAACCAAAGCCAGAATTTCACTTTAAGGAAGCCAGAACCAGTGGCAGATATATCTTTACTGCCAAGAGTCTGGTCATCGGCTATGATGAAGCCCTCTCCAAACCTCTGAACCTTTCTATGGAAAGAGGACAGAAAATCGTACTGACAGGTGCTAATGGTATTGGTAAAACGACCCTGCTAAAGAGCATACTGGGACTTATCCCTGCGCTCAATGGCGGCGTGGAATTGGGTGACTATCTGGAGATTGGTTACTTTGAACAGGAAATGGATCAGTCTGTTACCACGACATGTATTGAAGAGATATGGAAAGATTTCCCATCTTTAAGCCAGTATGAAGTACGTAGTGCTCTTGCCAAATGTGGTCTGACCACCAAGCATATCGAGAGTAAAGTCAAGGTATTAAGCGGTGGTGAACAGGCAAAGGTCAGATTGTGCAAGCTGATTAACAAGCCGACAAATATACTGCTTCTGGACGAGCCTACCAATCACCTGGATGTAGATGCCAAGTCAGAATTAAAGAGAGCTCTTATGGAATACAAAGGAAGTATTCTTATGGTCTGCCATGAACCTGATTTCTATGACGGACTGGCAACAGACGTATGGGATTGCTCACAGTGGAGCCTTAAAATATAAATTCACACAATCATCCATACAACTGCAGCAGATATCATAATCTGAATAATTGCAAATTTGAATACTGTCTGCGCATTTGACCAGTTCTTATTCTTTCTCACATGGTCATGAAGCGGTGTACGTACCTTCGTCAATATCTTAATATGCAAATACCGAAGTAATGACACCTTTACCAGACCAATACCTCCATCTACCATCAATACACATGCAACCAGCAGATATAAGAAAGGGCTTCCCATCTTCATCACTGCAATGGCAATAAATAATCCAATTGCACGGGAGCCCGCATCTCCCATCATCAGACAGCTCGGTGTGGCATTATACCAGAGATACCCCAGAATACATGCAATGAACAGCAGAATCAAATATGCAAAATCCGGTGCAATCTCCTTACTTTGCATAATCAGATATACGGTTGCCAGTGTAATGCTGGCAAGCGTTCCCGACAGGCCATCCACACCATCTGCGCAATTCGTTACATTAATAGAGCCCCATACGAGAATCACTGCCAGAATACCATATACTACAGGATTCAATGTAAATGTCTGTCCTGTCAGTGCAATGGTTATATCACTTCCATTGAAATTAACGTAAGTAATTGCCGTCATAATTGCTATCACAAGATCAAGCAGACCCTTACGAAGTTCTCCCCAGGAAACCTTGGCACAGTCATCCAGAAATCCTGTCATCATAGCAGCTACTGTCAGGATAAGATAGATAACTGTCTCTCTTCGCATATCTCCAAAAATAACCGCAGTTACTACAAACACCAATATAAAGATAAATCCCGCTCCTCTGGGCTTACCGGCTGACAACACTCCATCATGCGCATATGCACGTCCATGGTCTCTTGGCAGTCGGTTAATTCCTGTTCCCAACAGAATGCATGTTGCCAGATATGCAAAAGCCACACCAATGAAACCTATTATACTGTACCCTGAAACATTTCCTAAATAATTAATCATGTTTCAAATCTCCTTTATTATAGTTTATTGTACAACCTGTTTAGATATTCCATAATTATATGCACATGCTATCAGGCACTGAACTGGCTCTGGTATAGATTTGCATAGAAACCGCCTTTGGCAAGAAGCGTTTCATGATTACCCTGTTCAATGATATTACCATCTTTCATAACCAGAATAATATCTGCTTCCCTGATTGTAGAAAGTCTGTGTGCTACGATAAAGCTTGTTCTTCCTTCCATCAAAGTAGCGAAAGCCTTCTGTATCTTAATCTCTGTTCTCGTATCAATAGAAGATGTAGCCTCATCCAGAATCAGAATTGGAGGCAGACACAGCATGACTCTGGTAATACATAATAACTGTTTCTGCCCCTGTGAAAGACTTCCCCCATCCTCTGAAATCACTGTGTCATATCCATTAGGCAGGCGCTTGATAAAGCTGTGTGCATGAGATGCCTTTGCTGCAGCAATAACCTCTTCCATTGTTGCATCCGGCTTACCCATAATAATATTATCCTTAATTGTACCTGATTTCAGCCAGGTCTCCTGTAATACCATTCCATAGCCTTTTCTCAGGCTGTCTCTGGTAAGCTTACGTATATCTACGCCATCTACCTGAATACTTCCCTTATTCACATCATAGAATCGCATCAACAGATTAATTACTGTTGTCTTACCACATCCTGTAGGACCAACAATTGCTACTCGCTGTCCTGGCTTTACATGAAGATTCAAGTCTGTGATCAGCTTCTGGTCTTCTGTATAGGAGAATGCCACATCCTGAATATCAATCTCGCCCTTAGGCTGCTTTAATACGATTGCGTCCTCAGCATCTGGAATCTGTGGTTCTTCCTCTATAAATTCAAAGATTCTGCCTGCGCAGGCAATTGCATTCTGTAACTCCGTTACAACGCCTGATATTTCGTTAAAAGGCTTGGTATACTGATTAGCATAACTTAAGAAGCTGGATAACTGTCCTACACTGATTCTGCCTCTGATTGCAAGGAATGCACCTACGATTCCTACACCGGCATATACCAGACTGTTTACGAAACGTGTACAGGGATTTGTCAAAGAGGAGAAAAAGATTGCTTTTACACTTGCTTTTTCAAGTCTGTTATTTACTTCATCGAACTGCTCAATTACCTTTTCCTCTCTGCTGAAAGCCTTTACTACTTTTTCATTTCCAATCATTTCATCGATCAGTGCTGTCTGCTCGCCTCTTGTCTCCGACTGAAGCTTAGACATCTTAAATGTTCTTTTGGCGATAAAGTTTGCGATAAAAAATGACAATGGTGTCAGAACAACTACAATAAGTGTTGTTGTAACATTAATGGAGATCATGAACAATAATGTACCGATAATGGTAATCACACCTGTAAACAGCTGTGTGAATCCCATAAGCAGACCGTCTGAGAACTGGTCTACATCTGCAATGATACGGCTTACAATATCACCATGTGCATGACTGTCGATATACTTTAACGGAAGAATCTCCAGCTTACGAAACGCTTCGTCTCTTACATCACGGATTACCTGATATGTGATCTTGTTATTGCATGCATTCATCAGCCACTGGACAATAGCAGTAAGCAGGATGATCACTGCCATTTTCTTTAAAATTACCAGAATTCCTGCAAAATCTACCTGTCCCGGTCCAAGAATACAGTCTACCGCATTACCTGTTAAAATAGGAATATATAATGTCAATGCTACGGATATTGCTGCCAGAATAATTGACAGTAAGAGAACTATCTTGTATTTTCCAATATAATCCAGTACTTTCTTAATGATTTCCTTATTATTTTTCATTACCTGCTGCCTCCTTTGGGAACTGAGAATAATAAATCTCCTGATATACCTCGTTCTCTGCTAACAGAGAGTCATGTGTACCAATTCCAACCACCTTACCATCATCCAGTACAATGATCTGATCTGCATACTGTATAGAAGAAGATCTCTGTGATACAATAATGACAACCATGTCATTTCCCATTTCCCGGATAGCATGTCTTAATTTCGCATCTGTGGCAAAGTCAAGAGCAGATGCACTGTCATCCAGAATCAGTATTTCAGGATCTCTGACTACAGCTCTGGCTATGGTCATTCTCTGTCTCTGTCCGCCTGACAGGTTCTTACCACCCTGTGCAATCTTAAAGTCCAGTCTGCCTTCCTTTGTATCTACGAATTCCTTAGCCTGTGAGATCTCCAAGGCTCTTTCAAGCTGTTCCTCTGTGGCGTTCTCATTACCCCACATCAGATTCTCACGAATTGTTCCTGCAAATAATACAGCCTTCTGTGGTACGATTCCTACCTTGGAACGAAGCTGCTTTGGATCATAAGTCTTCACATCCTGTCCATCTACATACACAGTTCCTCTGGTTGCATCATACAGTCTCGGTATCAGATTCACAACAGAGGTTTTACCGGAACCAGTACCACCGATGATTCCTATTGTCTGACCTTTCTTTACTGCAAAATCAATATCTGTCAGGGATTCTTCTCCACCGCCCTGATAAGTCAGACCCACATGTTCAAAACGAATCACGTCATCTGTTTCAGCCTTTGCCTGCTGTGTCAAGTCTTCTATCTGCTGGGAATTCTCCACTGCGAGAATACTCTCAATACGCTTCGCACAGGCAAGTGCCTTGGTAATCTGGATGATCAGGTTTGCCATCTTGATCAGCTCTACCAGAATCTGGGACATGTAGTTTACCAGCGCTACTACTGCACCCTGTGTAATAATACCGCCATCTACACGGATTGCTCCGGTCCAGAGCAGAACTACCAGTGCAATATTTACAATGATATAAGTAAGCGGATTCATGGCTGCCGATATCTTACCTACAAATACCTGAATATTTAACAGTGCCTCATTCTCTTCCGAGAAGGATTCTATCTCCTGTCCTTCTTTACAGAAAGCGCGGATTACTCTGGCGCCTTCCAGATTCTCTCTGGTTCTGCCAAGCACCTTATCCAAAGCAGCCTGTACCTTTTTATAAAGAGGCAGGCTCACAATCATAATTCCAAATACAACAATAGATAACAGTGGAATTGCCACTACAAAGATCAACGCTGCTTTCACATCTACTGTAAAAGCCATGATCATAGCACCAAATACAATAAACGGAGAACGTAACAGCAGACGCAGTGTCAGATTGACACCTGACTGCAGCTGATTTACATCACTGGTCATTCGTGTAATTAAGGTATTCGTTCCCAGTGTATCCAGCTCCGCATAGGATAATCCCTGAATATGGGAAAACAGCGCATGTCTCAGCTTCGTAGCAAAACCAACGGCTGCCTTTGCACTAAAGAACTGTGCTGTCACAGAACAAGCCAGACCAATCAGCCCTAATGCTACCAATACGCCACCCATTCTGAAGATATAACCCTTGTCATGATTGGCAATACCGGTATCAATAATTGCCGCCATAACGAGCGGCACGAATAATTCAAAAGATGCTTCCAGCATTTTGAATACGGGTGCAAGAATACTTTCTTTCTTATAGTCTTTTAAATATTTCAGCAGACTCCTCATATATTTCCTCATTTCCGGTACTCAGCATACCTGTAATATATCATATTATATCTATTCAAAATTACATGCGCAAAATCGCATCTTCGATGCTTTACTTCTCATCATACCACAGTTTTCCAAAAAGAAAAACCTGCTTGCAATGTTTTCTTATGCATGCTACGCTGAAAAAAACTACTGGAAAGGAACTGCCATGAATTTAGATATAGAGTCCGGTCAATCTACCCGTTATATGCAAGTATATGATTATTATAAGGAACTGATTCTCACAAGAAAGCTTCCTGAAAATACGAAAATGCCCTCTATCCGCCGCTGCTCCGAACAGCTTGGTCTCAGCAGGACAACAATAGAGACCGCCTACCTATGCCTTGCTGCAGACGGTTATATCATATCCCGCCCTCAAAGTGGTTATTATGTGACAGGCCGCCCCTTAGTTCCATCCACATTATCTGCGCAAATTTCAAAAAATATCCACAATTCAACACCTCAGGCTGTCTATAATTTCACCTCCAACAATGCAGATGCTGACAGTTTTGACTTTAACCTGTGGAAAAGATATATTAAGAGCGCCCTTCGTCAGGATAAACGAATGCTGACCTACGGAGAACCCCAAGGTGAACGGGAACTTCGAGAAACGATATGTAATTATGTCATCAACAAAAGGAATGCGGTCTGTACGCCGGATAATATCATCATTGGTGCAGGTTCCCAGAGTCTTCTCAACATCCTGTGTCCTCTCATCAGGGATAAACACTCCGTTGCTTTTCAGGATTCCAAGTTTGAACAGGGTACTGTTATTTTTGAAGATTATGGATTTGCGGTCATTCAAGATAAAGAACACGCAGATGTTCTCTATATGACACCCTCTAATATGACTTCCCTTGGTGATGTCATGCCCATGGAGAAAAGACTCAGCCTGTTACGTGATACCGTATCCCATAACAGACTTATTATCGAAGATGATTATAATAATGAATTTCGTTATTTCAGCAAGCCACGCCCCTGTCTTCAGGGCTTAGCCGGCGGAACTAATGTCGTATATCTGAGTACCTTTTCCAAACTGCTGCTGCCCTCCATCCGTCTAAGCTTCATGATTCTGCCGGATGAACTGCTGCCGCTATACCAGCGTAAAGCAGCATTATATAACCAGACCGCCTCCAAAGCAGAACAGCTTGCATTGTGCCAGTTCCTCCGTGACGGACACCTGGACAGTCAAATTCGTAAATTAAAACGTCTCTATGCAGGTAAAGCAAAGACCCTTGCAACCGAACTGGAACAGACCTTTGGCGATCAGGCATTTGTCACTATGGGAGAATCCGTTACTCTGGTACATCTTCATATCAAAAGTACACTTACCAATCAGGAATTCAAGGAAAAAGCATCCAAAAAAGGCATCCTCGTATTCGCCTCTCCAAAGGAAACGAAAGAGTATGCCCATATTGCCCTATCCTGTTGTGAAGTACCGGCTGCGGATTTCCATGATGCCGCCATCCTTCTGCACGATATTGCCTTTTGCAATTAATGTGTCTGCTTATTGATATAGTTGGTCTTGAATTTGGAATATACAATCTTCTGGCTTCGGTATAATCCTGTATAACCGGATAACATATAACTGAAAGCTACCGCAAGCAGGAAATATGGCATTCCATCATATCCAAATAATTCAAAGCTGATCAACAGCGATGTAATCGGACAGTTCGTAACACCACAGAATACGGACGTCATACCTACTGCCGCACACATGGCTGGGGAGAATCCGATTATATTACCAAACAGACATCCAAAGGATGCACCAATAAAGAAGGAAGGGACTATCTCACCGCCCTTATAACCTGCTCCCAGTGTCAATGCCGTAAACAGCATCTTCATGAAAAACGCTTCCGGTCTTACATTCCCTTCCATACAACTGGCAATCACGGATACACCCGTACCATTATAAGTCTGGGAGCCAACCAGCATCGTAAGTATGATAATTACGACACCGCCAGCTGCCGCACGAAGATAAGCATTTTTAAATAGTTTACGATACAGCCATTCACTGCGGTGCAGCATAATACAGAACAAAATGCTGACAATTGCACACATAGCTGACAGAAGTGTCAGAATTGCTGCTGACTGTAATGTAAATGCTGGAATCTCTCCTATGGGAAATAATTCTGCCGCAGCACCAAAGGAAATGGCAATTGCATGTGCCACCAGAGAAGATACCACACATGGCACCAGCGCAGAATAATGCATGATACCTACTGTTACGACCTCCATAGAGAAGATTGCAGCTGCCATAGGCGTTCCAAACAATGCCGAAAAAGCCGCACTCATTCCACACATGATCATAACGTGCTGATCCTTCTCATCAAACCGGAACAATCTGCCCAGTGTATTACCCAGACTTCCTCCCAACTGTAAAGCAGCACCCTCACGTCCTGCAGAACCGCCAAATAAATGCGTCAGTAACGTGGTCGCAAAAATCAGGGGCGCCATTCTAAGCGGTACACTCTCTCCCGCCGAAATAGCAGACAGTACAAGATTCGTTCCTGTATCCTTCTCATCATGAAGTAATTTATACAAGCCTACAATTGCCATACCACCAAAAGGAAGACCTAACACCAGCCAGGGATGCGCCAGCCTTGTAGCCGTTACCCAGTCCATAGCGAAATAAAAAGCCGTTCCTACCAGTCCCACGACAACACCTGATACAATAGAAAAAACAATCCACTTAATGACCGTCCCTAATCTTCTTCCATTGTGATCCAGCTTGTGTCTGATATACGCATTTGTCAATTTTTCACTGCCTGTTTTCATCTTATCTGCCATGCCTTCCTGTTACTTCTTTTGTTTTATACCTTGACTCCATTTTATTAAATTTCTATAACTTTTCAATACTTTTTTTGAAAAAGAGCTTGAAAAAAAGCCAAAATCCAGTATAATAATAAAAGCACTGATAAAATTTCTTTCGATGCGTGGCTCAGCTTGGTAGAGCGCTGCGTTCGGGACGCAGAGGTCGCAAGTTCAAATCTTGTCGCATCGACTCAATATAAAAAGACTGGATTCTTCCAGTCTTTTTATTGTACATCCTGCAAATCTAAGAACCATCAGGAAAATACCTGTTACAGTATTCTATTTTGTAATATCTTACAGCATCAGCTGCCCTTCCATACCTTCAAAGTCTACTTTACGGGTACTCCCATTCTTTAATCTCACCTGTACCGGTCCATAGCCGCCCTTCTTTTGAGGGTCAGTATAGGTTACACTTTCTATCGGGAACAATTCATCCTCTGTGAAATCTTCCAGCGTTTCTTTGGTAATTACCTGTGAGATCAGAATAGAAGGTTCATAATGATTCTGATTCTTTCTCTCCAACTTGGCATATACAACAATGGAATGTTCCGAATCGGGATTCGTACCACAGCTCTCTACATATGCAATATCATCCCATCCGTCATAAATTGTCATGGCAAGCTGTTTCTCCCTGCCTGTAGCATCATGTCCCTTTAAGATAACAGCTTTGGCTTTGCCATCTTCATATGGCTGTTCCTTTAGCGTTATCTGCGTTCCGTTATCCGGGAAGCCATATGCGCCAAGGGTCAGTGAGACAGGCTTCTTAAAGAGTCTGAGCTTATCTACTCTGATCACACCACATGGTACTGTGAAATCAGCCAGATTCATCGCCTGTATCCAGTGACACTCTGTCTGAAGATTATAGCCAAAGAACTGACGTCTATATAACACATCCTCCTTTTGTCCATGCCAGAATGTTACATTTGCCTTATCATAGGTATCTGTCGTTACATCATGAAGCACATACTGCTGCGCCTCAATATCTTTTGCAGGTGCAGATTCCCAGGGATACTTTGTGTTAAAGCACAGCTTGGAATAATTCCACATACCATGCTCGTCTCCCCTGTCCTTTACTACCTTGCCTGTTCGTAATATTGTCTCGCCATTTGCCCGATGATTGGAGAAGCATAATGCAGGACCATCCAGTGCTGTTACTTTTACTTCCTGATCTTTTAACTTCTCCCATGTACCATTATTCTCTTTCGCTGTCCAGAAAGGATGGTCTTTGGGTAAATGCAGACAAAGAAATGCCTTGCCAAGCCAGAATGGAGATTCTGCACAGGAATAGCCCTGAACCAAAGGAGTGAACTGCCCATAGAATCCCAACGTAGGTACACCCTTATACAGGAAGTCCTCTCTTTGCAGGAACTGTAACAAAGAACCGGAGGAAATTCTTCTTGCAAGCCCGGGATCAGCTTCCCAATGCTTCAGCATCATATTGCCATCAAAGGCACTCGTAGCCGCATTTCGATATATGTTGCTGCGTCCCCACATGTTTGTAAAGCCATCCACATCAAAGAAATCCGCATATGTCTTCATTAACGTATTGGAGTATTCTTCAAATTTTGCTGCCAGATATGGTTCCTTCCCATATCCATACCATTGGTTCCAGATAGGTGCATATACATTAAAAGCCCAACAGGAATAATAATCAAAAGACTGCCCGTCACGATACCAGCCATCCCCTGCATAATAATTCACAATAGCCTGGGCATGTTCTCTCATAATATCCTCATCAATAGGATATCCCTCCATAGACAGAAATGCCAGATCCAGCATATTGAACAGACGCCAGTTCTGCGGTACGGTATTACCATTTGCATATCCATAAAGGAACTCTGCTATCAGATCTTTTTCCTTCCTGGTATAGGTATCCCATATCTGCTCCTTGCTGATCCAAAGACAGATAACCAGTGCACAAGTCTCTACTGTCTGCTGAAAAGCTCGGAACGGATCTTCTTTTCCTGCCAGTTCTACCAATTCTTCATATCTTCCTACTGATAATTTATCTGAAGGTGTACAGGCTCTTAGTACGTGATTCTTGTAATACTCTTTGATGGAATATCCATTGATTACAAGCTCAGGATTATTTGCAATCAGTGGAGCTGCAACGAAGAAAGATCTCGCCAGTCCTTCAAAATATTCTGCTTTCCACTCCCAGATTGCATCTGCACTATGCGGATAGGTTACTTTTGTTTCTTTTCTGGGCATAACCACCGGATCGTCAAAGGACTTGATATTATTGAAAATCCCCTGCAAAAGATACTCTCCTGCTTCTATCCAGCTCTGCCTTGTAAGCCCTGTATATGGACTTAATTCATAATCAACTGTCTTTGGTTGAAATACCATTTCTCCCCCTCCATTCACCAGTTCATTACCATATGAACATCTCTTTATCACATAATTTCCAGATTGCCTCTATAAAATAATAATCTCCATAAATAATGGAAAATTCATGATCCTTGTCATGGTAAGCTGCTGTACACTTCTCTAACAGATTATCCTGATTCTCATCCCAGTTACATCTCTTTTCTGCCAATGCTTTCAGCATTCTAAGAGCTGCTTCTTTGTATTGGGCGCCTTCTTCCTCTGACAGATGAGAAGCAATCTCAAGCATACCACAGGCCGCAATTGCTGCTGCCGTGGAGTCTTCCCACGCCGGCTCTGCCGGCTGTCTGAAATCTACAGGAATCAGACCGCTCTCAGGAATACAGGATATAAAATATGCTGCTACTTTTCTGGCTGTATCCAGATATTTCTCCTGCTTCGTATGACGGTAGCTCAGTGCAAATCCATAAATAGCCCATGCCTGTCCTCTGGTCCAGGAAGAACCTACCCCATATCCCTGTCCACCTACAGACTGCACAAATTCACCTGTCTCTGCATTGAAGTCTACAATATGATTGACAGAACCATCATCTCTGACAAAATATTCCATGGCTGTATCTGCATGCATCTTAGCCACATGATAAAATTTCGGGTCATGAAGTTCATCACCAGCCCAATACAGTAATGGAAGATTCATCATACAGTCAATAATTGCTCTGCCCGCAAAAGAGCCGTCCTCATTGCCATCCCAGTTATTCCAGGCTCTGATAAAACGTCCAACCGGGTTAAATCTGCCAGCAAGATTATCTGCTGCCAGCAATGCTCTGTTTCTGGATTCCCCATTTCCATCCACACGATAATGCGCTACTGCTGTTGGAAGCCATTTAAAACCGCTGTCATGGTCCATGCCCTGTCTGTTCATCAGATTTGCATCCAGTTTTTCTTCGTTCTCGATTGCAATCTCTCGATACAGCTCATTTCCTGTTGCATGATAAAGCTGCCACATCATACCGCCCCAGAATCCATTGGTCCACCAGCAGATCTCTTTACCACTCTTATCATCAAATACACCATCTTTCGTTGTATATGGTATCTTGTGTGCATTTCTCTTTGCAACCTGTTCTTCTTTTGTCAGTATTTTTTCATATACCTCTTTTACCCACTTCTCTGTCATTTTGTAACCTCCCATATTTGTACTATGTACTCTATCTATAGATAATATATTTATAGATCGGATTCCCCTGAGCTGAGAATTTCTCCTCATACTCTGTCATAATATTCCCTGCACACAGCTTTTCATCATGATGCAGATCCCTGGTCACTGCCTCTGCCTTCCAGCCCGCAGGCTCCAGCTCTTCCAGTGCAAAATCAAACAACTCTTTGTTATCTGTCTTAAATTCCAATCTGCCTCCCTTTACCAGGAATTGATCATATCTAGCCAGAAATTCCCTGGAGGGCAGTCTTCTCTTAGCGTGTCTGTCCTTAGGCCATGGATCTGAGAAGTTCAGATATATCTTGTCTATCTCTTCCTTGTCAAATACTTCACAGATATCCTCTGCATCCATACGGATAAATACTACATTTGGCAATTCGTTTTCTTCCATTTTCTGAATGGCACGCAGAAGTACTGTAGAATACTTCTCGATTCCTATGTAATTAATATCTGGATGAGCCTGCGCCATTCCCATAATAAATTTACCTTTTCCCATACCTATCTCTATATGGATCGGTCTGTCATTTCCAAAGACCTCACTCCATTTTCCCTTATGTTCCTGCGGCTCATGAATCACGTACTGACTCTGTGCTATCATATCCTTTGAACCTGTTACATTTCTTAATCGCATAAGTTCCTCCATTTTGTGCTTTTATAGATTTGATTTTACACCAGCCCTTGCGCTTTGTCACGGTATTTTAGGTCTATTTATTTTATAGAAAATGGTGTAAAATAATATAGATTATTCAGCATTTTGGAAAGGATTTTCTTTTTATGATAAAGACACTGATTCGTTATACTGCGACCGCTCTTACATGTGTTATACTTGCGGTCTCTATCCCCTTTACATCCTATGCAAATACCACCAATGAGTATCAGCAGCAGATGGAAGAACGCAAGTCTCTTCCCATTCAGTCCAATGAAATTGCCAACTGGCCGGAAGGACCTGCCATTGGTGCAGAATCTGCCATTTTAATGGAAATGAATACGCATACCATTCTTTATGCCAAGAATATTCATGAAGAGATGTACCCCGCCAGCACGACCAAAATCATGACCTGTCTTCTGTCTGCCCAGAATTGCAACCTGGATGAAAAAGTCACTTTCTCCCATAATGCCGTGTACGGCGTGCCTAGTGATGGTTCTAACATGGGAATAGATGAAGGCGAAGTGATTACCATGGAACAGGCAATGTATGGCATTCTGGTCGGCTCTGCCAATGAAGCAGCCTCTGCTGTCGGTGAGCATGTTGCCGAAGCTCTGGGAAAAGAACCAACACAGGAGGCTTTCGCCCAGATCATGAATGATAAAGCAAGGGAGCTTGGATGTGAGAACACCCACTTTGTAAATGCCAACGGTCTTTTTGATGAAAATCACTACACCAGTGCCTATGACTTGGCATTGATTGGTTGCGAATTTTTTAACAATGAGCTGCTATGTAAAATGTCCTCCACATCACATTATAATATTCCACCTACAGATACCCAGCCCGATGATATCTGGATCAATTCCAAGAACCAGTTATACAAGGGAAAAGAGCATGCCTATCCATATCTACTGGGTTCTAAAACCGGTTTCGTATCCCAGGCAAGACAGACTCTTGTATCCGGTGCTGAAAAAGATGGTATGAAGCTTGTCTGTGTTGTATTTATGGAAGAATCACCTAATCAGTTCACTGACACGATTCAGTTATTTAATTATGGTTTTGAAAATTTTCAGAAGCTCATGGTAAGCGACAATGAAACAAAATACAAGATTGATAATCTGGATTCTTTTGATACCAGCAATGATTTATTCGGTGATTCCACCCCACTTATGAACATGGAGTCTGATGCCTATATCATTCTTCCTAATACCGCTTCTTTCCAGGATGCGGTATCTACTCTGGAATATGCGGACACCAATGAATCCTCTGATTTGATTGCAACAATTGCATACACCTATTCTAACGTTCCTGTAGGAAGCTGTAATATATACTTTTCCAAAGAACAAAAGGAATCCTTTCATTTTGCTGCAGACTCTAATCAAAATACAACAGACACTGCAATGAACACAGACACAAATGCTACATCTAAAGTGATATTTATTAATATCAAAAAAGTTCTTCTGGGTGTCCTGGCTGTTGCAGGAATCATCATCTTTATTCTGATTCTGATTTCCTTTATCAACAGCTACAGCTTCTCACCAAGAGGACAAAGCAGCAAAAGACGACGTCAGCGCTCCAAGGAAGCCAGAGCCGCCAAACGTAACGCCAGACGTAATGCACGCCTGTTCAAAAAACAACAAAAGAAGCGCCGTAAAGCTTATAAAAAGCGCCACTAAAAACACCGCTTGTAGTTTCTCACACTACAAGCGGTGTCTTCTTTCTTTACGTACTTCTCTCGTCTGCTGTTTTCTTTTCAATATATCTGTTACACCATTCTCATCAATGGATTTTAATGTTTTCACCACATAGATGCAATCATCCCGTACAGATTTACGCATACGTATCTTTCCTTTCAGATATCCATGGGTTTTGCAGCAGACGACAGTGTAATAGTGTTTTCCATTGTTCACAGAGAACCATGGAATTCTGCGTTTGGTATTGGCACCACACAGAAAGCATCTTGTAGATATTACTTCCTTATCCTGCATGGCAGTTAATTTATCCGGAAATGGTCTTGATATATATTTCTCATAATTTTCAAAAATTGCATGAACCTCATCTGCCCGGCTCTTTGGGAGCTGGTATGTGTCAAATGAATAATTATCAAATAATGCAGGATTATAGAAGTGAGACATTACCTTGGCTGTATAATAGGCATCACTGTCTGCTCTGTGAAATGCTATATCCTGCTCTATCTCCAGATAATCTACTGCATATTTCAAAGATCTTCTGGTCTTCCTGTCTTCATAGGCAATACTGAACAGTTTCTGTATATCATAGTATTTTAACGGGCCACTACTAAGAGAAGACATATGATAATATTCCATATTTCTTTGCAGCTCTGTCAGATCAGCCCCGCCCCATGTACAGAAGACATAATCCTCTCCACACCATTTCAGAAAATCCCCGGCCACTTCTTCAAATGACCGGCAATTACTCAATTGCTCCATCTGTATATGGATTAATTCACCTGTTACCTGGTTCATACGATGAAATACCTGTGGCTTGATCAATTCATGAAAGCTGTCAATCTGATGTTTCTTATCATTGAGTTTGACAGCACCAATTTCTATAATCTCAAACAATAACTCATTTGCAAGCTTTGTCTTCTCATCAGAAGCCTGATTCCATTCCAAGTCCATTACAATATAGTTCATAATTATCAATACTTTGAGAATTCCAATATCTTCTTGGCATTCTGTACTCTTTCTTCTGAGGGAGGATCTACTCCTTCAAGCTTATAAGGAATGCCGAGTTCCTTCCACTTGTATTCTCCTAAAGTATGATAAGGAAGTACTTCTACTTTCTTCACAGTATCCAGAGAATCAATAAACTCTCTTGTTCTCTTCAGGTATTCATCATTGTCTGTAATACCCGGAACCAGAACGTGTCTAATCCACATGGGAATACCCTGCTCAGAAAGATATCTAGCACAATCCAGAATATTCTTGTTTGTATGACCTGTAAGCTTCTTGTGTTCTTCATCATCAATATGCTTAATATCCAGCATTACAAGATCAGTATATTTCAATAATTCATTAAATTTGGAAAAGAAAGGCTCTTCTCTGGTAAAAGGCTGTGCCGAAGTATCCAGATTGGTATTAATGCCTCTCTCATGAGCCTTCTTAAAAAGGTCTATCAGAAAGTCAATTTGCAGTAAAGCTTCTCCGCCGCTGACGGTAATTCCGCCTTCCTTGCCCCAGTAACTGCGGAAACGTTCTGCCTTATCCAAAAGCTCATCTGCAGTCTGCAGATTGTCAGTATCCGGATTCCAGGTATCTACGTTGTGACAATACTGACAACGCATATTACATCCTTTCAGGAAAATAAGATAGCGGATTCCAGGGCCATCTACTGCGCCAAAAGATTCTAATGAGTGAATTCTGCCTTTAATCATTATAATAATCTCCATTCTCTGCCATTCTGGCAGCTGAGGGGTGAAGGTAAGTGACTTAGATTTCTACTTAGTATTACCAAAAAAGGGGTCGGACATTCCTGCCCGACCCCAAATACATCAATTATCTTAAAAACCTGTTAAGATTACAGTTTCTTATGGCAAGTTCTTGCGATAACGTCATCCTGCTGTTCCTTAGTCAGGCTGATGAACTTAACAGCATAACCAGATACACGGATGGTGAAGTTTGCGTACTCAGGCTTCTCAGGATGTGCCTGTGCATCTAACAACTTCTCTGTACCGAATACGTTAACGTTAAGGTGATGAGCACCACGATCAAAGTATCCGTCAAGAACACCTGCAAGAGTATTCTTCTGCTCGTCAAGGTCATGACCAAGAGCTGAAGGAGCCATTGTCTGAGTATTGGAAATACCATCCAGAGCATACTCATAAGGCAGCTTAGCTACAGAGTTCAGGGAAGCAAGTAAGCCGCTCTGCTCTGCACCGTAAGATGGTGATGCACCAGGAGCAAATGGTGTGTATGCTGCTCTGCCATCAGGAAGAGCACCTGTAGCCTTACCATATACAACGTTAGATGTAATAGTTAAGATAGATGTTGTAGGCTCAGAATTTCTGTAAGTATGATTCTTCTTGATCTTCTCCATGAAAGTCTTCAGAAGCCATACAGCGAATTCATCTGCTCTAGGATCATCGTTACCATACTTAGGGAACTCGCCTTCTGTCTTGAAGTCAACAGCGCATCCCTGCTCGTCACGGATAACCTTAACCTTAGCATATTTAATAGCGGACAGAGAGTCAGCTACGTGAGAAAGACCTGCAATACCAGTTGCGAATGTTCTTCTTACATCTGTATCGATCAGAGCCATCTCAGCTGCTTCATAGTAATATTTATCATGCATATAATGAATCAGGTTCAGGATGTTTACATACAGAGCTGCACACCAGTCAAGCATGATGTCATATTTATGCATAACTTCATCGAAATCAAGGTATTCAGAAGTAATAGGTGCGATTTCAGGACCACACTGCATATGCTTGCCATCTTTGTCAAGGTGCTTCTCATCCTTACCACCGTTAATAGCGTACAGTAAGCACTTAGCCAGGTTAGCACGAGCACCGAAGAACTGGATTTCCTTACCAGTCTGAGTAGCAGATACACAGCAGCAGATGCTGTAGTCATCGCCCCAGATAGGCTTCATAACATCATCATTCTCATACTGGATAGAAGATGTTGTTACAGAAATCTTAGCTGCATACTTCTTGAAGTTTGCAGGAAGAGCGCTAGAGTACAGAACTGTTAAGTTTGGCTCTGGGCTAGGTCCCATGTTCTCAAGAGTATGTAAGAAACGATAATCGTTCTTAGTAACCATATGACGGCCATCCATACCGATACCACCAACTTCAAGTGTAGCCCATACAGGGTCACCGGAGAATAACTGGTTGTATGAAGGAATACGAGCGAATTTAACCATACGGAACTTCATTGTGATATGGTCGATTAATTCCTGAGCTTCCTTCTCAGTCAATGTGCCTTCCTTTAAGTCTCTTTCAATATAGATATCAAGGAATGTAGAGATACGTCCTACGGACATAGCTGCACCATTCTGTGTCTTGATAGCTGCTAAATATCCAAAGTATAACCACTGAACTGCTTCCTTAGCGTTTGTAGCAGGACCGGAAATATCATAGCCATAAATCTTAGCCATTTCCTTCATGCCCTTCAGAGCCTTGATCTGGTCAGCAAGCTCTTCTCTTAAACGGATGATGTCTTCTGTCATTGTTCCGTTACCGCAGTTCTTCTTATCTTCCATCTTCTTCTGGATCAGGAAGTCGATACCGTACAGGGCAACTCTTCTGTAGTCACCTACGATACGTCCACGTCCATAAGTATCAGGAAGACCTGTTACGATATGTGTATGACGTGCAACCTTCATCTCATCTGTATATGCATCAAATACAGCCTGGTTATGAGTCTTATGGTACTCATTGAAAATCTTGTCGTATTTAGCATTTACTTCGTAGCCATATGTGCTGGCTGCCTGCTGAGCCATCTTAATACCACCATAAGGCATAAATGCTCTCTTTAATGGCTTGTCTGTCTGCAGACCAACAATCTGCTCAAGATCCTTCATAGACTCGTCGATATATCCAGGGCCATAAGCTGTAAGACTGGATACAACCTCTGTCTCACACTCTAAAACACCGTTGTGTTCACGCTCTGCCTTCTGTAATTCCTGAAGTCTGCCCCAAAGCTTATCTGTAGCTTCTGTAGGTCCTTCCAAAAAGCTCTCATCACCATCATACTGAGTATAGTTTCTCTGAATGAAGTTACGTACATTGACATCTACATCCCAATGGCCGTCTTTCACAAAGCCTCTCCATGCGTCTGCCATGAAAATTTACCTCCTTTTGGTAAAAAATAATATTATCAATAGGGAATCCTGCTGAAGATTTCACCTACTGTTGTTTACACTCAAAGTGTACTACTTATCACGGTCAAGTGTCAACAGTTTTGAACAATGAACGTACTTTTGTACATTCCATTCTCCTAAAAATTCCATTTTTTGCTTTCACACCTGGCAATTCCATCTAATTGTTCCATTTTTTCATACATTTCCGCCTTTATTATGCATATATGTAATACTTTTTCCATATGTCCGGTACAGATAATTTGCTGCCAAAAACAACCGTGCAGCTATCTCATCCTCTCTATGGTGTGCATACTCTAAAATTCTATCTCAAAGTCAGTACCACCCGCTCTGTTGCCTTTTATCTCTATACTTCCTTCATGCACCCTGACAATCTCATTTACAAGCGCAAGTCCCAGACCTATGCCGCCAAGTTCCCTGCTTCTTGACTTGTCCACACGGAAAAATGGTTCAAATATTCTGCTCCTTAATTCTTCCGGTATTCCTTTTCCTGTATCAGACACCCTAATATGGATATGTTTATCCCATTCTTTGCAGGTCACTGTAACCTGTCCACCATCCATGTTATATTTGACCGCATTTTCCACAAGATTATATACAAGCCTGTAGATAAGGATATCGCTTCCCGTCATGGTGACGGGCTCACATTCCCGGACCAGCCTGATATTTTTGCGTGCGGCAAGTGATTCCAGATCAGTAAGCACTTCCTCTATCAGTGCATCCAGGGCAATCACCTCATCCCTGGCTACTGTCTGAAGCTCACTCATATCCAGAAGTGTCTTGACCATTTTGCCAAGACGCTCATTCTGCTCCGTCATCATTTTAATTGTTTCCACAGCTGCCTCATCATTACCAGGATGCGCACATGCATTGTAGGTATCTAGCTGCACCTGCATCAGGGCAAGAGGTGTGCGCAGCTCATGGGCTGCATTTGCAGTAAATTGTCTCTGTGCCTCAAAGGCATCCGACAAACGCCCCAGCATTTTGTTGTACGACATGCTCAGTTGGTTTAATTCCTTGACTTCGTTCTCCTCAATCCTTGAGTCAGCAAGATTTTGTGCCTGCACCTTCTCTATTTTATCTGAAAAAACACGGAGAGGTTTTAATGCATGTCCACTGATGAAATAAGTAATAACTCCTCCCAGCAATGCCATAAGAGCCGATATAATAAGACTCTTCTGTCTGTAATCAAGTTTATTGTTATACACCTGCACAGAAAAATCCTCCACGAAACCATCCCATGCACCATCCGGGATTCCTATATATATTTCATTTTCATCCTGTAGTGTCACAGCATCCTGTAATGAATTTATATAATAAACACCATTACTATATACAAACATTGTCAGGCATCCACATATAAGGGCTATAAATAATGTTGTAATGATTGTAAGTCTCCACTGCAGTGACAACTTCTTCACTCTCTATCCTCCTCCTGCTCTGTCATGATCTGCCGTTTTCTTCTTCAAACAGATCTTTGGGTTATATTTTCAAACGCTTTACTCAGAATACTCCGTGAGTATATTGTAGCCATCCCCGATCTTATTCACGATCGGGTCATATCCAAGCACCGCCTTAAGCTTTCTCCTAAGTGATGACATATGTACACGGATAGAACCGCTAAAACTGTCTACAGAGGCATCCCACACATGCTCGATCAATTCTTCCTGGCTTACCGGTCTGCCCTGGTTTAGCAATAAATATTCCAGAATGCCATTTTCTTTTCTGGTAAGTGTGACTGCTTCCCCTCTGGCACTTGCCTGGCGCTTTACAGTATCAAAGGCTATATCCCCGCAATGAAGGCATACATTCTTTTGCACAAACTTCCGTCTTGTCAAGCTTCTTATCCTTGCCTCCAGCTCCTGCAGATGAAAAGGCTTCTCCATATAATCATTAGCTCCTGCATCAAGTCCTTCTACCTTGTCTGCGATCTGGCTCCTGGCAGACAGGACAAGCACCTTTGTCTCCTCATCTCTCTGCCTGAGTTCCCGCAATACATCCATGCCATCCGTACCCGGCAGATTGAGGTCTAATACAATAAGATCGTATTTTTCTGCAAAAATATAATCCAAAGCCTCGTCCCCATCATAACAGGTATCAACCTCATAGCCTGCTCCATATAAGCTTTTTGCTACTGTATCACACAGCTTCTTCTCATCTTCAACAATTAACAATCTCATGATAATTTCTCCTTTTCTTAACAAGGATTTTACATCTCCTATTGTATAATCCAAATGTCGATAGGTCAAATACAATACCATAAAGAAGGAGCTGTAACTTTGAAACCAGAGAAAAATATACTAAAAATATCCCGATTTGTGCTGCTTGTCACCGGAATAAGCTTTATTTCCTATGGTGCAGCCAGGGGCGAAGCTGCCGTGGTACTCGGCAAAGCAATAAAATTATGTCTGGAGTGTGTTGGAATTGGATAAAAAAATAGCAAAATTAAGATGTCTCATACAGGCTGCCGTCGCTCTGCTCAGCAATATCCATCTGCCAAATTTCTTTAAGGGCAAAATATATCAAGGCAACGGCAAAACTGTATGTGTTCCGGGATTAAACTGCTACTCCTGTCCTGCTGCAGCGGGTGCATGTCCTATAGGCGCTTTTCAGTCAGTAGTCGGTTCCTCAAAATTTAATTTTTCCTACTATATTACAGGTTTTTTCATCTTGCTCGGTGTGATATTGGGTAGATTTATATGCGGTTTCTTATGCCCATTCGGATGGTTTCAGGATTTATTACATAAAATCCCCGGCAAAAAGCTTTCTACAGCAAGACTGAAACCTCTTCGTTACCTGAAATATGTAATCCTGGTCGTTTTTGTGATTCTGCTTCCTATATTTGTAACAAATCCTATCGGAATGGGAGATCCTTTCTTCTGCAAATATATCTGCCCCCAGGGAGTGCTGGAAGGTGCCATCCCCCTTTCACTTTTCAATGCAGGTATCCGCTCAGCACTTGGCAGGCTTTTTACATTTAAAAGCATTATCCTGGTTACGGTCGTAGTACTCAGCATCCTGTTCTGCAGGCCTTTCTGTAAGTGGATCTGCCCGCTTGGGGCAATATATTCACTTTTCAACAAGGTATCGCTGACCGGCATAGAGGTTGAAAAGACTAAATGTATCGGATGCGGCCAGTGTACAAAAGCATGCGGGATGGATGTAAATATACTCAGGACACAAAACCATCCGGAATGTATACTCTGCGGAGCCTGCATAAAGGCTTGTCCTAAGGATGCCCTTCACTATCAGTTTGCAGGAAAGCCATTATGCCATTCCTGTAAAAACAATCCATAGATTCCAATAACCTCCCTTTGCAGGGCATTTGGTAATCTGACAGTAAAATATTAAGGAGATTTTATCATGAAAAAAAGAAGAAACATTATCGCAGCCCTCACACTTTTCACAGCACTATCGCTTACTGCGTGTGCCGGAAACAGCACAGGTGAAAGCAATAATACGCAGCAAAGTTCAGCCTCTGTAACAGAAGCAGACGAAAGCACTGATGATCTTCAGGCACAGTTGACAGCCCTGTATGAACAGGAACAGAAAATATTTGATGGCCATAAAGATACCTGGGATAAAGTGTTTGAAGTGATGGATAAGGTAGAATCAGATTCCGACTACGCAGATTTTCTGCTTTCGGCGGTAGAATATAACAAGAACAATTTATCTTCCGAAGAACTGGATATGCTTACAAAAGATATTGAAGCAATACGAGGCATTGAGAAAGACATAAATGATATTGCAGAGAAGCTTCTTTCAAATGACAGCTATGTATCCTCAGTTGATACGGCAGCTTCCTCAGATGATTCCGATGCATTTAAGAACATATCAGGCACAGATCTGGATGGAAATGAAATAGACCAGAGCCTTATCTCCGATAGTACTGTGACTGTCCTGAATTTCTGGTTTTCGGGATGCAAGCCCTGTGTTGCTGAACTGTCCAAGCTTAATGAACTAAATGAAACAATCAGCTCAAAGGGTGGTCAGGTAATCGGGGTGAATGTAAATACATTTGATGGCAACGACTCTGCGATTGAAGAGGCTAAGGGTATTCTTGAAAGCCAGGGTGCCAAATACCGTAATATCTGCTTTGCCTCTGATTCTGATGCAGGTAAATATGCATTAGGCATTATGGCATTTCCAACGACTATTCTGGTTGACAGAAACGGGAATATCGTAGGTCAGCCACTACTAGGCGGTATTGACAATGAAGAAAACTTTAACAAGCTTATGGAACAGATCCAGTCAGTCATGGACACCGATAACGCAGACTAAAAATCAACAGGCGGCAGATGCCATCCATCTATGATGTAGCACTGCCGCCTGTTTGTCATTATGATATGCCGGCATCTTGATGCATGGGCTTTATCATTTTACCTTTTTGAACAATATTTATTACCCGCAGTTCTTTATCCAATAAAAGCAGATTTCCATAATTTCCTACTGCAATCTTACCGTAGTCTTTCTCCACTCCGATAGATTTTGCCGGATTTTCAGTTGCTGCAAGAACTGCATCCTCAAGTGGGATTCCCATATTCTGTACACAGTTTCTCATACAGTCGAGCAGATTCGTGACACTGCCTGCGATAACATCCGGATTTTTCGTCAGAATAGCTTTTCTGCCTTTTACGGTCACGCCCTGTCCACCAAGCTGATAGTCTCCGTCCAAAAGCCCCGTAGCTTCCATACTGTCTGAGATCAAAATAACTTTATCTGCACCGAAAATTCGGAATGTCATTCTCACTATTGCCGGGTGGATATGGATGCCGTCTGCAATCAGTTCTACCTCTGCTCCCGCCTCTAGTGCTGCTATGATTGGTCCCGGATTCCTGTGATTGATTCCCGGCATTGCATTATAGAGGTGTGTCATGTGGCTTACGCCTTTCTCTAATGCCTCGCATGCTGTTTCGTAATTACAGCAGGTATGTGCAATAGAGATTTTAACCTGTTCATGGCACTGTTCAATAAAATCCATTGCACCTTTTTCTTCCGGTGCGATATCTACCAGTTTGATCAGTCCACCGCTTCTTTCCTGAAGACGCAGAAACATTTCCTTATCTGCCGGCATAATGTATTCCGGATTCTGTGCCCCGGCTTTTTTTAAATCAATAAACGGGCCTTCCATATTAATGCCGACCAGATCTGCTCCACTTTCTTCATTATAGTCCGCTGCCTTATCCATAACTTTTCCTAAAATTTCTTCATTATAAGACATTGTGGCAGGACATATGGCAAGGACACCATTTGCAGCTTCATACTCTGCTATCTTTAATAATTCTTCTTTCGATGCCTGGCAAAAATCATGCCCTACTGCCCCATGGAAATGAATATCCACCAGTCCCGGTATTGCATATAACCCTTCTCCATCAATCACATTTTCATCCGGATCCGTGAACTGTCCGTTCTCTGCAATTTCTGTAATCCGTTCATTCCTGATTCTGACATCTTTTTTCTCAAACCGGTGATTTTCTGTATAGATCAATGCATTTTTTATAATCATATCTATCCTCCTTAATCTCCTGTCTCTCTAATGATAGCCCACTGTTAAATTTCTGAAAGTGCATCCTTATCTGCTATCAATGTAAAATCTGGATGCATCTGCAGAATAGATGCCGGAACTTCCGGTGTGACTGGTCCGGTAAATGCTTTTTTGATAATATCCGCTTTATTCCTGCCATTTGCAATCATGATCACTTTCTTTGCCTGCATGATTGGCAGAATACCCATGGTATATGCCTGATGAGGAACTTCATCTTTACTATTAAAAAATCTCTTGTTTGCCTCAATTGTGCTCTCCGTCAGATCTACACAGTGTGTATTTTTTTCAAAATGGTCCGCCGGCTCGTTAAAACCTATATGTCCGTCCAAACCAATCCCAAGAATCTGCATATCAATGCCACCGACGGCTTCGATGATCCTATCATATTCCCTACAGACTTCCTCCGCATTAAGATTTTCCCCATTTGGAATGAAAATACGGTCTTCTCTTACATTTATATGTTTAAACAGATTTTCGTGCATAAAGCTCCAGTAGCTCTGTTCATGGCTTCTTTTGATTCCCCTGTATTCATCCAAGTTAATTGTCGTAACTTCGGAAAAATCAATTTCGTTATTGTTATATGCCTCCACGATTTTTTTATATGCCCCTACAGGTGAGCCACCTGTAGCAAGTCCTAAAACTGCATCAGGTTTTAAATTTACCTGTCCAAGAATCATATTGGCTGTCCTTACAGAAACTTCATCATAATCTGTTACTTTGATAATTCTCATGTAATCTTCCTCCTTCTTATTGGCATGAATCATACGACATCATAAAATGCTCTTCCACCTGTTTTGTATCAATACCACACATTATACAGCACATAATGCACGCACCATATATCGGTGGATAGTCCGGAACATCTAATATGATATCCGGATGCAGCATCTCTTTTAACATTACCCGGAAAGCAGGTTTCTGTTTTAAAATTCCGCCGGATGCAACTACATACTTTCCAACATCGCAATGATCCACAGCAAAATTGATCAGTTCCGCTACGCATCCTGCATTATTCTTTAAAATCTGTTCTGCAATCTTATCTCCGTTTTCATACGCAAGAAATACACACGGTGTAAAAGATGCGATATAGGACTGGTTTTTACTGTATATATCCTGGATACTCTCCCATACGGTATTTCCAATTTTATCCTCAACCAGATCTGTCAATATTGTGTGTTTCCCTGTTCCGTCTCTCGCATCCTGAGCCGCACAGATTGCATCCCGCCCAATGTGAAAGCCACTGCCTCCCTTATCAAGAAGATATCCCCGCCCACCAAAATGTTTCAGATTACCATTCCGGTTCGCATAAACAATCATTCCTGTTCCGCAGATTGCAGCCACACACTGGTCAAGATTTTTTCCACATGCAATGACATTAAAAACATCATTTTCACACCGGATTTTTACCTTTGGATATTTTTCTTTTAACATCTTTTTGATCTTTGATGTGTTATTCCCGGAATCCAGTCCTGCCGCACCTACAAAGATTCCGCTGATTTTCCCCTTAATCCTCAGCAGCGTATCAATGCCAAGCTGTAAGATGTTGATTGCATTCTCCATTCCAACCGTATTTGGATTAGAGCCGCCAAGAACAATCCTGTTCAAGACCCTTCCGCTCTCTGAAAATAATACAAACTCTGTTTTGGTTCCACCTCCATCGATTCCGATCATCATCTTTTCGCTATCGCCGCTTCCACTAAGCAGCGTATCAATTGATATGCCAAAAATCTCTGAGATCATACATAAATTTTCGATACTCGGACAAGACTGTCCACACTCCCATTTAGATATTGCCTGTGGGCTGATTCCTAATTTCTCCGCAAATTCATACTGGTTCAGTCCCTTATTATTACGGTATGCTTTAATGTTTTCTGCCATTGTCATGATATCAAACATTCTGCGTCACTCATTTCGTTTTTTAATTCCATTATAAAACCAATAGTTGATTTTTCAAGCATGTGTTAGTTGTTTTTTCTTGACTTCAAATCAACTATAAGTAGATACCATGCATGCTAAGAAAATGATGCATCTGATCATTTCCATGGAAAGCGGAAGTTTAAATCATGAACTTCTCAAATTTTTTGAGTATGATTCCTCAGTTCCTACGAACTC
>MNTL01000061.1 GCA_001916965.1 Roseburia sp. CAG:10041_57
GGTAGATAGGGCATGGGTGTAAGTGCAGAGATGCACTGAGCTGAATGTCACTAATAGGTCGAGGGCTTATCCGGGAAGGCACAGGAAAGAGATACAAAAAGGATGAAGATAGTTTTCAGTATTCGGTTTTGAGGGAATACGTTCCTAATGGAATGATAGTTCCGTTTATCTATATATTAAATTTATGTTAGAATCCTGTTTATACAGGATTTTTTTATATTATAGCCTTCCATTGTCTTTTAAAACTATTTATGGTAACATATAACTGCTTAACAAATACAAGAAAGGATGTAGTACTCATATATTGAGGCTAGGTACAGAGAATGCAGAATTTAATGAAATTACAAAATGGTAGTGATATAAGGGGAATTGCGTGTGAAGGTGTAGCTGGAGAAGAGGTAAATCTGACACCAGAAGCCGGTAATTTAATTGGTCAGGCTTTTGCAATATGGCTTGGACGTAAGAAGCAGAAGGCAGTGACTGATTTAAGAATTGGAATCGGTCATGATTCCAGAATTACCGCCCAGTCTTTGTATGAAGCAGTAGCAAAGGGCTTAACTGTACAGGGAGCAACTGCATATTACTGTGGGCTTGTATCGACTCCTTCTATGTTTATGACTACTGTTTTTGAAGAGTTTGCATTTGATGGAGCAATTATGATTACTGCAAGCCATTTGCCATTTAACAGAAATGGATATAAATTTTTTGACAGAGACGGTGGACTGGAACATGATGATATTACAGAAGTACTTAAAATTGCCTCTGAGCTGTCTGTAGCAGATGCAGATATATCCGGTGTAGAGACAGTGGACAGCATTTCTGTATATTGTGATTTTCTGAAGGATAAAATAAAGAAAAGCATTCAGGCACAGGAGTATGATACACCATTGAAAGATCTGCATGTAGTTGTAGATACAGGAAATGGCGCAGGTGGATTTTTCGTAGATAAGGTATTGAAGCCATTAGGTGCAGATACATCTGGAAGTCAGTTTCTGGAGCCGGATGGTAATTTCCCGAATCATATTCCAAATCCGGAGAATAAGCAGGCTATGGATGCGATCAGAAGTGCCGTTCTTAATAATCAGGCAGATCTGGGTATTATATTTGATACAGATGTAGACAGAATGTCTGCTGTACTTCCAAATGGTGAGGAAGTAAACAGAGATGCCATTATTGCTATGATGACAGCCATTATTGCAGCAGACTATCCTGGTGGAACGATTGTTACGGACTCTGTTACAAGTGACAGATTGACACGTTTTATTGAAAGTATCGGTATGAAACAGCATAGATATATGCGTGGATATAAGAACGTTATCAACGAGTCAATCAGATTAAATAAGGAAGGTATTGTATCTCCTTTGGCAATTGAGACTTCCGGTCATGGTGCTCTGAGCGAGAATTATTTTCTGGATGATGGTGCATATATGGCAGTTAAGTTGTTGATCGCATTGGCAAAGGCAGCAAAAGAGGGCAAGACTTTGGCATCATTCATTGAGAAGCTTGAGAAAGGATATGAGGAAAGAGAATATCGTTTCAAGATTACAGGTGAAGATTTCAAAGAATACGGCAAGCAGGTACTGGCTGCTTTTGAAGAACGTGCCAAGGCAAAGGGATATCATATTGCACCAAACTCTTACGAAGGAATCAGAATTACTTTTGACAGTGATGAAGTAAAAGGGTGGCTTCTTCTGAGAATGTCTCTGCATGATCCACAGATGCCATTGAATGTAGAAGGTGTCAGAGAAGGAGACTGCGATAAGTTATACCAGATTGTGTTGGAATTGGTGGATGGTTTCGACAGACTTGTGATTCCTGCAAAATAGTATAAATAATGGAACAGAAAAGAGGTTTAGAATGAGAATAGGAATGGGTTATGATGTCCACAAATTAGTGGACAACAGGCCATTGATCATAGGTGGGGTTGAGATTCCCTATCATTTAGGCTTATTGGGACATTCAGACGCAGATGTATTATTACATGCGGTTATGGATGCATTACTTGGTGCAGCCGCACTGGGAGACATTGGGAAACATTTTCCTGATACAGATGAAGCATACAAGGGCATTTCCAGTATGGTGTTATTGGAAAAGGTGGGAGAGCTCTTAGAAGAAAAAATGTTTCTGATTGATAATATTGATGCCACGATTATTGCACAGGCACCCAAGATGCGTCCTTATATAGATACTATGAGAGAAAACATTGCCAAAGCATTGAAGATTGATATAGATCAGGTCAATGTAAAGGCAACGACAGAGGAAGGCTTGGGCTTTACCGGAGAAGGACTTGGTATTTCTTCACAGGCAATTTGTATGTTGACAACTCCAAGGGAAGCATATTCTGCAGATGTAAGCAGTTCCCTACCCTGTGGAGGATGCAGAGGATGTGGAAACCAGTAAAATGGAACAGGTCATACGTGCAGAAGCTGCAGATTATAGAATCCGCAGCAGAATTGAACATAAATATGATGTATTGACACAGAATGAAGGAGAGGAAATCCTTTTTCAGATACAGGAGAAGGAACCAGTCAGTGCCTTGCGGTTGAAGCCATATTCTGCAGCTATACGCAGAATACCGGCTTTGCCAAGAAATAACAGGTTGTTATCCATGGCAGACATGACGAGGACAGATACATCCATTATTACACTGACCGGAGAAAATGAGTCCTATCAACGTAGAGCGCTGGAAGCAGCCATTGCCTATCAGGATGCAATGGGGATTCCCTGTATTTTTGCATCAGGAGAGAAAGAACAATTACTGACTGAATATGGGTTTGGAACTGTGTTAAAGCTACCCTCTTATCGAATCAATCAGGAATTATTGAGTGATTCTTTATTGCTTCAGGCAAGAATCAGTGGCAGTATAGAATTCGTTCCTTCCTATATAAAGATTGCAGCACTCAGACGAAACGGACTCATGGAGCTTTCACATTTTGCGAATACTGTATTATGCAGAAAATATGGGTTATTCATGATCAGAGGTGCTGTATATTATGAGAAAATGCTGCAGGAGCTGGAAGCGGATGGCGGAGGTATTTATCTCATTATGGAATATGGAAATCTGAAGGGATATTTTGCAGTGGATGGCAAAGGAGAAGTAAGGGAATCCATATTTGAAAATGATCTGGAATGTGAGAGATATATGATTAAGCAGAGTGGTAAGGAAAAGCATGTAATGGCAAGAGTAGGTAATCTCACACAGTTGCTGCGTTATATAGCAAGCAAGGGAAAAGTAACGATTGCATTACAGCTTACGGATGATGTGAATTCTGCCAATAATGGATATTATATCTGGTATCTGGATGATGATGGAAGCAGAATCGAACGGATAGCAGAGAAAGATGAAGAGATATTCAGACCGGAACTGAACATCACGATAGGACAGCTTATAACTTTTTTATTAGGCTATGATAAGTTGAAAGAAAGTCTGAAATTTGATAGTATATATGTAATTAACCCTGTTTTTATCAATGAGATATGAAGAAACAGAGAATAGAGAAGTCGATGACTAAGGAGGAATATTATGTCTTTTATTACAACACCGCATATTAATGCAGAAGCTGATGCATTTGGCAAGACCGTGCTTATGCCTGGAGATCCACTGCGTTCCAAGTTTATTGCAGAGAATTACCTGGAGAATGCCAAGCTGGTCAATAATGTCAGAGGTATTCAGGGATATACAGGTACTTATAAGGGAACAAAAGTCAGTGTTATGGCAAGTGGTATGGGTATGCCTACCATTGGAATCTATTCTTATGAATTATTTACATTCTTTGGTGTAGATAATATTATGAGAATTGGCTCTACAGGAGCTTTACAGGAGAATGTAAAGGTAAGAGATATCATCATTGGTATGGGCGCATGTACCAATTCCAACTATGCAAGCCAGTACGGTCTGGCAGGAACTTTTGCACCAATCGCAAGCTATCCTCTGATGAAGGAAGCAATCAATCAGGCAGACCAGCTGCATGCAAATTACCATGTAGGTAATGTCCTTTCTTCTGATACATTCTATTCAGATGACAAGACTGCTACAGCAGGATGGCAGAAGATGGGTGTTCTGTGTGTAGAAATGGAAGCAGCAGCATTATATATGAATGCAGCCAGAACGGGTAAGAATGCACTGGCAATTCTCACAGTATCTGACCACATGATAACAGGTGAGGAGACTACAGCTGAGGAGAGACAGAACTCCTTTACCCAGATGATGGAAATTGCGCTGAATACAGCAGTTGCTGTGGAAAAATAAAATAAAAACAGCCGTTGACAAATCAGCTTTTTTTGCATATCCTATAGTAAGAATACATGATAAGAACTGGATAGGATAAAAGGCTTGGAACGAAAGAGTAGGTATTCGGAAGCTTACAGAGAGAAGATGTCACAGGTTGAGAGCATCTTTATGAAGAAAATTACCAAAGTGCATTCGGGAGCCGATTCTGTGAAATCATGAGGTTAGCAGAGTACGTAAGCGCACGTTACGCGTCAGAGTGTTGGACAGCAGTATGTCCTTTAATAGAGTGGAACCGCGGATAAATTCGTCTCTTGATGAGTTTGTTCGCGTTTTTGTTTAGAAAGAAAGCATGGGTGATAGTGATGGGATTTTTGAAAAATATCAAAAATGAAATCAAGGTAATCAGAGAACGTGATCCGGCTATTCATTCGGATATGGAGGTTTTTCTGTATCCCAGTTTTAAGGTTATGATGCATTATAGAATAGCGCATAAGCTGTATACGCAGGGACATTATTTCCTGGCAAGATGGGTGTCACAGAGAGGTGTGCGCAAGACCGGCATCGAGATTCATCCCGGTGCGCAGATCGGCGAGAATTTCTTCATTGATCATGGAAATGGTGTTATTATAGGTGAAACGGCGATTGTAGGAAATAATGTTACTTTATATCAGGGAGTAACACTTGGTGGTACTGGTAAGGAGCATGGCAAGAGACATCCGACGATTGGTGATAATGTCATGATCAGTGCAGGTGCCAAGGTGCTTGGTTCTTTTACAATAGGAGAGAATTCCAAGATCGGAGCAGGCAGTGTAGTACTGGAAGCAGTGCCGCCTAACTGTACTGTAGTCGGTGTTCCGGGCAGAATTGTAAAGCGCAATAATCAGAAGCTGGTCAGAGAAGATATGAATCAGGTCGATCTTCCAGATCCTGTAAACGAAGATATCAAGGCATTACAGCATGCAAATTCTGAAATGACAAATCGAATCATCGAACTGGAGCGGGAATTAAAAATGCTCAAGAAATCTGAGAACAAATAAAGAAAAGGAGATTGAGATAAATGGAAAACAAGTTGTCTTTTTATAATACATTGACAAGAAAGGTAGAGAAATTCGTACCAAACGTAGATGGCAAGGTGGCAATGTATACCTGTGGACCTACCGTATATCATTTTGCACATATTGGCAATTTGCGCAGTTATATTATGGAGGATATTCTGGAAAAGACATTACGCTATATTGGTTATGATGTGAAGAGAGTCATGAATATCACGGATGTAGGACATCTTTCCAGCGATGCAGATACCGGCGAAGATAAGATGCTAAAGGGTGCAAAGCGTGAACACAAAACAGTTATGGAAATTGCAAAATTCTATACAGATGCATTCTTTAAGGATTGCGGCAAGCTCAACATCAAGACTCCGGATGTGGTAGAGCCTGCTACGAACTGTATTCCTGAATTTATTCATATGATTACTGTTCTTCTGGAGAAGGGCTATGCATATGAAGCAGGCGGCAATATCTATTTTGATACATCCAAATTAAAAGATTACTACGTATTCTCCAGTCAGAGCGAGAAAGAACTGATGGTAGGCGTACGTGATGATGTAGATGAGGATGAGAATAAGAAGAATAAGAGTGACTTCGTTCTGTGGTTCACCAAATCCAAGTTCGATGATCAGGAGCTGAAGTGGGACAGCCCATGGGGTGTAGGATATCCTGGATGGCACATTGAATGTTCCTGTATCAGTATGAAGCATCTGGGTGAATATATGGATATCCACTGCGGTGGCGTGGATAATATTTTCCCACATCATACCAATGAAATTGCACAAAGTGAGTCCTACTTGGGACATAAGTGGTGCAATTACTGGTTCCATGTACATCATCTGAATGATAAATCCGGTAAGATGAGCAAGTCCAAGGGTGATTTCCTGACTGTATCCTTGCTGGAAGAGAAGGGCTATGATCCTCTGGTGTACAGATTATTCTGTTTACAGTCTCATTATCGTAAGCCGCTGGAATTCTCTTATGAAGTACTGGATAATATGAGTGCGGCATACGATAAACTGGTGAAGAAGATAGGTTCCTTGCAGCAGGAGGGCGAAGTAGACCAGAATGCGTTGAAGGAATATCGTGATAAATTTGAAGCAGCATTGTGTGATGATCTGAATACTTCCATGGCAATCACTGTATTGTATGATATGTTAAAGGCAGATATTTCAGATGCGACCAAGTATGCACTGGCAGAAAGCTTCGATGAGGTGCTTTCTCTGAATCTTACAACTGCGCATGCAGCAAAACAGCAGGATAACGGTGTAGATGCTGAGTTGGAGACTTATGTATTAGCCAAGATCGAAGAGCGTAAGGCTGCAAAGAAAGAGAAAGATTTTGCCAAGGCAGATGCAATCAGGGCAGAGCTTCTGGAAAAAGGCATCGTTCTGGAAGATACACGCGAGGGTGTAAAATGGAAGAAAATCTGAGTATTATAAAAGAAATCCATCAGCAGACAGGAGAAAAAGGCAACGACATCCGGACTTATTCGCTTCTGACGCTGGCTTATATCGGCGATGCAGCATATGAAATTGTGATCAGGACATTGATTGTAGAGAAAGGACAGCAGGCGGTTCACGCACTGCATAAGCAGACAACCAGGATTGTATGTGCATCTGCCCAGGCGGCTATAGTAGAAGCGATTCAGGATGTTATGACAGAGAAGGAGCTGGATATCTACCGACGTGGAAAGAACAGCAAAATCAATTCTTCTGCCAAGAATATGAGCCTGGAGGACTATCGAAAAGCCACAGGGTTCGAGGCTGTATGCGGATATCTGTATCTGCAGGGAGAGACTGCCCGCATTGTGGAGCTGGTGAAGACAGGGCTGGACAGACTGGAACTTATTTAAGACTTTGAAGGCATGGATGGGCGCAAAGGACGTGCGTAGAAATGAGGAATAATATGAGATATGAAGAGTTTACGATAGAGGGCAGAAATGCAGTCATTGAGGCACTGCGTTCCGGCAAGCCTATGGACAAGATACTGATTCAGGATGGTCTGCAGGATGGCCCTATCCAGACAATTAAACGAGAAGCCAAGAAGCACGATACTCTGGTGAAGTTTGTAGAGAAGGAAAGACTGGACCAGATCAGCTCGACTGGCAAACATCAGGGAGTCATTGCATATGCGGCAGCTTATGAATATGCAGAGGTAGAGGATATATTACAGGCAGCAAAGGATAAGGGAGAACCGCCTTTTGTCTTTTTGCTGGATAATATTGAAGACCCACACAATCTGGGAGCGATTATCCGTACTGCGAATCTGGCGGGTGCTCATGGTGTAATCATTCCTAAGAATCGTGCAGTGGGGCTGACTGCTACCGTTGCTAGAACATCAGCAGGGGCACTGAATTATACACCTGTTGCCAGAGTAACAAATCTTGCCAAGACAATAGAAGAACTCAAGAAAGAAGGTCTGTGGTTCGTATGCGCTGATATGGGTGGAACGACTATGTATGACCTGAATCTGACAGGACCTATCGGTCTAGTCATCGGTAATGAAGGAGAAGGCGTTGGCAGACTGGTAAAAGAGAAGTGTGATTTTATTGCATCAATTCCCATGAAGGGAGATATTGATTCTTTGAATGCATCCGTGGCAGCAGGTGTGCTGGCTTATGAGATTGTACGTCAGAGATTACAGTAAATGGAGCTTATTATGTACGAGGATTATCAGGGCAGTACAGATGAGGAACTGATCGATCGGCTGCGTCAGGGCGAGAAGCAGATCACAGATTACATTATGGACAAGTATAAGAATCTGGTACGCAGGAAAGCCAGATCCATGTATATCCTGGGAGCAGACAGTGATGATCTGATACAGGAAGGGATGATTGGCCTGTTCAAGGCAATCAGAGACTATGATGCAGGCAGAGATGCAAGCTTCTATACCTTTGCTGATCTGTGTATATCCAGACAGATGTATACTGCGGTGCAGGCTTCCAGAAGAGAGAAGCATGCCCCATTGAATTCCTATATTTCTCTTTATGCCAATCTGGCAGAGAATGAACAGGAAGAGAATGAAAGCGCTGATACGGCACTTGTGAACAGATTGACCTCAGGGACGGATACCAACCCTGAGGCCTTACTGATTGATAAGGAAAATGTAGCAGATATTGAGGCTGCGATAGAGAAAGAGTTAAGTGGATTTGAAAAACAGGTGCTGGACTTATATCTGACAGGGATGACATATTCGCAGATCGCAAAAGTATTGGGCAGAGATGAAAAGTCAGCAGATAATGCACTGCAAAGACTGAAAGGAAAGATAAGAAGAGCAATGCATAAAAGCCATATGATGATAGCAGTAGGTCTGGTATGTCTGCTTTGGCCGTTGCAGGCATTTGCAGAACAGGAAATGACACAGGTGTCAGTTGAAGCTGCCCCAATGGAAATATCACTCCCGGATGACTGTTATATCCTACAACAGGAAATTGCAGAGGACGATCCGTATCTACAGAAAGCAGGCGGAGACCGGGATAAGATAGAAGCTTATTATAAAGAAGCGGGAATTGTGTTAAATGCAATTGCGCAGGATGATTCTTATGAGATCGTGGTAACTGTAAATGAGAATCAGGATGTAACGTATCTTTACAATATGCATTCTGTTCCTGATGAAAGTGTACGGGAGCTGGCACAGACCATTCAAAATACCTACGAAGAGCATGGATATACAGTAGATGATTTTTCACTGTATGAGAATGAAACTGCCAAATACATCGTCTTTTCCTTCGGACAGCAATATGAGGAAAAGGCAGTACAGTGCGTACAATATGATACAATCCGGGACAGTAGGATGTATAATATTACAATTAGAAGTTACACTGGAGAGGTGTCTGATACAATGGAAGAAATGCTTCGTGAAGTGATAGACAGTATTGTGTATACACAGAGTGAAGATGCATTGAACTATGAGAATGAGCAGTGGGGCGTTTCTTATGAGTTGAATCCGGGCTGGAAAGAGATTACTTCGGATCAGGATGCGGACATTCAGGCGCAGTATATGCATACCAATGGGCTTGGAGAAAGCGTGCAGTTTATAGCCAGAGACATCTGGGGTGAAATGGATATGCTGCATCAGCTGACCAATACTAGAGGTGAACTGGATGGAGACAGAGAACTGACACCGGAAGAGCTTCATAAGCTATATCCGTATCTGGGAGATTTCTTCGCAGGGGAGGACACAGTGACCCAGAAGAAGATACAGGATAACTGGTATTTTGTCAGTGATACACCATTAGAATACAGCAGTGATAAGCTGCAGGGAGTGTATCAGCAAAAGACAGTGGCTGCCCTGAGACAGGGTATATTATATGTCTGGCAGTATGGTGCTTATGAAGACGGCAATCTGCATGAGACAGACTATGACTATATGATTCAGGGAATTACTTATCAACAGCCGGAGCTGTTGCAGAAGGATGCGCAGATCTATCAGAATATGGTAAGAAAGATTCCATTGCTGATCTTTGGTGGAGTCGTGATACTTGGCGTACTTATAGCGGCAATGTTCCTATATATTCGTGGTGGAAAAGAAACTATTATATAAAACAATGCTTGTCAACTACCGTGGAATAGGTTAGAATTATGTTAACAATTTAATAGACATCATAAGGATTGACGTGTAAGGGGTAGAAAGATGACGCAGCAGCAGAAGAAGATACTTATAGTAGATGATAAGTCAGTGAACAGGTACATTTTAAGCGGCATTTTTGAAAATGAATATGATATTCAGGAATGTGCAGATGGCAGCGAGGCGATAGAAGCCCTGGAGCAGGGCGGAGAAGATACGGCAGCAGTACTGTTGGATATTGTTATGCCCACATGCGATGGTTTTGCAGTTCTGAAATACATGAAAGAGAATCAGCTGCAGGATGTTCCGGTAGTATTGATCAGTGCTAATGTAAATGATGAAAATATTCACAAGGCATATAGCTATGAAGTGGCAGATTATATACAGAAGCCTTTTCAGGAGCCTGTTGTAAAGAGAAGAGTCGAGAGCATTATTGAACTATTTGAGAAGAAGAAGCAGATGAAAGCCAAAGGCAGTCCATAAGGGCTGCCTTTTACAGCGTATAGATATACTGGTCATGGAAAGGCAAGAGTTTTTGTATGGATAAATATCAGGTTTTGAAAAAATATTTTGGATATGATTCCTTCAGGGAAGGACAGGAGAAATTGATAGATGGTCTTTTAACAGGGCAGGATGTGTTCGGCATCATGCCAACGGGTGCCGGTAAATCTCTGTGTTATCAGATTCCGGCATTGATGTTTCAGGGAATTACCCTGGTAATCTCTCCCTTGATCAGCCTGATGAAGGACCAGGTCGCTGCATTGAATCAGGCGGGCGTGTACGCAGCATATCTGAATAGTTCCCTGACGCAGGGACAGTATTTTAAGGCGCTGGATTTTGCAAGAAAAGGTAAATACAAGATCATATATGTAGCGCCGGAGAGGCTTTTGACAGAGTCTTTTCTTGATTTTGCCATACATGCGGATATTTCTTTCATCAGTGTAGATGAGGTTCACTGTGTGTCGCAATGGGGACAGGATTTCCGTCCAAGTTATCTTAAAATTGTAGAATTTATTGACCGATTACCAAGAAGACCAGTAGTAGGGGCTTTTACAGCTACCGCAACGCAGCCTGTCAGAGAAGATGTAACAAGAATCCTGCAGCTTCGCAATCCACGTATCGTAACTACGGGATTTGACAGAAGTAATTTGTATTTTGAAGTGAGGACGGCAAAGGATAAGATGGAACAGGTGCTTCGCCTTTTGCAGGAGCATGAGGGCGAGAGTGGCATTATCTACTGCATTACAAGGAAGCTGGTGGAGGAAGTGTATGAGAATCTCAAAGCCAGAGGCATTGCCGTGACCAAGTATCATGCAGGACTGAGTGACGAGGAGAGACGCACGAACCAGGATGATTTCATATATGACAGATGCAGTCTTATGGTAGCAACCAATGCGTTTGGAATGGGAATTGATAAACCGGATGTGAGATTTGTTATCCATTACAATATGCCCAAGAATATGGAGAGTTACTATCAGGAGGCGGGGCGTGCAGGCAGAGACGGAGAACCATCTTCGTGTATTCTGCTCTACAGTGGACAGGATGTACGAACCAATCAGTTTTTCATTGAAAATAACAGAGAAAATGAGGAACTCAGCGAGACGGAACTGGAAGAAGTCATTGCAAAAGACAGGGAGCGTCTGAAGAAAATGACGTATTACTGCTACACGAAAGACTGTCTGCGTGAATATATGCTGGGGTATTTTGGAGAGCCGGCAAAGGGATATTGCGGCAATTGCAGTAATTGCCTGCAGAATTACGAGGAAGTGGACGTATCCAGATATGCAAGAATTATTCTATGCTGCATCGAGGAATGCAGGGAGCGGTATGGAATGACCACGATTCTGGAGACTCTGCGTGGCAGCAGGAGTGAGAAGGTGCTGCGTTACAGATTGAATGAGAACAGCTATTATGGCACAGTCACGGATGCCAGCATGGATCGACTCAAACAGATCGTAAAACAACTGCTTGCCAAAGGATATCTGAACCAGACGGATGATGAGTATGGTTTGCTGAAACTAACTGAGAACTCTTACGATATCACAGTCAAGGGAGAACAGGTCATGCTGAAGCTGCCAAAGGAGCAGGAAAAGGTGATAGTAGAGCGTAGAGTACAGCTGAAACCACAGACAGGTATCCGGAGAAGGGCGGCATCCAGCAATCCGGAGCTATACGAGATATTGCGTAATCTGCGAAATGAGACAGCCAGAAACATGCATGTTCCCGCATATGTGGTATTTGCTGATAAAACATTGCAGGAAATGAGTACATATCTTCCTGTTACCAGAGAAGAGATGCTGGAGATCAGTGGTGTGGCACAGGCAAAATATGAGAAATACGGAGAATTATTCATAGAAGTCATCAGAGAATATAAAGCTGGGCATGAAGAGACGCACAAGTTACCAACTGCCAGGGCAAGGATAAGATTCTAAGGTCATTTTTAGGAATTATTTGCATGCAAATGAAGAGAAGCAGGCATGCGGAATGGTTACAATGAAAACAGAGGATGGATAGACAGAATCACTATATTTTATTATAATTATGGAGGACTGCAACTATGGTAAAAGGATTTAAAATGAAACTGTATGAGGGACAGGAAGCAGAGTACGAGAGAAGACACAACCTGTTATGGCCGGAGATGAAGGATATGATTCATGAGCATGGCGGTAAGAATTATACGATTTTCCTGGACAAAGAGACATTGACCCTGTTTGGTTATATTGAGATCGAGGACGAATCTCTGTGGGCTAAGGGCGCTGATACTGCGATTAACCGTAAATGGTGGGATTATATGGCAGATATCATGGAAACCAATCCAGATAACAGCCCTGTAAGTATTGATCTGAAGACGGTATTTCATTTGGATTAATTTGGATTAAATAGAGGATAAAGACATGAAATATGAAGTAATTGATATGAAGATCGCACATTCTGTGCAGGCAACGCTTACCATCTATGCACATGAGGATTATCCAGAGGTGTATGGGGAGCGTAACAGACCGATGATCGTGATCTGTCCGGGTGGCGGATATGAGCATGTGTCACCAAGAGAAGGAGAGGCAATTGCTCTGCAGTTCATGACTACAGGCGCGCATGCGGCAGTACTGAGATATGATGTGTCAGGGCAGGGAGCAGAGTTCCCGCAGCATCTGTTGGAACTGTCAGCATCTGTAGCTTATGTGAGAAAACATGCAGCAGAATATTGCATTGACCCGGATAAGATATTATTAGCCGGTTTCTCCGCAGGTGGACATCTGGCAGCAAGTCTTGGATGCTTCTGGAAAGAGAAATGGCTGGAAGAACTGATGCAGGCGGAGACAGGAGCAACGATGAAGGATTATCAGCCAAATGGTGAGATTCTGGCTTATCCGGTTATTACCTCCGGCGAGTTTGCACATAGAGGTTCCTTTGTAAAAATTATGGGCAGCGAAGCAGAACAGGGTTATGCACCACTTGGACTCTCTGCTATAGAATTAGAAGAGAAGCTGAGTTTGGAGAATCAGGTTACGTCAGATTTCCCGCAGACCTTTATGTGGCATACCTTTGAAGATGGAGCCGTTCCTTTGGAAAATTCCCTCTTTTTTGCAGAAGCACTGCGTAAGGCCGGGGTGAACTTTGAATACCACGTATTCCCTCACGGTGGACATGGCTATGCGCTGGCAACGAAGGAAACTGCAATGAAAGAAGGCAAAGAGATCAACGCCCAGTGTGCCCAGTGGATTGATCTGTTCAAGAGCTGGATGAAGTATAATGTATATGATATTTAAAATAATTTGGGTAAATAATAAGAAATAGAGTTAAAAAGCCTAGGCGATACTATATAGAGGAAACCATCTATACGGTATTGCCTTTTTTATGTTAAAATATGTGAAAAGGTCGGGTGATAATTGTGAGGGCAGAAGAGGTCATAGAAGAAGTAGCAGATTTATGTAGACAATTTCAGGCAAAAAAGGTGATTTTATACGGATCAAGAGCAAAGGGAACAGCCAGAGAACGGAGCGATATAGATATAGCAGTATCTGGTGTGGATAATTTTGAACTGCTCGTTGAAAAAGTGGAGGAACTACCGACACTTTATAGTGTAAATATGGTAAATATGGATACCTGTAGAAATCAATTATTATTGGAGGACATCAGACAATATGGACGAGAAATTTAACAGACGATTTATGTCTTTTTGCAATTCATTAGATGCAGGAAATTATATTGATAAAGTACTCAAAAATGGGTAAGATAGTAAGTAAGATAATAAGCAAGATGGAGGAATATGCATGAGTAGTTATGTACCGCCATATACAATTTCAAACAGGATGCTTGAACTTGTTTCAGATATATCTGAGAAAGTTGGTAAAATCAGCAGTCATAAGGAATTGGAATCTAAACCACATTTGAGAAGAAATAACAGAATCAAGTCAATTCATTCATCTTTGAAGATTGAGGCTAATTCATTGTCTTTGTCAGAGGTTAGAGATGTTATAAATGGTCATCTTGTATTGGGGGATCAAAAGGAAATACAAGAGGTTAAAAATGCGTACGAAGCATATAAAAAAATACCGGAGATAAATCCAACAAGTATTTCTGAATTAAAAAAAATTCACGGAGTAATGACCTATAGAATTGTAAATGAATCAGGTGTATTCAGACAAGGCGAAGAAGGGGTATTTTCAGGCGATAAGTGCATTTTTATCGCGCCACCACCTCATATGGTTAGTGGATTGATGAATGATTTGATATCCTGGATGAAAAGGAGTGAGGGAGTAGTTCATCCACTTATTTTGTCAGCGGTGTTTCATTATGAATTTGTGTTCATTCATCCTTTTGCAGATGGTAATGGAAGAATGGCTAGATTGTGGCATACAGTTATTCTTTATCAATGGCGAAATATTTTTGAATATATTCCACTGGAGAGTCAGATTGAAAGATTTCAAACAGAATATTATGACGCAATAGCCCAATGCCATGTGAATGGCAATTCTGACGTATTTATAGAGTTTATGTTAGATATGATAGACCAAATACTGGATGAAGTTATCTTACAGATCAATAAATCAAATGCAGATACTTCTGAATATGTAAAACGTATGTTAGATGTCATGGAGTATGATGTGCCATATACGTCGAATGCCATTATGGAAGCTTTGGGTCTGAAATCCAAAGAAGCATTACGAAAAAATTATATAAAGCCAGCAATAGAATTAGGGTTAATAAGGATGACCTTACCGGATAAGCCGAATAGCAAAAATCAGAGATATATAAAACAATAGTAATGCCGCAGGCTATGACCTGCGGCGTTGCTGGAACAATTTTCTATTTCTCAGGATACATCCACCCTTTATATTCCAGGATGGATAATTTCTCCTGATTTTCTTTCACCTGCAGGGTCTCGTTACGGTAGGCTCTGGGGGTGATCTGCATCACATCCATAAAATGCCGGTTGAAGCTGGATACGGAGCGGAAGCCGACCATTTCAGATATTTCCAGAATAGAATATTCTGTACTTCTCAGCAGATTGCAGGCTTTGGTGATTCGCGTGTTGTTTACGAAATCCAGCGGACTTGTTCCTATAATAGAGTGGAAGAGCCGTCTGAAATGTGTGGGACTTAGTCTGCATATATCAGCCAGATAGTTGATATCAAACTGCTGTGCATAATTATCTTCAATATAATCCAGTACCGGGGAGATGACCATGGCATTTTCAGGTGGCTGGTTGGTAGGAGCTATATTGGAACCACCTTCGCTCTGGATTCGGTACAGCTCGATAGACAATGCAAGAAGTAATCCGGTCACACTTGTCTGATAATGGGGTTTCTTTTCTTCCATTTCTTTAATAACCGCCATAGTAAGCTGATATACCTGGGGATATTCGTCACGGCTGAGAATATGCTTATAATTCTTGAATGCAGGAAGTGACAGGTCAAAATCCCTGCCGAAATTCGGCGAGATATTGCGGAACAATTCTGCAGGGTCTATGAACAGGTAGGACCAGTGACTTTCCGTGCCGGGAGAACTATAGGTCGTGTGAGGAATATTTCTGGGAATACAGGTCACATCACCTTCCCTGAACAATAAGGGATCTTTTTTACCAATGAATTCCATATAGCCGCTGTCTGAGTGACACACACCGATTTCCAGACAATTGTGAAAATGTAGATTTTTACTTGGAACGCTGGATATCTTCCAATGTTCACCTGAAAGCAGTAAAACAGGAAAATCGTAAGGCAGATAATAATTACGATATTCTGCTACGCCTGATTTCTGTCTAGCCATAAGAAAGCCTCCTAACTTATCCTGCACATTTGAGTCATAACAATCATGTCAACTCCTATAAATGGTCATAAATGCATAGAAAATGAAAACATATGACGAGAAAAAATGTACAATCAATCAAAAACAACCAAAGAAACAAAATGTAAATATTTACACAAGTTTTTAAAATTAAAATGTTTCATTGCATTTTAAAATTTAATTTAGAAAATGTAGACAATATGTATATATACATAGGGTATATAATATAAAAAGTAAGCATAATTTATATTCCTGACAAAAATGAGTATAACATAAATGGTCAGAATTGCATAGTATTTTTGTTGCACTGAATAGAAAAAAATTCCAAAGTGTATAATAATATACTCATAAAAGCCAATAAACTATACAAATTAACCGTATAGACATCGGTTGGGAGGTTACACTAGAATGAGTAAAGCAAAAAAAGCAAGCGCTCCGATAGGCGCAAAAACGAGCTGGAAAAATGCTTTCAAGAGGGATTGGCAGTTGTATCTGATGCTTTTGTTCCCCCTTGCAATGGTTATCATATTTAACTATGCATCCTATCCCGGATTGAGAATGATCTTCATGGATTACAAACCGGCGAAGGGTTACAGCGGAAGCGAATGGGTCGGCATGAAGACAATTCTGAAGGTATTTAAGGATGCTGATTTCCACAGAGCCCTGAAGAGTTCTATCGCATTTAACTTACTGGATCTGGTGGTTGGATTTCCAATGCCTATTATCCTGGCATTGATGCTGAATGAACTCCGCTATCCAAGATTCAAGAAAGTAACACAGACAATCCTGTATCTGCCACACTTCCTTTCATGGGTTATCGTAGGCAGTGTTGCATATACAATGTTCAGACCTACTACCGGTCTTGTAAACATCGCTTTGATGAACTGGGGTGTTATCAGTGAAGGTATTCCTTTCCTGACAGAGAAATGGCACTGGGCAGTAACTTATCTGCTGATCGGTGTATGGCAGGGAATGGGATGGGGAACTATCATCTACCTGGCAGCGATTACAGGTATCAGCGGCGAGTTATATGAAGCAGCAATGATTGATGGTGCGAACCGTTGGCAGAGGATGTGGAACATCACATTACCTAGTATTAAGGGTACTGTAGTTACACTGCTGATTATGAACTTAGGACGTGTTATGGGTAGTAACTTCGAACGTCTGGATCAGTTCGGCAACTCACAGGTTAAGGACTTCCAGTATCAGTTAGCTATCTACGTATATGAGAAAGGTCTTGCAGGCGGCAAGTTCAGTATGTCAACCTTCGTAAACCTGTTCCAGTCTGTAATTGGTCTTATATTAGTTCTTTTGTCAGATAAGTTCGCTAAGAAGCTTGGCGAAGACGGATTGTTATAGGGGGTGTTGAATCATGGCAAAGAAGAAAAATGTGGCAGTTGATGAGGGTATGAATACAGATGGCAACAGAGCCATTAATAAATTCCGAATCAGCGATGCTGTAATGATGCTCATCCTTGTTATCTTATGTGCAACTTGTGTATTGCCGTTTATTCATCTGATGGCAAAATCTATATCAGGTAATGCATATGTCATTGCAAAACAGGTGGCATTCTGGCCAAAAGGGATTAACTTTGATGCTTATTCGTCCATTTTTAAAGATGGTGGCATGGTATACAGTATGATCTACAGTGTTATCGTAACCGTGATATTTACTGCTTTAGGCATGGCTGTATGTACCTGCGCAGCATATCCTCTTTCCAAGAAGAGATTAAAAGGCAGAACATTCTTTACATTTTTATTGATGTTCCCTATGTATTTCAGCGCCGGACTGATTCCTTCCTACTTACTGTATAAGGATTTACATATGCTGGATACCATGTGGGTATTGATCTTACCTTTGATCTATTCACCATACAACATGCTGATCATGAAGACAAACTTACAGGCAAGTATTCCTGACAGCTTGGAAGAATCCGCATTTTTGGATGGCGCAACGAACTTCCAGATTCTCTGGAAAATCGTACTTCCGTTATCAAAGCCTATCATTGCAACATTGTCACTGTTCTATGCAGTAGGCCGTTGGAATTCATATGCAGATAACAAGTACTATATTAAATCAGAAACTCTGAAGATGATCCAATACAAGCTTTCACAGTTAGTATCCTCAGCGGCAGAAGCACAGACAGCTACTCTGTCAGAGGCAGCCGCTGTAACAAGTACTCCTGAAGTATTACAGGCAGCAGCAATCATGTTCGTTACAATTCCTATCATTTGTATCTATCCTTTCTTACAGAAGTATTTTGTAAAGGGTGTTATGGTAGGCGCAGTAAAGGGCTAAAGAAAAATCAAAACAGTTAGTTTTCCCGGAAATCGGGTGTTACATAAAACTATATATTCATTAAAGGAGGATTTCATTATGAAGAAGAATACTCTTCAGAAGACAATCGCACTTGCATTAACAGGTGCAATGGCAATGGGAACATTAGCAGGCTGCGGCAGCAGCAGTGACACAAGTGCTTCTACAAGCACAGACACAAAGACAGAGGCAGCTTCCACAGAAGCAGCAGCTACAACAGAAGCTTCCACAGAAGCATCTGATGAAGTAGTTGGTATCGACGGATACGAAGCATTTGCTGATAATGTTACATTAAGAATTCCTGTATATGACAGAGGTGTTGAAGGTGTTCCTGATGTAAGCAACAACTACTGGACCAAGTGGGTACAGGAGAACTTCGGTGACAAGTACAACATTACAGTAGAATATGTACCTATCACACGTTCTGACGTATTAACATCCTATGCATTATTGGCAGCGGGTGATGAGCTTCCTACAATCCTTATGGAATATGACTATCCTAAGTTAGCTCAGTGGGCCGGTGATGGATATCTGACAACATATGATCTGGATGAGTTCGCTAAGGTAGCTCCTACATACTATCAGAGAATGGTAGATCTGGATCAGATCAGCTATACACAGATGGATGGTGAGACATACTTCGCATTAGCTGAAAGACCTTACTACAATACAAACTATACATTTATCACATTCTATCGTCAGGACTGGTTAGACCAGATTGGATATTCTGAATATCCTACCACATGGGCGGAAGAGAAAGAAATGCTTCAGAAGTTAGTTGATGAAGGAATCTGCAAGAACCCTCTTGGCGGACAGATGGTAACTGGCGCTGGTGTTGACCAGAACTACGCTTACAGATCATATCCTCTTGATGAAGAGAACTGGGCTTGCTACGGTGACTATGCGATTCCTGCACTTGGCGATGCAGCTAATAAGGCACTCTTAAAGAGAGTTAACGAGCAGTATAATGCCGGATTTATCAATCCTGAATATTATGTAACAGATGCAGAAACAGCAAAAGCTGCATTCATCAATGGTGAATCAGTACAGTGGGGCGCTTACATCTCTGCAAGCATGGATGTACTGGATTCCTTCTATGCACAGAATCCTGATGCTAAATTAGCAGTTAAGATCCAGGCTACTACAGATGATCCGGAAGGCGGCACAGTACCTGCATACAGAGCAAACAATCCTTTCGGTATGATGATCGGTTTCTCTTCACAGGCATCTGAAGATGAGATCAAAGCAGCTTGGATGTACATGGAATGGATGACACAGGAAGATAACCTCTTCACAATGCAGTGGGGTATCGAAGGCGAGAACTACACAATGGGTGATGACGGACTTCCGGTAGCTGTAACAGACTACAGCGGTGACTGCACACAGGGCTTCAATAATTCCAAGGATTACTGGTGCGTAACAACAGAAGCAAGAACAGCTGGTACTATCGAAGACGTTATCAAGGCAGCTGCACCTGCAGGATATCCTCAGGACTTTACACAGGATATTATTGACAATTACTACAAGCAGGTAGAAGTAGCTGACAAGGGTTGGGCAGTATCCGATTGTAACTTTGCAGTAGTACTTGATTCTGTAGGTGAGTATCAGGCATCCTTACTTGAACTCTACACAGAGTACAGAGATCAGTTGACAATGTGTTCTCCTGATGAATTCGACACATTATATGATGAGTTAGCTCAGAAGTATGCTGACGCTGGATATCAGGCAATCGTTGATGAAAGAAAAGAAGCATACGAAGCTGGCCAGAGCACAAAATTACCACAGTAATTTGTACACAATCTAACCTGATTTGTAAAACAATAAATACGACCCCCGACAAGTGTTGGGGGCTGTTTTAAGAAAAAAGACACAGGTATGTTTTTTCAAAGATTTCAGTTTACCTATATTGTTGTGAAATCTTTGACAAAACAAATCTGCATAATAATTTCGGATGATAAATGACACGTTGAGAAGTGTAAAGACAGGATTGAGGAGGAATGTATCATGTTAAAGCTGGAGTATGACAAACAGGAGCTTGAGCAGGTAATTGACAAAATTGTAAAGAAGACCATGAATATGGATCTGACATGGGATTGGCCATGTGGTGTAGCATATTATGGAATTTCAGATGCTTATGAGAAGACCGGTAAGAAGGAATATCTTGATTTGCTCAAGGATCGTATAGATGAACTGATTGATCTGGGACTGCCTAAGGTGTGGACTGTAAATGCCTGCGCAATGGGACATTGCCTGATCACACTGTATCAGGCAACTGGTGAAGAGAAATATCATGAGATTCTGATGAGCAAGATTGCATATTTAAGAAATGATGCACTTCGCTTCGGCGACCATGTGCTGCAGCATACAGTATCTGCAAACAATGATTTCCCGGAACAGTGCTGGTGTGATACTTTATTTATGGCAGCATTCCTCATGCTTCGTGTAGGCGTTATGGAAAAAGATGAAGAACTGATTGATGATGCATTGAATCAGTATTATTGGCATATTAAATATTTACAGAATCCAAGCAGCGGCTTATGGTATCATGGCTACGATAATATTGCAGGAGACCATATGTCCGGTATTTACTGGGGACGCGCTAATGCCTGGGCTGCTTTTACCATGTCACAGGTAGGCGGTATTCTGCCAAAGTGTTATCTGTATCCTAAATATATTGATATTGCAGGCTCTCTTAATGAGCAGCTGGCAGCACTCAAGGTATACCAGACAGAGAATGGTCTGTGGAGGACAGTGGTAGATGATCCTGAGTCTTATGAAGAAATCTCTGCATCGGCAGGAATTGCAGCAGCTATGCTGACAAGAGGCAATCCACTTCACAGCAAGTATATCAACAAGGCAATCAAGGGACTTCTGGCAAATGTCAGTGAAGACGGTAAAGTAATGAATGTATCCGGCGGTACAGCCGTTATGAGAGATAAAGAAGGTTATCGCGGTATTCCAAAAGCATATATCCAGGGATGGGGACAGGGATTAGCATTGTCTTTCTTTGCTACATTATTGGTGTCCGATGAGATCCAGAAAGACGGTGCCTTATAAAATGTATGCAAAGACTTATGTATTTGGAAACAAAAATCAAAAACTAAATACAGATAGTCGAAGCAAAGAGACAGCAGTTACCGGAGGGCAGTTATATGATGCCGGGCTTGGATATGGTTTTGTAACAGAAGCTGATTTCCGCAGCAACGAGATGCTTCAGATGCCGGAGTTAAGTTCAGGCTTTGTTCCGGCATATGCTGATACAATTGGTGAAGTGACCAGGATTGTCACTGATGATCTTGGCTGTCACGTAGATGGACGGTATGCGGCTTGTCGGCTTGGAATACAGGAGAGATGTATGATTCCCCTGTGTTTTCGGGCGGATGTGGAGCGGAGCGGTAACTATCAGATCACTCTGGAATATCAGTCAGAGGCAGAAGCTATGATTTTTGCAGGATCGAGGAGACTTGTATGCAGGTCTGCGGGAAAAGAACAGAAGCAGTCATTGACTTTTGTTATGAATGCCTGTGACATCATACCTATGGGCAGAAACTGTATCTATGAGTGTAAAAGTATTGATATTACCCTGCTGGGGGAGAATGCGAACCTGTGCAGGATCAATATAAAACAGGTAAATTGCCCTACGATTTATATTGCGGGGGATTCTACGGTAAATGACCAGCCGGCATGGTATCCTTATCAGCCGGAGGCTGCCTTCGCAGGCTGGGGGCAGATGCTTCCGGCGTATCTGAGCGGTAAGATAGCCGTGTCTAACCATGCACATCCGGGTCAGACTGTTGAGACATTCAGGACTGAGGGACATTACGCCATTATTCAGGCGCATATCAGATTTGGTGATTATCTGATGCTCCAATTTGCGCATAATGATCAGAAACTGGCTGGTTTAAGGGCAAAAGAGGGCTATATGGAAGCTTTGTGCCGTTATATAGAAGAGACTCTGGCTATAGGGGCATATCCGATTCTTGTGACTCCTGTGTGCAGGAATACCTGGCGTGTCAACGGTATGTATGCTGATTCCCTTGAGGAATATGCACAGGCATGCAAGCAGGCAGCAGCCCGTTACCAGATTCCGGTAATTGATCTGCATGGGGCAAGTAAGGACTTTATTATTCAACATGGACCTGAGCAGACGGCAAGATATTATTATCCCAAGGACTTTACCCATCCCAATGACTATGGGGCATATCTTTTTGCAGGAATGGCAGTTAAGGAATATTGTGGACAGATGAGGACCGGCAATTATGCAGAAGCCTACGGCAGATTGGCAGGTTTTATGACGAGGCATAGTGAATGGAAACCCAAAGTGTAAAAGAATCAGAAAGTATGGTTAAAATGTAATATGAGGAGGCAGCTATGAGTAAGAGAAAAGGCGGTTTTACTTTGCCGGGCGAGGCAGGGTATGAGAAGCTCACGTTGGAGCTTGCAGATAAATGGGGGGCTGATGTGATCAGAGACAGTGATGGTACTGTATTATCAGACGAAATCACCAATGCAGGATATGGAATCTATTCTACTATCTGTATTATTAGAGATCACAATGCATGGGCAAAGGAGAATCAGGATAAGTTACAGCAGACATTTCTGATGACATCACCCAAGGTAGCGACAGAGAATACACTGTACATTGGACTTATGGATGATTTCTTTGATGAACAGTTCTGTGTTAATGACAGCGAAGCAGCTTTCAAATACTGGCAGGTATATGATCGAACAACTGACAGTGTTGTTTCGGCGGATAAGTGGAGCTACAACAGCGCAGATAACAGCGTAGAACTGCATGATATTACTCCATGGCATTCCTATACAGTAAGCTTTCTGGCTTATCGTATATGGGAAGAGATCTCCATGTATAATCATACGACCAATCATTGGGATAAAGAGCACCTGATGCAGATTGATCCTGTATATCCTGAGACACAGGAATATCTCAAGAACTGGATGGAGAACTGGTGTAAGGAGCATCCGGCTACGACAGTAGTTCGTTTTACTTCCATGTTCTATAATTTCGTCTGGATCTGGGGAAGCAGTGAACGCAACAGACAGCTTTATTCTGACTGGGCATCTTATGACTTTACAGTAAGCCCCCGTGCACTGGATGAATTTGCCAAAGTATATGGCTATCAGCTGACAGCAGAAGATTTCATCAATCAGGGTAAGCTGCATGTAACACATATGCCTGGCAATCAGAAAAAGACAGACTGGATTAATTTTATTAATCGCTTTGTCATTGATTTTGGTAAGGAATTAATTGATATTGTACATAAATATGGAAAGAAAGCATATGTATTCTATGATGACAGCTGGGTTGGTGTAGAACCATACAAGCCTGAATTCAAGGAGTTTGGCTTTGATGGCCTGATTAAATGTGTATTCTCAGGCTATGAAGCCAGATTGTGTGCAGGAGTAGACGTTGATGTACACGAGCTGCGTCTGCATCCATATCTTTTCCCGGTAGGACTGGGAGGACTTCCTACATTTATGGAAGGCGGCAATCCTACACTGGATGCCAAGAAATATTGGAATAGTGTAAGACGTGCGCTGCTTCGTGCATCGATAGACAGAATCGGTCTTGGCGGTTATCTGCATCTTGTACAGGATTTCCCTGATTTTGTGGATTATATCGAGAAGATATCTGATGAATTCAGAGCATTGAAAGATCTGCATAAGGCTGGTAAGCCATATTGCTGCAAGACCAAAGTAGCAGTACTACATTACTGGGGAAGCATGCGTTCCTGGTCTTTATCAGGACATTTCCATGAGACATATATGCATGACCTGATTCATATTAATGAAGCATTGAGCGGACTTCCTGTTGAAGTGAAATTCATTAACTTTGAAGATGTGAAGAAGGGTGCGCTGGAAGATGTAAATGTAGTCATCAATGCAGGTGCAGCCGGATCTGCATGGAGCGGTGGTGACGCATGGAAGGATGATGAAGTAGTAGCTGCTTTGACGAAGTGGGTATATGAAGGCGGAACCTTCATCGGTGTAGATGAGCCATCCGCAGTAGAAGGCTATGACAGCTATTTCAGAATGGCACCGGTACTTGGCGTAGATAAGGATATCATTGACAGAGTATGCCATGGACAGTGGAGCTTTGAAGTAGATGAGAAGGCAGCAGCCGAGGTAATGCCACAGGGCAGTGAAGTCTCTGAAAGAGTAAAATGCCATCTTACAGACGGTAAGGCTGTTGTACTGGCAGCAAAGGGTAATAATCCACTTATGACAAAGAACAGCTTTGGCAAGGGCTGCGGCATCTATATGTCTTCCTTTAGCGTAAACAATCAGAATACAAAGATGCTGCTGAATCTGATTCTGCAGGCTGGCGGAGAAGCAATTGACGGTAATTATCTGACCGATAATGCTGATATGGAATGTGCTTATTATCCTGAAAGCAGGACTCTGATCGTAATCAACAACACAGATTCTGTACAGGAGACTACGATAAACACAGAATATGGAACAGAAAAGATTAAACTGGAAGCATTTGATACCATGATTAAGGAAATCTAAAAATGAAGGGCGCCCATAGTGATATGAGCGCCCTGTTTTAAACAAATACAACTATCGGCAATAAAAAGAACAAAACAAAGAAGCCCGATTGCTCGAGCTTCTTGTTTGTGTAAAAGGGGAATTCTTCCGGAATTGCTAATTAGCAAGTCTAGCATCTCTGCTAAACATGTATTTATCATACATCGTACATATCAAATAATCTATAACTATATTGCGTTATATTAAAACTATATTGATTTATTATGCAAGCCAAGAGGTTCAAAGATGCATTTTCGACCAATATAGCAAAGTATCTGAGTCACAATAATACCGAAAAATGCACCACTGCTGTCAATGCAGACATCTCTAATAGAACCGGAACGCCCTGAAACATAGAGCTGGTGGAACTCATCCAGGGATGCGAAACCAATACAGAATAATCCTGAAGTCAGCAACAGCCAGATGCCACGTATTCCATATACATATAAAGGGCAGGCAATAGAGACTGCCAACAGAAAATATTCAGAGAAATGAGCTGTTTTACGGACATAGAAATGAATACGATGTATACCCTGTAGAATCTGTGCATCATTCAGATCAAGATTGAGGATATGATCTGTAATTTCTATTACTTTATAAGATACTTTATAACTCAGAGATGAGCTGGCAGCGCCATCCTGGGCGGAAAAAGAGTAGATACAATACATGATAACCAGCGCCGGAACGAAAGATAATGGTTTTAACAAAAATCGGAGTACCTTTTTCATAAGCTTCACCTTGCCTTTCTTATTGGGATTATAAGCTCTATTTCAAAATATCACAAGGCGAAATATGAAAAACTTCTCGATCAGATAGTGTACAATTCGAGTTTTTATGCTAAACTAGATATAAAAAGAAAGAAGGTGTTGCTGATTATGCAGGACAGTGAGAAACTTTCCAGAGATGAAGTAATTGCATTTTATCAGGATGATACAATGAAACTGCTGCGCTATGAGGGCTGGCTGCAGGCAGCAAGCGGTAGAGATGCTTCCAATATTTATAAGGGCGAAGGAATAGAGGCGAATTCCATGCCGGTTCCGGTATATGATTCCACGTTGTTGTCTTTTGTGAAGGAGGCCAAGGCAACACGCTTTATGAATCGTAATTATGTGTATACTTTCTCAAGATACAGCCTTCGCAGTGTGCAGGATGAGCTGAATCTGATTGAGAGATGTACACTGATGGAGACGGATGTACTGGGTGATATTTTGTCAAAGTATATTCTGAAGGGCGAAGTACGCGGCGCATATTGGACAGAGGGCGTAAAGAGCGGTGTATTTCTTGCAATCCTTCTGCGATTGAAAGAATTATTAGAGATAAAAAAGCCATTGGCATAAGATTGGGGAGCTGGAGATGGGAGATAAGTCAACACAGAAGAAACAGTATATCATTGAGAAAGCAAAAGAGGTATTTGCAAAAAGAGGATACAAGGATGTGACCATGAAGGATATCGTGGATGCATGCGGCATCAGTCGTGGCGGGCTGTACCTGTATTTTGGCAATACAAAAGATCTGTTCGAGGCAGTATTGGAACAGCAGACACAGAATACAAAGAGTAGCTATGAGGCTTCTTTGCCGGAGAATGCAGCACCAGGCGACCAGTTACTGTTGTATCTGGATATCTGTAAGAAGGAAATGCTTGCAAAAGACAATCTGATTACAGCAACTTATGAATATCTGTTTGCCAATGCACAGGATAGTGTGGTCAGCAGACAAAAAGAAGAGAATGCCAGACTTCTGGAACAGATCATTACAGATGGCGTGAAAGAAGAATGGATGGTCTGTGAAAATCCTGCAACGGCAGCAGCAACTATTTCCTATGCAATGGAAGGACTTAAAGTAGCAGCAGGAACCACAGGAATCTCTGAAAAAGCAGCAGATGATACCATAAATTACATTATGGGAACACTTGGACTTGAAGTAGAATAAAAGATATGATGAAAAGAAAAGCCTGACTCCGCGGAGTTAGGCTTTTTATATTCAGGAACGCAGTGATATGATCTTTCCAAAGTTGCTGATCTTACATTCCTTGAAATCTCCTAGCATCTTGGATAGTTTGGCATAACCGTAGTTAGATATATTAAAATCAGGAAAACGTCTACAAAGCTTCTGATTAAGCTCTCCTACATTCATTGTGTGCTTCTCGCATTGTTTCAGGATAGACAGGACTTCCTTGTGAATATCATCCAGAGTGATGTCCGCGGCCTGCAGGTATGCGGTAACGGTAGTCTCTGTATATTTTAAGGAGATAGACTTTTTGAACTCGGCGGCTTCCAGAAATTTGGAGAACTTCGTATATTCATAATTTCGTACATCGAAAGTCGGATACATCTTGGAGAGACGGCTGCCTAATTCTCCGATATCCATAGAAGTACCATCATTGCCATTCTCACTGATGATCTTAACAAGTGCCTGCTCAATTTCTGACAGAGGTGTCAGTGCATCCTGTTCTGCCTTGGCGGAGTGTTTACCGACCTTGGTAACGGATGTGTCCACATTGGATAAGAGATCGAGCAGTACGAATTTCTCACAGGCGGAGCGGAATGGCTCCGGAGTCTTACGTTCTCCCATACCGATGACATACATGCCGGATTCACGAAGACGCATGGCAAGTCTGGTGAAATCGCTGTCGCTGGAAGCCAGACAGAAGCCGCTTACATGACCAGAATAGAGAATATCCATGGCATCTATGATCATGGCAGAATCAGTGGCATTCTTACCTGTCGTATAGCTGTATTGCTGTACCGGGTTGATGGAATTGGCTAACAGCACATCCTTCCATTTGCTTGAATTGGAACGGGTCCAGTCCCCATAGATTCTTTTATAAGTAACGGTTCCGTACTTGGATAATTCATCCAGTATGATCTTAATGTAATCAGCACTGATATTGTCACTGTCTATCAGCAACGCAAATTTGATATCTTCCATATCTGTAAAATTCCTGCCTTTCCCGGTTTACATAGCTTTGAATAATTATATTGTAGCATTTTAAATTCTTTTCGTCTATTTCCACGGTTGAAAAAATGCAGAATTACTGCTATTCTTATTAAGATAGTATCAAAACCAAATATACCAATTTTTACGGAGGACTTACAAATGGGAAAAGTGAAACGTATTTACGTGGAAAAAAAGGCTTCCTTTGCAGTAAAAGCAAAAGAGCTGGAAGAAGAGCTCAAGAGCTATCTTGGAATTGATGGCCTAGAGCAGGTAAGGATTTTCATTCGTTATGACGTAGAGAATCTGTCAGAAGATACCTTTGAAAAAGCTTGCAAATGTGTATTTTCTGAACCACCAGTAGATGATTTATACTTAGAGAAGTTCGACATGCCTGCGAATGGCAGATGCTTCTCTGTAGAATTCCTGCCTGGACAGTTCGATCAGAGAGCTGATTCAGCAGTACAGTGCGTAAAATTCCTGAAGGAAGACGAAGATCCCATTATTAAGACTGCCGTAACATATTTACTGGTAGGCAAGATTTCCGATGATGAATTTGCCAAGATCAAATCCTACTGTATCAACCCGGTAGATTCCAGAGAGACAGACATGGTAAAACCTGAAACTCTTGTAACAGAGTTCGCAGAACCTGCTGATGTAGCAATCTTTGATGGTTTCAAGGATATGGCAGAGCCTGATTTAAAGAAGCTTTATGATTCTCTGGGACTGGCAATGACATTTAAGGATTTTCTGCATATCCAGAATTATTTTAAGAATGAAGAGAAGAGAAATCCTTCTGTAACAGAGATTCGTGTATTGGATACATACTGGTCAGACCACTGCCGTCATACCACATTCTCTACAGAATTAAAGAACGTAACTTTTGAAGATAATTATTATACAGAGCCTATTAAGACTACTTATCAGAATTATCTGGCTGTCAGAGAAGAGATCTTTGCAGGCAGAAAGGACAAGTATGTCTGCCTGATGGATCTGGCACTTATGGCTATGCGTAAGCTCAAGGCTGACGGCAAGCTTGAGGATATGGAGAAGTCTAACGAGATCAATGCTTGTTCCATCGTAGTTCCTATTGAAATTGACAAGGAAGATGGAAAAGGCATTATCACAGAAGAGTGGCTTGTAAACTTCAAGAACGAAACTCATAACCATCCTACAGAAATTGAGCCTTTTGGTGGTGCAGCAACCTGTCTGGGCGGTGCTATCCGTGATCCGTTGTCAGGACGTACTTATGTATATCAGGCTATGCGTGTAACTGGTGCAGCAGATCCTACTGTATCTGTAGAAGATACTCTGAAAGGTAAGCTCCCTCAGAAGAAGCTGGTTCGTGGTGCAGCAAGCGGTTATTCATCCTATGGTAATCAGATCGGTCTGGCTACAGGCTATGTAAAGGAAGTATATCATCCAAACTATGTAGCCAAGAGAATGGAGATCGGTGCTGTTATGGGTGCTGCTCCAAGAGCAAGTGTTATCCGTGAGGATTCTGATCCCGGTGATATCATCATTCTGTTAGGTGGACGTACAGGACGTGACGGCTGTGGTGGAGCAACAGGTTCTTCCAAGGTACATACAGAAGCTTCTATTGAGACTTGTGGTGCTGAGGTGCAGAAAGGTAATGCGCCTACAGAACGTAAGATTCAGAGATTATTCAGAAGAGAAGAAGTAAGCAAGATCATCAAGAAATGTAACGACTTTGGTGCAGGCGGTGTATCTGTAGCAATCGGAGAGCTGGCTGATGGTCTGGTTGTTGATATGGATAAGGTTCCCAAGAAGTACGCAGGTCTTGACGGAACAGAACTGGCTATTTCCGAGTCTCAGGAGAGAATGGCAGTTGTAGTTGATCCTAAGGATGTAGATACCTTCCTTGGCTATGCTGCAGAAGAGAACCTGGAGGCAGTTGAAGTAGCAGTTGTAACCAAAGAGCCAAGACTGGTACTGAAATGGAGAGGCAAGGAAGTTGTTAATTTATCCCGTGCTTTCCTGGATACCAACGGTGCTCATCAGGAGACTAACGTATACGTAGACATGCCTGTTAAGGAAGACAATTACCTGAACAAGGTAGCAGTTCCTGCTGTAGAAGAAGCTCTTGCAAAAGACGATGTAAAAGCAGCAATCCTTGCAGAATTGAATGATTTGAATGTATGTTCCCAGAAGGGTCTTGTGGAAATGTTCGACTCCTCTATTGGAGCAGGCAGTGTATACATGCCTTATGGTGGTAAGTATCAGCTGACAGAGACACAGACTATGGTAGCGAAGCTCCCTGTATTAAAGGGCAAGACAGATGTTGTTACCATGATGAGCTATGGCTTTGATCCATATCTGTCCTCATGGAGCCCATATCATGGAGCTATCTATGCAGTAACAGAATCTATGGTTAAGATTGTGGCAGCAGGCGGTGATTACAGCAAGATCCGTTTCACTTTCCAGGAATACTTTAGACGTATGACAGAAGATCCTGAGCGTTGGAGTCAGCCTTTTGCAGCATTGTTAGGTGCTTATGATGCACAGATGGGATACGGTCTGCCTTCTATCGGTGGTAAGGATTCCATGTCAGGAACCTTCAATGATATTGATGTACCTCCTACATTAGTGTCTTTTGCAGTAGATGTAGCGAAGGAAAAAGACATCATTACACCAGAGTTGAAGAACGCAGGAGATAAGCTTGTTGTGTTCCGTATTGAGAAAGATCAGTACGATATTCCTGTATACGAGAAAGTCATGAAGCTTTTTGACGGTATCTCCGCATTGATCAAGAAGAGAGCTATCGTAGCTGCTTATGCTCTGGATGGTGCAGGTATTGTGGCAAGCGCAGCCAAGATGTCCTTTGGTAATAAGCTTGGTGTAGAATTTTCAGATGCTTTATCCGCTAAGGAACTGTTTGCAAATGAAATCGGCAATATGATTGCAGAAGTATCCGCAGATGGTATGAAAGCACTGGAAGAAAGTGGAATTGCTTACAGTGTTGTAGCAACCGTTCTTCCTGAAAATGCCGGATTTGTATATAAAGATGTAAAAGTCAGCGAGGAAGACGCTCTCCATGCATGGAAGAGCAAGCTGGAGAAGGTATTCCCTACTAAGGCAGTAAAGGCTACAGATGCAATTGAAACTAAACTGTATCAGACATCTGATATCCATATCTGCAAGAACAAAGTAGCGAAGCCTACCGTATTTATCCCTGTATTCCCAGGAACAAACTGCGAGTATGACAGTGCCAAGGCATTTGAACGTGCGGGTGCTAATGTCATTACCAAGGTGTTCCGCAATATGACAGCAGAGGATATCCGTGAATCTGTAGATGAATTCGAGAAGGCTATCGGACAGGCACAGATCATCATGTTCCCTGGTGGATTCTCCGCAGGTGATGAACCGGATGGTAGTGCGAAGTTCTTCGCGACAGCATTCCAGAATGCGAAGATGAAGGAAGCTGTCATGAAGCTGTTGAACGAGAGAGATGGTCTGGCACTTGGTATCTGTAACGGATTCCAGGCACTGATCAAATTAGGTCTGGTTCCTTATGGTGAGATTACAGGCCAGAAGGAGGATTCTCCTACATTGACCTTCAATACGATTAACCGTCATATCTCCAAGATGGTATATACCAAGGTCGTATCCAATAAGTCCCCTTGGTTACAGCTTGCAGAGCTTGGCAAGACCTATGTAACACCGGCTTCCCATGGTGAAGGACGTTTCGTAGCTCCTAAGGAGTGGATTGACAAATTATTTGCGAATGGTCAGGTTGCTACACAGTATGCTGACTTCAATGGCAATATCTCCATGGATGAAGAGTGGAATGTAAACGGCTCTTATGCTGCAATCGAAGGTATCACCTCGCCGGATGGCAGATGCCTGGGCAAGATGGCACACGTAGAGAGACGCGGCGAATCCGTAGCAATCAACATCTATGGCGAACAGGATCTTAAAATCTTTGAGTCAGGTGTGAAGTACTTTAAATAAGCAGATAAGAAACCTCAGGATTAAAACAAAGCCTGAGGTTTCTTCTTGATGAAACAGCGATGAAATTCGGATGGTTACATAAAATTATCTTGTCAAATACATATGGTTTGGATATAATATTGAAAGTAAGGTTAATGAGAGGTAATTCTGGCAGGTATAGTTCCTGAATCATTGCCGGAAAGAAGGATGTACATAATGGCGGAAAAGAATAATGGAAGAGAGATCGCTTTTGTTGAAACATATGAAGAAGAGATTAAAAATGCGATTGAGAAGACTTTCCTGAAGCATGGAGTATCTTATCTGATCAAGGTAGATAAAGTACGTAACAGGAAGAAGGGCTTATTTGAAAGCCAGAAGAAGTTTTCCTTTTATATTAATCGTTATCAGGAAGACGAGGCAAAAGCCGCCATGGAAGATACGAATCTGAAAGATGAAGATGTTGTATATTTAGCATAACGGAGTGGAGAAGAATAATGATAGATTTCGGAAGCGTCATGAAGATTAAGAATGCATGGGATACTTTTAACAGAAATCATCCCAAGTTCATGCCCTTTTGTCAGGCAGTAGGCAGGGATGGAATCGGTGTGGATACCATTATTGAAGTGAAAGTCACCAGCGCTGATGGCAGAGAATATAACACCAATATGAAGCTTACAAAGAGTGACTTGGATCTGTTCGCCCAGATAAGGAGCATGAATTAGGTTATGGTATCAGTGAGAGAAGCATCCGTTGAAGATGCGGCAGAGTTATTGGAAATATACAGACCCTATGTAGAGCATACAGATGTGTCCTTTGAGTATGTGACACCATCTGTGCAGGAGTTTGCGGGCAGGATTGCACACACACTGCAACGGTATCCTTATCTGGTGGCACAGAATGAAGACGGTGAGCTGCTGGGATACGCCTATGCTTCTGCATTCAAGTCCAGAGAGGCATATGACTGGTCAGTGGAATTGTCAGTATATGTGAAGGACGGAGTACACAGACAGGGTGTGGGCAGGCTTTTATATACAGAGCTTGAGAAGATCCTATATGCACAGAATGTATATAATCTCTGTGCATGTATTGCATATCCATATCCAGACAGTGAGAAGTTTCATGAGAGAATGGGATTCCAGACGGTAGCGCATTTCCATCATTCCGGCTTCAAATCAGGACACTGGGTCGATATGATCTGGATGGAGAAGGCACTCAGAGAACATGATGGAGCTCCTGAACCATTTATTCCGTATTCACATTTGGACTAATTTAAATGAAAGATTCTATTGTATTTGATACAGTAGGATCTTTTTTTATGTCATTTAGAATTAACTAAAAGGTTAAAAACTAGTAAATATTACGGTTTAAAATGCCAAATGATAAATTAAAAGAGTTAAAAAATGTGCAAAACGGCTATTTTATTTTTCATATTTGACGTTCAAATGAACTATTTGTATAATTTATATGTAAACTTAAATAAGAAATAAATTAACAAGCTAAAAATAATTAAATTAGCTAAAATTAATTTATTCTGCGTACTGCAAAATGCAGTACGGATGAACAGACAGAATATACAGGGAGGTAGGAACGTGAAGAGAAAACAGGTTGTAAAGATGCTTTCTATTGGTATGGCTGGAATTCTGGCAATATCATCCTGCAACATGGCAGGCGGCATGGTCTATGCAGAAGAAGTATCACAGGAGAATGTTGTAGAAGGGGAGAACACAGAAGAGACATTTACAGAATCAGCTGCTGCAGAGGAAGAAGAGCAGGAGAATGAGGAAGTAGAGCAAGCTACGGTACAGACGAAGGAGACTACTGTAGAGAAGGAGACAGAGGAAACAACAGAATCCACAACCGAAGAAGCAGCCGGCGAGGATGAGGCTTCACAGGAGGAAACAACACAGGAAGCCACAGAAGAGGTCACAGAGGAAGTCACAGAGGAAGAAATGACTGAGCTTACAGAGGAAGAGCCTGTAGCCATGGCAGCTGACGTAGAAGAGACACAGCTGCAGCAATTTTATGGACAGGAGCTTGCATTTGATGATACAAGCAGCTGGGATGACAAGGGCGAGAATCAGCTGGGGCTTTCCACAGACACGGCGCTCAACAGTGGCACGAAGGTTTCCTTTGATCTGTATATTCCGGCAGAGAATGCAGAATATGAGGGACTTATTAAGGTTCAGGGAATTGCCAGACTCGGCAGCGGCTGGAGCTGGACACAGAATGATGTGATTCCTGAGCTTGGAAGCGGTGATTTTACACGGGAAGTAGAGATCGATGGTAAATTATATAGAAAAGCACATGTGTCATTTTCCTTTGGTGATGAAATAACACAGGATTATCTGGCAGAATTCACAGTAAAGCTTGCAGGCTGGATGTGTAACTATACTGGCTCTGTCTATTATGGCAATGTGACTCTTGAGAATGGAGCACAGGAGAAACCGGATAAGCCCGTACAGGAGAATGTCCTTGCAAGCTGGAGTTTTGATGAGAATATCAATGACTGGTATTATGACGGCGTATGGGACAATCAGGGGCAGAACAGTCTGGACTGGAGCGGGCAGTATCAGGCACTGGCCATGCAGGTGGATTATTCCAAGGATGTGAAATCTACATGGAGTGAGATCAAGTCCTCCTATTGGGACGATGATTTCGAGGTAAAGGATGCCAATAAGATCGCTTTTGATTTTATCTATGATCCTGCTTTGATGACAAAGGGCAGCTTCAAGGTCAAGCTGTTCGCAGACAGCGGAATTGATATCAATGCCTCTATCAATTTTGATAATGCAGAGGACTATGCAGATGGTTTTAAGGTGGTGCATTTTTCCATGAGCTATGATACGAAGAATATTGAGAATGGCTTCACAATAGGTCTTATCGGCAGTGAGACAGATTATCAGGGAATGGTATATCTTGATAATGTGACACTTATGTCAGAAACTAAACAGGAAGAGGATATCTATGTGGATGCTACAGAAGAGATAACAGGACAGGATATGAAGCTCTCCGTACAGGGAGATACTCTTGTGACAGGCGCAGGAAGCAGTGAGATCCAGAAGAATATCACACTTGCAGACGGTCAGGCAACAGAAAGTGTCAGACAGGTATACGCTTATCTGCAGGCTGTAGGCAAAACAGACAGCGTGATATTCGGACAGCAGAACAATACAAGCCATAAGGCAGGAAGCAGTGATTTATCCTGCTCAGATACAATGGATGTGGTCGGCTCCTATACCGGTATTATCGGGCTGGATGGATTGTCACTTGCAGGAAATGAATATTCTGCAGACCGCTATCTTGGCGAAATGCAGGGGCTGGATGATGTATATGAGACAGTAGCAGCCAGAATCAATCAGGCTTCTACACAGATCGAGAAGAATGTAATCGCGGCAGCAGCTCTGACGAATTATAATATCAGAAATGGTGCAATTGCTACGCTGTCACTGCATATGCCTAATTTCAGTACTGTATCCGAAACAGGAAATGACACAGGTGTCAGCTATGCAGGCTATAACTTCAGCGGTTATACACCCAATCTTCTGACAGGAGATGTGATGAATCAGATTCTGCCAGGAGGAGCATACAATGAAGCCTTCCGTGCTTATCTGGACATGGTAGCTGACTATGCACATCAAGTAGATGGCGCAGTTCTGTTCAGACCATTCCATGAGAATACAGGAAGCTGGTTCTGGTGGGGCGCAGCCTTCTGTGATGAGCAGACCTATAAGAGCGTCTACAAGTACACAGTAGAATATCTCAGAGACGAGAAGAACGTACATAATTTCCTGTATGTATACGGACCGGGCTCGGAAGCTGCTTCTGTAGAAGAATATGCTTCACGTTATCCGGGAGACGGATATGTTGATATGGTGGGATTTGATATGTATCACAGAAATCCACAGCAGGGGGATTCTTTTGTGACTAACTTTACGAAGGAGCTGCAGATTGTGGATGATTTTGCCCAGACGCATGGCAAGCTGGTAGCCGTTACAGAGACAGGAACCGCTCATGATGTTGCAGAGGGAGATAACCAGACTGCATTGCTCAAGTCAGAGAATGCAAGACCGGACTGGCATCAGGAGATTCTGGATGCAGTAAAAGGCAGCAATGCATCCTATTATCTGGTATGGGCTAATTTTGGCGAGAAGGACGGCTTCTATACCCCTTATGTAAAATCTGTAAAAGAAGATGGTACGAAGCATGGCCATGAAATGATGGATCCGTTTATCAGATTCTTCAACCAGAACAACAGCATCTTTGCCGTAAATCAGAAGGATGCTCTGGAGCAGATGAAGTCTGTAAGCATCCAGGCAAAACCGGCAGCAACGCAGAGCGGATATATCGTAGCTCCAGTTGCCGGCAACAGAATCCTGGATGCGACCTTACTGTCTGCAAGAATAAGTGGTGTGACTGCTGCTGATCAGGTTACCTTTGTCCTTTCCGGAAAAGACAGGGAGATCACACTGCAGGCACAGATTGCAGATGGCTATGCGACTGCACAGCTTGAGCAGGATTCCCTGACAGCGCTTGGAGAGGCAGTTGGTACAATCAGCTTATATATCAATAATACAGTGGCTGATACAATCCGCGCTACCTTCAATATTCCGCAGCCTGAGCAGGACCCTTATGAGATTGACGGATTCGAGAACTACTATGGTGTGGACACGATGCTGACCAAGAACTGGGCTACGAATAAGGCAACAGGCAGCAACATTACGATCAGCTTATCCAGGGATTACAGCTATGAAGGCGAATATGTCATGAAGTTCGAGTATGCAGAGACCTCGGATGGATGGGCAGGAGCTACGATCTCTAAGGAAGTAAGCTGGGAAGACTGTGATGCTCTGCAGTTCTGGACAGTGCCGGATGGAAAGCAGCAGAAGACAGTCATTCAGATAACAGCAGGCGGCAATGTATATGAATATTATATGAATCTGAATGAAGATTACTGCAATGCCGGAACAGAGCCTGTTCTTGTAACGATTCCTTTTGCGCTGTTCGTGGCAAGAGATATTGCAGGCAATCCTGCAGGCGGACTGGAGAACGACAAGAGCAATATTACTTCTATAGGGCTGTGGGTGAATGCAATCGCAGGAAGCGCAGCTATAGATGCAGACAATATGGTAAAAGGCACAGTCTATTATGATGGCATAACAGCTGTGAAGAGTGGCAAGACAGCTGCTGAGGTAAAGAAAGCAGAGCAGACTCCGACAGAGCCTTCCGAGCCTGATGTACCGGTTGAGCCGTCTACTCCCCAGCAGCCGTCTGCACCCGGACAGTCATCAGGACAGGAGAGCAGCAGTGGTGAGAGTCAGAATAATTCAACCGCAGTAGCTTCTGTGGCACAGACACAGCTTGTCATTCCTGAGTCTGAGGTAGAGAAGATGAAGCAGACTCAGGCAGCTTACAATTTCTATATTGAGAATATTGCAGTGACTGTAGATGCAGAAGCAATAGCTTCATGGGAGGGAGAGATGGATCTGAATGTCAAGCTGCGCAGTATACAGAAATTCTCCGCAGATTTTGATGCTTTTTATATACAGAAGAATAAAAAGGCATCAGTTCTTGATAAAGCAGTAATCAATGTGGCTTTATCAGCAGCTAACGCACAAAGCATTGCCTATGTCTTTGGCAGGGAAGCACAGAATGCTTATCAGCTGCTCAATGCGTCGCCTGTCAGTGAGATAGGAACAGTGACGATACAGGCAGATACGAATCAGGAATATCTGATTTTATATTAATGGAGGTCTCCTTTTCTCTATTGTCACAATTACAGGGAATAAAATATGTGAATATATACTATGGATTAATGCAGCAAAAAAGGGTATACTATATGGTGCTATTTTGAGAAAAGGAGAATTCAGAAGATGAAAGTTAAGAATTTGGCAAAGAAATTCCTGTGCATTGCGTCAGCAGTTGCAATGGCAGCAGCTTTAATGGTAGAGCCTATACAGGTGCAGGCAGCAGGCGAAGTGTATACATCAGAGCTTACCGGTCTGCCTATCAGCGCAAGTCTCAAGGATCAGAGACCTATTGCAGTCATGGTAGATAATGAGAAGGTTGCATTGAAGCATTTCGGTACAGCCGAAGCAGATATTGTATATGAGATGATGAACTCTACTGCAAATGACCGCATCACCAGACTGATGTGCATTTACAAGGATTATAATTCAGTTCCTACGATTGGAAGCATCCGCAGCATCAGACCAACTAATGTTATTTTAGCAGGTGAATATAATGCAATCTGCGTACATGATGGTGGTCCTTACTATATCAATGAGTGGCTTGCTAAACCCTGGTCAGATAATCTCAGTGCCGGATTTGCAAGAATCCCTAACGGTAAGAAGAGAGAATTTACAGAGTATGTTACAACAGGCGAAGTAAATAACCGTATCGCAGCAGCAGGCTATTCCAAGAATTATACACCGCTGTATCTGTCTACAAGAGAAAGAGAGTCTCATTTCCTCTTTAATCCTGTGGAGACATTGCTTAGTACAACATACGGTGGAGTAGGTGTGGCATCAGCGACTCAGATCAATCTGACTCCTGCTTTCCCACATAACAAATCCATGTTAAAATACAATGCCAACACAATGACTTATGATTATTATGAGTATGGTTCCCTTCATACAGATGGAGAGGATGGACAGGCATTGACATTTAAGAATGTTATTCTGCAGGAGACTTCTTTTTCACAGCTGGATGCACATGGATATCTGATTTATAACGCAATTGGATATATGCCAAGTACTATAGCAACAGGATATTATTTTACAGATGGACAGGTTATTCCTATTACCTGGTATAAGAATGGTGAGACTGCCATTACGAAATATTATGACTATACAGGCCAGGAGATTAAGTTGAATCCTGGGAAGACTTACATTGGGCTTATCCCATCAGATGCGTGGACTGCAATTGGGATTGGATAAACAGGAAAAGAGTGGACTTGGCTGACAAGTTCACTCTTTTTGTATGTTTATTCCATCAAAAGTGCAAAAATATACATTTTTTCGTACCTTTTACCAGTGCAGAATCCCTTGAATGGTGGGGGCTCTTGTGATATAATTAGACGATTATGCAAAAGGTACATTATTATTATATTAGAAAGGCGCGGTAAAGAGATGAAGGCATTTTTAATATTGGAAGATGGCACTGTGTTTGAGGGAACTCATATAGGTGCAGACAAAGAAGTAATTAGTGAGATTGTGTTCAATACTTCTATGGCAGGTTATCTTGAGGTCTTGACAGATCCTTCCTATGCGGGGCAGGCAGTCTGCATGACTTATCCACTGATCGGCAACTATGGAATCTGCAAGGATGATATGGAGTCACGCAAGCCATGGCCGGACGGATTCATTGTCAGAGAACTGTCAAGAAATTACAGCAATTTCAGGGCAGATATTTCCATCCAGCAGTTCCTTGAGGAGAACGGAGTTCCTGGTATCGCAGGCATTGATACGAGAGCCTTGACTAAGATTCTTCGTGAAAAGGGCACAATGAATGGCATGATTACCACGAATGAGAACTATAATTTTGATGAGATTCTTCCAAGATTAAAAGCTTATACCACTGGTAAGGTAGTTGAGAAGGTTACATGTGACCATGTATATGAAGTGAAGGGTTCACAGAGCCTGACAGAGAACGGTGCTATTTCAGGAAGTGCGAAGTTCGATGCAACAGCTTTTGCACAGGGAGTTCGCGAGAAGAAGCCCTCTCTTGTAAAAGAGCTTAACGGTAAGGGTAAGAAGGTCGCCCTGCTGGATCTTGGAACCAAGGCTAATATTGCTTATTCCTTAAAGTCCAGAGGATGTGACGTAACAGTATATCCTGCACAGACCAAAGCAGAGGAAATCATTGCCGCAGCGCCTGACGGTATCATGCTTTCCAATGGACCTGGAGATCCTAAGGAATGTACAGAGATCATTGCTGAGATTCGCAAGCTCTACGATACAGATATTCCTATCTTTGCCATCTGTCTGGGACATCAGCTTATGGCGCTGGCAACAGGAGCAGATACTTATAAAATGAAATACGGACACAGAGGCGGTAACCATCCTGTTAAGGACCTGGCAACGGGGCGCGTATACATCTCTTCCCAGAACCATGGTTATGTTGTCGATATGGACAAGCTTGACCCGAAGGTTGCAACACCTGCATTCATCAATGTAAACGATGGAACAAACGAAGGATTGAACTATACAGGTAAGAAGATCTTTACAGTACAGTTCCACCCGGAGGCATGCTGCGGACCGCAGGATTCCGGATATTTGTTTGACAGATTTATAGATATGATGGAGGTAAATGAATAATGCCTAAGAATCCTAATGTGAAAAAAGTAATGGTAATTGGTTCCGGTCCTATTGTAATCGGACAGGCTGCAGAGTTCGACTATGCAGGTACACAGGCATGCCGTTCCCTGAAAGAAGAAGGAATCGAAGTAGTACTGGTCAATTCTAACCCTGCTACGATCATGACAGATAGAGATATTGCTGATAAGGTATATATTGAGCCTTTGACAGCCAAAGTTCTTGAACAGATCATAGAGAAAGAAAAGCCAGACTCCATTCTGCCGACACTTGGTGGACAGGCTGGACTGAATCTTGGTATGGAGCTGGAAGAGAGTGGCTTCTTAAAGAGCCATAATGTAAAGCTCCTTGGTACAACCGCAGCTACAATCAAGAAAGCGGAAGACCGTCAGGAATTCAAAGACACCATGGAGAAGATCGGTGAGCCATGCGCGGCATCACTGGTTGTTGAGAACGTGGAAGATGGTGTGGCATTTACCAATACCATCGGTTATCCTGTAGTACTTCGTCCTGCTTATACACTGGGCGGAAGCGGCGGTGGTATCGCCCATAACCAGACAGAACTGGAAGAGATTCTGGAGAATGGTCTTCGTCTTTCCCGTGTAGGACAGGTTCTGGTAGAACGTTGTATCGCAGGCTGGAAGGAAATCGAATACGAAGTAATGCGAGACAGTGCAGGTAACTGTATCACAGTATGTAACATGGAGAACATTGACCCTGTTGGTGTTCATACCGGTGACAGTATCGTAGTTGCGCCTTCCCAGACATTGAGTGATAAAGAATATCAGATGCTGAGAACTTCTGCACTGAATATTATTTCAGAGTTAAATATCACAGGTGGATGTAACGTACAGTTCGCACTGCATCCAACCAGTTTTGAATATTGTGTTATCGAAGTAAACCCTCGTGTAAGCCGTTCTTCAGCACTGGCTTCCAAGGCAACAGGTTATCCGATTGCCAAGGTTGCAGCCAAGATTGCACTTGGTTACACACTGGATGAGATCAAGAATGCAATTACAGGTAAGACTTATGCAAGCTTCGAGCCTGCCCTTGACTACTGCGTAGTTAAGATGCCTCGTCTGCCTTTTGATAAGTTCATCACAGCGAAGAGAACACTGACAACCCAGATGAAGGCAACCGGAGAGGTTATGAGTATCTGTACGAACTTCGAAGGTGCATTGATGAAGGCTATCCGTTCTCTGGAACAGCATGTTGACTGCCTGAGAAGCTATGATTTCTCCGCGTTAGACAAGCAGGAGCTGCTAAAGAGACTGGAGATTGTAGACGATCAGAGAATTTATGTGATTGCAGAAGCACTTCGTAAAGGAATTGACTACGATACAATCTTTAACATCACGAAGATTGACCGCTGGTTCATTGATAAGATCGCAATTATCGTAGAGATGGAATCCGCTTTGGAGAAGGGACCTCTTACGGTAGAACTTCTGAAAGAAGCAAAGAGAATTGAATTCCCGGATAATGTAATTGCAAGATTAACAGGTAAAACTGAGGGAGAGATCAAAGAAATGCGTTACAGCAATGGTATTACAGCATCCTTCAAGATGGTTGATACCTGCGCAGCAGAGTTTGAAGCATCTACTCCTTACTATTATTCCTGCTTTGATGGAGAGAATGAAGCAATCGAGACCAATCCTCCTAAGAAGGTACTGGTACTTGGTTCAGGTCCTATCCGTATCGGTCAGGGTATCGAGTTCGATTACTGCTCCGTTCATGCAACCTGGGCTTTTGCCAAAGCAGGCTATGAGACAATTATCATTAACAACAACCCGGAGACAGTAAGTACTGACTTCGATATCGCGGACAAGCTGTATTTCGAGCCATTGACTCCGGAGGATGTCGAGAACGTTGTAAATATTGAGAAACCGGATGGAGCTGTTGTACAGTTCGGTGGACAGACAGCGATCAAATTAACAGAAAGCCTGATGAAGATGGGCGTACCTATCCTTGGAACCAAGGCAGAGGACGTTGATGCAGCAGAGGATAGAGAGCTCTTTGATGAGATCCTTGAGCAGACACAGATTCCCCGTGCAGCAGGTGGTACTGTATTCACAGCAGAAGAGGCAAAGGAAGTTGCCAACAGATTAGGATATCCTGTTCTGGTAAGACCTTCCTATGTACTTGGTGGGCAGGGTATGCAGATCGCAAGCTGTGATGAAGAGATTGAAGAATTCATGGCTATCATTAACAGAATTGCACAGGATCACCCGATTCTGGTAGACAAGTACTTACAGGGTAAGGAACTGGAAGTAGACGCTGTATGTGATGGTACAGATATTCTCATTCCTGGTATCATGGAGCATATTGAGAGAACCGGTGTCCACTCAGGTGACTCTATCTCCGTATATCCTGCTCATACAGTCAGCAAGCATGTAAAGGAAACAATTGCAGAGTACACCAGAAGACTGGCTAAGGCACTTCATGTTAAGGGCCTGATCAATATTCAGTTCATTGCTGTAGGAGAAGAAGTATATGTAATCGAGGTCAACCCTCGTTCTTCCAGAACAGTTCCATATATCAGCAAGGTAACAGGTATTCCTATTGTTGATCTGGCAACCGAAGTTATTATCGGTAAGACAATCAAGGAATTGGGATATGAGCCTGGTTTACAGAAGGAAGCAGAATATATTGCAATCAAGATGCCTGTATTCTCCTTCGAGAAGATTCGTGGTGCTGAGATCAGCCTTGGACCGGAAATGAAGTCCACTGGTGAGTGCCTGGGTATTGCCAAGACCTTCAATGAAGCACTGTACAAGGCATTCCTTGGCGCCGGTATTGATCTTCCTAAGCATAAGCAGATGATCATCACTGTAAAGGATGCAGATAAGGGAGAAGCTATCGAGATTGGCAGACGTTTCGAGAAGCTGGGATATACGATCTATGCGACCAGAAGCACAGCCAAGGCATTGAATGATGCAGGTGTGAAGGCAAGAAAGGTCAACAAGATCAATCAGGAATCCCCGACAGTCATGGATCTGATCCTCGGACATAAGATTGACCTTGTAATCGACACTCCGACACAGGGCCGTGACAAGTCAAGAGACGGCTTCCTCATCAGAAGAACTTCCATAGAGACTGGAGTAAACTGTTTAACAGCAATGGATACAGCCAAGGCACTGGCAACCAGCCTGGAGAACAAGAACGACAATCCACTGACATTAGTAAATATTGCAGAGATATAATAAAAACCCTTTCGCTGTAATAAGCGGAGGGGTTTTTATTATGCGGAAAAATATGGAAATGTATGCAGTAATGAAAATAGTAGAAATAGTGCAATTTTTATGCGATATTATACAAGAAATACAAAGAAATATATCGTATTATTAATAATATGTGCAATTTTATATGTGAGGTGGAAAGCATGGCAGTTGAAAGAAAAACATTAACGCAATTATCTGTGCCGATATGTCTGGAAACTTTATTTTATATGCTTTCAGGTATGGTTGATACACTTATGTTGTCGTCTGTAGGAGATCAGGCTGTGGGAGCAGTTGGAACAGCCAATACATATATAGGTGTTTTTATCATCATGTTCGGAGTGATATCATCAGGTATGGTAGCAGTCATGTCACAGAATATTGGAGCGGGAAGACCTGGGATTGCATATCAGGCAAGACAGCTAGGACTGTTATTTAATGCATCGACAGGAATCCTGATGTCTGTCATTCTTGCGTTTTGTTCCGGTAGAATACTTAAAGTAGTAAGTATAGCCCCGGCTTTGCTTGAGCCGGCTGAAACATATCTTAAAATTGTAGGCGGAGCATGTTTTTTGAATGCGCTTATTCCTATTTTCTCCAGTTATTTGAGAGTGTTTGGTTATACAAAGCATTCTTTGATAGGAACTATTGTTGGAAATGCTGTGAACATAATATTTAATTCGGTATTTCTATTTGTATTCAAATGGGGAGTAATGGGGGTAGCCGTTGCTACAGTTATTTCAAAAGTTGTAAATCTTATTATTGTAGCGGCTATGGGCGCTGTACTTATAAAAGCAAAGCAGAGTCCTGAGCGTATCCAGCCACGTAAGATACTTGCACAGATTGTTAAGATAGGTTTTCCTTCTGCATTAGAAACAGCACTTTATAATGTAGCAATGACATTTATAGTACGCTTTATGAATCAGATGGATACGGATGGAATGAATGTTACAGCCCGGTCGTATACTATGCAGATTGCTAATTTCTCGTATTGTATAGGAGCAGCACTTGCACAGGCAAATGCGATTATGACTGGCTGGAGAATTGGGGCAAAGGAGTTTGAAGAATGTGACAGGGGTACGGCAAAAGCAGCAATATTTGGTCTTATAACGGCAACGTGCTTCTCTGTAACATTTGCAATTTCAGGACGTTTTATAGTCCATATATTTACGGATGATATACAAATGGTAGATCTTGTGGTAAAGTTGTTGATAGTAGATGTATTCCTTGAATTTGGCAGGGTGACAAACCTTGTATATGGACAGGCGTTAAAAACCAGTGGGGATGCGGTTTTCCCAGTTATAATGGGTGCAGTATTTATGTATCTGTTTGCAGTAGGCGGAACGTATTTTCTTGGTATACATATGGGACTTCAGGCAGTTGGGGCATATATTGCCATGGCAGGCGATGAGTGTGCGAGAGCTGTCGGAATGGTACTCAGATGGAAGAGCGGAAAATGGAAAAGTAAAAGTCTTGTAGCATTGTAGGAGCAATTATGTACTTTGAATTAAAGGAAAATAAACCACATGGTACGAAGGATGACCCATTCAGTACATATCACATAGAGAATAGGGGGCAGTCTTTTCAGATACCGGTACATTGGCATGATGAACTCGAAATCATATATGTAAAAAGTGGCTTCCTGACTGTAAATATATCAGGAGAGAATTATATTGGAAAACCCGGTGATGCTTTTGTTGTGTCACCGGGCAATCTTCATTTTATGGGTTCACAGACTGGCACTGTGGATTATTTTACCTTTCTTTTCCCGTTAAAATATATAGCTTTCCGTAGCGATGATATGTTAGATGATAAATTGATTGAACCGTTAAATAGCGGTCATCTGATGATAAGTCCGGAAATAAAGGATACGGTAAAAGAACAGTGCGAGCAGCTGGCCAGGGTATATGCAGCGGAGATTGATAAGAGTGAGTCAAAAATAACAAGTCAGATCAGGAAAAAAATAATCCTTTTACAATTTATCCATGAACTATGGAAGAAGGGATTTATCGTAGAAAATGATACCACCGGCAGAAATACTGTAGAAAAAGAAATGGTTTCGTATATACAGCAGAATTATATGGGGAAGATACTGTTAAGGGAATTCGGGGAGCAGTTTCATCTTTCTGAAAAATATATATCCCGGTATTTTAAGGAGCATTTTCACATTACCCTTTCACAATATGTGACATATTTACGGCTGGAGCATGCAAAACAGATGTTACAGGAAACCGATATTTCCGTTACAGAGGTAGCAATGCAGAGCGGTTATCAAAACATAAGTTATTTTATAAGGAGCTTCAAAAAAACGTATGGAGTGTCACCATTAAAATATAGAAAAAGTTAAAAAAATCATGGATATAGTGTTAGAATTGTTTAAAAAAGTAAGATAAAATACAAGAAAATGAAATGTGTAAAGGAGTAATTTATGGAATATTCAGCTATTTTTCATGATATGGATAAAAGATTCTGCTATGCGATTGATAAGGATCTGTTCGTGATACGTGTGCAGGTAAAAAAGGATGACATGGAGGAGGTAATTCTCCATTGTGAGGATAAGTATATACCAATGGAGCGCAAGGATACACGAAAGACGATTACGCTGAAGAAGGTTGCCACATCCCGGTTTCATGATTATTATGAAGCACAGCTTCAGATGCATTTAATATGTCTGCGCTACTTTTTTGAATTTAAGGATATGCAGGGGGAAAGGGTATATTACGGCAATTATGAATTCAGTAAGGAATGTATTACAAACAGGGACAGAATGTTTGACTGTCCACAGAACCTTAGGGAGGAAGAAATGTTTGAGGTTCCACAGTGGGCAGCAAATAAGGCTGTGTATCAGATTTTTCCGTCCCGTTTCGCTGCATCACAGCCGGTAGACAGGGAACTGTGGTATAAAGCACCGATTACTCCCATGGATAATCTGCATGGTGATCTCAGAGGTATTATTGAGCATATGGACCATATCCGGAAGCTGGGAATCGATGTTTTGTATATGACACCTGTCTTTAAATCCAATTCATGCCATAAATACGATACCATTGATTATTATCAGGTTGATCCCTCATTCGGAACGCTGGAGGATCTCAAGGAGCTGGTGCAAAAAGCCCATGAGCGTGGAATGAAAGTAGTCATGGATGCGGTATTCAACCATACAGCAAGAGAATTTTTTGCATTTGAGGATATCTTGGAAAAGGGAGAGAAATCCAAATATCTGGACTGGTATTTTATTGAGGGATTTCCCCTTGAAGGTGGATCAGGAGAGATTCCAAACTTCAAATGCTTCGCTTACCATGGAGGAATGCCAAAGTTAAATCTGAGGAATCCTGAGGTTGAAAAATTCATTACAGATGTTGCATGCTATTGGATCAAGGAATGTGATATTGATGGCTGGAGACTGGATGTAGGAGATGAAATCAGCCATTTTTTCTGGAAACGTTTCAGAGAGGCGGTTAAGGCAGTAAAGAAGAATATGCTGATAATTGGAGAAATCTGGCATTATGCAGGAGATTTCCTGGAGGGAGACGAATGGGATACGGTCATGAATTATCCATTTTATCTGAACATGATAGACCTGCTTGCAGATGAGAAGATCAATGTCAGCCGGTTTGTACAGAACCTTGGATATCTAAAGGGGAGGTTGAACAAAAAATGCTATCCTCTTATGTGGAATCTGATTGACAGCCATGATACGGCAAGATTTTTACATTTATGTAACAATAATAAGAAGAAACAGCATTTGGCAGCAGCTTTTCAATTATTATTGCCGGGAATGCCCATGATTTATTATGGTGATGAATATGCGATGCCGGGGGCAAATGACCCGGATTGCAGACGAGGCATGTACTGGGATGAAGAATATCAGGATCAGGAGATGTTTGAATGGTATAAACAATTGCTGCATGTCCGAAAAGAACATACGTGTATCGTGGATGGCGAATTGATTGAGACAATCGTAAAGGATGAGGAAGAGACAATTGTTTTTATTAGAAAAAATGGTGAAGAGACAATTGCTTTGATTTTTAATTGCAGTAGTAATGCGAAAGAATTCAATGAGTATGCGCAGAAATATAATTTACTCAGAGAGAACGTATTTGATGGAAAAGTAGAGGGGCTTGATGCCGCAGTAATAGTACTTTAATAGTTACAGATAATGAAAAATAGTGAAAAAATAGTGAAAAAATAATGAAAAATGGATTTGTTGTTCCCATATTGGTTAATGAAAGAATAAGATCATATAAATTAAGTGAATTTACAAAAAACTCTTGACTCTGACGTTGCGTAATAGCTTAGAGTATGCTTATCGAGAGGAGGAAAAGCCAGTGATGACAGTAAATGATATAAGTAAATTGACTGGGGTGAGTATACGCACTCTGCAATATTATGATACGATTGGACTTTTAAAACCAAACGGGCATACGGAAGCCGGTTATAGACTGTATGACGATACAGCGCTGGAACGGCTGCAGCAGATTTTACTGTTCAAAGAATTGGAGTTTTCTTTAAAAGAAATTAAATCAATGATCAATGCGCCTGATTTTGACAGGGTCAAGGCAATGGAACAACAGATAGAATTGCTTACGATGAAAAAGGAGCATTTGGAAAATCTGATTGATTTCGCTCGAAAAATTAAGACTACAGGAGTGAAAAATATGGATTTTACAGTATTTGATACAAAAAAGATTGATGAGTATGCAAAGCGAGCCAAAGAACAGTGGGGACAGACACCTGAGTATAGGGAGTATGAGGAAAAGACAAAAGACTGGACCAATCAGGATCAACAGGATGTGATGAAAAACTTTATGCTGATTTTTGCTGAGTTTGGAAAGATGAGAACAGAAGACCCATCCAGTGAAAAAGTACAGTGTGAGGTAGAAAAATTGCAGAATTTCATTTCGGAGCATTTTTATCAGTGTTCCGATGAGATATTGAGCGGTCTGGGACAGATGTATGCAAGTGGTGGTGAGTTCACTCAGAACATTGATAAAATGGGTGGAGAAGGAACAGCCAGGTTCACAGCAGATGCAATAGAGGTGTATTGTAAGATGTGATATTCACCAGATTAATTTATATACAGGAGGATGAAATATGACTGAGATAATTAGAGAAGCAAGACCGGAAGATTATGAACCTATAGTGAAGCTTTTGAATCAGGTACAGGAGTTGCATGAGCAGTGGCGCCCGGATATATATAAATTTAACAGAAGCTTTTTCAATCAAAGCATATTTGAGGAGGAAATGCAGAATAATGCAATTTATGTAGCACAGACAGAAGCTGGAGTTAAAGGCGTCATGGAAATAACTTATCGTCATATCGAGTCGCCTGTACATGTTACCAGAGATGTTGTTTTCGTAGATTCAATGGTGGTTGACAGAGAATATAGAGGAAAAGGCATAGGGCATTTATTTTTTGATAAGCTAAAAGAAATAAAAGAAGCTAAAAAATTAGATGGTATTGAGTTACAGGTTAATGCGAGAAATACCATGGCATATGAGATGTATAAAAAATATGGATTTACAGAAAAGTCAATTAACATGGAATTACTGTGATTTGTAATGATGTTAAATGAAAGGGGAGTGTTCAGTGTTGACACTCCCCTTTGTAGCCTGATTGTTGTTTAGTAGTTCTCAGCGTGTACTTCAAAGTAAGCCTGTGGATGTGCACAGACAGGACAGACTTCGGGAGCTTTTTCACCGACTACGATATGACCGCAGTTGCGGCATTCCCATACCTTCACTTCACTCTTGGCGAATACTTCCTGCATTTCAACATTATGGAGCAGAGCGCGGTAGCGTTCTTCGTGCTTCTTCTCGATAGCTCCTACCATACGGAATTTGGCAGCCAGTTTAGGGAAGCCTTCTTCCTCGGCTGTTTTGGCAAATTCCTCATACATATCTGTCCATTCGTAGTTCTCACCATCGGCAGCAGATGCCAGGTTTTCAGCAGTAGAGCCGATACCGTTCAGTTCCTTAAACCACATCTTTGCATGTTCTTTTTCATTGTCTGCTGTTTTTAAGAATAAGGCTGAGATCTGTTCAAAGCCATCCTTCTTAGCTTTGGATGCGAAATAGGTATACTTATTTCTAGCCTGTGACTCGCCTGAGAAAGCCTCTCTTAAATTTTTCTCTGTTTGTGTTCCTGCATACTTGTTTGCCATAATTGTATTCCCCTTTATAAAATTTATTGTCTATTCGTAAATCGGTTCAAAGTCATCTACACCATGTCCACACAGCGGGCAGATGAAGTCTTTGGGCAATTCGCTGCCTTCATATACATAGTTGCAGATCTTGCAGCGCCAGCCGATGATCTTCTTGTCCTTTTTGACAGCTTCAGGCTGGGGTTTTACATGGTTCTGGTAATCAGCATAGGTAAGTGGTGCATTTGCATTCAGCAGCTTCGCATCCACAACTTCTGCAATGAACAGAGTATGTGTTCCCAGATCATGTTGCTCTACGACTTTTCCACTGATGACAGCACAGGAATGCCATCCCATGTAAGGAACGTCATTGCAGTCCCTTGGGGCAGGGATTCCATCGAACTTGTCTACATTTCTGCCGGATTGGAAACCGAAGTGCTTGATCGTTTCAAAGGAACATTCCTGATCGAGCAGACTTAGTGCAAAGACACCGCTTTGCTTGAGCAGTTCACAGGTATAGTTGACATTCAGAACAGATATCGCAATCCTGACAGGATCGTTAGCAACCTGCATACATGTATTGATGATACATCCGTTTTCTTTGTCATTTACTTTGGTAGAGAGCATAAAAACGCCATAAGTTAAGTTGTATAGTGCCTTTTTATCCATATTTGTTACCACGCCTTTCTGTAGCCTGCCCTTTTATAGAGCAGGTACTCATCTTAATTGAACTTACCTAACTATGAGTATTCCAAGAGATGGGATTTGTATACTCATTCTCACTAACATTCATTATATCATGAACTTCGTTCATGATCGTCATTCGCCGTTCGGGATGAGCATGCAAGCATGTTCCCCCTCACTAACGCTCATTATATCATAAAAGCTGAAAATAAACATTACCATTTCTAATAATCAGAATAATAAGAAAATTATATAAAAGTTTCAAACTACTTTTGAAAAATTATTATTTTAATGCTTCATTTTGTGCATATATTTTTGTTCTGCCATCTGTTCCAATTTATCTGTCTCTAAATTGTTGTAATATATTGACAAATCACATATTTAATTTTACTATATACTTAGTTATGCAAAGTATATGAGGTGCTTTATGAATGACAAATATGAAAGACAGATGAAAAAAGGTGTATTGGATATGCTTGTTCTGAAGCTGCTGGAGTCGGAACCGAAATATGGCTATCAGATCATACAGGAGATGAAGGAGAAGAGCGAAGATGTCTTTTCTCTGAAGGATGGGACATTGTATCCGATTTTATATCGGTTGGAGGATGATGGACTGGTAGTGAGCAGGTGGAGTGAGGCTGTCGGGAAACAGGTTCCGCGAAAATATTATGAAATCACACAGACCGGGCGGAGTGAATTGAAATCTATTGAACAGACCTGGCAGTCAATTGCCAGTGGAATATCACAGGTACTATCGGAATGTTCCAAATGAAGCATTGCAGGATACATCACAAAATGGAGGGGTAGAACATGAATGTAAATAACTATGTAAATAAAATTGTAAGGAAAATCAAGTGCAGTTCTGCGAGGAGAAAAGAGATCAGGAAACAATTGCAGATGGATATTGAGCTTCGTATGCAGCAGGGAGAATCACTGGAGCAGGTTATGTCCCAGATGGGCGATATCAGGGAAATTGCGGATAGCTTCAATGAAAATATCTCAGCCGTAGAGAAGAAAAAGTATACGCTCAAAAAGATTTTAACAATCGTTGCTGTGGTAGTTGTGTTTCTAGCGTTGATTGCGATAGGGATATACAGAGCGCTGCCTAAGAGTGTGGCGATTGAGGACAGTACATATTTTGACAAGCAGACGGTGACAGAAGCTGTAGAGCGAGCAATTATCTTACTGGATGATGAAGAGTATGCGAAGCTTCAGGAGGATGCAACACAGCAGATGCAGTCCGTACTCAATCAGACAACCATAGATCAGGCGAGGGCACAGGTTACATCAGACTGGGGCGAGAGACAGTCGATTGGCACCACATATGCGACAGAGGTAATCCAGAATGACGAGCATTATGCAATTGCACAAGTTACAGTCAGCTATGAGAATGTGAATGTTGTTTATACTTTAACTTATGATGCAGATATGAAGCTTGCAGGACTATATATGAGATAAAAAATCCACCGTAATCTACAATGTGAGGTTACGGTGGATTTTAAAATTTATTCAGCTACCGGGTTCTGGGCTAACTGCTTTTTAAAAATATTTCTAAAGATCAGTCTGACAAAAGGACCAGCATAGAATATCTGGAAGCACATTGCCATTGGGAAATTTACAACAGTAATCTTCAACCAGTTGGCAATGATGTTGGAAGCGCCATTGTAATTGAAGAGAACGCTTGCGATGAAGCTCATGATAGGGCACATGAGGCATACGATCATGGCAGAGATAGACAGAATCATAACAATAGGTCTGTCTTTTGCCGGATCAACGAAACGAAATGCCAGTATCTTGGCAAGATTCCCAACAATGAAGAATTCGAGAATGAATCCGATTGCTCCCATAATAGGCAGCTCATGCAGTGCAATGAGGAATACTTCATTGGAAAGCCCTCCCATGTCGATTGCGACATTGTAACATACCATGGCATAAACCATGACACATACCATGATAATTGTGTAAACTACATCCTGAAATTTTGTCTGTGGCATAATAAAAACTCCTTTACTTTGTAATGTACTCTCAGAATGCTTCATTTAGAAGACTCTGAGAGTACATTGTAAATTAAAAACAACACATACGTGAAATGACCGCGTAGTGTTGTTCGTTATCATTACATAAGTAATGTGTCGTTTCCAATTAATACCACATATCTGTTGTCTGCACAAACCTTAAAAACCGTGCCTGATTATAGTAACATATCTTCTAACGGAATGTAAGTAAAAGTTTACAAAATATTCCACAAATTTTTGTGCGTTTTTGCTTCCATTATCTACCTGTTGCATAATTGTTACGTAAATGTTACGATATGTTTGTGCTTAGCTAACACATATAAAAAATAAGAATAAGGAGGACGAAACTATGTGTTTTAATTTTAATAGCTGCTCCGAGTTATTTAACGCAATTTGCAATTTCTTTAACTTCGGCTGCTAATACATCCTGCCCCGGCTTTGGTCGGGGCATTTTTTTGTTTTCAAATTATTGTGTATGTATTATAATAAACTTATGTTTAAATGTCAGACAATAGACAAAGATGACAATAAAAACAGAAAGGATGACAAAGGGAATGAGAGAGACTTGGCGGAGAATAGCCGCAATTGTAATGGGATGTATGCTGTTTACCGGATGTGGGGTAACGGCAGAGGTGGATGACTACGCTACGAATCAGGGAAGTTATGCGAAGCAAAGTGATAGCGGAGAAGCGCAGACAGATTCACAGACAGAAGAATCAACTGCAGCAACAGGAATACCGAAAGACCAGATTAAGGTAGGAGTGCTGCATTTGTCTGATCCTGCTGATGGAAGCGGCTACACCTATACGCATGATTTGGGCATTCAGGGTATGCAGCAGAATCTTGGACTTTCCAATGAGCAGATTTTCCGTAAGAACAATGTGGATGATTCAGATGAAGCAGCTACCAAACAGGCAATTCAGGAATGTATTGATGAAGGCTGCAACATCATCTTTACAACAAGCTGGGGTTACATGCAGGCGACAGCGGATATGGCAGAGCAGTACCCGGATGTCTATTTCTCCCACGGAACCGGCTATATGAGCAATGGTAAGAATTTTAACAATTATTTCGGACGGATCTATCAGGCAAGGTATTTGAGCGGTATTGTAGCCGGGATGAATACGAAGACAGATAAGATTGGCTATGTGGCAGCCATGGATTCTTCCAATTCAGAGGTAACAGGCGGCATTGATGCCTTTGCACTGGGAATCTATTCGGTGAATCCTGATGCGAAGGTATATGTGAAGGTTACGAATAGCTGGTATGACCCTGAGGGGGAAAAGGCAGCAGCCCAGACACTTCTGGATATGGACTGTGATGTGATTGCCCAGCATTGTGATACGGTATACCCTCAGTCCCTGGCGCAAGAGAGGGGTGTATACAGTATCGGTTACAATTCAGATATGAGTAAGGATGCACCAGAGGCTTGTCTGTGCAGTGTTATCTGGAATTGGAGTGCTTATTATACAGCAGCCGTACAGAGTGTCATTGAGGGAACCTGGGATGGCAGCAATTATTATGGCGGTATGAGTGAGAATCTGGTCAACATTACTTCTCTGGCAGATTTTTGTGCAGAAGGAACTGCTGAAAAAGTAGAAGAAGCCAGAGCTGCTATCCTTTCCGGTGCAAATGGTGTTTTTGACGGAGTCATAGAGACGAATACAGGAGATACCGTTGGGGAAGAAGGAAAGACACTGGATGATGCAACGATCACAGGTGGTATCAACTGGTATTTCAAGACAGTCAGTGTTGATGATTAAAGGGGGGCAGGAGCATGAAGAAGAAAATATTAAGTCTGACGATAGGACCGGTATTGGTACTTGGACTGATCACGATAGTCCTGATGCTGACTATGGTCAAGGACTCAATGATAGATGAAGTACAGGAGGCTTTAAAAGGCACGGCAGCAGCGACTTTGGCAGCATATGACCAAAATACGGGTGACTACATAGAGTCAAGCAATGGTGATATATGGAAGGGAAGCTATAATATTTCCAAGTCGGAGAGTCTGGTTGACAGGATTAAGGAAAACAGTGGAATGGATGTTACCTTTTTCTACGGAGACAGAAGAATCATGACTTCGGCGCTGGATGACAACGGTGAGCGTATCCTGAATTCACCGGCTGGAGAGCGGATTGTAGAGAAGGTGCTCAATGGCGGTGAAGAATATTTCAGCAAGGCAGTTTCACTGGAAGGTGAACTTAATTACGGCTATTATATGCCGGTATACCAGAATGGAACGACAGATCAGATTATTGGAATGGTCTTCGTTGGAACGGATAAAAAGCTCAAAGATGCGGTTGTAAACAAGATTCTTGGCTCCATTATTCTGGCTGTATGTATTGTTATGCTGATCTGTATTGTCGTAGGTGCGAAGTTATCCACGTCCATGACGAAAAATATTAAAGTCAGCATTGGCGTTGTCAGCAAAGTGGCAGACGGGGATCTGAACGTATGGGTTGATGATAAGCTGCTCAAACGTAAGGATGAGATTGGGGAACTTTCCAAGGTAACAATTACGCTGCGTGATACGCTGAAGAATATTATCCAGGGTATTTCAACCAATGCAAAAAGTCTTCTGGAGGCCTCTGAAATGCTGGGAACGGCGGCAGATAAGACCAATGGAACCATGAGTGGAGTACGTGAAGCTGTAAACCAGATTGTAGAAAATTCCACAGAACAGGCGCAGAACTCTCAGAACACTTCTGACCATATGAAGATTATGGGAGAAAAAATCACAGAAACTGTGTCAGAGGTGGAATCGCTTGATCATAATGCGGTATCCATGCAGGAATCCAGTACGAAGGCATCTGATACATTGATACGTCTTCAGGAGATTAATGAGGATGTAGAGCGTATTATCAGTGAAGTACAGGAACAGACGAACCGCACAAACGATTCGGTACAGAGAATTTATGAAGCTACTACTTTTATCGCTTCCATTGCAGAAGAAACGAATCTGTTGAGCCTGAATGCTTCCATTGAAGCAGCAAGAGCGGGCGAAAGCGGCAGAGGCTTCGCTGTAGTAGCCGATCAGATCAAGAAGCTGGCAGAGCAGTCCAACCAGTCCAGTGCAGAGATTGAGGAGATAACCAGGACCTTGATGGATGATTCTTCCAAGTCCGTAGAAATTATGCAGCAGATGAAAGAAATCATGACCAGCCAGAGTGAGAGCATGCAGGATACACAAAGCATTGTATCAGAGGTACTGGGAGAAATAGGAAGATCCATGCATAGTATTGAACAGATAAAAGGCAGTACCAAGAGATTGGAAAGCTCCAGAAATGAAGTTGTACAGGCGGTAGACGAGCTGTCCGAAATTGCAGAGGATAATGTGAACAGTACCCGAAAGACCTATGATGAGACACAGGAAGTTGTGGATACCTTTGAACAGCTCTATCAGGGTGCGGCACAGCTTCGTGAAATTGCGGACAAGCTGGTAGCAGGAATTGATTACTTTAAGATTTCATAAAAAGTTAATAGTCTTTTGTTGACATATAAAAGCATGCATGTTATAGTACATATAGAACAAAAGAAAGCAAGGATAAAAAGACGCGGCAGAGAATTCTGGAGCGTCTTTTATGCAGATAGGTCAACTCTGACTGATGGAGGTGTATGTTATGACAAAGGCAAAAGATTATTATGAAGTGTTAGGTGTAGATAAAAATGCTGATGATGAGACAATCAAGAAAGCATATAGAAAACTTGCCAAGAAATATCATCCCGATACCAATGCAGGAAATGCAGAGGCAGAGAAGAAATTCAAGGAGATATCTGAGGCTTACGCGGTATTAAGTGATAAAGAGAAGAGAAAAGAGTACGACCAGTTCGGCAGCGGCGATTTCGATGGAGGCAATCCTTTTGGAGGAGGCACCTCGTATCGTTATTATACCAATGGAGACCCGAATCAGGGCTATCAGGAATTCCACTTTGAAGGCGGCAACATGGATGACATCATGGAAGAACTGTTTGGTCACATGGGTGGCATGGGTCATATGGGAGGAATGGACGGCTTTGGCTCAGACCGAAGTCACAGAGGCAGCAGGACTTCCTTCTATAATAGTGGGTTTGATAATGGTTTTGATGGTGGTTTTGCGGGCAGCAGCATGAACAATAACATTGAGACGGAAATGACGATTTCCTTCGATGATGCTGTATTTGGCTGTGATAAGCTGATATCTCTGCAAGATCCTCATTCTTCTGCTGCGCCCAAGAAGCTCAAGGTGCATATTCCAGCAGGTATTGCCAGCGGTCAGACTGTGCGGCTCAAGGGTAAGGGACGTACCTCAGCCGGTGATCTGCTGATCAAAGTCACAGTAGAAGAGAAGATAGGATATGAACGTAAAGGCATGGATATTTACACCACGGTCAATATCCCATACGAAATAGCAGCCCTTGGCGGCGAAGCTACGATACCGACCTTATATGGCAATGTGAAATGTAAGATTAAGGAAGGTACGCAGTCAGGCTGTAAGATCAGATTAAAAGGAAAAGGCGTGGTATCCATGAAGAATTCTTCTCAGTATGGCGACCAGTATGCAACCGTACAGATACAGGTTCCAAGACATCTTAGTGAGGAAGCAAAGCAGAAGTTAAGAGAATATGCGGCATGTAAATAAAATTTGACTTTTTTGAAAAACAGAAATATAATAACTTTTGAACGAGTAGCAGACTAGCGTAAATCCAGTTTTGGCTGCTCGTTTTATTTTTTAGTTAAATAATGTCATAAAAAGTGTGTAGCTTATCAGCGTAAGTCCAACTTATAGGATAAGTGCACACTTTTTTTATGCAGAAAAACAGGAGGTTTATGAAATGGCAGAAAGTAACAAAATGAGGGAAATGCCGATAAATAAGCTCATGGTGCAGATGGGAATACCGATGATCTTATCAATGGCATTGCAGGCGGTCTATAATATTGTGGACAGCGCCTTTGTCGGAAACATGAAGGTGGGAAGCGAAGCAGCACTGAATGCACTTACGCTGGTATTTCCAGTTCAGATGCTTATGGTGGCAGTAGGAATCGGAACAGGTGTAGGAACGAATGCACTTCTGGCAAGAACACTGGGACAGGGAAATAGTAAAAAGGCGGCGAAGGTCGCAGGAAACAGTTTATTTCTCGGAGTAATCATTTATATGGTATGTCTGTTATTTGGAATTTTGGGAGTAAAAGCATATATTTCATCCCAGACAGTTGATCCGGAAGTCATTTCCATGGGAACAAGCTATTTGAGAATATGCTGTGTGATTTCATTTGGCATTATTTTCTTTTCCTTATTTGAAAAGCTGTTGCAGGCAACAGGACGTTCCCTTTATTCTACCATCGGTCAGGTAGTAGGAGCTGTGGTAAATATTATTCTTGATCCAATTATGATCTATGGTATCGGACCGGTTCCTGAAATGGGAGTAGAAGGTGCTGCCTATGCAACTGTAATTGGACAGGTGGTATCAGCAGTATTATTATTTGTTTTCCACATAAAATTGAATAAAGAGTTTGAACATGGAACGAAGTATATGAAACCTGATGCCGGAATTGTTAAGGAGATTTACGCCATTGGACTTCCGGCGATCATTGCGCAGGCGTTAATGTCAATCATGGTGTATGTGATGAATCTGATTCTGAAATTCAGTCCGTCAGCCCAGACTGCATATGGATTGTTCTATAAAGTACAGCAGTTTGTACTGTTCCTTGCCTTTGGACTAAGAGATGCAATCACACCGATTATTGCTTTTTCCTATGGAATGCACAGCAAAAAGAGGATTCAGGATGGAATCAAATATGGTCTGATTTATACGATTGTACTTATGATTCTTGGTGTGGCAATTACAGAAATTTTCCCAGGTGCTTTTGCTGCTTTATTTAATGCAGGACAGTCCAGAGAGTATTTCATTGGTGCAATGAGAATTATTTCCATCAGCTTTATTTTTGCAGGAATCAATGTGGCATATCAGGGAATCTATCAGGCGTTGGATGGTGGAATGGAGTCACTTGTGATTTCACTTCTCAGACAGTTGATTATTATTTTACCGTTGGCAGGTATTTTCTCTGTTTTTGTCAGAAATGGACAGATGGGAGTTTCAATGATCTGGTGGGCATTTCCAATCACGGAGTTTATCGCTTGTCTGGTGGGCTATGTATTTTTAAAGAGAATCAGAAAGAACAAAGTGGAAACTTTAAATTAAGGAGGAATCGATTATGGCAAAGAAAATCATTACAATCAGCAGAGAATTTGGAAGTGGTGGACGCTTCATCGGTGAAGAAGTGGCAAAGAAACTGGGTATAAAATACTATGACAAGGATATCATCGGTCAGATTGCAGAGAAGTCTGGCTTTTCACCGAAATATATTCAGGAAAATGCAGAATTGTCTCCGAAGAAAGGATTGTTTGCCTATGCTTTTGCAGGACGTGATATCACGGGAAAATCCGTGGAAGATATGGTGTATGAGGCACAAAGAAAAGTAATCATGGAAATTGCGGAAAAAGAAAGCTGTGTGATTATAGGTAGAAATGCAGACTTTATCCTGAAAGACAGAGATGACGTGCTGAATGTATTTATACATGGTGCTGAATCGGAGAAAGTTAAGCGTATCTGCAAATTATATCATGTCACGGAAACTGATGCGATAAAGATGATGACAGACATTGATAAAAGGCGTATGACAAATTATCGCTTTTACACAGATCAAAAGTGGGGAATGGCAGGTAATTATACGCTGTCGCTGAACAGTTCACAGCTTGGGTATGACAGGTGCGAACAGATTGTAATAGAATGTATGGAATAGCTCTGTTATTATTCACAACATTATGTACACGGCAGTATACGCCAGCTTTTTTTTAGTTGACAAAATAAAATTGTGATGTATAATTAGTTCAAAAATGAATTATTCAAAAATGAACGAAATGAGAGATGATAACCTTGAACATGAGTATTGAATTTGCCAGAAAAATGTCTCTGGCATACAATCTGAGCTGCAAATCACTGTGTCAGGAGCTAAAGCTGCCACAGACTGCCTTTGACATATTGATGTTTCTTGCCAATAATCCGAACTACAAGACTGCGAGCGATATCGTAGAAATCCGTAAGATCAAAGCCAATCTGGTATCAGTCAATGTAGACAGGCTGGTGCAGGAGGGATATTTGCAAAGGCAGGCAGTAGAAGGGGATCGCCGCAAGACGGAACTTCTCTGTACACCCAAGGCACAGCCTGTCATTGAAAAAGGAAGAGGCTTACAGCAGAATTTTATGGAGTGTCTGCTTTTTAATATGGATGATAATAAGAAGAATGAGCTAAAGGAAATCATTCATATCATGGAGCAGAATCTGGATACGATACTGAAAGGGGATAAATAACATGAATATATTGTTGACAATACTTGTTACTTTTTTTGCAGGAATGGGGGCTGGGCTTGGTACTGGTTTTGCAGGAATGAGTGCCGCAGCAGTCATCAGCCCGATGCTGATCACTTTTTTGGGAATGGATCCTTATATGGCAGTAGGAATCGCGTTGTCATCGGATGTCCTTGCAAGTGCGGTATCCGCTTATACATATGGTAAGAATAAGAATCTGGATGTTAAGAATGGTCTGATCATGATGGTAAGCGTACTGGCATTTACTGTTGTAGGAAGCTATGTGTCCAGTCTGGTCCCCGCGGCAACGATGGGGAATTTCTCAGTCTTTATGACATTTTTACTGGGAATTAAATTCATCGTGCGTCCAGTCATGACGACCAAAGAGGCAATGCAGGGTGTGTCTGCGGGCAAAAGGGCAGCCCAGTCGGTTATTTGTGGTGTCCTTATAGGTTTTATCTGTGGATTTATTGGTGCTGGCGGAGGCATGATGATGCTTCTGATCCTGACATCAGTGCTGGGATATGAATTAAAGACCGCAGTAGGAACCAGTGTATTTATTATGGCTTTTACAGCATTTACCGGCGCAGCATCACATTTTGCCATAGGTGGAGCGCCTGACTGGACAGTACTGATATTATGTGTGCTCTTTACCCTGATATGGGCGAGAATTGCGGCTGTCTTTGCAAACAAGGCTACGCCAAAGACACTGAATCGTGCAACAGGAGTTATACTGGTGCTGCTTGGAATTGTAGTTATGTTGTTTTCAGCGATAGCATAAGGAGATGTATTCAATTAAATTATTTGAAATATTCAGGAAATGATTGTTTCATCATATCTATATTTTCTGTATATCTGGTCATATGAAGCCGTGAGATAGAAGCGGCTTCTTTTTTATTTTTCTGTTCGATTGCTTTTACCAGCTCTTCATGATCGTGGAGAATCCGATTCTTTTCATTGCAACGGAAACTCAGGATTGTAGTTCTGTCAAACAGCGGAGATACGTTGTTGACAAGCTTATACCAGTATTCATTGTTACAGAAGTGATACAGCATGGAATGAAATTCTTTATCCAGACTGAATATTTTTTCTTCATCATTGCGTTTGATATAACATTTGATAAAATATTTAAGGAGGCACGTTATGTTAGGTAATAACAAAAAAATTTCATTGATTCATAAATTGGCATATGGAAGTGGAAATATGCTTGGAAGTGGAGCGCTGGCGATCAGCGGGGCATGGCTTTTGTATTTTTATACGACATTCTGCAATATGTCAGTTGTAAAAGCAACGCTTATTTTTTTCATTGCAACCTATCTGGATGTGATTCTGAATCCGTTAATGGGCTTTATCACGGATAGCTTTTACAGAACGAAGCTGGGAAGAAAATATGGCAGGAGAAGATTTTTCATTATGATTGGAATCCCTCTGATGCTTTTATATCCGATGCTTTGGGTCAAGAATATGAACTTCTTTTATTACCTTACGACCTATATTTTATTTGAATTTGTTTATACAAGTGTCATGATTCCCTACGATACACTTGCGGTAGAAATGACATCGGATTTTAATCAGAGAACATATCTGACCGGAGCCAAAGCCATGTTTGGCAAGCTGGCGAATTTCCTGGGGGCTGCAATACCTGGAATGTATATTGGAATATTTGGTAAGGATTCTCCATTGCCATTCTTTTATACCGGAGTAACTTATTGCGTAATTATGATAATTTCACTGGCATTTTTGTATTTTAATTCATGGGAAAGACCATATGAAGAAGTTGCTGACGAAGAGGTTCCTAATTTTATAGAAGGAATCAAGAAATTATTTGTTGATATTATATCCACCTTAAAAATAAAATCATTTCGTGAACCTCTGGGGATGTATTTATTCGGCTTTGGTGCAGAATGGCTATTCACAGCCTGCTTTACGTATTTTATTGTATTTTGCCTGAAGCAGCCATCAACGCTTGTATCAGAACTGAACAGTATGAGCAGCATTTTACAGCTTATTTCTACGGCATTATTTATAGGTATCGTATCTAAGAAAGGCTTTACCAAACCATTTATAGGTGCTTTATCAGTCGTAATTGCGGCTATCATGTGTTATTTTGGAATTTTTGTTTTCCATACAGGTCATATGACGTTGTTGGTAGCATTTGTTACAATTATATTTGGACTGGGAACAGGCGGCGTTTACTATATTCCATGGACAGCGTACACATTCATGGCAGATGTAGACGAGATTGTGACAAACAGAAGACGAGAAGGTGTATATGCCGGAGCCATGACTATGGCTGGTAAACTTATGAGAGCGAGCATTGTATTTATTTTAGGTCAGGTACTTGCTGCATTTGGCTTTGTATCAGGAGCTTCCGTGCAGCCTGAATCTGCAATTAATGCAATTGCGGGCGTGCTTTTAATTGGTGTTGGTGGAATGGCTGTTATTGGAATTATTTTTTCTCAAATTTTATCATGCGAAGGGAGAGATTTTATGGAAAAGGAATTATTGGGAGTAGTTATGGCAGCAGGAATGATAGCAGCACTGACAGGCTGTGGATAATCCGCTGCGGTAAAGGCAACCGCAGATGCAAATGGAAACTATCTGGTGAATGGCAGTTTTGAGGAAGAAGATTTCACAGGATGGACAGTGACCAATATCGACAATGTGACGGAAGAACTGAACATATATGATCGTGATACAGATTGCTTCGATGGTGTACAATCTCTGATGGAGCCTCCTATCAAGAATTCTTCCAAGTATGGCGACCAGTATGCAACCGTACAGATACAGGTGCCAAGACACCTTAGCGAAGAGGCAAAACAAAAACTGAGAGAATATGTGGCATGTAAATAAAATTAAACAATAAAAACAGTTTAAAACAGAAAAATATAGCAAAATTGCCAATTTTCCCAGGGTGGGGGTACTAAAAATAAGTAAATAGACAGAATTTTAAAATATTAACTGATATTTCTTGACTTTAAATTAGTATTTTGATATATAAGATAATGAAAAATAAAGGAAAGGAAATGACAATCTATGTTGTCACAAAAAAATATGAAGAAAACAAAATTGGAAAATATGCGTCTGCAGGAGAGGATAAACTATGGCTACAGAAAAGTCATTCTCATGATGTTGATTTCTGGTCTGCTTTCTATAGTGGTCATAGGTGTGTTATTTGCTAATATGCTGCATTATATAAATAATGTCACTGTAGCAGATCAATCAGTAAAAATATGCAGGATTAATGTTAATACAGCGGCAAGGAATATCAGGGAAATGGCATTAAATGACGATGCCTCCACATATGACAGCTATGAGCAGACAGTAAAAAGACTGCTTGCAGAAGTAGACACTTCACTGAAAGCGTTAAAGGATACCGGAATTGTTTCTGATTCAAGCTATGAAGAATATGCAACAGCTCTTTCTGAATGGGGAAACGTCGGTTATTCTATCATGGAAGAGATTAAAAATGGTAATAAGGAACAGGCGGTAAATGAAATCTTTGATGATTGTGTACCCACATTAAATAACCTGGTGCAGATTGCAATCAAACTGGATGATATAACAGATGAGGTGAAAGCACAGGCTGCCAGAACTACTTATATTTTCACTTTCGCAGGAATTGTCTGTATTATTGTGTGTTTAGCCTTTGCATGGATGCTGACAGGGAAAACAAGTAAAAGAGTACTTGAAACAATCCTGGAGCCGTTGCGTGCAGTTGAAGATGTTGCGAAGGAATTGACGGAGGGTAATTTACACAGTACATTGGAGTATCGTTCTGAGGATGAGATTGGAAGACTGGCACACAGTATGCGTAAATCAATCCGTATTCTGGGAAGCTATGTAGATGATATCGGACGTGCAATGAAGCTGTTTGCAGAAGGAAATTTTGATGTTCAGCCTGAGGTAGAGTGGAAGGGAGATTTTGTAGGCATCTTAGATTCCTTTATGATGTTTGAGAAAAGTATAGCGGATACGATCAAAGGAATCCAGAATGTTTCTAATGAAGTTTCAAGTGCGGCAGAGCAGGTGGCATCAAGCTCCAATGATCTTGCAGACGGGGCCACAAATCAGGCAGCCGTCGTAGAAGAGCTGACAGCAACAGTTGCAGGTGTTTCTGAACAGGTAGAGAGAAATTCACAGTCTGCAAAGGAAATCAGTGCAAGAGTAGACAAGCTTGGAAATGCGATTTTGGAAAGTAATGGAAAAATGCATGAAATGGTTGATTCCATGAATGAAATAAGCGACGCATCAAAGGAGATTGACAAGATCATCGCTACGATTAACGAAATAGCATCACAGACCAATCTGCTTGCATTGAATGCGTCTATTGAAGCTGCAAGGGCAGGAGAGGCAGGAAGAGGATTTGCAGTTGTAGCTAATCAGGTAAATGTACTGGCAGATCAGAGTGCACAGGCTGCAAAGGAATCATCTGCATTGATTGAATCCTCTGTAAGAGCCGTAGAAAAAGGTATGGTGATCGCAGGACAGACTGCAACACAATTGGAAGCGGTTGCTGACAGCTCTAAAATGATTACAGAAGAAGTTACCAATATTGCAGAAACATTAGAGACACAGACATCAGAAATCCAGCAGATTAATGAAGGAATTGAGCAGATTAATGATGTTGTACAGACGAATTCTGCAACAGCAGAAGAATGTGCGGCTTCCAGCGAGGAAATGAGCAGCGAAGCAGAAAATCTGCGTGAAATGATCCGGAAATTTAAAATTGCTGAATTTAAAAAGTAATGAAGAACTACGGTGACTTGTAACACGGAACATAGTGTATATAGGGATAATGAGCTTAGAAAGGTAACTACATTATGGATGCAGATTTGCCTTGTTGAGCTGGTACATAGCATAGATATCAGGATTTGTGTAGAAGGTGTAGAAAAAGAAGAGTGGCATCAAAAACTGAAAGAAATAGATGTTGATTATTTACAGGGTTATCTGTTTGGCAAACCATGTGATAAATCCCGATTTTTAGAACAATCCTAATTTTGATACCTACAATTCTTTAACACCTAACTGGTATTATAAAGTGTTACGATAAAATCCGCAATGCCTTGATTTTACTACAGTTTTGGCA
>MNTL01000018.1 GCA_001916965.1 Roseburia sp. CAG:10041_57
AAGCAAGAGAAGCCATCGGAAGGTATATCTACACCTATAACTTTGAAAGATGCCATCAGTCCATTGGGAACAAACGACCTGCCGAGGTATACTATCCGGCAATGCTTCTGGATGCAGCCAGAGCAGCCGCATAATATAAAAATCCGGGAAATGCCGCACCACATTTTCCATGTAACTCGTCAACATATCAGTTCATTATAAAAATATCAAATTTTTGTCTTGACAACTGAGCCATTATACTACCACCTCTAAGCCATCTATTTTATTCAGCATCTTTCTTACTTGTTTTATTCATTTTATTTGCGTATAATTTCAATCTATTAAGTAATTTCTGATTATCCACCATTTCATTTAAAATATGTATTTTTTTATGACAATTTGGACATAGTGCCACAACATTTTCCAATACATCTTCTCCACCATGTGAGAGCCACTCCACATGGTGCGACTCTAAATATGGTGTACCATCTACATCAAATGGAGCCTTATGATAATTACCATTCATATCAGAAAGCTCACATATGCCATGCGCTCTTCTCTTTGCAAGTTCCGAAACAACTTCGCTTCTTTTATATGGTGAAGATTTTGTTCCCATCTGTTTTGACGATTTTTTACTTTTCTCTTTTTCGTATTTTTTTAACAATTCTTCTTCCGACAATGCACTTATTTTTTTGCTTCTACTAATATATTCTTTTTCATTTTTATCTTCATATACTGGAAACAACTTTAGTTGAAAAAACCAATTATCGATTTCATTTTCCGGAACTATTTCACAGCAGTAATCCATTTGTCTACATATATTCACATTAACTGACATGTGATAATTTTCATTTCCCTTTTCAAATGTCAAATCTCTAAATACATCTGATTTACTATTATTTGAGTGTTTCTCTAAATATTTTTTTTCTTCTAGATACTCTTTTTCGGAATATACTTTAAATTGTCTATCCGTCCTGTATGCCAGCATTCGTTCAAAAACTTCATCAACATTTGCACAATACTGAACAAATTGAGCCAGCATCCCCTTAAAATTCAATGTCCCGTTATGAAACTTTTTATTTGCAATTACTTGTGTATTATTCTGATATATATTCAAAATATTCATTTCAATCGCAACCATACCCGCTCCATAATTTACACCATTATGCACACAACCATAATTCTTTGTACTTTCAACAAAATCATGGTTATGTTCTAAATAATATCTAAATGAAACTTTGTCCTCAATAATATTTTCTCTATTCATATACATTATCCATTCTGACAATATCAAAACTTTATGCCATCATCCTTTTCTACTCTCCTACATTACGAATAACAACATATCCCGCTTCTTCTTTTTCTTTCTCCAACCGTTCCTTTGCAAACACTGCAATCGGTTCAGCAACAGCCAATGCCAATCTTACCGGCACTGCATTCCCAATTTGCTTATAAACCAAATCCAACTTTGCATTATCGTTTCTATTACTTGTTCCCCTGCTAAACTCATACCAATCAGGGAATGTCTGTATTCTAGCAATCTCTTTAACCGACAGCCTTCTATTGTTTTCTTCACCATCACTAAAGATATATTTGTCTTTACCTACATGCACCATAGGCTCTCCTGCCGGATGGATAGGTGCCTGTCTACCAGATGCCTGAATCGTAAAACTTGGTTGTGTCCAAAGTTTCTTTCGGTTACGTGACATAAAAATGGTCGAATACGAGCCGGTAAAATAATCTCCCGGATTATCTTCCAAATCACCAATCGCATCACGAAGCGTAACTACTTCTTTTAAGCCTTCAACACCATACCCATGTGTTGGTTCTGGATGTACATATTCAAAGTCTATATCATTTCTGACACCAACCAAAATCACTCGTTCTCTTATCTGTGGCACACCATATTCTGCCGAGTTTAAAAGTTTGTGATATATTGTATATCCCGCTGCTGCAAAATCCTGAACAATCTGTTTAAAAACCTCGCCCTTGCCAAGAGTCATCATTCCTTTTACATTCTCAGCCACAAAAATTTTCGGTTTGCTCTGCATCAAACAACGAATAAAATGCAAATATAAAAAGTTTCTCTTATCATCAACCAGTCTCGGTCCAGCCTCAGAAAAACCCGGACAAGGGAAACCTCCTAATACAATATCTGCCTTAGGAAACTCCTTTATCTTTCTTATATCGCTCTTGTCCATATATATATATTTACCCGCATTCTGGGCATAGGTTTCTCTTGCCTCATCAAATATATCGTTTACATAAATCGTATTAAACACATTATTATTAATGTTTTCATCAAAAACCTTTTTATCAGCAAATGCAGCTTCCATAACTTCTTCGCCCATAACGGCTTTTAATCCAGCTAATTCAAATCCTAAATCAAGACCACCACATCCCGAAAACAATGACAGCAAGTTCCATTTATTCGGATCATAGTTAAGTTTATCAAACTCTATTTCTTCACTACAATCAGCAAACGCGTGTCTTTCTTCTTCAATTTTAGCATTCAAAAGTTCCTTGACTTCATCCACTTTATAATCTGGAGCCGGCTTAAATTTGCCACGCCCTCTTTCTTCTAAAATAACAGCCATGGTTTCACCTCTAAATTATTCTATCTGTCCCGGCATTGTCATCATCAATGTCGTCTGTTGTTTTAATGCTTAGCTTTTTCATATAATGCAACAACCTGTTCGCCACTTCATTTCCCTTAACAGTTAATGGCTGATCATACACCAATTCGGGAACAAGTTTATTGTCTTCAGCATTCCAATACACTTGAACCGAAAGTGGTCTGTCTCCATCCCATTTTCCTGCAAATGTACGATAATTCAATGCCTTACATGCAAAGTAAATATCAGGGTGCATCTTCACATACTTTTTAATCGGAACCATTTTATCAATTACGTCTTGTGCCGAATTTACATTTTCATCCATCAATATGTAATTGGCTATGCCGCTATTCTCAATAACCTGTCCTGACACCATAGCATTTCGTTTATCATCTGCCAAATTACTACCTGCATACACATCAATTATCTGTTCTTCTGTAAGTAGCATTTTACCTGATAAATCTCCACTATTTTTGTTTAAAAGCTCAAACTTCCATCCCAAAGTGATAGCACCCTTTTCCGTTCTCTTAAACTTATTCTTATATATGAGCATTCTTTCTTCAAATCTATCACTTATAGCCATTGTCGATTGCTCAATAATATTTACCCAGTCCTCGCCGAATAATTGCTTTGCTCTATCTGCACTCATCTTATTCTCAATAAAATCAGCGTTTTCTTTTTTATATGATATTTTTATTTCCACCTTATCAGATGATGATTCTGCTAAAATATAAATATCTGTTTTAGGCTCACCTTTATGGCATGTTGGTTTTCCTGAAAGAATTATTTTATAATTCTTCTCTTGGAACACGAACTCTGTTCCTTCAGCCATAAATGCTAATATTCTTCTTTCTGCATCACCAAAATCACCCATAACAAGACCTCCTAGTATTGTTTTCTACATATCTCTTCTTTTCCTATGTTTTCAAATGAATTAACTTGTGGCTTTCCAATGTCTGTTGCATATTTCTTAATAAACTCAAACAATTCAGGATAGTTTTCCAGATAATAATACATTTGAGGACATACAAAATTCGGATTAAACTTCCGAAGTGTTTCCAAGTCTATTTCCTTGGTCATCTGAAAAGATAAGATAGGCATGGCATATGTGTGTCTTGTAAGGAAATCATCTACCCTTTCACACACCTGTGCGTCTTCCTTGTATTCCTCTTTCCAAGTGTTAATGTCTATTTTTCGTCCCAAATGAATCTTTCCCACTATCATTTTCATTGGACTACTCACATACATATATGCCAATATTTCTTCATCTGGAAATGTTCTTCTATATTCAAAAATCTTGCTTCCTTCTTTAATCCTGTTATACCATTCAGGTTTAAAGCTTAACAACATTGTCCGCATACCTTCTCCTATCCACCCAAGTCATAAGATTTAGCCATATAAATTATATCATATTAATAAGTTCAATAATCTGTACTCAGGCATCCAATTTTTCAGTGTAGTCCTTGCAGCTATTAGAAAAAGTATACAAAAACTCAAGATAATTCTACCACAAATACTAGGTTTTCTCCACTACAAAATCTTAACAATTCTATTAATTTTGTATCACCTTCCTCTCCCCTCTCTAATCTTCTCGCCAATCCACTCCAGAAACTTATCCAGCATCGACCTTCCTTCAATCACAAACTTTTTCATAAATTCGTATGCTTTATCCAGTTTTTCCCTAAGTCCCTTGTTTTCCTCTTTCAGATTTTGGTTTTCATACCTCAGCCGGATAACCTCTTCCTTTAGATAATAATCCCCATCACCCTGCTTTATCAGGTCATCCCTAAGTTTTTTAACCTCTGACAATTCTTCCTCTGCCTGAGCCAGTTTTTCATTTGCATTCTCAAATACTGCACGAGCCTTATTAAGTGCTACCTGCACATCTGCCAACTGTTTCTTTTTATCTGCAATAATATCTTCCAATTCCCGACTATCAGCAGCCAAAGCTTTATTATATTTTTCTTGTGCAACCCCTTCTTCCATGATTCTATCTTTCAGGGATGTTACTATCGCTAAGGTCTTTTCCGCTTCCTCTCGTTCTGTTTTCAGGCACATTTGTTGTTTATGAATCTCATCGTTCAACTGAGCTTCGTGTTCTTCTTTTAATCCAATTACAACGCCGATATCTTCAAGTTCCTGCTCCAGCTTCTTGACTTCGCGGCTACGCTCCTGCTTTTTATAGTCCAGCACCGATAAATGTGGCTTATGCGTGTTCAGCTTCTTCCAACCAATATCATATTTCTCCATAATGATGGCAATATCCTCTTTTTCTGCCTCAGACCACTGCTGCCATTCTGTATTACCCTTACCCTCACTTTCAAAGCCTCTGGAGGCAAGCGCACCCTTAAGGGAATTCTTTGTTTCTAACCCTCTCTTGTTATCTGTTGAAAATGGTACAAAATCTATATGCACATGTGGTGTCTCTTCATCCATATGAATATAAGCCCCAAATACATATAGCTGCGGATTTCTGCGAATAAATAACTCTACATAATCTTGTAATGCCCAAACTGCAATATTAGCCATATCACTTCCTACTCCGGTATCGTCTCTGTTCCCTATCTGCACAATGACTTCATAAAAAAGTTTCTCCTGCTTGCTTCTTGAAATCTTGTCATAATAATTCTTAATCTGCCTGTCTTTGCGTTTCTGCTTGGCATTATACTTTTTAAGGGAATCATCAAACAATTTGTGATACACCTTTTTCAAATCTTCATGCACAAGAGTGATATTATCTTTTGTTCTGTCGGCATCCACATTTGCCGCTATAAATGCTCTTGTATTGTGACCAAGGGAACCTTCCCCATTCATAAAACTAATCGTTCTTTCCATTCGAAATCAACCTCCTTTTCCTATGTATGCGTACACCTCCTTCTTATCCGTACTTGTGCCGGATACGGCACATATCAGCAAATTTCTCAGGAAAGGTTTTGTTACTTTTGCCAAAAGTAACGCAAAAGCATTTTTGACACCTGCGGTATCAAAAATGCAGACCCGCAAGCGGGTTTTGCGCCCTACCGGGAGCTATAGTCGCGGATACGCGACATATTGTTTACCACCAGCAACTCCACTTCATTTGAAATCTACAACTTGCCTCTATCCTGCCAAAGCACACAAGAACATCTCTATACTCCGGCAGGAATAAATGAGCTATGTATCATGCCATCCTTTGCATCTAGTGAAAACAGTTCACCACATCATGTAATACAACCTCCTCCGCTATCAGCCTTGCTTCCATTCTCAGCCTATACATTTCTGTAAAAGAATTTTTATTCTTCGGCTTATGCTTTTGCAGCCATTCTGTTTCAATATCCTCAAGCAATTCATAAGCCACTTCATTTACCTCTGCTGCCTTTTGGTTCAGTTCTCCGAATCTTAGCAAGCTTCGATACCTCTGTGGATATTCTGACTTCAAATATTGCATCCACATGCGTCCGTATTTTCCAACATTTGTACCATCTTCCTTAATATCTAATGTAATTAACGGATAAAGCAATCCGTCTCTTTCCTCATACTTAACTCCTATTTTTTCAAATAATGTTTGCTGTCCCATGGCAATCGCTTCCTTTCGATATTCAACACATTTTTAGTCTTCATCACTGGCTGTCAGCCTCTCCATACCTGCCAGAGTACGAGGCGTTTCGCGAAACGCCTCCAATATCTCCAGCAT
>MNTL01000062.1 GCA_001916965.1 Roseburia sp. CAG:10041_57
TTTGCCCTTATCAGAGTTCGTAAACACTGGTGGGACGATATAACGCAAGGGAAACAATAAGGGAAAGCTCACCTGCGATAAACTTTGTGTTTTCAAGGGCTTGAGAGATATTTGATAATAAAATATAACAGTTATTAAATCCCTTTGAATATATGAAATCTCAATTCCAGTTTGTTGGTGCAACACTAATACCACACATAACTAAAATAACAACACAGCGTCAGAGCGTATGGGAAAACCTGTACGCCCTAATTTTTTATCAAAAATGGAGGAAAACACATGGAAGAAACAAATGTAACAATGACAGCAGAGGAAATGCAGGGTGAGCCTGCGGCAAAGGAAAATGAGACAAAGGCGGAGCGTATTGGCGAGTACCGCATGAATAAGGCAGACGACCAGCGGCTTCACAGGCACCAACGGCAGCATAGCAAATAAAATAAAAGAAGTAACTCCAGAACTCTGCCGAGTGGCTGATGGAAGGCATCGGAGATTGGACAGGGTTCTGGAACAGAAACCCGTAAATCAGATGGAGTGTGAAATGCACTACATCAGCACAAAGACCAACTTACACCAACACTTGTAAATTCCCTTATTGAACGCATCGAAGTCCATAACAATGATAAATCAAGCGGTCACTGTTATGTAAAAGTTGATGTGTATTTCACTGCTGTTGGGATGATTGATATTCCAACTGAGCAAGAAATTCTTGCAATGATGGAAGAAATGCAAAAAAATCCTCAGCAGTTTCGTTTTATCGTATAATCAGAAAAACGGTGCAACCCATTTCTGAGTTGCACCGTATAGGCATTAAACTAAAACATCCTTATGTGGTATTGCCATTACAGCATCCCTTTTAGTATCTGAAGCACACCATTTTCCAAGTAGGGAGCGCAGATATCAGTAGCAGCTGCAAGGACTTCTTCGCGGGCATTTGCAACAGCATAGCTGGTTCCTGCACTTTGCAGCATTTCAATATCATTCAGGTTATCACCGAAGGTACAGGTCTCTTCAGGGGTAATACCCAGATATTCCTGGAGAAAAGAGATTGCAGTACCTTTCGATACACCAAGAGGATTACAGTCTACCCATTCTTTACCGGCAGCAGCCAGCTGCGCCTGATCTTTCCAGGTAGGGATGAAGAGTGGCTGACACATCTCTTCACAGGCATTCTTATGGTATACGGTGAATTTGATGATATCCGTCTCAGGAATATTGAGAAGATGTTCGGCTTCGCGGATATCATACCCGTAGGAATCTTTAAGCCAGTGGAACATTCTGCTGTTGGCATCTTCTGCGAGACAGTAATTGGGTGTGGCAATGAAGCAGTCACAATGAGGCATTTCGTCATGTACCATTTTACACATGCCCTTCCACACATCTTCCGGCATGGTGTGAACCTTTAGGATTTCTTTTGGAGTACGGACTACCGTGCCTCCGTCTGTAATGTAGAGAAGTTCATCCTTAATCGGAGCAAACAGCTTTCGCTCACTGATGAACTGACGACCAGAGCAGACAGCAAAATGAACGCCCTTTTGAATCAGTTGATGAATAACAGTCATATATTCAGGATCAATGTGCATAGTGCCGTCCTTTACCAGAGTACCATCCACATCGGTAGCAATTAATTTGATCATGTAAATACCTGTGCCTTTCTGCAGAATAACAAACATCCGATTTATTATAACATGAATACGTAAAACCATATACTATATTTTTGAACTGCAATTTAATTATTATACAGTTTCCGCGGGAAATGTGTTAAACTATGCTTACGAAAGGCATGGGGGATAAAATGAGAGAGTGGATAAAAGTAATTAGTTTCCTGATTGCAGGAAGTTTTTTCCTGTATGTAATAGGAAGTCTGATACCATATCATGTAAATACGAAGGAAAACGATAATGACAAACTTGTAATATATACACAACATCCTGTGGAATTTGTGACTCCTATTGTAAGAGAATTTGAAGCCCGTACGGATATCGAAGTGGAAGTAGTGCGAGCAGGTTCTGGACAGTTGCTGGACTGGATAGAGGAGGACAGGGAGAATCCAAAGGCTGATATTTTATGGGGCGGTTCTTACTATACCATAAAGCCTCATGCGGAGCTGTTTGCTGCATATCAGACAGAGAATGAACCGTATGTAAGAAGTGAATTTAAGAATACAGAGGGCAATCTGATTCGTTTTACGGATGTTCCAAGTGTCATTATGGTGAATACAGACCTTCTAGGAAATGAAACCATAGAGGGCTATGAGGACCTTTTGAAACCTGAATTCTATGGAAAGATTGCATTTGCAGACCCGAATATTTCATCCTCTTCTCTGGAGCAGTTAATCAACATGCTGTATGCATGCCGTGATGAGGATGAATGGGGATGGAAGTATGTGGAAGCATTATGCAGGCAGTTGGGTGGCAAATTGCTGACAAGCTCTTCGGCGGTATACAATGGAGTAGCGAACGGTGAATTTGTAGCAGGGCTTACTTTTGAAGAGGCTGTGGCTGGAAGCATGGATGATGGTAAGCATGTGGCAATCGTATATATGAAAGAAGGGGTCATATCTACACCGGATGGCGTTTATCTGATTCAGAATGCACCTCACAGGGATGAAGCGGTGGAATTTTTGAATTTTGTTACGGGATATGATGCACAATATATGATTACCGCACAGCTTAATCGAAGATCTGTAAGAGTAGATGTACCAGCAACGGATAAATTACCGGCTAAAGACACCTTGCCTATGCTTCAGCCGGATTCAGCTGAGATAGAGAGTCATAGAAATGAATGGCTGGCGCAGTTCAACCAGATATGGAAGGAGTGTGCCCATGAATAAAAAGACAACGACCTTTCAGGAAAATATCAGAAATACTTTTATTTCCTATGCCATTATTCCATCCCTGATTCTGGTGTGTCTGGCGATGCTTTTATTCTATTGGAGCCGGAATTACTCTATTATTCATTATAACAGACAGGATAATGAACAAATCACGCATACACTTGAAGCAATAGAGAACACCTGGAGTACAGAAGTATCGAATCTGTGTGATCTGGCGAAGGATGAGCCTACACAGAAGATTACGGATATCTATGAAATAATCTATGCGGCAGACAGAAGTAACCGATGCAGCAGTCAGGTGTATCTGCTGGATGGTAAGGGAGCGCTTATCTGGAACGTGGAAGATGCGGATATGGATTTCCTTTTGCAGCCGGAGTATCAGCAATGGGGAATATTAAGAATGATCAGGCAACAGCCGGAGACACTTTCTACCTACATTCAGAATGATTTCCTGTGTATGGGACAGGGAATACTGGATGAGAATGGTAAGTTCCTTGGTTATCTGGTCGTAGGCATTCCAGGCAGAGAATGTGCAGATATACTTTCTGGAATCAACAGGAAATATGCAATTACAGATGAAATGGGCTGGATATATCTAAGTAACGGTACGGAGTACCTCAGTGATGAGATGGGACGTTTTCTGTGGTTTGATAAGAAGCAGGATGGCTTTTTTACAGAGAATAATCAGCATTTTTATCTGACACAGAATTATATATTATCTGGTCAGATCGGTGTATATACCATGACGGATACAGTTCCCAAGGTACATATTATGTGGTGGATGATTCTTATGATTGTTGTTATTTTTGCTATCATAGGAATTGTTACCTATTATTCAACCAGAAAGGTTTCGGCAAAATATACACAGGATGTCAAGTTGCTGGCAGATGCTTTTACCAGTGTGGAGAATGGGGAATGGAATACCAGTCTGACCATGGACAGCACACTGGAATTTCAGGTAATCGGTAAGGCATTTAACAAGATGATCGACAGTATGCGTAAGCAGGTGGAAGAGAATAAAGAGCTGGCGCTTCATGCAGCATTTGCACAGGTCAAGCAACTGGAATCCCAGTTCAACCCTCATTTTCTGTTTAACACGCTGGACAATATCAGATTTATGATTCATATTGATGCGAATTCGGCGGATAAAATGATCACTTCTTTATCGAAGCTGTTAAGATACAGCATTCATGATTCCGGAGAAGAAATTTCGGTAAAAGAGGATATGGAAAATATACAAAGTTACTTTAATATTTTGCAGATCCGGTATAACAAGAGATTTGCCTATGAAGTGAATATCGAGGAGTCGATTCTGGATTGTATGATACCGAAGCTGATCATGCAGCCGCTGGTTGAAAATGCGGTAAAGTATGGCTTTACAGACAGAGATAAGCTGACTGTTAAGATAAAGGGTTATGAGAAGCAGGGCAGACTGATTTTTAGCTGTGAGGATGATGGTGCTGGCATGACACCACAGCAGTTAAAGGATATACGTCGCAGATTGCAGCAGAAAGAGAACAAAGAGGGGCATCTGGGATTGTATAATATTCATCGCCGAATACAGCTTATGTATGGAGAAGAATACGGTATTTTCCTGGAGAGTGAGATAGGACAGGGCGTTGTGGTAGTATTGGTGCTTCCTGTGAAACGTTAGATGGGAGAGAGAGTATGTACAGGGTTTTGATTGTTGAGGACGAGGATATTATAAGAAAAGGCATTGCCTATACTATGGACTGGATGAGCATGGACTGCGTCATTGCAGGTGAAGCTGCCAACGGCAAGGAAGGTGTTGAGAAAATTCTGGAGCTGCGACCTGATATCGTAGTAGCGGATATTATGATGCCATATATGAATGGAATCGAAATGATCCGCAGTACGAAGGATCAGGTGCCTTATAAGAGTATTCTGCTTACAAGCTATGCAGAATTTTCCTATGCAAAGCAGGCGATAGATCTGAAAGTATCAGATTATCTCATGAAACCAGTAGAGGAAGAGGAGATTAGAAAGGCGATAGAGAAGGTCACAGGAGAGATCAGAAAGGAACAGGAGATTGCCAGAATCTGTGAGAGACATGCAGGTGAGTTCTCCATGCAGGAATTCTATAAAAAGGCAGAGATGGATAATCCCTATGTAAAGAAAACGCTAGAAATTACTGAGAAAGAGTATGCCAATAAGATCAGCGTAGAGAGTATAGCAGATCAGCTTGGTGTGTCTGCAAGCTACCTTTCCAGGAAGTTCAAGCAGATAACTGGACTTACATATCTTGATTTCCTGAATAAATATCGTATCAGTCAGGCAATCAGGCTTATGGAAACAGGGCAGTACAAGGTATACGAAATATCAGAAAAAACAGGGTTCAGCGATTATAAACACTTCAATGTAGTGTTCAAAAGATACACAAACCAGTCTCCGACTGAATTTATGAAGTAGGTGTTCAGAAAATAAGATAATTTTGCATAAAAAAGGGTATATAATATACTCTTTTTTGTTTAATATGAACATACAGAAACAATTCATATATTGATTCAGAAGGGAAGGGGTAACAATGAAAAAGTTAACAGCATTATTACTGGCAGGTTCTATGGTATTTACCATGGCAGGATGCGGCAGCAGCTCTACACCGTCATCAACAGCTACAGATGAGAAAGAGCCGGTAAGCTCAGCAGCAGACACTACAGCAACAGTAGCAGACACAGCAGACACTACAGCAGCAGGAAGTGATATGGATGCTTTGATTGAAGCAGCCAAGGCAGAAGGTACTCTTACAGTATATGGTTCCTGTGAAGAGGCATATTTATCCGCTGCCTGCCAGCAGTTTGAGAAGCTGTATGGTATTAAAGTAGATTATCAGAGATTATCCACTGGTGAAGTATATACCAAGATTCAGGAAGAGAACGGAAGTCCTTCTGGTGATGTATGGTTCGGTGGAACAACAGATCCTTATAACGAAGCTACAGCAGCAGGATTGCTGGAGCCATATGATGCAATGAATGCGTCTAATCTGATCAGTGATACATATAAGGATGCAAATAATAACTGGTATGGAATTTACAAAGGTATTCTGGGATTCATGGTAAACAGGGAAGAAATCGAGCGTCTTGGCATTGAAGAGCCTAAGGACTGGGATGATCTTCTCAAGCCCGAATATAAAGGTCTGATCGGTATATCCAATCCTTCAACAGCAGGTACAGCTAAGCTGGTCATCAACACAATGGTACAGATGAAAGGCCATGATGAAGCAATGGAGTACTTTAAGGAACTGGATAAGAACGTATATCAGTATACCAAGAGTGGTTCTGGTCCATCCAAGATGGTAGGACCTGGCGAATGTGTAATTGCAGTTGGTTTCCTGCATGATGGTATTACACAGATCCTTGCAGGATATGACAATATTGACCTGATCATCCCGGCAAGCGGAACCAGCTATGAAATCGGTGCAACTGCAATCTTCAAGGGCTGCAAACATCCAAACGCTGCTAAGTTGTGGATAGAATACGCATTATCTCCTGATTGTGTGGATATTGCAAAGGACAATGAATCTTATCAGTTCCTGGTAATCAGCAATGGTACACAGCCTCAGGAAGCAATTGACTTCGGTCTTGATCCGGATAACGTAATTGATTATGATTTCGAGGATGCGAAGGCTAATACAGCACAGTATGTAGAAGACTTCTTCGAAGCAGTAACCAATGGCAGTGCAGATGCAGCAGATAGTTCAAGATTCCTGACAGAATAGAACAATATCAATAAAGGGATGGTAAATGCCATCCCTTTACCATACCGCAGAAAGGTGGGATGAAAGATGGCCGCAAAGAGAAAAAGTGCAGAGATTGACAGGAAAAAGCTGTTTTCTGATCCTGTTATGATAGGTATGATTGTTGTTTTGCTGGTATTTTTAATTTTATTCATTGTATATCCTTTATTTGTCTTGTTAATAGACAGCGTTTTCTCAGAAGGCAGGTTTTCACTGGATGTATTCAAAAGAGTCCTGAGTATGGACAGATTTAGAACGGCTTTTGTGAATACAGTAGAACTTGGATTGATCACAGGAGTACTTTCTTCTGCAATCGGTCTGTTGTTTGCTTATGTAGATGTATATGTGAAGCTGAAATATAAATGGATTGAGAAACTGTTCAATATAGTATCTTTATTGCCGGTAGTTTCTCCGCCTTTTGTATTATCCTTATCTACGATCATGTTATTTGGCAGAAGCGGTATCATCAGCAGATATGTATTCCATATTTATGATTCTAATGTATACGGACTGAAGGGTATTGTAGTCGTACAGACACTTACTTTCTTCCCGGTCTGCTATCTGATGCTTAAAGGATTGTTGAAAAACATTGATCCCTCTATCGAAGAGGCAGCCAGAGATATTGGAGCTTCCAGACTGAAAGTATTCTTAACCATTACACTTCCACTGATGTTACCTGGTATCGGCAATGCATTTCTGGTTACATTTATTGAGTCTGTAGCAGATTTCGCAAACCCTATGCTGATCGGCGGTGACTTTGATACATTGGCTACTACGATTTACTTACAGGTAACAGGTTCTTATGATTCCACAGGTGCGGCAGCAATGTCCGTTATCCTCTTGTCACTGACTTTAATTCTGTTCTTTATACAGAAGTATTATCTGGAGAAAAAGACAACAGCAACTCTCACCGGCAAGGCATCCCGTGTACGTATGCCGATTACCGATAAGAGTGTAACAGTTCCGCTTACTGTATTCTGTACAGTAGTTGCGGCTTTTGTTGTGCTGATGTATGTAATGATTCCTTTTGGAGCATTGTTTAAGTTATGGGGAAGAGATTATTCACTTTCCCTGAAATGGTTTGATTATCTGTTTAAATACAGTGGATTTAAGGCGTTTAAGGATTCCTTTGTCCTTTCTATCATAGCAGCACCGATTACGGCATTGATGTCCATGGTAATTGCTTATCTGGTCGTAAAGAAGAAATTCAAGTCCAAGGCATTCATTGAGTTTACTTCCATGCTGGCAATGGCAGTACCGGGAACTGTTCTCGGTATCGGATTTATCAGAGGTTATGCAAATGGCATCTTCCAGACTGGTGTGTTAAAAGGCATTTACGGTTCTGCTGCGATTCTGATTATCGTATTTATTGTCAGAAGTCTTCCTGTAGGAACCAGAAGTGGTATTTCTGCATTGAGACAGATTGATAAATCCATAGAAGAATCTGCATATGACCTTGGAGCCGGCAGTGGTAAAGTCTTCACTTCCATTACACTTCCGTTGATTAAGGATTCCTTCTTCAGTGGACTGGTAACGGCTTTTGTACGTAGTATCACTGCAATCAGTGCGATCATTCTTCTGGTAACACCTCAGTTCCTGCTGATAACCTGTCAGATCAATGAATTTGCTGAGAAGGGCTATTATGGTGTTGCCTGTGCATATGCAACGATTCTGATCGCAATTGTATATGCTGCGGTATTGATTATGAATCTGTTCATCAAATTCTTCGGAACAAGCAAAAAAGTAAAGGATGCAGAAAGGTAGGGGAATATTATGATAAAAGAAAAAAAAGGCGTGCGTCTGGAGCATATCTCTAAAATATACAAAGATCCAAAGACAGGAAAAGATTTTTATGCAGTAAAAGATGTATCCCTGAATATTGAACCGGGAAGCTTCGTTACATTACTTGGACCGTCTGGATGTGGCAAGACAACAACACTTCGTATGATCGCAGGTTTTGAAAGCCCTGATGAGGGAGAAATCTATCTTGGAGATGAGGCAATTAATGAGCTGACCCCCAATAAGAGAGATACTGCAATGGTATTCCAGAGTTATGCACTTTTCCCGCATTATAATGTATTTGACAATGTAGCATATGGATTAAAGCTGAGAAAGCTTCCAAAGGATGAGATTCAGCGTAAGGTTATGGAAATGCTGGAGCTGGTGGAATTAAGCGGTATGGAGAACAGACTGACGAATCAGTTATCAGGTGGTCAGCAACAGCGTGTCGCACTGGCAAGAGCACTGGTCGTAGAACCCAGTGTACTGTTATTTGACGAACCGCTCAGTAATCTGGATGCAAAGCTTAGAATCTCCATGAGAACAGAAATCCGTAAAATCCAGCAGAAGGTTGGAATTACTGCAATCTACGTTACCCACGATCAGGCAGAAGCAATGAGCCTGTCAGATAAAATCATTATCATGAATGGCGGTGTTGTAGAGCAGATGGGAACACCACAGGAAACCTATTATTCTCCTAAGAGTGCTTTCGTGGCAGATTTCATTGGAGAGGCTAACTTCCTGGAAGGTGTTGTAGAGAAGCATGATGTAATGAAGATTGCAGATGTATCTGTTCCGGTGAAGACGGGAGACATGGCAGCAGGTACTGCATGCAGACTGGTGCTGCGCCCGGAGAGCGTAACATTAAAGGATACAGGTATTCTTCCATGCAAAGTCGTATATTCCTGCTTTATGGGCTCTTACCAGAGTTATCATGTACAGGTCAAAGATATGCTTGTGAAGCTGGAAGAATATAATCCCAAGAATAAGAGAATCTATCAGGTAGGTGAGGATGCATTCCTGAACTTTGAGGAAGGAACAGTATTCCCATTATAGGCAGCAGAAAGGGGCGGTGAACCCGATATGAAAGGAGCATTGGGGTATCTTCAGGGCTGGAGTGATCTGGCTATCTGTTGCAGACTGATTATAGCAACTTTTCTGGGAAGTCTGATAGGCTGGGAGAGAATTTCCAAAAGACATAATGCAGGAATCCGTACATTTGCTTTGGTCAGCCTGGGGGCAGCCGTATCTACAGCTCTGAATATAAAATTAGGATACATTCCCGGACTGGAAGCAGATGTAAGCAGAATTCCAGCTGGCGTGATCAGTGGAATAGGTTTCCTGGGAGCCGGTTCCATACTGGTTACAGGGCGTAATCAGATCAAGGGACTGACAACAGCTGCCAGCCTGTGGGTATGTGCTGCAATGGGGCTTGTGATCGGTGCAGGATATTTACTTGTAGGAATTGTGTGCTTTGCCCTGATTATGATTGCAAACCGCGTACTGCAGAATCTGAGTGTGAGTGTGGAAGAGCACAGCCGCTATATCAGTATTTATCTGGAGGTGGAGAAATTAAAGGGTGTTGTGAAGCTGCGCAAGTACATCTCAGAAACCGGATATGAGCTGGTGTCCATGAATAAGACAAAAGAGAAGACATTACTGGATTCTGATGTGGCATTGACTGTTGTATTAGATATGAAAAGCACAACAGAACATCAAAATGTGTTAGATGCCTTCAATAATCTTGACTATGTAAATTATCTGGAAGAGATATAACAATATAATATTTTCACACACAATGTACGATATATATAATGTATGGATACATGGTGTGAGCTAAGGACAGCGATTCCCTGTGGAATGCTGTCCTTTTCTATATTGAGAGAAAGGTGTGGTCATAAAATGGAAATGTCAGCAATTAAAAATATGTCAAGATCGGAGCTATTGTCCAGTATCAGTGCCAGAAAAAATGAAATCGCAGAGAAACTGCAAAAAGGTGAAACACAGGAGAGCTTTGAAATTGGAGGAAGTTCATTTACTAATAGTGAGTGGGATAAGCTGATTAGCAAAGTCGATTCACAGATTGATGAGATTAAGGAAGAGCAGAAGCTGAGAAAAGAGAAGCAGGAGGAACAGCAGGAAGCATATGAAGTGGCTGCCTCAAGAACAAATTCCATGTTCCAGAAATTGAATGGAGTGTATAAGCAGGCGTGCCCCTATGAATATCTTGCAAAGGACGGAGTGATTGAATATAATGGGATAGTGTTCGCATGCGATACAGAGAATAATGCCATATCTCTTGGTGATGTATCGGATAAGAGTAAGGTCATCACTGTAAGACTTAGTGGAGGCGGTACTTTGTATGTGAACCGTGAAAACATAGGAGATTTATCGCAGGCTATGGGAATGTTCTCACCGGAGGATGTGAACTGCATTCTGAGGGCATTGGCAGATGATGCCAAGATACAAAAGACCGAAGAAGAGATAGAAGAAGCGGGTGCGCACATCGGAGAAGAAAATCAGGAATAGTCTGCCATATAGGGAGAGCAGATTTATGAAAAAAAGATTTATTGCAGCAGTGCTGGCAGCAGGGCTGACATTTACAGGTTGTGGAGCAACGAAGCAGACAGTAACAGATACAGAAGTATTTCAGGATGGAGAGGTGCAGACACAGGATGCTGCCCAGAGTGAGACTCAGATGCAGGAGAAGGAGACTCAGGAAACAGAATCACCAATTAAGATAGAAATTACTTCAGAGCATCATGAGGGCACAAGTGATGAGAGCCGTAAGGATATAAAGTATACCTATGAATATGAACAGCCCATTGTGTCTATTTCCGGAAATGAAGAAGCGCAGAATGCAATCCAGAGTGATCTGGATTCTTATATAGACAGCTTCCTTGGCAGTCTGGAAAGTGGGTATTTTGGAGTAGTCTATGAAGATGGAGCGGAGACAAGTTATCAGGCTGTGGGGATGCAGGTGCTTCGCGCAGACGAACAGGTCATCAGTATTATGATGACAAATGAAGGTTATGATGGCGGAGCACATGGCTGGCTGACCATGGAATATTTCAATTATTTTACTGCTACCGGAGAGAAAATCACATTTGATAAGCTTGGGGAAGGCTTCAGGGAACGTGCAGAACAGTTAGTCAGGGTTAAGGCTAAACAGATGCAGCAGGAAGAGCAGTGCTTCTTTGAAGATTATCAGAAGAGTATTCCTCTGGTAGTACTGGATGGAACAGAAGACCGCAATGAGGTATACACTTCCATTTATGGAGATACGTGGAGTGATATGGAAAGCGAACCCATGATTCCTACTTTCTATATAACAGATACAGGTTTTGGGTTCACATCGGGACAATATGTATTACAGCCTTATGCAGGAGGAATCATAGATTTCAACTTTACGGCAGCAGACTTTGGTGATACCCTTACTGCGGATATTTTTACGGATGCAGGAGCGGGGGAGCGAACAATCAAGGAAGATCAGCTCAACGCTGCAGACAACGCAGCCGCGGATGCAATCAGCGCAGAGGAATATGCTGCCTTTACCAAGACGGCAGATGCTGTGGACGCTGAGGGCTTTGGCAGCTTTGATGACTTTGCACAGACCATGAATCAGGACTTTACAGGAACCTGGTATGATCCGGAGATGGGAGAGGCCATCCGCCTGACTACTGAGGGAGCCTATGTATATATTCCTTTTCTTGACCTCTATGGAGACGAGCTGTATGAGTGGGAGCTGATAGACAGAAGCGATAGAGGCTTGTGCCCTGAGATTGCCATTTACTATGGTGGAAGGGAAGTAGGGGAGCTTGCTTATTATGTGGCCGGTATCAGAGACAATTATTTCTGGTGCAATGCACAGTCACAGATTTTTTACAAGCAGTAGGAATTTTGGTTAGTTATGATAAATAATAAAAAAATCCAATTTAACTATTGACCTTTTGCAAATGGAGTGCTATAACACATATAGAACAAAGGAAAGGGACATGAATTGAATAAATCCTAAGCCCCCAACGCTCCGGGTTCTCTATTTGTAGAATTGGAGGAAAAGACAAATGACTACTTTAAAGGTACAAAAAAGAGACATGGAAACAAAGGCAAAGAAACTGAGAAGAGAAGGTTTTATTACCGGTAATCTTTTCGGTAAGGAGATTGAAGGTTCTATACCACTTAAAATCGAGCGATTAGAAGCAGAGAGAACTTTACGTGGATGTATGAAGGGTACACAGATCATGCTGGATGTAGAAGGCAAGATGTATGATGTACTGATCAAGGAGATTGACTTCGATGCAACCAAGAATCAGACGCTGGAGATTGACTTCCAGGCACTGGTAAGCAATGAGAAGGTTCATTCTGTAGCAGAGATCGTTCTTCACAACACAGAAAACGTTGTAGAGGGTGTTCTGGAACAGATACTGAAAGAAGTATCTTATAAGGCATATCCAAGCGCACTGGTAGATAAGATTGATGTAGACTGTGGTAATCTTCATTTAGGAGACTGCATCAGAGTAAAGGATTTGGAGATAGCTAAGAATAAAGATATCAGCATCATGACCAATCCAGAATCCATTATTGTGAATGTCATCGCAGTTCATAATAATGCAGGCGATGATACAGCAGATGACACAGAAGAAACAGCAGAGAAATAAAGGACAAAGAGCATGGGGCAGGTTGAAAAATCTGCCCCATAAATTTTTTAAAAAAAATTTAAAAAAGTACTTGCATTTTTCTGAAACGTATTATATACTATCACTTGTGCTGATGAGTTACCAGTCACTTAAATGAATAAAGCGCTATCGCCAAACGGTAAGGCAACGGACTCTGACTCCGTCATTTTCAAGGTTCGAATCCTTGTAGCGCTGCTACAGAAAGCTCTCGAAAGTATCGAGAGCTTTTTATTTACACAGGAATGTGTAACAACAGATAAGTAACACGGAGTGCGTGAGGATGCGCATGTAATGGAAATGCAGTCTATAATGACAGCATAGGATTTTAAAGGAGAACGGTATGTTTCAATTAGGAAGAAAACAGGAATTAGTGGTAGTAAAGACAGTTGATTTTGGTGTATATCTGGGAGAAGACCAGAATGCAGGCATGGACGAAAGAGTACTTCTGCCAAAGAAGCAGGTACCTGAGAACTGCAACATTGGAGACAAGATAGAGGTATTTCTGTATAAGGATTCCAGGGACAGGCTGATCGCAACAGTCAATATCCCTAAATTAATGGTAGGAGAAGTAGGATTTCTGAAGGTATCCCAGGTGACAAAGATCGGTGCATTCCTTGACTGGGGACTGGAGAAGGATATTCTGTTACCATATAAAGAGCAGACAAGAAAAGTCAGAGAAGGAGAAGAAGTTCTGGCAGCACTCTATATTGATAAGAGCAGCAGACTGGCAGCTACCATGAATGTATATGAATATCTTCACAAGGACAGCGAATATAAAAAGGATGATATTGTTACAGGTATGATTTACCAGACCAGCGATAACTTTGGTGTATTCGTGGCAGTAGATAATATCTATTCTGCATTGATTCCCAGGAAGGAAGTAGTAGGTGAGCTTCGTATAGGTGATACTGTACAGGCTCGTGTAACCGGTGTGAAGCCGGATGGCAAGCTGGATCTGAGTGTCCGTGAAAAGGCATATCTGCAGATCGAGAAGGATGCGGTGAAGATACTGCAGATCATCGACAGCTTCGATGGTGTGCTGCCTTTTACAGACAGGGCAAATCCAGAAGTTATCAAGCGTGAGACACAGATGAGCAAGAATGAATTCAAACGTGCCATTGGTAATCTGTTAAAGAATGGCAAAATCGAGATCAAGGAGAACTGTATCAGAAGAATATAGTGTAAAAACAAAATTCCCCAAGGAGTGTGTCCAAGGGGGATTTTGCTTTTTGGCGGCATTTATACCATGACGTCTATATTGCCACCAAGCTCAGGATATACAGAATGCTCCATGGCAGAAGCATCCAGCATCTGTGTAATGGCACTTCCGGTATCCTGTGCCTGTTCCAGAGATTTGGATAAGACGGCAGTTCCAACGTCATTCAGCAGATTGGTCTGCGCCAGATTCATGGATAATGCAGCAATGTCCATCCTTATCCCTCCTTTCTTATATGCTGTACTTTCGGAAGCTTCATTTAGAAGACTCCGAGAGTACATTATGGGACTGTCCCATATATCGTATATATCGGTTAAAATGAGCCAAATATTAGCGTTTCCGGGAATGATAAGGCTTTTGTGTATCTTGCATACGGGGTAAAATTTCAAATTTTTGTCAATATCATTCAAAAATGCATAAAAAAATCGGGAATTACTATAGATTTATTTGTATAAATGTATTAAAATGGTTTCAGAATGCGAAGAATCAGAATATTCAGAAAGAAAAATCTTTGTGGATATTGTATAAGTGAGGAGAGTGGCATATGATATCAAATCAGATCATGCAGAATACAATCGAAGGAATTAAGGCGATTGCAAGAGTAGAGTTATTCGTGGCTGATATTGACGGTAAGCTTGTGGCATCTACCAAGTCAACAGGAAACAGCTTTGAAAGTTCAATTCTGGAGTTCGTGAAGTCTCCGGCAGACAGCCAGGAGATACAGGGGTGTCAGTTCTTTAAGATTTATGATGACCAGCAGCTGGAATACATATTGATTGCCAATGATGCAGGCGAGAATGCATATATGGTAGGTAAGATGGCAGCATTCCAGCTTCAGAACCTGATGGTCGCATACAAAGAGAGATTTGATAAGGACAACTTTATCAAGAACCTCCTTCTGGATAATCTGCTTCTGGTAGATATTTACAGCCGTTCCAAGAAACTGCATATTCAGACTGATGTAAAACGCGCAGTTCTTATCGTAGAATCTCCAAATGGAAAGGATGCCAATATTCTGGAGAAAGTCAGAGAGAACTTCGGACAGAATGGAAAAGACTTCGTCACAGCAGTAGATGAGAATAACGTTATTATAGTGAAGGAAATCGCAGATAACGAGACAAATCGTGATATTGATAAATATGCCAGAGCAATTGAAGAATGTCTGAATAAGGAAGGCATTAAGGATGTACATATCTCTTATGGTACCAATGTAAAGGAGATCAAGGAAGTCAGCCGCTCCTACAAGGAAGCCAAGATGGCACTGGATGTTGGTAAGATATTCTTCGCAGAAAGAGATATTATTGCATATAGTGAACTTGGTATCGGTAGACTGATCTATCAGCTTCCGATTCCTCTGTGCAAGATGTTTATCAAGGAAATATTCGGTGGCAAGAGCCCAGATGATTTTGACGAGGAAACCCTGACCACAATCAATAAGTTCTTCGAGAATTCTCTGAACGTATCCGAGACATCCAGACAGCTCTTCATTCACAGAAATACACTTGTATACAGACTGGATAAGCTGCAAAAGAGCACCGGACTGGACCTGAGAGTATTTGAAGATGCGATTACCTTTAAGATCGCGCTCATGGTAGTTCGTTACATGAAATATATGGAATCTTTTGAGTATTGATACTGTAAAGCCATGCGTTGATGGTTGAAATGATGTGTTCAAGTTTACTTGATAAACATCATTTTAACCATTCAACATAGGGCGCTCAGCTCAAGTGAGGATTTACGAAGTAAATTCGAGCTTGCATGGCGTAAAATAGAAAGACTAATTAGGGGTGAATTTATTTGAAAAGTACAGCAGTGAAGAAACGTGTACAGCGTACAGGCAGTGGAGATGACCCGATTATTCTGCTGGAGAACGTGAGTAAGTCCTATACTGCGGGAGTTCCTGCATTAAATGGGATTAACCTGCATATAAATAAAGGAGAATTCGTTTTTGTAGTAGGAGACAGCGGATCAGGTAAATCTACACTGATCAAGCTTTTACTTAGGGAACTGGTGCCTACGTCCGGAAGAATCTTTGTAAACGGTACAGATGTAGTGCGTCTGAAACGCCGCAAGATTCCCAAGTTCAGAAGAAGCCTTGGCGTTGTGTTCCAGGATTTCAGACTTTTAAAAGACCGCAATGTGTATGAAAATGTGGCTTTTGCCCAAAGAATCATACAGATGCCCAGCAGAGAGATACGTAAGAATGTACCTGCAATGCTCTCCAGGGTAGGACTGGCAGGAAAGTATAAAGCAAAACCAAAGCAGCTGTCAGGTGGTGAACAGCAGAGAGTTGCCCTGGCTAGGGCACTGGTCAACAGGCCGGAGATCCTGCTGGCAGATGAACCTACAGGTAATCTTGATCCGAAGAATTCCTGGGAAATTATGAATCTGCTGGAGAAAATCAATAATGATGGTACGACTGTCCTGGTTGTAACCCATAACCGTGAAATCGTCAATGCAATGCAGAAGAGGGTTATTACTATGAAGAAGGGTCTCATTGTCAGCGATGAGGAAAAGGGTGGTTACATCGATGAGGATTAATACATTGTTTTACTGCCTGTGGCAGGGAATTCGAAATACATTCAGAAATAAATGGTTTACTTTGGCATCTGTAGCAACGATATCTGCCTGTCTTTTCCTGTTTGGTCTGTTCTATGCCATACTGACGAACTTCCAGCATATTGTAAAGACCGCAGAGGAAGGCGTATCTGTTACGGCATTTCTGGATGAAGGTGTCAGTGATGAGAGAGTACAGGAGATTAGTGACATGATATCCAAACGTGTGGAAGTCAGAGAGGCAGATTATGTTTCCGCTGACCAGACATGGGAGACTTTCAAGGCAGATTATCTGGGAGAGTATTCAGAAGGATTTACAGAAAATCCTCTGTATGACTGCGCTCATTTTGAGATTTATATGAGTGATGTATCCATGCAGCCGGAGCTTGTAAGCTATCTGGAATCCATACAGGGAATCCGTAAAGTCAACAAGTCTGCTGTTACGGCACAGGCTTTGACAGGAATCAATTCCATTGTCGGATATGTGACAATCGGAATCATTGCAATTCTGTTTGCGGTATCTATATTCCTGATCAGCAATACAGTTACCATTGGTATCTCCGTTCGTAAGGAAGAGATACAGATCATGAAATACATAGGAGCAACTGACTTTTTCGTGAGAGCCCCTTTCGTAATAGAAGGTATGGTGATCGGGTTCATCGGATCACTGATTCCGCTGGCAGCTGTGTACGTTATTTATAATCAGGCACTTTTGTATGTGGCACAGAAATTTGCATATTTGTCACAGCTGATGCAGTTTTTGCCGGTCAACGAGATCTTTACAAATCTGATACCGGTATGTATCGGCATAGGTGTAGGAATTGGTTTTATAGGCAGTTTTACAACTGTCAGAAAGCATTTGAGCGTCTAGGATGCATCCATTTACAGATGCTGTAGAGACAAAGAAAGTAATTAGGAGAGATATATGCGTTTTAAGAAGATGATGAGGGGAATTGCCCTGCTTCTTATGACTGTCTTGCTTTCTGTCAGCGTATGTCCTTTGGTCAGCCATGCAGATAAAATATCTGATCTGAAAAAGAGCATCCAAGATAAACAGGATGCGATTGATAAGGCACAGAATGAAAAGAAAGCGCTGCAATCCGGCTTGACGGATGTAAAGAAAGTAATATCAGGTCTGCAGACTTCCAAGCAGAATCTGTCAAATTATATCAGCCAGCTGGATGACAGCCTTTCACAGGCGCAGGCAAGGATACTGGAGCTCAATACCATGATCACAGACAAAGAAGCTGAGATCACGAAGACGGCAGCAGAGCTGGAGGATGCCATTGCAACAGAGGAAACGCAGTATCAGGCCATGAAGGACAGAATTAAATTCATTTATGAGAAAGGTGATTCTTTTTATCTGGAAATGGTACTGACCGCAGAGTCTTTTGGAGAGATGCTGAACAAGGCAGAATATGTGGAGAAATTATCTGCGTATGATAAACGTATGCTGGAACAGTATCAGGCAACGAGACAGTATGTGGCGGTGTGTAAGGAACAGCTGGAGGCAGAACAGGAGCTTCTGCAGGAAGCCAAGACTGATGTGGAGAAAGAACAGAAGTCTCTGGAAACACTGATATCGCAGAAGGAGCAGGAGATTACTGCCTATGAAAGTGATATCAATAACCAGCAGGCTCTGGTGAAAGAATACGAGGCTGAGATCGCAGCACAGAATGCGGAGATCAAAGCCATGGAAGATCTGGTAGCAGCACAGAAGGCAGAGCTTGCGAAAGAAAACAAGGCTGCAAGAACCTATGATGGAGGTATGTTTGCATGGCCTGCACCATCCTATACCAGAATTTCAGATGATTATGGTAATCGAATGCATCCTACGCTGCATGTGCAGCAGTTCCATAACGGTATTGACCTGGCATCACCGGGAGGCTCGCCGATTCTGGCAGCTTATGATGGAACAGTAGTATCAGCGGCATATAGTTCTACCATGGGTAATTATGTGATGCTCGACCATGGAGACAACCTGTATACTATATATATGCATGCATCAGCACTATATGTATCCAAAGGAGAAAATGTTGTAAAAGGACAGAAGATTGCCGCAGTAGGAAGTACAGGACGTTCTACAGGTAACCATCTGCATTTCAGCGTCAGACTGAATGGCAGCTATGTCAGCCCGTGGAATTATTTATCACATTAAAATGTATGACTACGTAAGGAAAGGCATGGATATAGAAATATGAATGAGAATGAAAAAGATGATAACAGGTTCTTTTGGCGGGGACTGGCGGTCGGATTGGCATCCAGCTGTGCGATTCTGCTGGTTGTATTTGGAAGTGTAAAAATATATCAGACATATCGTGTCTATGGCAGGCTGGCAAGTGGAAATTCTGCAGAAACAGAATCCGTAGCCAATGAGAAAACAACAGAGAAGCTGGGAGTACTGGAAAACACGATCAAGCAGTATTTCTGGCAGGATGTGGATGAAAGTACACTGGAGGAAGGTGTATACAAGGGCTTGCTGGAATCACTGGATGATCCGTATTCTGTATATTATACTCATGATGAGCTGGTGCAGCTGCAGCAGCAGACAGAAGGCATCTATTATGGAATCGGAGCTTACATCAGCCAGGATAATGAAATGGGATATGTCAGAGTCAGCAAGATCATTAAGAACACACCGGCAGAAGCAAGCGGTCTGCAGCAGGATGACTACATTTACAAGGTCGATGGCGAAGATATGCAGGGAAAGGACAGCTCTTATGTTGTCAGTAAGATAAAAGGCGAAGCAGGTACGAAGGTTACAATTACCGTAGTACGTGAAGGCGCCACAGATCCTATTGATATTGAAGTAGAGCGTCAGAAGATCGAAAGCCCTACCGTAGAGTATCAGATGCTGGATAATGACATGGCATATATACAGATCACAGAATTTGACCTGGTAACAACAGAGCAGTTCGAAGAGGCTTATAAACAGGCACAGGCGGATGAAATGAAGGGACTTATATTAGACCTGAGAAGCAATCCGGGCGGCAATTTATCCACCGTGTGCGATATCGCAAGAATGATCCTCCCCAAAGGGCTTATCGTGTATACAGAGGATAAGTATGGCAAACGGGAAGAGTATACCTGCGATGGAGCCAATCAGATCAAAGTACCACTGGTAGTTCTCACCAATGGCTACAGTGCAAGTGCTTCCGAGATTCTGGCAGGTGCTGTCAAGGACTATGGAATTGGAACACTGGTAGGAACAACTACCTATGGAAAAGGCATTGTGCAGAAAGTCATTAATCTGTCAGATGGTTCCGCAGTGAAGCTGACAGTCAGTAATTATTTCACACCAAACGGGAATAATATTCACAAGATAGGAATTGATCCTGATGTGGAAGTAGAGTTCGATGCAGAACAGTATAAGAATGGTGTGGATAACCAATTGGAAAAAGCGAAAGAAGTATTGGCAGGGTTGATGTAACCCTGCCATTGTTTTACAGAAAAATAACTATATACATTTTAAAAATTTGTGGTATACTGTATTAGAACGTATATTCGCAAACAAATGTATTGCTTTGACTATGTGGAGGACGCAGAGCATGGAGTTTAAATTACATTCAGAATATCAGCCGACAGGAGACCAGCCGGAGGCGATTGCAGAACTGGTAAAGGGATTTCAGGAGGGTAATCAGTTTCAGACCCTGCTTGGAGTTACCGGTTCGGGTAAGACATTTACAATGGCAAATATCATTGCGGCGTTGAATAAACCCACATTGATTATCGCACATAATAAGACTCTGGCAGGGCAGCTCTACGGAGAAATGAAAGAATTTTTCCCGGAAAATGCGGTAGAATATTTTGTGTCCTATTATGATTATTATCAGCCGGAGGCGTATGTGCCTTCTACAGATACTTATATAGCGAAGGATTCTGCGGTAAATGAAGAGATTGATAAGCTGCGTCTGTCTGCAACAGCATCCCTGACAGAACGAAGAGATGTAGTAGTAGTAGCCAGCGTATCCTGTATCTATGGTCTGGGCAGCCCGGACGAATATCAGGGAATGATGCTTTCTCTGCGTCCTGGAATGCAGAAGGACAGAGAAGAGGTTATACGGGCTTTGATTGAGATGCAGTATGACAGAAATGATATGGACCTGGAGAGAAGCCGTTTCAGAGTGCATGGAGATATTGTTGATATCAATCCTGCGCAGGGTGGAGAGTATCTGATACGAGTGGAATTCTTTGGGGATGAGATTGACAGAATATCCGAGATTGACCCGGTTACGCAGAAGACACTGGCATTGCTGGAACATGTAACGATATTCCCTGCCTCTCATTATGTAGTAGCGCCTGAGAAAATAGCCAAAGCATGCGATGATATAGAAGAAGAATTAAAAGAGCGTGTAAAATATTTCAAAAGTGAAGATAAACTGCTGGAGGCTCAGAGAATTTCTGAAAGAACCAATTTTGATATTGAGATGCTTCGGGAAACGGGATTCTGCTCCGGCATTGAGAATTATTCCAGACATTTAAGCGGAACGAAAGAAGGAGAGCCGCCGTACTGCCTGATGGACTTCTTCAAGGATGATTATCTGATTATTGTAGATGAGTCCCATATTACGATTCCACAGATCAGAGGTATGTATGCAGGAGACCGTTCCCGTAAAATGACCTTGGTAGATTATGGTTTCCGCCTGCCGTCTGCTCTGGACAACAGACCTCTCAGATTTGAAGAGTTTGAGCAGAAGATCGACCAGATGCTTTTCGTATCTGCAACACCGAATGTATATGAAGAGGAGCATGAGCTTTTCAGGGCAGAGCAGATTATCAGACCGACAGGACTTCTTGATCCTGAGATTGAGATTCATCCTGTAGAGGGACAGATTGATGATCTGATCTCCCAGATCAAAAAGGAGACAAACAAGCATAATAAGGTCCTTGTAACAACGCTGACGAAGCGTATGGCAGAAGATCTGACGAAATATATGAGCGAAGTAGGGATTCGTGTAAAATATCTGCATTCGGATATAGATACTCTGGAGCGTGCACAGATTATACGCGACATGCGACTGGATGTCTTTGATGTACTGGTAGGTATCAACCTGCTCAGAGAGGGCTTGGATATTCCTGAGATATCGCTGGTAGCGATTCTGGATGCAGATAAAGAGGGCTTTTTGCGTTCAGCAACGTCTCTGATCCAGACAGTAGGACGAGCCGCCAGAAATGCAGAGGGACATGTTATCATGTATGCGGATACCATTACAGATTCCATGCGGATTACTCTGGATGAGACAGCAAGAAGACGTGCTATCCAGCAGAAATATAATGAAGAGCATAATATTACACCACAGACGATCAAGAAGGCAGTTAGAGACCTGATCAGTATATCCAAGGCTGTTGCCAAGGAAGAACAGACCTTTGCAAAAGATCCTGAATCAATGGATGAGAAGGAATTGAAGAAGTTAATCGCTACTGTGGAGAAGAATATGCGTAAGGCAGCAGCAGACTTGAACTTTGAGGCAGCGGCAGAGCTTCGTGATAAGATGACAGACTTAAAGAAAATGCTGAATGATATGACAAATGGGTTATAAGATAGAAAGGTATGGTCAATAAGATGAATGCAGAACAGTTGAAGATGCTTCCCAAAAGTGAGGTAATCAGGATCCGTGGAGCAAATGAACATAATTTGAAGAATATCAGTCTGGATATACCACGAAACAAATTTGTAGTTCTGACAGGACTGTCAGGTTCTGGTAAATCCTCACTGGCTTTTGATACGATCTATGCAGAAGGACAGAGACGATATATGGAATCCCTGTCTTCTTATGCAAGACAGTTCCTGGGACAGATGGAGAAGCCTAACGTAGAGAGTATAGAAGGATTGTCACCTGCTATTTCCATAGATCAGAAATCTACAAACAGAAATCCCAGATCTACAGTAGGAACAGTAACGGAGATCTATGATTATTTCCGATTATTATATGCAAGAATCGGTATTCCTCATTGTCCTAATTGTGGCAGAGAGATTCATAAGCAGACCATAGACCAGATGGTAGATCAGATTATGTCTCTGCCGGAAGGAACGAAGCTCCAGCTGCTTGCTCCGGTAGTCAGAGGACGTAAGGGTGAACATGCAAAAGTACTGGAAAGAGCCAAGAAAAGCGGTTACGTGAGAGTACGTGTTGACGGCAGTCTCTATGAACTGACAGAAGAGATCAAGCTGGATAAGAATATCAAGCATAATATTGAGATTATCGTTGACAGACTGGTAGTCAAGGAAGGGATTAACAGACGTTTGACAGATTCCATAGAGAATGTTATGGAACTTGCCAATGGACTTATGATCGTAGATATCATAGGTGGAGAACCTATGAACTTCTCTGACAGCTTTGCGTGTCCAGATTGTGGTATCAGTATTGAAGAAGTAGAGCCTAGAAGCTTTTCCTTCAACAATCCTTTTGGCGCCTGCCCGGAATGTTTTGGTTTAGGCTATAAGATGGAATTTGACGTTGACCTGATGATTCCTGATAAGACATTAAGTATTAATCGGGGCGCAATTACAGTTATGGGGTGGCAGTCCTGCACAGATAAGAACAGCTTCACCAATGCTATTTTACAGGCTTTGTGTAAGGAATATCATTTCTCACTGGATACGCCTTTTGAAGAACTGACACCAGAGGTTCAGGACATGCTGATACATGGAACGAAGGGTAAGGAAGTAATCGTTCATTATAAAGGACAGCGTGGAGAGGGTAAATATCCTGTAGCCTTTGAAGGATTGATCAAGAATGTGGAGCGTAAATACCGTGAGACTTCTTCTGAAATCATGAAAGCAGAATATGAGACTTTCATGCGTATTACACCCTGTAAAGAATGTTGCGGCAGGAGATTAAAGAAGAGTTCCCTGGCAGTTACAGTGTGTGATAAGAATATTTATGAAGTGACATCCCTGTCAGTTAATAAGCTGTATGAATTCCTAGATGGTATGGAACTGACTCCGCAGCAACAGCTTATCGGTAAGAGAATCTTAAAAGAGATTAAGGCACGTGTTGGCTTCTTAAAGAGCGTAGGTCTGGAATATCTGTGTCTGTCCAGAGCGACAGCTACCTTATCCGGTGGTGAGGCACAGAGAATCCGTCTGGCAACACAGATTGGTTCGGGACTTGTGGGCGTATGTTATATTCTGGATGAGCCAAGTATCGGACTACATCAGAGGGATAATGACAAGCTGCTGGGGGCTTTACGTAACTTACAGGAGCTTGGCAATACGCTGATCGTAGTAGAGCATGATGAGGATACCATGCTGGCAGCAGATCATATTGTGGATATCGGACCGGGAGCAGGAGAACATGGTGGACAGGTTATCGCACAGGGTACGGCACAGGAGATCATGCAGATACCAGAGTCTATTACCGGACAATATCTGAGCGGCAAGATTCAGATACCGGTTCCGGAGACCAGAAGAAAGCCGACAGGCTGGCTTACGGTAAAAGGTGTTGCTGAAAATAATCTCAAGAATATAGATGTGAAGTTCCCATTGGGAGTATTTACCTGTGTGACAGGCGTGTCAGGTTCCGGTAAGTCCTCACTGGTCAATGAAATCCTATATAAATATCTGGCAAAACAGCTCAACAGAGCGCGCACGATACCCGGTAAGTTCAAGAAGATAGAAGGTGTGGAGCAACTGGATAAGGTCATAGATATCGACCAGTCTCCGATTGGACGTACACCACGTTCTAATCCAGCTACCTACACAGGTGTATTTGACCAGATTCGTGACTTGTTCGCTTCGACAGTAGATGCCAAGGCAAAGGGCTATACGAAGGGAAGATTCAGTTTCAATGTCAAGGGTGGACGTTGTGAAGCCTGTGGAGGTGACGGTATCATCAAGATTGAGATGCACTTCCTTCCTGATGTGTATGTACCCTGTGAAGTGTGTCAGGGCAAACGCTACAACAGAGAGACACTGGATGTAAAATATAAGGGCAAGAGTATTTATGATGTACTGGATATGACTGTGGAAGAAGCACTGGAATTCTTTGACAAGGTTCCTTCTATCCGCAGAAAGATAGAGACATTAAATGATGTGGGACTCTCCTATATTAAGCTGGGACAGCCTTCAACCACATTGTCTGGTGGTGAAGCACAGAGAATCAAGCTGGCAACAGAGCTGAGCAGAAGAAGTACCGGTAAGACAATCTACATTCTGGATGAGCCTACCACAGGACTGCATTTTGCAGATGTGCATAAGCTGGTGGAGATCTTACAGAGACTGGCTGAGGGCGGTAACAGTGTAGTAGTCATTGAGCATAATCTTGATGTTATTAAGACTGCCGACTATATCATAGATATCGGACCAGAAGGCGGAGACGGCGGCGGAACCGTAATCGCAGAAGGCACACCGGAGCATATTGCCCAGTGCCCAAACTCTTATACAGGAATCTATGTGAAGAAGATGCTGGATAAGGCAAAAGCCGGGAATCAATAAAAATAATGATAAAAGTATGTTTACAAATAAAATATCAGATAATATAATGAATTTACATAATATTATGAAAAATACTAAAGTATTATGTAAAATTGACCGATATAAGGTACAGATGGATTGATTGGGTTTCCGGGCTTTTATTGTAAAAAAAGTATGAAACCCCTTTGAAAAATGGTTAGTTTAGGTTATAATGACTTAGCATGTTTAAATTGGCATCATTGGGAACAATAATGAAAACAAGATGATTAAGCGATAGATAATAACCAACCATTCAGAAAGGGGCAAAGAGCCATATGCAGTACACAGACATTGGAATCGACCTTGGAACCGCAAGTATTTTAGTTTACATTCGTGGTAAGGGTGTAGTTTTGAAGGAGCCGTCAGTAGTTGCCTTCGATAGAGATACAGATAAAATCAAAGCCATCGGAGAAGATGCGAGACTGATGCTTGGTAGAACACCAGGTAATATCGTTGCAGTCAGACCACTGAGACAGGGCGTTATCTCTGATTATAAAGTAACAGAACAGATGATGAAGCATTTCATACAGAAGGCACTGGGAAGAAAGACTTTCCGTAAGCCTATCATTGCTGTATGTGTACCCAGTGGTGTTACAGAAGTAGAGAAGAAAGCAGTAGAAGATGCTACGTATCAGGCAGGCGCAAGAGATGTTAAGATCATTGAAGAGCCTATTGCAGCAGCAATTGGAGCAGGAATCGACATCAGTAAGCCATGCGGTAACATGATCGTAGATATCGGAGGCGGTACTTCTGATATTGCCGTTATTTCACTGGGTGGTACAGTAGTCAGTGCATCTATCAAGGTCGCAGGCGATGACTTCGATGAAGCAATCGTCCGTTACATGAGAAAGAAACATAATCTTTTGATTGGTGAGAGAACAGCAGAAGACATTAAGATTAAGATTGGGTCAGCATTCAAGAGAGCAGAAGTGGATTACATGGACGTCAGAGGACGTAACCTTGTAACCGGTCTTCCTAAGACAATCCGCGTGTCCTCAGAGGAAACAGAAGAGGCACTGCGTGAGACGACTTCCCAGATTATTGATACGATTCACAGCGTTTTGGAGAAAACTCCACCTGAACTGGCAGCAGATATCGCAGACCGCGGTATTGTATTGACCGGCGGCGGCAGCTTACTTCGTGGACTGGAGGATCTGGTAGAATCCAGAACCGGCATTAATACAATGACGGCAGAAGATCCTATGACAGCCGTAGCAATCGGTACTGGTAAGTACGTAGAATTTCTTGCAGGAGCAAGGGAAGATTTGTAACAATACTGCCTCTTAACCGCACCCCGCAATTAGGAGGAACATATGCTTAGAGGTCTTTATACAGCCTATACTGGTATGCTCAACGAACAGTATAGAATGGATATCATGTCGAATAATCTGGCAAATGCGGATACCACCGGATTCAAGAAGGAAGGTTCCACCAGCCAGTCCTATTCGGATGTAATGGCAGTTAAAATCAAGGACACAACAGAATTTCGCAATACACCCAAGAGACTTGGAACCATGAGTCTTGGTGTGAAGATTGGAGAAACCTATACAGATTTTGATCAGGGTTCTCTTAGAGATACAGGCAACACATATGACCTGGCAATCTCAGGAGACGGATTCTTTAATATTGAGTTTACCAATAAGGCGGGAGAGACTTCTACAAAATATACAAGAGATGGTGGATTTACCGTTACAGCAGATGGCTACCTTGTAACCAAGGATGGGGACTATGTGCTGGGACAGAATGGAAGAATCCAGCTCTCTACCACTGCAGCCAATACCGTAATTGATGGAGACGGCAGAATCTATCAGGACAATAATCTGGTGGCGCAGTTAAAGATCACAGAATTTGAAGATACGAATTATCTGACCCATTATGGCGAGACGATGTGGGATGCAGTAGATGGTGCAACAGCTAGGGATGCTACAGATGCAACCATACATCAGGGATATTTGGAGATGTCCAATACCTCAGTTGTCAAAGAAATGGTGAATATGATCTCTATTCAGAGACAGTATGAAGCCAATCAGAAACTGATTACTACTTACGATGAATCACTGGATAAATCCGTGAATCAGGTAGGTAAGGTGTAAACTTGGTATAAGCGATAAGGAGGGTTAGATATGGTCAGATCTTTATGGACAGGTGCGACAGGTATGATCGCACAGCAGCTTAATGTAGATAATATTTCCAATAATCTTGCAAATGTCAATACGACAGGTTACAAGAGTGAAGCCATGGAATTTAAGTCTTTATTATATCAGACAGTACAGACTAAAACGACTACAGCCAATGGGGAGAATAAACCAATTGGTGCGGAAGTGGGACTGGGTGTTAGAAATTCTTCCATTACCTCTATCTTTACACAGGGCAGCCTGTTGGAATCCTCAGGACCTGCCAATTTCGCAATTGATGGTAACGGATTCTTTGGTATTCGTGGTGATGATGGGAATACATATTATACAAGAAATGGCCATTTTGTGTTTGCAGTAGGCAATAATGGAATGACATTGACTACTTCAGATGGACTTCCGGTACTGAACAGTTCAGGAGAACCGATTGTACTGGATAGTGATGCGGTAGTAAGCAAGGTAACAATCAGTAAGGATGGTACATTATATTATCCTGATGATAAAGGCAATCCGCAGAGTCTTGGCATTACCATTGGCCTGTGGCAGTTCAATAACCCGGCTGGACTGAGCAAGGAAGGAGACAGCTTATATTCTGTTACTTCTGCAAGTGGTGCAGCCATGAATGAAGCCAGCAATACGAATTTGACCAAGAGCTCTTTAAAACAGGGCTATCTGGAAGGTTCCAACGTACAGATCGCAGATGAAATGGTGAATCTGATCGTTGCCCAGAGAGCATATGAAATGAATTCCAAGGTTATTACAACCTCTGATGAAATGCTCCAGCAGGCAAATCAGTTGAAGCGATAGGGACAGCAAGTGGCAGGAGTATGATAAGAGAATACTCCTGAGCTAAGGAGGACTACAGATGGATATCGGAACAAGTTCATTATATACGGATTATATTACAAGTACAGCTTCAAACAGCAAGGCATCTGCTTTGACAAGCAAATCCAAGACAGATTATTCCAATGCTTCCGATGAAGAGCTGATGGATGTTTGCAAGGAGTTTGAATCTTACTTCCTAGAAAAGATATTTGACGCCATGATAGATTCAACCAAGCTGTTCTCAGATGAAGAGGATAGCTCCTATGCATCTAAGATGGTAGATTATTTCAAGGATACAGCAGTCCAGACCATTGCTTCCCAGGCAACAGAGCAGGGAACACTGGGAATTGCACAGACGTTGTATGAACAGATGAAGCTTCAGTACAGTGGAATCAGTCCACAGGCGCTGGAGAATGCATCTACAACACAGAAGAATGATGAAGAAGCATAATGAAAAGGCACTCGGAAGGGTGCTTTTTTATTGTGCTGGTACGAGTTTTTACATTTCAATGGCTTTTTCATGGAAAAACTGATATAGTTACACGTGTAAATGATACAAGACAGAAAAGAGGACGAAGAAGTGGAAACACGCAAAGGATTCGTGGAACACATTATATATAAAAATCCCATGAATGGATATGGTGTTATCAACCTGATAGCAGATGAGGAAGAAGTGACCTGTACGGGAATCTTCACCCATGTGGACGAAGGAGAATGCATAGAAGTTACGGGAGACTATGTGGAACATGCTGTATACGGTACACAGTTCAAGGTGGAGAAATACCGGGTAGTACCGCCGGAGGATGCGGTAGCTATTGAACGTTATCTTGGCTCCGGCGCTATTCGGGGGGTAGGGGCAGCGCTGGCAGCAAGAATTGTGAAGAAATTCGGGGATGACACCTTCCGTATTATTGAAGAAGAACCGGAGAGACTGGTAGAAATCAAAGGAATCAGTGAGCGGATTGCCAGGGAGATTGCAGAACAGGTCGAGGAAAAAAGAGATCTCCGGGAGGCGATGATTTTTTTACAGAAATATGGTATTTCAAACACATTAGCGTTAAAAATTTATCAAAGATATGGCATGGGACTGTATAATGTCATGCAGGAGAATCCATATCGTCTGGCTGAGGATGTAAGCGGCATCGGATTTCGGATTGCTGATGAGATTGCTTCCAAGATTGGAATCCATACAGATTCTGATTACCGTATCCGCAGTGGCATTCTGTATACACTGATACAGTCCGGTGGTGAAGGAAATGTATATCTGCCGGAGGCTATGCTGCTGGAGAGAGCGGCACAATTGCTTGGGCTGCAGCCAGAACAGATTGCGCCACAGGTAGATAATCTGGCGATTGATAAGAAGCTGGTCATCAAGATGAAGGATGATACCAAGTGTGTATACAGCATGACATATTATTATGCGGAGCTGAACTGTGCCCGGATGCTTTATGAATTGCAGGAAGCCTTTGCCGGAGCAGACAGACTTACGATGGTAGAGAAGCAGCGTCTTGGGAAGAAGATAGAAGCCTTGGAAAAAGAAAATCATATGCAGTTGGATACATTACAGCGTCAGGCTGTTATGGATGCTGTGGAAAACGGTATTTTTCTGCTGTCAGGTGGTCCTGGAACCGGTAAGACGACAACAATCAATATGATGATCCATTATTTTGAAGAGGAAGGCTGCGATATTTTCCTGGCAGCACCTACGGGACGTGCCGCCAAGAGAATGACAGAGGCAACAGGATTTGAAGCCAGGACGATACACAGGTTACTGGAGTTGAACGGCGGCACATCGGACGAAGACAGAAATGCTTCTTTTGAACGAAACGACCTGAATCCTCTGGAAGCGGATGTTATTATCATTGACGAGATGTCCATGGTGGATATTTATCTGTTTCAGGCACTGTTAAAAGCCATTACACCGGGAACAAGGCTGATTATGGTGGGAGATCGTAACCAGCTGCCATCTGTAGGACCTGGACAGGTGCTGAAAGACCTCATGGAGAGTGGGGCTTTTGCAACAGTTATCCTCAATAAGATATTCAGACAGGCAGGGGAGAGCGATATTGTAGTCAATGCGCATCTGATTAATGAAGGCAAGCAGATTTCCCTGAACAACAAGAGCAAGGACTTCTTTTTCCTGGAAAGAGACAATGTGAATGTAATCTATAAGCATATGATACTGCTGATTACGGAGAAGCTGCCAAGGTACGTGCATGCAGGCACTTTTGATATACAGGTACTGACCCCCATGCGAAAGGGAGCACTGGGTGTAGAGGTGTTGAATAAAATATTACAGCAATACCTCAATCAGCCATCGCCGGAAAAGGAAGAAGTAGGACATGGGGATGGAATCCTGCGGCTTGGGGATAAGGTCATGCAGATCAAGAATAACTACCAGCTGGAATGGGAGATTGTAAGCAAATATGGAATTGCAATAGATTCCGGTCAGGGAGTATTCAATGGAGATACCGGAATCATCCGGGAAATCAATGAAACGGCTAAGACACTGGTTGTGGAATATGATGATATGCGCAGGGTAACATATTCGTTGAGTGGTCTGGATGAGATAGAGCTTGCCTATGCGATTACGATACACAAATCACAGGGTAGTGAATACCCTGCGGTAATTATGCCGCTGCTTACCGGTCCCAGGATGCTTTTTAACAGAAATCTGCTGTATACAGGAGTGACCAGGGCCAAGAACTGCGTGACGATACTGGGAAGCAGCAGCACGGTCATGCAGATGATTGAGAATGCAAATGAACAAAAGAGATTTACAGGATTAAAAGACAGAATATGCGAAATGATGGAAACTATGCAGACAGAATCATAAATCTGGTTTATCCGAGACGATGTCCTGTCTGTGATGAACCGGTTTCTGCGGCGGATAACCTGATCTGTGAGGAATGCCGCCCAAAGCTTCGGTATATAGAAGGGGCAAGGTGCCGCAAATGCGGAAAAAGGCTGACGGATGAGACAAGAATATATTGCGGCGACTGTGAGCGCAGAGTGCATATATTTGATCATGGATATGCATTATATTCCTATAGGGAAATGCATGACAGCATATACCGGTTCAAGTCCAAAGGGCGGTGCGAATATGCCAGATTCTATGCCGGGGATATCTGCAGGCATTTAAAAGACGAAATAGACACAATGGGGGCACAGGCGCTCATACCGGTTCCGCTGCACGCTTCAAGAGAACGTGAAAGAGGGTATAATCAGTCAGAACTTCTGGCAAAGGAAATGTCACGGCTGCTTGGAATTCCTGTGAGGTCAGATATTGTAAAAAGAGTGCAGAAAACGGTTCCACAAAAGGAACTGGATGAGCTGGGAAGGCAAAATAATTTGAAAAAGGCTTTCTTTATTGGCACAGATGTTGTAAAATTAAAGAAAGTTATTGTCGTTGATGATGTGTATACAACAGGCAGTACAGTAGATGCCGTGGCAAGAGAACTGAAGGAACACGGAGTGGGGAAGGTATATTTTATTACCCTTTGCATAGGTGAAGGGATTTAGCTGTAATGGAGGGAACGTTAAGATGAATGTTAGAAACTGCAGAAAGTGTGGAAAGATTTTTAACTATGTATCAGGATTACCAATCTGTCCTGCCTGCAGGGATGAAGCAGAAAAGAAATTTCAGGTAGTGAAGAAGTTCATACGTGAGAATCCGAGAGCTGATATCCGGGAAGTGGCAGCAGCATGTGAAGTAGAGACATCACAGATACAGCAGTGGATTCGTGAAGAGAGACTGGAGTTTACAGAAGATTCACCGATTAAGTTACCATGTGAGAACTGTGGAGCCATGATCAGGGCAGGTAAATACTGTGAAAAGTGCAAAGCAGCCATGGTAAAGAACCTGTCCAATGCAATTGACAAACCAAAGGTGATTGCACAGCAGCGTCCTGACAGGCGTGATGCACAGAGCAGAATGCGTTTCCTTGATAAGCATGAATAGTTACGTATAGTAATAGAGGAAATGACTGAGTAAGGAAAGAAAACATCTATGTTGAACGAAGAACGAATTAAATTAATGACGAAAATGGCAGCCTATGAAGCAGATGAAGGAAAGAAAAATGTTGCAATTGGTAACTATTTCCGGGGTGATTATATTGGATTACAGGTAATCAAATCCATTATCAGTGCAACGATAGCATTTGTAATTGTTTTTGGACTGTTTGTTTTCTATGACTTTGAAGTATTTATGTCTGATATCTATAAGATGGATCTGTTGGGCTTTGGCAGGACAGTCATAACGGCTTATCTGATCTTTGTGGCAGTCTATGCCCTGATTTCTTATATGATATATACGTATCGCTATGCAAAAGCGAGAAAAAGCCTGAAAATGTATTATAATAATTTGAAAAAACTTGCGTATCTCTATGACAAAGAGGGCAGAAGATAAACGCGCATAATATAGAGCTATGAAAGGATATTACTATGACTAATTTACTTGTTTTCAGGGAGCAGCTTAAAAAATTCTACAGTAAATATGAGCTGTATATTACACCATTATGTAAGTTCCTGCTGGCATTGGTATCTTTGCTGGTGATCAACAGCAGAATTGGCTATATGAGTACATTGAAGAATGCAGCAGTTGTATTGATTCTTGCACTTCTTTGTTCCTTTTTGCCAATTAATCTTACGATTGTGATTGCAGCTGCGGTGACACTGGCGCATCTGTATGCGTTTTCTGTAGAATGTGCAATTGTTGCGTTGGCAGTTTTTCTGCTATTGTTCATCCTGTATTTCAGGTTTTCACCAAAGGATACACTGGCAGTATTGCTGACTCCTATCTGTTTTGTACTGAAGATACCTTATGTAATGCCGATAGCAGTCGGATTGATAGGTACACCGGCATCTTCTGTAGCAGTAGCAAGCGGTGTGATCGTGTATTACATGCTTGCAGGTATGAATGAGAGTGCATCTGTACTGAACACATTTGACGCAGACGGTATGGTAGATAAGTTTCGTTACTGTATTGATACTTTGATGGGAAACAGAGCAATGATGGTGGCAATTGTGGCTTTTGCAGCTACTGTTCTGGTGGTATGGTTCATCAGACGCCTCAGCATTGACCATGCCTGGACAATTGCCATGATTACAGGTGCATTACTGAATATACTGATACTTTTGTTTGGAGATCTGATGTACAGCACAGATATCTCCATTATAGGACTGATTCTTGGAAGTATTGTGTCAGTTCTGCTTGTGAAAGTATTACAGTTCTTTGTATTTAATGTAGATTATTCCCGGACGGAAATGGTGCAGTTCGAGGATGATGAATATTACTATTATGTCAAGGCAGTTCCCAAGAATACGGTCGCAACACCTGAGAAGCGTGTGAAGACGATCAGGGTGCCGGAAAAGGCAGTGAATCGCAGTAAGAGGGACACAGGCCGCCAATAGAATAAAATTTGACTGGAATGAAAATGTATGAAGGATCAGATTGTTACCTTTTTTAGTAAGTACATTTCAACTTTATCTCTGCAGGGCGTAAGCGTGCGATGGGAGGATATAGTGGAAATTCTCATTATATCCTTTTTGGTGTATCAGATTATGACCTGGATCAAGAATACCAAAGCCTGGTTTTTGATGAAAGGCATAGGTATTATTCTGATCTTTATTTTGCTTGCTATCATATTCGAAATGAATACGATATTGTGGATTGTTGAGAATGTTCTGAGTATTGCAGTTATAGCAGTGGTGGTTGTATTGCAGCCGGAGCTTCGACGTGCACTGGAGGAATTGGGCCGTAAGAAATTCTTTGCGAGTCTGATGCCCTTTGACAAGGTGCAGACGGAACGTTTTTCAGATAAGACTGTAAATGATCTGGTAAAAGCAAGCTTTGAAATGGGCAAGGTCAAGACAGGTGCTCTTATGGTAATAGAGCAGAATGTGAAGCTGACAGAGTACGAAAGAACAGGAATCGAAGTGGATGGATTGATATCCAGCCAGCTTCTGATCAATATATTTGAACATAATACGCCGCTTCATGATGGAGCTGTTATTATCCGGGGCAATAGAGTGGTGTCCGCAACATGTTATCTTCCTTTATCAGACAACATGGAGATTAGCAAAGAGCTGGGAACCAGACATCGTGCCGGTGTAGGTATCTCTGAGGTGACAGATGCGCTGACTATTATTGTTTCTGAGGAAACAGGCCATGTAAGTGTTACCTATGAAGGTAAGCTGTATCGTAATCTGGATGCCAATGCCCTGAGAGAGAAACTGCAGCTCATTCAGAATAAAGAAGTAGATGAGAAGAAGCACAGGTTATGGAAAGGAAGGGCTAAGGATGAAAAATAAGCTGACGCATAATCTGACACACAATCTCGGACTTAAAATTCTGGCACTGGTATTTTCTGTTGGACTGTGGTTTGTAGTAAACAATATTACAGACCCTGTTATTCGAAAGTCATTTACGAGTGTACCTGTTGAAATTACCAATGCAGATATGATTACCAATGAAGGTAAGGTATATGAAATACAGGATGAAACAGATTCTGTGACCGTTACGGTAAGAGGTAAGAGTTCTATCGTCAGCAGCCTGAACAAGGAAGATATCAAGGCTGTTGCTGATATGTCAGACCTCAGCTTTATGAATACGGTTACGATCAAGCTGTCCTGTACCAGAAGCAATTACAATTCTCAGCTGGAGCTGTCCAGTAATGTGGAGAATCTCAAGCTGATAATTGAAGATATGAAGAGAACACAGTTCGTAATCAATACGAATATATCCGGCGAACCGGCTGATGGCTATGTGGTAGGAACTGTAACGCCGAGCCAGAACGTAGTGAGAGTATCAGGACCGGAGTCTATTATTAACCAGATTGACCATGTAGATGCAACTGTGGATATTAGAGATACGTACACATCGGATATTACCACCAGTGTAGAACTGAAATTCCATGATGAGAATCATAATGAGATCAAGAGCAGTTCGATTAAAACAAATATTTCTACGATTAATGTTGTAGTAACCATACTGGCAACCAAAGAGGTGCCTTTAAAATTTGCAGTTACCGGTGAACCCGCAAGCGGTTATCTGACAACCGGAAGTGTGGTCAGTGTGCCTGAGACAATTACGATTGCAGGACGTAAGAGTGTACTGGATAGTGTATCTGAAATTCTGATAGCAGACAGCTCTCTGAGCGTAGAGGATGCGACAGAAGATATTACGAGGATTATTTCTGCCAAGAAATATCTGCCTTCCGGCACACAGTTTGCAGACAGTACATTTAATGGTAATGTAAGCGTAACAGTTGGGGTAGAGCCGGAAGCTTCTAAAGAACTGGAAGTACCGGTCAAGAATTTTGCCATTGGCAATGCTCCGGAAGGATTTGATGTAGAAATCAAGGAATTCCAGGATGAATCGGTGAAGGCATATACAGTAGCCGTAACGGGTATTGCAGATGATGTGAACAGCCTCAATGCAAAAGACGTTATCGGTGTAGTAGATATGAATCAGATGCTTGATAAGCTTGCAATGACAGAGTGGCAGGAAGGTTCTTACACAGGAGAAATTACCTTTAACTTCCCGGATGATGTGAAGACACAGCAGAGCTACAGTCTGACGCTGACCGTTACACAGAAGAGTGAAGAGGAATAAAAATAGAGTATTTGGAGGAATAGTAGTAATTATGGCTAGATTATTTGGAACAGATGGTGTGCGTGGTGTCGCAAATGATGAATTGACACCGATGCTTGCAATGCAGCTTGGTCAGGCAGGTGCTTATGTACTTTCTAAAGAAAAGGCACATAAGCCTACGATCATGGTAGGCTGTGATACAAGAATTTCAGGAGATATGCTGGCAAATGCCCTGATGGCAGGTGCGTGCTCCGTAGGTGCAAATGTAGTATATGTAGGTGTCATTCCTACTCCTGCAATTGCGTATCTGACTAAGAAATATCGCGTAGATGCAGGAGTTGTGATCTCTGCTTCCCATAACCCGGTAGAATTCAATGGTATCAAGTTCTTTGACGGAAACGGATTCAAGCTTCCCGATGCACTGGAAGATGAAATTGAAGCACTGATCCGCAGTGGAATGAAGGATGTACAGTTCCCGACAGGACCAAGCGTAGGTAAGATCAAGTATCGTACAGATGCAAGAGAAGAATATATCAATCATGCAGTAAATGCCGTTGCGGTAGATTTGACAGGAATGAAGATTGTTGTTGACTGTGCAGAAGGTGCTTCACATTATACCTCTGTAGAGACATTAAAGGAGCTTGGTGCAGAGGTCGTAGCAATCCACAATAATCCGGATGGTACAAATATCAATGCCAACTGTGGCTCTACGCATATGGAAGAATTACAGGCAAGAGTAGTATATGAAAAAGCCAATGTAGGATTGGCTTTTGATGGTGATGCTGATAGGCTTCTTGCAGTAGATGAGAAGGGTAAGAGAGTCGATGGCGATGAGATCATGGCGATCGTCGGCAATCATATGAAAGAACAGGGCAAGCTGAAAGATAATACGATTGTTGCTACTGTTATGAGTAACCTTGGCTTTTTCCTGATGGGTAAGGAGCAGGGCATTCATATTGAACAGACTAAGGTCGGTGACAGATATGTATTAGAGCGTATGCTGGAGATTGGTGCTAACCTTGGCGGTGAGCAGTCAGGCCATATCATTTTCCTGGATGAAAATACGACAGGAGACGGGCTTCTGAGTGCATTGCATCTGTTACAGGTTATGGTAGATACAGGTAAGCCGCTTTCTGAGCTTTCTAAGATTATGACAGTTCTTCCACAGGCACTGGTAGGTGCCAAGGTTCCTAATCATAAGAAAGACAGCTATATGGAGTATACAGAGATTGCAGAAGCAATTGCACGTGTCAGTGCCAAGTTTGAAGGAGAGGGACGTGTCCTGATCAGACCATCAGGTACAGAGCCGCTTGTAAGAGTCATGATAGAAGGTAAAGATCAGGAAATGATCGAGAAGGAAGCCAAAGATCTTGCAGAGCTGATTCAGAACGTGATGCTGTAATGACATTGATGGCAGTATAGATAACAAAAGTTACGATAGTAGGTATGGAGGAATAGATATGGTAAGCCAGAAGGTTAAGATTAAGAATCCTACAGGTCTTCACCTTAGACCAGCCGGAATTCTGTGCAAGGAAGCGATGCAGTTCCAGTCACTGATCACATTTACATTTCGTGAGAGTACTGCAAATGCCAAGAGTGTACTCAGCGTATTGGGAGCCTGCATAAAAAGCGGTGATGAAATAGAGTTTCACTGTGATGGACCAGATGAAAAGGAAGCACTGGAAACCATGGTAAAGGCAGTAGAAGACGGACTTGGAGAATAGATAGCAATACAGCATGAAAACAGTCGGAGAAATGATTCGGCTGTTTTCTGTGGTTAATGTATAGAGACAGAAAGGGATTATTAAGATATGAAGAAGATTATTGTGACTGGCTGTAACGGTCAGTTGGGACGGGCAATCAACCAGGTGTATGCAGACAGCAGAGAGTATGAATGTGTGAATACAGATGTGGCACAGCTGGATATTACAAATATTGAAGCTGTTATGAAGCTGGCAGAAGAGGTAAAACCGTATGCAATCATCAACTGTGCAGCACATACTAATGTAAATGCCTGCGAAACAGATGTTGACAACGCTTATAAGATCAATGCTATTGGACCAAGAAACCTGAGTATAGCTGCTACCAGATACAATGCGAAGCTGGTACATATTTCAACGGATTATGTGTTCAGCGGAGATTCCAAAGAGCCATATCTTGAATTTGACCAGACAGGTCCCAAGGGAATGTATGGTAAGACCAAGCTGGCAGGAGAGAACTTTGTAAAGGAATTTGCAAAGGATCATTTTATCATCCGTACAGCCTGGTTATATGGAGATGGCAAGAATTTTGTAAAGACAATGCTCAATCTGTCACAGAATCACGATACCGTCAGAGTAGTAGGGGATCAGATCGGTTCTCCAACAAGTGCAACAGAGCTTGCAAAAGCTATTGCTTATCTGCTTCCTACAGATAATTATGGACTTTTCCATGGAACCTGTGAAGGCTATACAAGCTGGGCTGAATTTACCAAAGAAATCTTCAGACTTGCAGGTAAGAAGACAAATGTTGAGACAATTACAACAGAAGAATATCTGGCAGATGCTACAGGAATCGTTGCACCACGTCCGGCATATTCTATTTTGGAGAATTATATGCTGAAGCTGACAACGAATCATATGTTTGCCCAGTGGGAAGATGCGATTGCAGAATATATGAAAAATCTGAACTGATGATGAAAAATGCTTCAGAGTACTTATTTTTCTACTCTGAAGCAATAGTTGTTAATGATACAGGTTCGTAACGGCAAAGGCGATTACAATGCCAAGGATAGCGCCCATCAGAACCTGTAATGGTGTATGGCCAACGAGCTCTTTGAGTTTCTCATCGGTGGATAATTCCTGATCCATATCCTGAAAAAGTGCGATCATCTCATTCAGGACTTTAGCCTGAATACCAGTCTCACGGCGGACACCAAGGGCATCATACATGACGATGATTGCCAGAATAGCGCAGATTGCAAACTGGAAGCTGTCGAGACCATACTGGATACCGGCTGCAGTGGATAATGCACATACAGTAGCTGAGTGAGAACTTGGCATACCACCACTTCCTACCAGACGTTCGGGAACAAAGCTTTTATTGAAATACATGTGAATTCCTGTTTTTAATAATTGAGCAACTAACCATCCAAGGACGGCAGCAATCAGAAGCTGATTGTGAAATAATAGAGTGAATTGGTTCATAGGATGAAGCGTCCTTTCTATATGTATTAATGTAACGATTTCATTATAACGGAGGGCGCAGAAAAGTACAACCGAATATTTATATTGCAACATAATGTTAAGACGTGTATACTATAAAAAGCGTAATATGCTCTGAATACGTGATTTTATGGGCAGAAATGAATAAATATGGTAATACATCAACCCAAATAAAGAGAGGTATATTTTATGAATAATAAGATAGCATTGATTACAGGTATCACAGGACAGGATGGTTCCTATCTTGCAGAGTTCCTGCTGGAGAAGGGATATGAAGTACATGGTCTGATCAGAAGACACAGTATTTCCAACACAGCAAGAATCGATCATTTAATTGCATCTGATTACTATAAGACAAAATTTTTCCTGCATTTTGCAGATACAACAGATTCTTCCAACTTAATGAGAATTATCGGAGAGATCAGACCTACAGAAGTATACAATCTGGCAGCACAGTCCCATGTAGGCGTGTCTTTTGAAGTACCTGAATATACAGCAGAAGCAACAGGTGTCAGCACCTTGAAGCTCTTAGAGGCAATCCGTGTAAACGGCGGTAATTGCAGATATTATCAGGCTTCTACTTCTGAATTATTCGGTGGTATTCCTGAAACTGCACCTCAGAGCGAAGCAACACCTTTTTATCCAAAGAGCCCTTATGGTGTAGCTAAGCTGTACTCTTACTGGATTACAGTAAATTATAGAGAATCCTACAACATGTTTGCATGTAATGGTATTTTGTTCAATCATGAATCTCCAAGACGTGGTGAGAACTTCGTAACAAGAAAGATTACTCTTGCAATTGCCAACATCATTGGAGGCAAGCAGGAGAAGCTGTCTCTTGGTAATATGAATGCAAAGAGAGACTGGGGCTTTGCCGGAGACTATGTAGAAGGTATGTGGCTGATGTTACAGCAGGACAAGCCCGGAGATTATGTACTGGCGACCAATGAAACGCATACTGTACGTGAATTCGTAGAAGCAGCATTTGAAGAACTGGGTGTAGAAATCCGCTGGGAAGGCGAAGGCGTTAATGAGAAGGGCTATGATGCACAGACAGGAAGACTTCTTGTAGATGTAAACCCTGAATTCTATCGTCCGGCAGAAGTAGAATTCCTGTGGGGCAATGCAGCAAAGGCAGAGAAGGAACTGGGCTGGAAGCGTAAGATAGACTTCAAGCATCTGGTAGCTATGATGATGGATTCTGACCTGAAGGAAATCGCAGGCATGTCCACTGAAGAATACAGAAATCGTTAGAATAATATAAAGAGGTGTTAGTCATGTTAAACAAGACAGATAAAATCTATGTAGCAGGACACAGAGGATTAGTAGGTTCTGCAATTGTAAGAAATCTGAAAGCAAAGGGCTATACCGATGTGATCGGCAGAACTCATAAAGAGTTGGATCTGACCAATCAGGCAGCTGTAAGAACTTTCTTTGAAACAGAAAGACCGGATGTTGTTGTGCTCGCAGCAGCAAAAGTAGGCGGTATCAATGCCAACAATACAACACCTGCAGAATTTGCCTATGAGAATATGCAGATTCAATGTAATGTTATCAAATGCTGCCATGATTATAAAGTAAAGAAATTATTATTCCTTGGCAGTACATGCATCTATCCTAAGATGGCTCCACAGCCAATTCCTGAAGATGCGCTGTTGACGGGGCCTCTTGAAGTGACCAATGAGGCATATGCAATTGCCAAGATTTCAGGGTTGGAAATGTGTAAATTCTATAAGAGACAGTATGGTGATGATTTCATCAGCTGTATGCCTACTAACCTGTATGGACCATATGATAATTATGATTTATCCGGTTCCCATGTTATGCCGGCAATGATCCGTAAGTTCCATGAAGCCAAAGTAAACAATGCACCAAGCGTTGAACTCTGGGGAACAGGTACGCCTCTTCGTGAGTTCCTCTATGTAGATGATATGGCGGATGCCTGCGTATTCCTTCTGGAAAACTACAGCGGAGAGCAGCATGTCAATATCGGTACTGGTAAAGAAGTGACTATTAAGGAACTGGCTGAGACCGTAAAGAGAACAGTAGGCTATACCGGAGAGATTGTATGGAATACAGCAATGCCTGATGGCACTCCAAGAAAACTGACTGATGTAACCAAACTGCACAATCTGGGATGGACACATAAAGTAGAGCTGGAAGAAGGCGTAAAGCTTGCTTATGACTGGTTCAGAGATAACGTATCTGAAGCCAGAATGTAGATAGAATGAAAAGAACTTCTAATCGCTCAGAGCAAAGGCTCTTTCGCGAAGAAGTTCTAAGTTTCATTCAGGAAAAACGCAGGCGTTTTTCGCTGGTACCTGGGAAACTCAGGGCTGTATGAAGGTATGAAAAGAACTTCTAATCGCTCAGAGCAAAGGCTCTTTCGCGAAGAAGTTCTAAGTTTCATTCAGGAAAAACGCAGGCGTTTTTCACTGGTATCTGGGAAGTTCAAGGTAGTATGAAATAAAGTGGAGAGAAAATGGAAGGTCAGGAAAGAGTAGAAGTATTGGGAGCAACAACTACAAAATTGCTGAGACTGGGGTTTCAGGCTCAGCAGATCGGGTATCGGTATCTGAGGGAGGCTGTATGGGTAGTGTGCAGTGACCCGGAGATGATTACCAGCGTGACCAAGCTTCTATATCCTGAAATAGCCAAACGATTCTCCACCACGGATAAGCAGGTAGAACGTGCAATTCGCAACTCTATCGAGACTGCCTGGGTGAAAGGCAACCAGGATGCCTGGAAGGCTTTAGCCGGACAGTCGATACAGGAAAATGCAACCAGACCGACCAATAGGGAAATGATCAGCCTGTTGGCCGGATCTGTCAGTAAGGAGAGATAAGAAGTGGGAGCATATACGAAGCTGTTAAGCATTATTGTCCCCTGCTACAATGAAGAGGAAAGTGTTCCTCTGTTTTATCAGGAGGCTGTAAAGCAGGAGACTTTTTTCCATGAAAAAGATGTAGAGCTGGAACTGATTTTTGTAGATGATGGTTCTAAGGATAAAACAGTTGAAGAAGTGAAAAAATTAAGGGAAAAGGATGAGAGAATCCATCTGGTGTCTTTTTCCAGAAATTTCGGAAAAGAAGCTGCAATCATAGCAGGTCTTGAGAAAGCAAAGGGAGATTTCACTGTATTAATGGATGCAGACCTTCAGGATCCACCTGCTCTTTTGCCGGAAATGTATGGCTATATTGAAAAGGGATATGATTCTGTGGCGACCAGACGTGTGGACCGAAAGGGAGAACCGCCAATCAGATCGTTCTTTGCAAGAAGATTCTATGGTCTGATGCGTAAGATATCCAAGACAGAGATTGTAGATGGAGCAAGGGATTATCGTCTGATGACAAGACAGGTAACAGATGCTATCCTGTCCATGAGAGAGTATAACCGTTTCTCCAAGGGAATCTTCGGCTGGGTAGGATATAAGACTAAATGGCTGGAATATGAGAATGTGCAGAGAGCTGCCGGTGAGACCAAGTGGAACTTCTGGAAGCTGTTTTTGTATTCGCTGGATGGCATTATGGCTTTTTCTACAATGCCGTTATCTATTGCATCCTTTTTTGGAATTTTATTTTGTATTCTGGCATTTGTCTTTATGATCTTTATCTTTGTCAGAGCATTGATTTATGGAGATCCTGTAGCGGGCTGGCCTTCCATGGTATGTATTATTTCTTTTATCGGAGGCGTTCAGCTGCTGTGTCTAGGTATTATGGGACAGTATATGAGTAAACTCTACATGGAAGTAAAGGACAGACCTAAATATCTGGTGAAGGAAGAATTCTAAAGATATGGAAATAAGAGACTGGAAAGAATATGCAGATACAGTCAGTATCATAGTACCTATGTATAATGCCGGACGTTTTCTGGCAGAAACAATTGAAATGGTTCAAAAGCAGACCTATGCAGACTGGGAATTGCTTCTGGTAGATGACTGTTCTGCTGATGACAGTATGGAAATCGCAAAGCGATATGCTGAACAGGATGATAGAATCCATCCTATTATACAGGAGAGAAATGTCGGTGCTGCATGTACAAGAAATGCAGGAATTGGACAGGCTAAAGGACGTTTCCTATGTTTTCTGGATGCGGATGATATCTGGCTGGAAGATAAACTGGCAAAAGAGATGGCATATATGCGTGCTCAGAATGCAGGCTTTGTCTTTACAGGGTATGAATTTGCAGATGAAAAAGGTGTAGGGCTTGGTAAGATCGTGCATGTTCCGGCAACTATAAAATATGAGCAGGCGTTGAAGAATACAACGATATTTACGTCAACAGTCATGATTGACAGAGACAAGATTGCAGATGAGGATATTTATATGCCTCAGATTGCCAGTGAAGATACTGCAACCTGGTGGCATATTCTAAAAAAATACCATACAGGATATGGATTGGATGAGAATCTTGTAAAATACAGGAGATCACAGGGGTCTTTATCTTCTAATAAAATGGTGGCAATTCGCAGAATATGGGCATTGTATCGAAAGCAGGAGAGACTTTCGGTAATCAGAAGTGCTTATTGTATGTGCTTCTGGGCCTGCAGGGCCGTATTACGCAGGGTATAGAGTATGAAAAGAACTTCTAATCACTCAGAGCAAAGGCTCTTTCGCGAAGAAGTTCTAAGTTTCATACAGTAACTTTGTGCCTGTGGCCCAAAGTTTGCAAGGGGCTCAAAGGCATATAAAAACAGTGCTGATAAAGCGCAGATGGGAGTAGGCGTGAAACACTTTGAATCAGTAAAAAGAATCATTATATTACAACTTGCAGTTATAGGATTGCTGATGCAGACGATTGCTTACGTATATGTATGGCGGACAGTATATAATGATATTATGCAGAAATATATGTGGAGAAATTTTACGGGCAGAGGCTTCTGGCTTCTGGCAGCAGTCTATCTGGTACTTCTGTTGTTCTTCACGGGCACATATGGAGGATTGAAGATCGGGTATCTTAAACCGATGGATGTTTTTTTCTCACAGGTGTTGTCATTGATCTTTACCAATGTGATTTCGTATTTTCAGATTTCTCTGTTGTCATTAAAGTTGGTAACTGCATATCCGCTTATCCTTATGACACTGGTGCAAGTTGGTATATCTGCGGTCTGGGTATTTATCTGTCAGAGCTTTTACAGACAGCTGTTCCCGCCAAGAAAGCTGCTTTTGATCAGTGGAAACCGTCCTATAGAAGATATTCTGCATAAGTTTGAAAGCCGCAGGGATAAATATGAAGTGGTAAGATGTGTGCGGGAAGAATTGGGACAAAAGGCATTGGAACAGGAGATTCTGGAGCGATATGATGGCATTGTTCTGTGGGACATCAATACAGGACTGCGCAATAAATTGCTCAAATTCTGCTACAGCAGAAGTATCAGAGTCTATATGATGCCTAAGATTCCTGATATTATGATTCAGGGAGCATCCCAGCTGCATTTGTTTGATACGCCGATTCTCTTCACAAGGGAATATTCCATGACAGTGGAACAGCGCTTTGTAAAAAGGGCAATTGATATTATCTGTTCACTGATACTGATCATCATTACATCACCTATCATGATAATAACAGCTGTTATTATAAAATGCTATGATCATGGCCCGGTGCTGTACAAACAGGTTCGCTGCACTAGAAATATGGAAGAATTCAAAATTGTGAAATTCCGCAGTATGAGAACTGATGCAGAGAAAGACGGTGTGGCAAGACTGGCATCCAAGAATGATGACAGAATTACACCGATAGGTAAATTCATCCGAAAGGTAAGAATTGATGAATTACCACAGTTGTTCAATATATTAAAGGGGGAAATGTCTTTTATCGGGCCAAGACCGGAGAGACCGGAGATTATCAGACAGTACCAGGAGGATATGCCGGAGTTTACCTTCAGGACCAAGGTAAAAGCCGGATTGGCAGGATATGCCCAGGTATATGGCAAGTACAATACGACTCCTTATGATAAATTGAAACTGGATTTATTTTATATAGAAAATTACAGCGTATGGCTTGATATTAAGCTGATGCTTCTTACTCTGAAGATTTTATTCCAGCCTGACAGCACGGAGGGCGTAGAAGAGAATCAGGTAACTGCTATGAAGGAGATTAGGAAAGAGGAGGAAGAGAAGTAATGCAGGATACGCACAGGATACAGGAAACATATCCCCAGGAAGGCATCGACAGTAAGGCTTATCTGCTCTGCTTTCTAAGACGTATACCATATATGCTGCTCATAGGACTGACCGGTGCCATAATAGGCAGCGGTCTGTATTTGCTTATAGCGGCAATCAATAACAGGACGACTGTGTATATGCAGGAGACCGAATATTATATTGATTTTGCCCCCGGACGTATAGATGCCAAGGATTATTACAATGCCTTTACCTGGAATGATGTGATGGGAACAAATCTGATCATGGATACAATGATGGATGTTCTTGGTGATACGTATTCCAGAGAATCGGTAAAAGAAATGATAACAGCTGATATTTTATCTGATGTGAGGTATTTGACCATTACTGTACAAGGTGAGGACGAAAAGAAAGTCGAAGCTGTGAGCAGTGCAGTACAGGAAGCACTGACAGCGTTAGGCAGCCGTGAGGATTTGTTTGACTCGATCACCTTGATTGAAGATAATGGCGTAAAGCCTGCTCCCAGACCTTATTTCACATGGAGAGCCGCATTTCTTGGATTCCTCATTGCAGTATGCATAGAGATATTCAGATTCAGCATCCGATTTGGAATCGGAGATATCTTCTACACCAAGAGACAAATCAGACAAAGACTGAATATCCCCGTACTTGGATTGTGGTATCAGTTAGATAATCACCATGATGGAGAAGAGGAATTGCAGACCTCTTTAGCAGTGCAATCCGTTATGAATCAGGACGTAATTTTTGCAGATATAATAAATGGGAATTACGCAGAACAGTTCTATGAGCAATATACATCCATTTTCAGCTCCAAAGAGAATGGTTCATTACAGACAATTTCCTACCCAATCATCAGACAGGAAGAGTACGATAAGCTGGAAAACGCTAATGTCATTCTGGTAATACCATTTGGTGTTCCATGTGCAAATCAGGCAGAAGATATCGTATGTGAATTACAGCGAAGAAATTGCCATATCGCAGGAGCAGTCCTGACAAATTGCAATTATAAATGGGTTAAGGCATACTATAATAAGTTTAGTACAGAAAGAGGAAAATAGCGAAACACAATTCGTCCCTTTTATACGTTCCTATCCCATATATAGAAATGAGGTTTAATATGACACTGGAAGTACTGGTATCCGCAGTAAATCAGCAGATACGTGATCTGATAGAAAGAATGCATCTGGAAAGTGATGCAATCATAATCAATCAGACAGATCATTTTGCATATGAAGAATATAAGTATCAGGACAATATCATCCATGGATATAACTTTGCAGAAAAAGGTGTAGGCTTGTCCAGAAACAACGCTCTGCTGCGTGCAAAAGGCGATATTGTTCTGTTTTCAGATGAAGATATCATATATGATGCCGGCTATGCAGATAAAGTCCTCAAAGAATTTGAGAAGCACCCGGAAGCAGACATGGTACTGTTCAATATCCGAGTAGGAGAATCCAGAGCCACCTATTATACAGAGAAGTTTCATAGAGTGCATATCTGGAATGCCGGCAGATATCCAACGTACTCCTTTGCAGTACGTAGAGAGAGACTTCAGGCTGCAAACATTACCTTTTCCCTGTTATTTGGTGGTGGCGCCAAATACAGCAATGGAGAAGACAGCCTGTTTCTAAAGGATTGCCTCTCTTATGGATTCAAGGTCTATGCAACACCGGTGGAACTGGGCGCAGAGACAGAGCGGGAATCTACATGGTTCCACGGATATCATGAGAAATTCTTTATAGACAGAGGCGTATTATATCATTTCCTGTATGGAAAGCTTGCAGGACTAATGGCTGTAAGATTTTTGATGGCACATGGTAAGGTTATGTGTCAGGAGATACCAGGGAAAAAGGCATTACAGCTTATGAAAGCAGGTATCAGATCAGTCCGGGGATTGTGACAGTATAAATTTTAGGATGACAGAAAGGTCTCATGATAATGACACAGGATGTAATACTATCTATGTTATTTTATCTGCTGATTGCAGTGACAACGATATATATGGCGTATAAAGTACAGTGCAGCAGACAGTCAGGGAATGTCATTCTGACCAGAACCTATTACTGGGGAATCTTCATGATTTTGTTTCTGTGTTCTGCATTTCGTTTCAATGTAGGCAATGATTACAGTCAATACACACAGACCGCACACGAAGCCAGTGTTGGGGGCTATGTAGTGACAGAACCTGGATTTAATTGGTTGGTGAGACTGGTGTATGGAGTATGCGGCGGCGAGTATTATGAAGTGGTATTTGCTTTGTTTGCTCTATTTACTCTTGTACTTTTTCTAAAAGTAATGTATGAACAGAGTGAAGACTTCGCCTTTGCCTTTTTTCTGTTCATGACATTGGGACTGTATTTTCAGACCTATAATACGGTGCGCTATTACCTTGTATTGGCTATGGCGCTATATTCTATCCGCTTTTGTCTTCAGCGTGACTGGATTAAATTCATCTGTTGGATATTACTTGCCTCTTTCTTCCATAAATCAGTACTGATCGTAATTCCAATATACTGGATTGCAGCCTTCATATGGAAAAGATGGTTCATAATAACATGTGTTATCGTAAACGCAATCTGTTTTGCAGCGAAAAAATATGTATTAAAGCTGGCGTTGATACTGTATCCCTCTTATGAGAATACGGTATTTCTTGAAGGCGGAACCAGCGTTGTTACGATATTGCGCTGTCTTTTGGTTCTGGGATTGTATCTGTGGTATATCAGATACAATAAAAAGAACGATATACACAATGAGAAAGAACAGGAAATCAGGATGTATGCGCAGCTCAATTTCCTGGCGCTAATATGCTGTGTATTTTTCTCTTTTCTTCCGGTCGTTACCAGAATCGTATACTATTTCAGTGTCAATCAGATTCTGATGCTGCCCATGGTCACAGCAGGAATAGCAGATGAGACAGCCCGTAAAAAGGTGAAATATCTGATCATTGCCTTCTGTGCATTGTATTTTTTGGTATTTCTTATGATGGCTGGACAGCCGGGAGTGAGGCTTCTGCCATATAGAAGCTGGCTATTTGAGTCAGAACGGTTCTTATATAAGTAGAAAGGTCGCATAGTAAATGGAGTATTCAATAAGTTACAGTATCATAGTGGTATGCCTGAATGCAGGGAAAAGATTGATGGAAACGATAGAGAGTATCCGCTCACAGACGTATGGGAAGTATGAGATTATCATAAAAGATGGGATGTCTACGGATGGTTCTCTGGATTCATTGATACAGGAAGCAGACAGAGGAGACAGCAGAATCCGTATTCATTCTCAGGCAGATAAGGGAATCTATGATGCCATGAACCAGGCGGTAGGATATGCGAAAGGAGATTATCTGTTCTTCCTGAATGCAGGGGACAGCTTCTATGATAAAGAGGTATTATATAAAATAACGGAAGTTATTAAAAGAGATAAGCCGGATATTGTATATGGTAATCTGTATCATAAGGCACTGCATTCTGTGATACAGTCAGCACCTGCAATTAATGATTTTACCTGTTACAGAAATGTGCCATGTCATCAGACCTGTTTCTATCGTAAGGAGCTTTTTGCAGAGAGAGGATACAACCCTGTTTATAATGTGCGTGCTGATTATGAACATTTTCTATGGTGTTATTATAAAAGAAGAGCAACCGCTCTGTATGCACCTGTCATTGTAGCAGCTTATGAAGGCGGCGGTTATTCAGAGACAGCCGAGAATAAAAGGCGTTCTGCAGCGCAACATAGAGAGATTACAAGATTCTATATGGGAAGAGCAAAAGCAGGAAAGTATCGTATGCTCATGATACTCAGTCTTGCACCTCTCCGCACGAAAATGGCGGAGAGTGAGAAATTCTCCGGCTTCTATAACCGGATGAAGAGTGGAATATATAAAGTGACTGGAAAGGGAAGGTGAGATGCAGAATGAAGGTTCTATGGTTATGCAACATTATGATACCGTTTATTGCCAGAAGCCTGGGACAGAAGCTGGTAGTCAAGGAAGGGTGGCTTTCAGGGCTTTCTGATAAATTGATCAAAAATCGTGATAAAAATAAAATAACACTCGCTATATGCTTTCCCACATCCGATGACTTTCACATGGCACGGAACGACCAGTCTTTATTTGTAAAAGACACGGTAAGGGGAGTTCCTTATTATATGTTTCGTGAGGACACTGTGCATCCGGAAAATTATGATGCATCTATGGAACAGACTCTGAAAGCGGTGATAGATGATTTTCAGCCGGATATTGTTCATATTTTTGGAACAGAATTTCCACATACACTGGCTATGGTGAAGGCTTTCGGAAACCCGGAGCGTACCCTGATCGGTATTCAGGGGTTATGTTCTGCGATTGCACAGGTATATATGGCGGATCTGCCTTCCAATGTGTGTAAAAAGAAGACATTTCGTGATATCATCAAAAAAGACGGATTGCTGGAGCAACAGGAGAAATTCGTACAAAGAGGAAAGTATGAGAAGGAAGCTATTGCGATGGCAGGTCATATTACCGGAAGAACTGATTTTGACCGGGAATATGCTGAGAAGCTTAATCCCAATGCAAAATATCATTTCATGAATGAGACATTGCGCGAGGAGTTCTACCATGACAGCTGGAATATAGACAGGATAGAGAGATATTCTATTTTTCTGAGCCAGGGCAATTATCCTATCAAGGGCTTGCATCATGTGCTGGATATTCTGCCTGATCTGATAGAGGCACATGAAGAAACTATGCTGTATGTAGCCGGTGATGTGATTACTGCGAACGATACCCTGAAAGATAAGATCAAGATATCAGGGTATGGCAAATATCTGCTGACGCAGATCCGTAAGAATAAGCTGCAGGATCACGTTAAGTTTCTTGGCAGACTACAGCCGGACAGAATGTGTGCAAGAGATTTAAAGACGCATGTGTTCGTGTGTCCATCAGCAATAGAGAACTCTCCCAATTCTGTGGGGGAGGCAATGTTGTTGGGAGTGCCTACAGTGGCTGCTAACGTAGGAGGTATTCACAATCTGTTGACGGATAATAAGGATGGATTGTTGTATAAGCCGGATAACCCACAGCAGATGAAGCAGGAGATTCTCAGAATTATGGATGATGATAAGCTGGCTATGTCCTTGTCATCTAATGCAAGAAGCCATGCTGCACATACGCATAATCCTGACTTAAATTATCGCAGATTATTGGAGATTTACCATGAAATTGACCATAGTATCTAACTATATCAATCATCATCAGATTCCTATGGCATCTGAATTATATGCAAAGCTAGGTGAGAACTTTACATTTATCCAGACACAGCCCATGGAAGAAGACCGTGTGAAAATGGGCTGGGGAAGTGAGATATCTTCCTTGCCATATCTGAAACTGTATTATGAGCGGTCACAGGAATGTGCAGAACTCGTGATGGACAGTGATATTGTGGTATTCGGTGGCGTAGAGGATGAGAGCTATATCAAACCCCGTCTTCAGGCTGGCAAAATCGTAATTCGTGCCAGTGAACGTTTATACCGCGAAGGTCAGTGGAAAGCGATTTCTCCCAGAGGATTGAAGAAAAAGCATGAGGACCATACCCAGTATAAAGATGCTCCGGTCTATCTGTTATGTCATGGAGCGTATGTGGCTTCTGATTTTCAGATCATCAAGGCATATCCCAATAAGAAATTCAAATGGGGATATTTCCCGGAGGTGAAGGAGTACAATCTGGAATCCCTTTTCCTGCGTAAACTGCATCTGGACGAGCAGGGCAATACCTGTGTCAGAATCCTTTGGGCAGGCAGGTTCCTAAAGCTGAAGCATCCGGAATACGCAATTAATATCGCACGTTATTTAACGAAGGAAGGCATATCATTCCATCTGGACATGGTAGGTGGCGGAGAAATGGATGAGAAGCTTCGTCAAATGACTAAGAAATATCACCTGGAACAGGAAGTGACTTTTCACGGTTATCAGTCTCCTAAGAATGTAAGGCGGTTCATGGAGGAAGCAGATATCTTCCTCTTTACCAGCAATTATCTGGAAGGTTGGGGAGCTGTACTGAATGAGTCCATGAACAGTGCCTGTGCTGTTGTTGCAGGACATGGAATCGGAGCTGTGCCATTTCTGATACAGGATGGTAAGAATGGACTGGTCTATAAGAACGGAAGATATGAGGAATTTCGTGATGAAGTACTGCGCCTTGCCAAGGATGAGAAACTGAGACAGGAACTGGGCAGACAGGCTTATGAGACGATTATCAGAGAATGGAATCCAAGAGAGGCAGCGAACAGACTTTATACATTCTGTGAGGGCTTATTGGAAGGTCAGGTCATCCCGCAGGAGAGCGGACCACTTAGCATAGCACCTGTTATTTCACCCAAAAAGGGATATCAGTACACGAAGAGGGAAGTATAAAACATATGTCAAGAATTTATGTGTGTCACACATTTTATCATGTATATGTCTCTATTTTGAAAGAGATGAAGCTGGAGAGAGAGGATACAGCCTATGAGAAGGGAGATATTGCCCTGAGCAGTATTTCTACGGATTTTGGAGATCTGGAAGAGAGACTGCGCAAGACCGGTATTTTTCGTCAGGTTATGGCACTTGATGAGAAAAGGGAAGAATTCTTCCCGCAGCTTGCCAGGTATCGTAAGAATTACAGCAACATTCTCAAACATATGGTAAACCGTATGATCTTTACCAAGGCGCTGGCAAAGTGCGAAGAACCTTATATGACCATTGATTTTGCATCCTATCAGGATATTTATGTCTTCTGCGACAGCGACCCGATAGGGTATTATCTGAATTATAAACACATTCCCTATCATGCAGTGGAGGATGGTCTGGACTGCCTGAAAAATCTGGATGATGCCTATGTTGCCAACCATGGACATTTTAAGCTCAAGGCATGGTTCTCCAGACACAATCTGATTTTTATTATGAATGGATGGGGAAAATACTGTCTGGATATGGAGATCAATGACAGAAGTGTTGTGCCGACAGATTGTCCCCGCTTTGTAGAGGTGCCTCGCAAGCCTCTGGAAAAGGCATTGACTTCCAGACAGAAGAAGCTGATGGTGCAGGCTTTTATTCCAGATGCGGATGCGCTGCTGGCTCAGCTGGAACCAAGATTTCCGGGAGAAGAATTCGTCATGTTCCTGACAGAACCGCATCCCGTAGATATAGAAGCCCGTAAAAAGGTATGCCTGGATATTGTGGCAAAATACGGTCAGGGATATCGGGTATTGATAAAACCGCATCCAAGAGATATGATAGATTACACGGCGCTTTGTCCGGATTGCGTAGTTCTGAAAGGACGATTCCCGATTGAAGTCATGAATATGTTCGAGGGCATACGGATCAAGAAAGCAGTATCTATTCTCACGACAGCAATGAACACGATGGATTTCGTTGAAGAGAAGATCAATCTTGGAGCCAGCTTCTGGGATGCTTATGAAGATCCCCAGAAACATGCCTTTAATAAGAAGGCTGGATTGAAGCTTGCCAATGAAGCGGAAGTGAAAAATTAGGAGTAGAAGTAAACAATGGTGAAAATATTAAAGAAAATCAATATTTTAATGGATGGCAGGCAGAAACGCCAGATGGTAGGTCTGTTCTGCATGATGGCTGTATCGGCTTTTCTGGAGACCGGGGCTGTCATGATGGTCATGGCAGTGGTAGAGATGGTCATAGATCCTGATACGCTGGCACAAGGCGAGACTTATCAGAAAGTGTGTGAGATCCTGCACTTGAATGGAACAGTGGAATTCTCTGTTCTTGCAATTCTGTTTCTGATTTTCCTCTATATTGCGAAGAATTCCTTCCAGTTCTTTTTACAGAAGAGCCTGTATCATTTTGTGTATACCAACCAGTTCCACACGGCTGCAAGCCTGATGAAGAATTTTGTAAAGAGAGATTATGAGTATTATCTTAATGCGGAGACTTCGGTTATCCAGAGGAGTATTACAGCGGATGTCAGCAACATGTATGCACTGATCCAGTCAGTACTTCAGATTGCTTCAGAATCTATCGTAGCGCTGTTTCTGGTGGTGGCACTTGCCATGCAGGATCCTGTTATGACAGTTGTGATAGCAGTATTGCTTGTAGTGACGCTGGTAGTGATCAAGAATATCATCAAGCCTATCATGAACCGTACAGGTAAAGAGAATCAGGATTACGGCGCATCCATGTTTGCATGGATTGCAGAAACCATTCAGGGTATCAAGGATATTAAGGTTGCCGGTAAGGAACAGTATTTTATTAATGAATATTGTAAGGTGGGAGAAGGCTATGTAAAAGCCATGGAGCGATTCAGCCTTTTTAATAACACCCCCAAGCTTCTGATTGAGACGGTATGTATTGCAGGACTTCTGGGGTATATTCTGGTGCTGATCGTATCCGGTTCAGATGTATCCGGAATGATTTCTTTGTTTGCAGCATTCGGTATCGCAGCGATGCGTCTTCTGCCGGCTGCCAGCAGAATCAATAACCAGCTGACCAGTATGGCATTTAATGAGCCATTCTTCTTCAATGTAAGCGATAATCTTGTAGAAGAGACCAATGAGCAGAATACAGACATCTCCTATGCAGTAGTAGCCAAGGAGAAACTGCCGGTAACAAGGGCAGTGACCCTGGAAGATATTACCTATCATTATCCAAATTCAGATAAATTAATCTTTGACCATGCGAGTGTGACTTTCCCAATCGGACAGTCTATTGGCGTAGTAGGCGCCAGTGGTGCGGGTAAGACAACAATTATTGATATTGTGCTTGGACTTTTGAACCTGCAGGGCGGCAGAGTGCTGGCAGATGATGTGGACATACAGACACATTACAGAGAATGGCTTGCTAACGTAGGCTACATTCCACAGATGATTTTCCTTCTGGATGCAGATATTCGTAAGAATGTTGCCTTTGGTGTACCGGAAGAGGAGATTGATGATGAGAAGCTCTGGTATGCACTGAGAGAAGCCCAGCTGGATGAATTCATCAAGACATTGCCGGATGGAGTATACACAGGAATCGGAGAGAGAGGAATCCGGCTGTCCGGTGGACAGCGCCAGCGTATTGGTATTGCCCGTGCGCTCTATAATGACCCGGAGGTATTGATTCTTGACGAAGCGACTTCTGCATTAGATAATGATACTGAGGCAGCGATTATGGATTCCATTAACAGACTCCATGGTAAGAAGACATTACTTATTATTGCCCATAGATTACAGACAATCGAAAAATGCGATATCGTGTATCGTGTAGAGAACGGTGCTATTGTAAAGGAACGGTAAAAGTGAGAGGGTATGCTATATGAAATTGAGTATTATAGTACCTGTGTATAACATGGCAGCAGGAAATAAGCTACGGTTTTGTCTGGATTCCCTGGTGAACCAGACAATTGCAGATTATGAGATCATTGCAGTAGATGATGCATCCACGGATGAATCTCTGGATATTCTGAAGGAATATGAAGCCAGATATCCATGGAAATTCCGTGCAATACAGTCTTACGAGAACAGAAGACAGGGTGGTGCCAGAAATATGGGGCTGGAGGCTGCCAGAGGCACCTGGGTCGGCTTCGTGGATTCTGATGACTGGACAGCCTATGACATGTATGAGAAGCTTGTGCGTAAGGCAGAGGAAACCGGCGCAGATGTGGTCGGATGTGATTATAATATGACGTCTGTACAGAGTATGCAGATTGGTAAGGTAGTCCCTAATAACACCATGGATCAGACAGGAATATTGAACCGGGATAAATACGCATTACTTGTCATGAACCCAGGCAGTATGGTAATCAAAATATATGCCAGAGAAGTAATAGAGGTCAATCATCTGCGTTTCCCGGAAAAGACATTCTATGAAGATAACTGCGCATCTCCTATCTGGATGCTTCATTTTACGCATTTTGAGAAGGTAGAAGAACCGCTGTACTATTATTATCAGCATGAAGAGTCTACAGTGCATGAAATCTCCATGGAGAAATGCGAAGCCAGACTTTTGATGGGCAAGAGAATGATTGAGGAAAGCCGCAAGAGAGGCTTTTACAGACAATACAGACAGGAATTTGAATTTGCTTTCAGTAAATTATACTATATGAATACTTTATTTACGTATATGATAGGCATGAAGCATCCGAGACTGGATTTTCTGAAATTAATTGCAAAAGGCATGCAGGAGGAATTCCCGGATTTCCAGAATAATCCATATTACCAGAAAGCATTTGATGAAGAACAGAAGAAACTGGCGGCGATGCATATGAAATCCCCATTGTGGTTTTTGATCTATTATAAATTGCTATATGGATATCGAAAAATACGTGGAAAGGTATAAGTAGAGAAAGATGCAGTTCACATCCTTTACGTTTGCAGTTTTTTTCCCTGTTGTCGTTCTGATCTTTTATATATTACCCAAAAAGGCAAGGCAAATATGGCTTTTGCTTGCCAGCTACTATTTTTACATGGGATGGAATCCTAAGTATGCACTGCTGATTCTGACGTCTACAGTGATTACATATCTGTGTGGACTGGGAATTGATATGTTTTCTGCTGAAAAGAAGAGAGTACGTAAGGCAGTGCTGCTTGCAGGAATTTTGTCCAATCTGGGGATTTTGGTTTTCTTTAAGTATTTCTATTTTCTGCATGACAGTGTGGCAGCAGTAGTATCCATATTTGGAATCCATATGAAAGCAAGCAGTCTCGATATTGTGCTTCCGGTCGGGATTTCTTTTTATACCTTTCAGGCATTGGGCTATGTCATTGATGTATATAGGCAGCAGGTCAAGGCAGAGAAGAATTTCATCCGTTATGCACTGTTCGTGTCTTTCTTTCCGCAGCTGGTTGCAGGACCAATCGAAAGAAGTGGTCATCTTTTATCACAGATAGAAGAAATCAGCAGGAAACCTTCCTGGAACTTTGATAAAGTGACCAGGGGGCTTCTTATGATGCTGTGGGGATATTTCATGAAACTGGTGATCGCAGACAGAGCGGCTGCACTGGTAGATACCGTATTCCCAATCTATTATATGTTCGATGGCGTGGCACTGGTATTGACTATGATTATGTTCGGCTTTCAGCTTTACTGTGATTTTGCCAGTTATTCAGCAATTGCCATCGGCGCCTCCTCTGTCCTTGGAATAGAGTTATGCCCGAACTTTGCAGCGCCGTTCTTTTCATCCGGTGTCAGTGAATTCTGGAGAAGATGGCATATTTCTTTAAGCTCATGGCTTAGGGATTACGTATATATTCCATTGGGAGGAAATCGTTGCTCCAGGGTGCGTAAGTACTTTAATATCATGGTCACTTTCCTGACCAGTGGTATCTGGCATGGAGCCAGCTGGCATTTTGTACTGTGGGGCGCGTTACAGGGAATTTTTATTGTGATCGGAGATATGCTAAGACCTGCTAAGACTAAATTTCATACTGTATTCCATGTGAAGACACAGAGTGTGGGATTTCGTTGTGGACAGGTCTGCATGACCTATCTGTTGTTTTTGGTTTCATTTACTTTCTTCAGAGCGCCAACAATTTCAGATGGTGTCTATTATCTGGAGAGGATTGTGCGGCATTTTGATATATGGGCATTGCTGGATGGTTCTGTATATACGCTTGGACTGGATGCGAAAGAGATGCTGGTATTCGTGATTGCAGTGGCAATATTATGGATTGTTGACTGGTACTATCAGAAGAAAAAGGCATATTTTGATACGTTGGTGAAGAATCAGTGCCTGGCTGTGCAATATCTGCTCGTACTGGTACTTTTTGTGATGATTCTGGTATTCGGTGTATATGGAGAAGGGTACAATGCATCAGAATTTATTTATTTTCAGTTCTGATTTATCGGGTATGTTTGGGAGGAAATAAAGGATGCGGCGCAGAGTAGCAGCTATAATTCTTTTTCTGTTATTACTGGCAGGGGTAACAGGAGCAGCCGGCAAAATTGTCAGCGCAAAATTTATCAATGATTCTACTACCATGATCAATGGATTTTATGCAGAGGATAAGAACAGTATAGATGTACTGGTCGTTGGAAGCAGTAACGCATTTTGTACTATTGATCCGGTGGTACTGTATGAGGAAGAGGGGATTGCAGCCTATGATTTCTGTAGTTCTTCACAGCCGATGAATCTGTCACTTCTGTATGTAAAAGAGGCGTTTAAAAAGCAGACTCCCAAGGTGGTTGCCCTGGAAGTGAACATGATCCCGGCAGAAAACATTACGCATATTTCAGAAAACAGACTCCGTTGGGGATTGACGGATATGCCTCTTACCATGGATAAACTGAAATGTCTGTACCAGTCTCTAGGCAGAGTAGATGCAGAATATATGAGCTACGTCTTTCCTGTATTGCGCTATCATGGCAGATGGAAGGAATTGTCCAAACAGGATTATACTTATATGTTTGCAGATAAGAGCAATTTTACAAAAGGCTATCTGGTGACGCAGGAGACCTCATCAGAGATGGTCAATTTATCAGACTATGATTCTGAAGGGGAGACCTGGATAGAGGATGACGTGGAGAACTGTGTAAAGCAGATTGCAGACCTGTGTGACAAAAAGGGCGCAAAGCTTGTGCTTTTCAAATCACCAAGGCAGGAGTGGTATCAGTATCATACCAGGGCAGTCAGGGAGCTTGCTGATAAATATGGATTGGAATATGTGGATTATAATGAATTAAAAGAAGAAATCGGACTGGATGCGGCAGCGGATTTCCGGGATGGAGAGCATCTGAATGATTATGGTGCTGCTAAAGTGACCAGACATTTTGGAAGCTGGTTAAAGTCCCAATATGAGCTGCCTGACAGAAGAGAAGGGCAGAAAGATAACTCCTGGGATGAGGCGTTGCAGTATAAGGCAAGACTGGATGCGGCTCCCTGTCAGGGAACATCAGATGTACACAACTGCATGGACCGGTTGGCTGGTGATGATTCTTATCTGGCGATTCTGACCTACACAGAGACTCCTGCCCACATATATCAGTGGATTTATAAAGGCGGCAAAATCGTATTTTATAAAGAGTGGACACAGACAGGTGTAGAACATTATGTATATGATAAAGAGGATATCGTGTTTGGTAAATTGGATGGGATATATCAGATTTTAATCGCTCACATGGATTTTTATCAGATGGAAAAGCCATGGTCTGTCATTGTTTATGATACGATTACGCATTCTGTGGCAGATACAGCTTCTTTTGATGAATAATGCGGAAGTGGATTTTTTTTGACGGAAGATAGACTTTGTGGTATAGTTAAGTGTAATTATGACTTGATCAAGTCATACTATGGATGAACGTTGGAACAAGTGGAGGACAACACAATGTTATTAGATGATAAAACAATATTAATTACTGGTGGAACAGGCTCTTTTGGTAAATGCTTTACTAAATATGTCCTGACACATTATAACCCTAAGAAGATCATCATTTATTCCCGTGATGAGTTCAAGCAGTGGATGATGCAGAATGAATTTGCAGAATATAAGGATAAGCTTCGTTTCTTTATCGGGGATGTCAGAGACTACGAGAGAATGAAGAGAGCCTTTGAAGGTGTTGATTATGTTATTCATGCAGCCGCATTAAAGCAGGTACCTGCATGTGAGTACAATCCTAACGAAGCGATTAAGACAAATGTCATCGGTGCACAGAATGTGATTGATGCATCCCTGAATATGGGGGTAAAGAAGGTAGTAGCCCTTTCTACAGATAAGGCTGTCAACCCTGTGAACCTCTATGGCGGTACGAAATTAGTATCAGACAAGCTCTTTATCGCTGCCAATGCATATTGCGGCAACAAGGATCTGAACTTCTCTATCGTAAGATATGGTAATGTGGCAGGCAGCCGCGGTTCTGTTATTCCATTTTTCCACAAGCTGATTACAGATGGTGCGGCAGAACTGCCTATTACAGATTATAGAATGACACGTTTCTGGATCAGCCTGACAGAGGGCGTGAAGCTCGTAATCAAGGCGCTGGAAGAAGCTAAGGGCGGCGAGACCTTTATCAGCAAGATTCCTTCCTTCAAGATTACAGACCTGGCAGAAGCAATGGCACCTGGCATGAAAACTGTAGAGACAGGTATCCGTCCTGGCGAGAAGCTGCATGAAGTGATGGTAACAGCAGAGGATTCTATGACAACCTATGAATACGATAAGCATTTTATTATTTATCCACAGATGTTCTGGCAGGAATCCAAGAGACCTACTCCAAATGGCAAGAAGGTTGAAGACGGCTTCTACTATTCTTCCGGTAATAATACAGAATGGCTTACAGTAGAGCAGATCAGAGAGCTTTTAAAGGACATTGACTTAGAGAAATAAAAGAGGTGCGAAGATGGATGCAAATAAGAAAATGGAGCTGCCTGCCATAGCAGGTGGTGAGCCTGTTCGCAAGACAAAATTATTTTACGGACATCAGTATATAGATGAGGCAGATGTGGCTGCTGTAACACAGGTATTAACAAGTGATTATCTTACCTGTGGACCTAAGGTAGATGAACTGGAAGCACGTCTGTGTGCCCTGACAGGGGCAAAATATGCAGTCGTATGCAGCAATGGTACAGCTGCGTTGCATATTGCAGCAATGGCAGCAGGTGTAACAGAGGGGGATGAAGTGATTACAACTCCGATTACCTTTGCAGCATCTGCAAACTGTGCCCTGTATTGTGGCGCAAAGCCTGTTTTTGCAGATATCAATCCTAAGACATATAATATTGATCCTGCCAAAGTAAAAGAGAAGATTACAGATAAGACCAGGGCAGTGGTGGCAGTAGATTTTACAGGACAGGCAGTAGAGCTTGATCCATTACTTGAAATGTGCCATGAAAAGGGCATTATCCTGATTGAAGATGGAGCACATTCTATTGGTACAAAATATAAAGGAAGACCGGTCGGTAGCATTGCGGACCTGACTACCTTCAGCTTCCATCCTGTAAAGACTGTAACAGGTGGAGAAGGCGGTGCTGTATTGACTAACAGCAAAGATATGTACGAGAAGCTGTTGTTATACCGTTCCCATGGCATTACCAGAAAGCCGGAGCTTCTTGTACGTGAATCTGATGGTCCATGGTATTACGAGCAGATAGACCTTGGGTATAATTATCGAATTACAGATATCCAGTGTGCCCTGATTATCAGTCAGCTGGATAAAATAGAGAAATTTGCAGCCAGAAGACGACAGGTCGTAGAACGTTATAATGAGGCATTTTCCCAGATACCAGAGATTACGGTACAGCAGGAGATACCGGAGTCTGATACAACCAGACATCTTTATATTCTTCGAATCAGACCTGAACTTCTGAACACAGACAGAAAGGGCTTCTTCGAAGCGCTTGCGGCAGAGAATATCTGTTGTAATGTACATTATATCCCTGTATACAGACACCCATATTATGAAAAGCTGGGATATCCTAAGGGATTATGCCCTGAGGCAGAGAAGCTGTATGACGAAATTATCAGTCTTCCATTATATTATTCCCTGACAGATGAGGATGTGGAAGATGTTATTAAGGCAGTATCCAAAATTGCTGCATATTACAGAAAGAATTAGTGAGAAAAGCTCGGGGAACACCGGGCTTTTTCCTGCTTAAATGAAAAACCTAATCCCCCAGCTATGCTGGGGTGAATGGAGTAAGCAGTAGCGTGTAGGATAACAATAAAAAGCCTCCTGTGTTACAATGAGAAA
>MNTL01000019.1 GCA_001916965.1 Roseburia sp. CAG:10041_57
GTGTTCATGAAATCAGAAGGATTTATCCCGGAGAGCATGACTGGAATGTGTGGAGACCTTGCTTTGCGGATTTTGCGCAGATGATTTTTCAATGAAACACAAAAGTCTGCAGGTCATGGAAAGGTATGGTAATTATTATGTGGAATGGTAAGAAGAAAGCGGTCACTTTCAGCTATGATGACGGAGTAGAACAGGATAGACGGTTGATCGCATTGTTTAACAAATATGGAATGAAAGCAACTTTTAACCAGAATAGTGGAATCCAGACAAGAGCCAATACATTTACCCAGGGAAATATCGTGGTCCACAGGATGAATCAGAAAGATATGAGGGAGCTTTACAAAGGGCATGAAATCGCATCGCATACCTTGACCCATGCCAATCTAAAGGGTCTTGACGAGGAAACTGTATACAATGAAATTTCAACAGATATCAGGAATCTTGAAGCCTTCTATGAACAGAAAATAGCAGGATTCGTGTTCCCCTTTGGCACTTATGATGAATCGGCATTCAGAATATTAAAGGAATGCGGAATACAGTATGCAAGAACTCCGAAAGATACACATGGTTTTGCTTTACAATCCGACCTGTTGAGGTTTAAGCCTAGTTTCCATCATGCAGATGCAGATATTATGAGTGGGATTGACCGCTTTTTAAATATGGATACGGATGAACCACAGTTGTTATATATCTGGGGACACAGCTATGAATTTGATGTAGATGATAATTGGGAATATATGGAGTCCATTTTGAAGAAGCTGGCTTTTCATGATGATATCTTTTACGGAACCAATTCCCAGGTATTGCTTCAATCAAGATAAAAGTTTTTTTGCCAAAGGTATCAGAACAAAGCATTTTCCAAAGAGCAATAAATGTGTTAAACTATATGAAATGGAAATAAGACTGGAGGAAACGGATATGCATTCACCTTTGGAAATTGCAAGGAACTTTGTGGAAATCGGGATACATAAGGTAAAACTGTCAGCATGGAAGATGATTATTTTAGGCATTTTTGCAGGTTTATTCATAGGCTTTGCGGGAGTGGCATCTACTACGGCAGCAGCTACGGTAGAGAATGCTTCACTGGGCAGGCTTCTGAGTGCAGTTGTTTTCCCGGCGGGAATGGCAATGGTACTAGTGGCAGGAAGTGAGCTTTTTACAGGCAATAATCTGATCATCGTCAGTGTACTGGAGAAAAAGGTCAAATTCTATGAAATGCTGAAGAACTGGTTATTTGTTTTTGTCGGTAATTTTATCGGAGCAGCTTTTGTGGCAGTGATGATTGTATATGGCCATATTCCTGACCTGTTTCAGGAGAGACTTGCGGAAAAAATAGTTGCTGCGGGTATGACGAGGGTACAGCAGACCTTTGCGGAGGCATTCATCAGAGGCATATTGTGTAATATTCTGGTCTGCATTGCAGTATGGTCGGCTTTTGCAGCAAAGAAGGTGTCAGGCAAGCTGATGATGAGCTTCTGGCCGGTCATGATATTTGTGCTTTGCGGATTTGAGCACAGTATCGCTGATATCTACTTTGGAGTTGCAGCATTACTTACAGCAAAGGAATATGGAATCGCAGCACAAGGTCTGACAGCAGGAACCTTTCTATTCAGAAATCTACTGCCGGTTACACTGGGAAATATTCTGGGTGGAGCCGGAATCGTAGGCTGCGGTTACTGGCTGGTATATTTAAGACATACACCATATTATTCAATGCCTATCGAGCAGGAACAGAAAGAGATAGATATTGCAGAAGAATATTAAGCAGAAAAGAGCAACCAAGTGAACACCGGTTGCTCTTTTGTTGCTTAATCAGCATCGAATACTTCTTTCTTAAATGCGCCCTGCTGTCTGGCAATGATGGTAGTACATACTGCATCGCCGGTGATGTTGACTGCGGTTCTGAGCATGTCGAGAATACGGTCGATACCCATGATCAGGGCGATACCTTCCGTAGGAAGTCCTACAGAGGTCAGCACCATGGAGAGAGTGACCAGACCGACACTTGGTACACCGGCAGTACCGATAGAGGCTACAGTAGCAGTTGCAACAACTGTTGCAAGGGCAGACGGTGTCAGGTCAATGCCATATGCCTGCGCAATGAAGATAACCGCAACACCCTGCATGATCGAGGTACCATCCATGTTAATGGTAGCGCCTAGAGGAATGGTAAAGGAAGATATTCTCTTGGACACACCTATCTTCTTAAACAGGGTATCAATGGACAGCGGAATCGTTGCATTACTGGTGGAGGTAGAGAATGCAAAGGTCATGACCGGGAAGAACTTCCTGATAAATCTGAATGGATTCAGTCTGGTGAAAAGAAATAACAGCACCTGATAAACTACGAAGCACTGCAGAGCCAGAGCCAGAATAACGCTGCCCATGTATTTGAGCATTGGAACGAAGGCATCAAAGCCAATGCCGGCAAAGGTCTTGGCAATCAGACAGAATACACCGACAGGAGCGACCTTCATAACAGCCGTTGTCATTTCCATCATAATGTCATTGAACTGGCTGAAGAAGTTGGCTACGGTGGAGACTCTATTGCCCATGGATGCCAGCAGGATACCGGTGAACAGGGCAAATACAATGACAGGGAGCATATCTCCGTTTGCCAGCGAGTTGAATATATTTTTGGGAATGATATTCAGCAGTGTATCTGCGAAATTAATGGTTGTGGTTTCTACGGCAGCAGAGGTATCTGATACAGTCTCGTGCATACCTAAGCCCGGATTGATCAGGGAGGCTACGGAGAGTGCCAGGCACACAGCCAGCGCTGTGGTAATCAGGTAGAAGATAATTGTCTTTACACCAACGGTTCCAAGCGTCTTGGTGTCACCGATTGCCATGGCACCGCATACCAGAGAGCAGAATACCAGAGGAACGACCAGCATCTGCATCAGACGGATGAAGCCATTTCCGAGGACATAGAGAATACCATTGATAAGAATGGTATCGCGAAAATATCCTTCGGGAATGAAATAATGGATCAGTATTCCGAATACAGCACCTGTGAGCAGGGCAATAAAAATAATCGTAGAAAGGCTGAGCTTCTTCTTAGTCTTGTTATTTTCACTCATTATTCGAGTCCTCCTGTCTCCTGCATATAGGCTGCTAATGCCTGTCTCCAGTCCTGAGGTTCAGGCAGACCAGTGATACGAAGCATCATATTGTCGAGTACGGAATATTTCTGTGGGGCGTCAGGTGCTACGGTAATGGTAAGGGCATCCTCCTTGTGAGCAAGCCGGAGTATCTCCCGTGCATATTCCAGACGGGTACAGCCACCACCACTGCATACAGCGTGGTAGACACCGAAATGATCATCATCTATGAATATTTTAACGATTTTGGCAAGCTCTGCTGCAGAGGTAGGTACTGCTTGCGCATTATCCTTCAGAGTCAGAGTGGTGATAGAATCATTGTTGGCAGCTTCCAGCACTTCATTCAGGAAGTCTTTTCCAATGCCATAAATCCAGGAGCTGCGGATAATGGCATAACGCGTCATGAGCTGAGTTACGTATTTCTCTCCTGCATATTTGGATTTGGCAAAGATTCCTTTAGGATTCACGTCATCGAATTCGTTATAGGGCACATCAGATATGTCGGAAAAGATATCATCGGTAGATATCTGAATGAGCTTCGCCTGAATAGCCTCTGCCGCCTGTGCAAGATTGCGCACGCCTACGGCATTGATGCTGTAAGCCCTGTCGGAATCGGGAATGCCATCAGCAGAGTAAGCATTATAACCGGCGCAGTTGATAATGACATCAGGGCGGTTACGGTTCATGAATGTAAATACCTGTTCTTCGTCAGTAATATCGACTTCGTCTTTGTCAGTCTCATATAATTCATAGGATTTCATATCCAGCAGATTGATCAGTGCCTGTCCCATGTGTCCAAGGGAACCTACGATCCATATTCTTTTCATTGAGTGTTCTCCTTCTACTAATAAAACTGTTTATAATTATGTATATTATATAAATAATTCATACACTTGACAATATTTAAAAATCCATTGCATACCAGGAAACGATACTGCTACAATAGATGAAGATACAACAGAATGGAGTGATAATATGCTGATTAGAACAGCTAAGATAGAAGATCTGCAGCAGATTGCAGAGGTAGAGGCAGCCTGCTTTCCACCAGCGGAGGCGGCAACCGAGGATGAATTTATACAGAGACTGGAATATTATAAGGAACATTTCTGGCTCATGTTTGACGGTGACAGACTCATAGCCTTTGTGGATGGCATGGTAACAGACCAGAAGGATCTGACGGATGAGATGTATGAAAAGGCATCCATGCATGATGAAAAAGGCAGTTGGCAGATGATATTTGGTGTGAATACGATTCCTTCCTATCGTAGAAAAGGCTATGCAGGTGAACTAATCCAGAGAGCCATTGAGGATGCCAGGGCGCAGGGAAGAAAAGGGCTGGTACTTACCTGCAAAGACAGGCTGATTCCTTATTATTCAAAATTTGGATTTGAACTTGAGGGTGTTTCAGAATCCGTTCACGGCAATGTGGTGTGGAACCAGATGAGACTGACTTTTCCGGGATAGTCGTATTTTTGACATTTCAGGGAAACCATGGCACAATGAAGAAAGAGAATGTTTTGAACAGAAAGGAATTATCATGATACAGGAAAAATGTCCTTATGTAGAGAAATGTGGAGCCTGTCATATGGGACAGCCCACATATGAAGAAGAGCTGATAGCCAAGAAAGAGCTGGTAGAGAGTCATATTGGAAAATATTGCAGAAATATTCATGACGTTGCAGGAATGTATTATCCTTTTCATTATAGAAATAAAGTCCATGCAGTGTTTGGAAGATTGAAGGATGAAGTTATTGCCGGAACATACAGTGAAGGAACCCATACGATCGTGCCTATTGATAACTGTCTCATAGAGGATGCCCAGGCATCAGCCATTATCAAGACAGTGACAGAGCTGGTAAAGTCTTTTAAAATCTGGATATATAATGAAGATACAGGGCGAGGCGTTCTGCGTCATGTACTGGTCCGCAAGGGAATGTCCACGAAGCAGATCATGGTGGTACTGGTCACTGCCTGTCCAGAGTTCCCGCATAAGAATAATTTTGTAGCAGAATTGAGAAAAAGACATCCTGAGATCACAACGATTGTCCAGAATATCAATGAAGCCAATACGACAATGGTGTTGGGAGAACGCAATAAACCGCTGTATGGAGAAGGATATATTGAAGATGTTTTGTGTGGACTGCGTTTCCGTATTTCACCCAATTCCTTCTATCAGGTAAATTCTGCCCAGACGCAGGTGCTGTATAAGAAGGCAATTCAGGCAGCAGGATTAACTGGTAAAGAGACAGTAGTGGATGCTTATTGTGGTATTGGAACGATTGGTATGGCAATGGCTTCCAAGGCAGGTAAGGTGCTTGGCATTGAATTGAATCGTGATGCGGTAAAAGATGCCAAAGCCAATGCAAAACGCAATAATCTCAATAATATTCATTTCGTTGCAGCAGATGCAACAGAATACCTGACATCCATGGCGCAAGAAGGCGCTAAGGCAGACGTGGTTGTTATGGACCCGCCAAGAAGCGGCAGCACGGAAGAATTCATTCAGGCTGTGGCGCAGCTTGCTCCAAAGAGAGTAGTCTATGTATCCTGTAACCCGGAGACACTGGGACGGGATCTGGAGAGCTTCAAGAAAGTGAAGTACCGCGCTGTGGAAGCTTGGCCGGTGGATATGTTTGGATGGACGAATCATGTTGAGTGCGTGATAATGATGCAGTATTGTGGAAAAGAGAAGAAATAGTAGGGTTTGACCACAAGATGTTGTGGTTTGAGGGCAAAAATTAGACCG
>MNTL01000063.1 GCA_001916965.1 Roseburia sp. CAG:10041_57
AACGTAGGCGTAGCGGGCTACGCTGAGGATTTTTGGCATGTGCTATCGGGAAAATAGGCAAGTAATATGGTTTAGTTAATTTAAAAACGCTATACTAGTGTAAAAAGCATATATGGCATTTTTACATAGCAGCTTTCTAAGACTTACCACCTAATTCGCCCGTATGACACCGCAGCCTATCTTCGTACCGGAATTACCTGACGGCTGTGTCATAAAATCATCCGGCATAGCATGAATCACCACGCTTCTCACTCTTTTTTATTCTATGCATGCAAAAGGCAGCAGGTGTATATGACCTGCTGCCTTTTATCTTATATTGTATGATTTACCACAACCGCCAATCTGTAAACGGCTGCTCTTATATTACAGTTTCTCAACGCCAATCGTTACGTTCTCGCCATTGACATTCCAATCCTTAGTATGTGTACCACCTGCTGTATATGCAAATGCATCAGCCAGTACCTTCTCACCGATGGATTTCTCATTCTTCTCTACAACAGCAGCGATTCTGTCATTACCACTGATGTATACCTTGATATGATCCATTACTTCAAAGCCTGAATCCTTACGCATAGTCTGAATCTTACTGATGACTTCGTATACAAAGCCTTCTTCGATCAGCTCTTCTGTCAGGTTCGTATCCAGTACAACGGTTACTGTGTTGTCAGCTTCTGTTACATAGCCTTCCTTCTGGGAGATATCAATTAACAGATCTTCCTCAGCAAGCTTTACTTCTGTACCGTTTACATCAAATGCGATAAAGCCGTTGGCTTTTAACTCATCCATAGCTGCATTGCCATCAATAGAGGCAAGTGTCTTCTGGATGCCGCCTAACTGCTTACCATACTTAGGACCTACTGTACGAAGCTGTGGCTTGAAAGTATAAGTTGTAAAGTCTCTTACATCATCTGTAAAGACTACCTTCTTGACATTCAATTCATCTTCGATGATCTCCTGATAGAACTCGCTTAATGTGAAAGGAGCCTTGATGAACATTGTGCTGATAGGCTGACGATTCTTGATGTTCGCTGTATTTCTGCAGGCACGTCCCATAACGACTACCTTCAATACGGCTTCCATATCCTCTTCCAGCTTCTTATCTACGAACTTCTCATTTACAGTCGGGAAGTCGCACAGATGAATACTTTCAGGAGCATTCTTGTCGATGCTTCTTACCAGGTTCTGATAAATGTCTTCTGTCATGAAAGGAATCATAGGTGCTGCTGCCTTGGAGATTGTAACCAGTGCTGTATAAAGAGTCATATAAGCATTGATCTTATCCTGCTCCATGCCTTTTGCCCAGAAACGCTCACGGCTTCTTCTGACATACCAGTTACTCATCTCATCTACGAACTCCTGTAATGCTCTTGCAGCTTCAGGGATTCTATAATGATCCAGGTTATCATCAACCTCTCCGACTACTGTATTCAGCTTGGAAAGTAACCATTTATCCATTACAGGAAGTTTATCATAATCCAGTGTATATTTTGTTGCATCGAAGTTATCAATGTTTGCATACAGTACGAAGAATGCATAAGTATTCCACAGAGTACCCATAAACTTCCGCTGTCCTTCCTGTACAGCCTTGCCATGGAAACGGTTAGGAAGCCATGGAGCGGAGTTGATATAGAAGTACCAGCGGATTGCATCTGCACCATACTGTCCCAGTGCTTCAAAAGGATCTACTGCATTTCCCTTGGACTTGGACATCTTCTGTCCGTTCTCATCCTGAACATGTCCCAGAACAATAACATTTTCATAAGGAGCCTTGTTAAATAACAGGGTAGACTCTGCCATCAGAGAGTGGAACCATCCACGGGTCTGGTCAACTGCTTCTGAAATGAACTGTGCAGGGAACTGCTTTTCGAATACATCCTTATTTTCAAAAGGATAATGATGCTGCGCAAAAGGCATTGCACCTGAGTCGAACCAACAGTCAAGTACTTCCGGTACACGCTTCATTGTCTTGCCACACTCAGGGCAAGGGAAAGTTACTTCATCAATATACGGTCTGTGAAGCTCTACCTTGGCTGCATCAGGATTGCCGCTGCGCTCTGCCAGTTCTGCCCTGCTGCCGATACATTCTCTGTGTCCACATTCACATTCCCAGATATTGAGCGGAGTACCCCAGTAACGGTTACGTGAAATCGCCCAGTCCTGAATATTCTCAAGCCAGTTGCCGAAACGTCCCTTACCGATGGATTCAGGAATCCAGTTTACTGTATTATTGTTGCGGATCAGATCATCCTTCACTGCTGTTTCCTTGATATACCAAGACTCTCTTGCATAGTAGATAAGAGGTGTGTCACATCTCCAGCAATGAGGATATTCATGTTCAAATTTCGGAGCATCAAAGAGTTGTCCCTTGGACTCCAGGTCTTTTAATACTTCAGGGTCTGCTTTCTTTACAAATAATCCGGCAAAAGGTGTTTCCTTGGTCATTTCACCCTTGCCATCTACGAACTGTACAAACGGCAGATCATAATTACGTCCAACATTGGCATCATCTTCACCAAATGCAGGAGCGATATGAACGATACCAGTACCATCTGTCATTGTGACATAAGTGTCACATGTGACAAAGAATCCCTTCTTATTCTGCTTGTCTGCACACTCTTTTGCACATGCATAAAGCGGCTCATACTCTTTATATTCCAGATCCTTACCTGTGTAAGTCTCTAATACTTCATATGCCTTCTGTCCTTCTTCTGTTGCCAGCTTGCCTAATACCTTATCAGCCAGTGCCTGTGCCAGATAGTAAGTATAGCCGTCAGCAGCCTTTACCTTTACATAGGTATCATTCGGGTTTACACAGAGTGCAACGTTACTTGGCAGTGTCCATGGAGTTGTTGTCCATACCAGGAAGTATGCATCTTCTCCTGCTGCCTTGAATCTTGCGATTGCGGAACGCTCTTTTACAGTTTTATATCCCTGGGATACTTCTGCGGAAGACAGAGGCGTACCACAACGAGGGCAGTAAGGAACAATCTTGAATCCCTTGTATAATAAGCCTTTGTTCCAGATTTCTTTCAGAGCCCACCACTCAGACTCAATGAAATTATCATCATAAGTTACATATGGGTTATCCATATCAGCCCAGAAACCTACTGTGCCTGAGAAATCTTCCCACATTCCCTTATATTTCCATACGGACTCCTTACATTTCTTAATGAAAGGCTCCATGCCGTATTCTTCGATCTGCTCTTTACCATTCAGTCCTAAGAGCTTCTCTACTTCCAGTTCCACAGGAAGACCATGTGTGTCCCATCCTGCTTTACGTGGAACCATATAGCCCTTCATTGTTCTGTATCTTGGAATCATATCCTTAATAACACGTGTCAATACGTGTCCGATATGTGGTTTGCCGTTTGCTGTTGGCGGTCCATCATAGAAGGTATATGTTTCACCTTCCTTGCGATTTTCCATACTCTTCTTAAAAATATCATTGTCTTTCCAGAACTTCTCGACATTCTTCTCTCTGTCCACAAAGTTCATATCTGCTGATACTTTCTGATACATGTTGTTACCTCCATTTTTGATTATCTTCCGTGAGTTGTATCTGCTTTGCGAAACCACCAAGTACCTGTTTATGGTTTGGTAAAGCAGATACAACTCACTGGGTTAATGCAAGTCTGGAATAAGCAGACTCACAAGCTTCGCTTGCTCGTTCGCGTTGCTCGCCATAGTATAAGATACAGAATTGTATGCGAGCATGAATTCTGTATCTTATACCATGGCTCTGCTTATCCGCGCAAAAAAGGCTCCGTCCTGTAAATAGGACGAGAGCCTTACAATCGTTATACCACCTATTACAAATGTACTCCATCATAAATGATGTTCATACCTGTTCCCTGTAACGTAGGAAAGACGGCATTGCTTACTTATTACTTTCTACTAATTTTCAGCTCTGCGACTCAGGAGTGATTTTCATTCATCAGCTACTTGCATCGGTTCTCACCTGCTCCGACTCGCTGCGGCGTTCACTCATAAACTACTGTCTCCGTCATGGTCTTTTCTTTTTCATTATAACACTACCGTGTGCCATATATTATATAGTATAAGCACATCCAATTATGGTGTCAAGCAGTTTTCATCTGCTTATTATTCCTGTAAAGCGGAAAAATCCGGTTTATATATCATCTCTTCCTGCTCTTCCTCTTTTTGCAGGAACATGACCATATAGATAGGATAATACACAATATTTTCTACAACCTGCACATTTTCATTACACAATACGATTCCCTGTGGTATGGCATAATTTCCTGTTGATAAGACATTGTTTAGTGCAGCATGGCGTGTATACCCTTTTCCAGACTTTACCTCTATAGGAAGTACCACACCGCTTTGTTCTATCAGGAAGTCCAGTTCTCCCTGTTTTTTGCTGTTATAATAATATAGTTCAAACCCATGTGTCTGTAATTCCTGCGCTACGACATTTTCATATACAGAACCAAAGTTGATGTCTTTTTCACCTTTTAAAATACGCAGCTGCAATCCATCTGAATACATGGATGCCAGCAGTCCTACATCTGACGCAAATAATTTAAACAGATTAGTCGCCCGCGACAGCAAAAGCGGACTGGTCGGTTCGGCGGCACAATACACTGGAAGCGCTACACCTGCTTCCTTTAACCAGATAAAACTATTCTCATATCTTGAAAATTTAAAATTTTCATTAAGATTCTTTAAAATGAAACGCTTATTTTTCTGATTCAATTCACTGGGAATCAGGGAAAATATTTCTTCCAGGTACAGTTTATGGTCTGGATCATATTTCGCAATGTCTTTTTTATAAAGGCGCACAATTCCTTTTTGTATTTCATCGACTTGCTTTAAATTATTTGTTTTGATATAGGTATTTACTACCTCTGGCATGCCCCCTACCATCAAATACAGTCGAAACAACTCCATCATTTTTTCATGTATGATTTTGTCTACAGCAATTCTCTTCTGATAACATTGCCGCAGCATTTCAAAAACTCGCTCCGAAACGCCATTCGCCCAGCAAAACTCTTCAAAATCCAGTGGATACATTTCATACACATCCATATAGCCAACAGGAACAGAACGAATATCTTTTAATTCCACGCCAAGCAATGATCCACTTAACAGGTATTGATATTTGCCATCCTCCACAAGAAATTTTATTGCCGTTACAATTTCGGGATATTCCTGTACTTCGTCGAAAAAAATAAGTGTTTTTCCTTCTTCTAAAGGAACATCTGTCAAAGCAGAAATACGAAGTAAAATATCTTTACTGTCAGATGCCGCATCCATAAGAGAAACAGCACTTTTGTTTTCCAAAAAATTAATCTCCACGAGATTTTTTCCCATATCCTTTGCATACTGTCTGATAATATGTGTCTTACCTGTCTGTCTTGCCCCGGTAATCAAAAGTGCCTTACTTTGTTTCTCCATAAAAAGCCTTATTTTATCTTCCATTTTTCGTTTGAGCATTGTTCCACCTGCTTTCTACCTGCCTGCTTTATCTTATTATGTCACACCTTTCTTTCACTTTCAATTATTTTATCCGTTTTTCTATATTATATTTCTTTAGTTTTGTCCGTTTTTTCATATGTTTTTTCTTCTGTTTTGTCCGCTTTTCCATGTGTTCTTAATCATCTTCCATCAGCTCGTACAGCGTCTTTTTGGATTCTTCGACTTTCTTTCTGTCCTCGCTGCGCAGAGCATCTTCAAACAGGCGGATACCGGCTTCCAACCGCTCACGCTGCTTTCCCAGGGATTCCTCATACATACGCTCTGCCCGAAGCAATACAAGCTTATTTTCCTCCTGATCACGCAGTTGTACTTTCAGATAGGAGAGTTCCTCCATACGTTTTGCAATCTCTTCTTCTGTCATGGTATTATCCTTGCCCTTGATTACCAGCTTGCTTGTCTCTCCTGTTGATACAACTTTCGCCTCTACTTCCAACAGTGAATTGATATCGTATGTATAAGTAACATCAATTGCCTCTTCACCTTTGGGCGCCTTGGGAACCTTTATCTCCAATTCTCCTAGATACAAATTATTTCTTGCCAGTCGGCTCTCTCCCTGTAATACTCTTACAGTCACCCTGTCCTGATCGTCATGCACTGTATAGAGTCGCTTCGTCTTACTTGTCGGTATCACTGTATTTCTGTCAATGATCGGACAGTAATGTCCATCCTCCATCAGACCATCACTGTATTCCATGACAACCTCAGTTCCCAGAGTAAAAGAGCATACATCGGTAAGAATCATTTCTTTTACAGCTTCTTTACGCTCCTTCATAGCACCCTGAATTGCCGCGCCAAGTGCAACTGCTTCATCTGGATTGATGCTCGTGTCCGGGAATTTATGAAATACCCGGATAAAGAAGTCTCTGAATATCTGTAATTTGGTCGCTCCACCGATCAATACGACCTCATCAATGTCTTTTAAGGATAAGCCTGCATCTGAGAGACTTCGTTTAACCGGTTCCCGAATCTTCGAGAAAAGATCTTCACATTCCTCTTCATATTCTTTCGTGGTAATTTCCACTGTTTCAGGCTCGTCCTTAATAAGACAGGTTATCTCTACCTTATCTGCATCATTGATTCTGCGTTTTGCTTCCTCTGCCTGTCTGTACAGTCTGACCTGTTCCTTGGCAGTCAGGGAATTGGCGTTGATTCCTGTTTTATTCAGGAACATTTTCTCCATAACTTTGGTAAAATCTTCGCCCCCCAGATAATTATCCCCTGCCACGGCGCGCACTTCCAGAATATTCTCATATAACTCTAATATGGATACATCAAAAGTACCACCTCCCAGGTCAAATACCAGGAAACGTGTATCCTCTTTCTTCTCATAGAGACCATAGGCTATTGCAGCAGCTGTAGGCTCTGATATCATACGTTCTACTTTCAGTCCTGCCAACTCTCCTGCTCTCTTGGTGGCTTTACGCCTTTTGTCATCAAAATACGCAGGTACACTGATCACCGCCTCTGTTACTTTTTCTCCCAGATATTCTTCTGCATCTTCCTTCAATGCCCGCAACACCAGACTGGAAAGCTCCTCCGGTCTGTATTTCCTGCCACTGAGTTCATACTCTCTGTCGCTTCCCATACTGCGTTTAAAGGCAGAAGCCACCGTATCAGGATACAGACTCATTCTCTCCAATGCAGTCTCTCCCACATAAACATTACCTTTTTCATCGACGCTGACAACAGAAGGTGTCAGATGCTTGCCCAGTCTATTGGGTATGATACGTGAACCGTCCTGTGTATAATACGCCACCAGGCTGTTCGTTGTTCCTAAATCAATTCCTACTATCATTGTTTTCTCTCTTCTCCAATATGTGTTCCGCACAGGGCATACAGGTTATAGGGCTGCCTTGCCAGCAGCTCTTCAAATATACTGCGCGCCTGTTCCATATCTCCTTCATATGCCTTTTGCAAAGCTCTTGCCAGACTGCACCTCATACATTCTGCATGATTACACAGCCTGCATCTCTCACTTTTTTCCAATCGTTCCAATACCTGTGCTGACGCCTGCAGGTCTTTTGTATACAATGCCGCCATGTATTCCAGATATCTGACATATCTCTCTTTATAGAAAAAGTCACCAATAGGATTATGCAAGTAATCCTCAAGACGTTTTGCACAGTTTCTGCCTTCTTCTTCATAAGGAAATACATCCTGCTGTTGTACAGATTCCTTTTCTTTTACAAAAATCCCTCTGATTTTCTCCAGCAGTGTCTTTTCTTTAACCCCACTCTGGGTGGCTGCACTTTCCTGCAACTTCATAAGCGCCAGTAAGAACAGCTCATTTGCACACAGGTCAGTATACATTTTCGCCGGCAATCTCACGTTTTTCTTAGTCTGTATATGGAATATATCACGAAAAGCCTTCAAAGCCTGCGTCCATTTGCCCTGCCGCATTAACTGCCATGCCCATATATGCTCACATTCAAGCTCCTGTATGGTTCTGCCGTTATTCGCCGATTGCGATTTAAGATGTCTGTACATGCAGTCATGGGCTTTGTCTGCCTTTTCCCAATCTGCTGCGTACACATACATGCGGTAAATAAACTTAAAGTATTCGCTGTGACGATTCATATAAGTATTTAATATGATTATTGCCCTTCCCACCTGATTACTTCTGGCATAGTTGGCACTGATGTTCTTCATGGATGCTAGAGATTCCTGCTGTTCGCTGAAAGTATCTATCAGTTTCTCATAAGTCTGCGCCGCCAGTGCATACTCTCCCATAAGTTCATATGTCTGCGCTTTATTTCCTAAAGTCGTTGCATTGGGTTCCTCTTTTCCCTCTCGATACATATAATATAATGCCTTTTCAAAATAAGGTAGTGCCAGTTCATATTGCCCCTGATATTTCAACGCACATCCTATATTATTATAGGCAAACTGATCCGCTGGGTCACGCTCCAGTATTTTTCTAAAATCTTTCAGTGCCTGCTCATACTCCTTCGCAGCCATGCTGAACAATCCTCTGGCATTTAATATGTAATTACACGGATACAGATTCAGGTATTTTGTAATGATCGGATAACCTTCTGTATAATATCTGATCTGCCCGGACTCCATAAGTTTTCTGTAGTAATCCCGGTTAAATTCATCCAGATACTGACTGATAGGATAATCCTTGGTTTTCTCTTCACCTGTGTAGGCATATGCATCCAGGTAAGCACTATTCACCTGATTCTTTCCAGCCAGATCCAGTATTTCCTTTAGCTTGTCCTTCTTTTTAAGGTCATAATATACTTTTGCAACCTCTTCATATGGTCTCTCAAATTCAGGAAAAGCCTTGATACATTCCATACCACACCGGATTACATTCCCTGCATCCCACAGCTTCACGTATACTTCCAGCATCAGTGCATAGGCATACTGAATCTGGTAACGATTCAGGAGTTCATCTGCCAGACTCAGGCTCTTATTATATTCTTCCATCTCCATATAGATTCTGGCTGCATCAATCAATGCATTGGGATTAGTATTTTCCTGCTGTCTATAGAATTGATATTCTTCCAGTGCATTGGCATAATATTTCGAATATGCACGTCCCATCATATGATATGTGGTCATTTGAATCCTGTGAGCGATTTCTATATTCCTGTTATACTCTTCCACTTCCTCCTGCTTCTGTGGAACTGTCTGAGCCAGTAGAAGCTTCTGCCATTGTCTTGCTGTTTCCAACGTTTTATCAAACAGCCCCTGTGCCATATAGATACGTGCACACAATCCCAGATATTCTACTTTCATTTCCGAAGGTATCAGCCCTGCCATTTCCTGTGTCAGTTTATCTGCCGCCAGATAACGATCCTCCTGCAAAAGACACCAGGCAAGCTCCTTGGCTGCCTCTATATCCTTATTCTGCTGCCACTTTGCTCGATAGTCCTGTTCCAGCTGATGATTGACACGAATCCTGAGCTTCATGATTTCATCATCCTGCCCTCTTCGCATGACAATCCTGATACATTCTTTGGCATCCTCATACCGGCTCTGGTCTGCATATAAAAAAGCCAGACGGTAATTAGCCATGTAGTGATGCCTGTCCTGTTCCTTTAATATCTGATAGCAGTTAATTGCCTTATCTACCTGTCTTGTATCATAATAGAACTCTGCAAGCTGATACAATATGGTCATATCCTGTGGAAAATTCTCACGAAGTCTCTCATATATGCCCTGTGCCTGTTCCACCTCATCATTTCCCCGGCACCTTGCTGCACGCAACAGTTCCATATATGGATGAGAGATTCCCAGTCCATCTGCCTGCTGCAACAGTTCATCCAGCTTCTGATAATCCTTTTGTTGCAGACAGTCCCAGGACGTATTATAGCAACGGATAAAGCTGTCATAATCTGCATCCTCTGCACCTTCAAATAGGGTATAATCAAGGACTTCCTTCGTCATGCAGCGACGAATCATAAAATCTATGAAGTCAGCGGGGAACTGCTCCCTTAACTTTCCTGCATTCTCCTGAATGTGCAGTTCTTGACTGATTACTTTCCATACTGTATCCGGATAATTAAAATGATTCATCAGAAAAATCAACAGCTTCTTCTGACATTCCTCATTTGTATCCAGCGAAACATAGATATCATCCTGAAAAAGTTCCTTCCACTGTCTCACGTCACATCTTGAACTGAGTCTGCCATATAGCATTTCTGCTCTGTGAACCCACTCCCCAGATGGCGTATGGTCTGCTTTTTCCTCTTCTTTGGGCTGTTCTTCTTCATTTTGGGCATACTCACAGGCAGCTTCATACGCCTCTCTTAATCTCTTAAATCCTTCCGGATCATCCTCCGGATTGGTATGCATCAGTTGCTGACGATATGCATTTTTCAATGCTCTCTCATCTTTTGTTTCATCTATTCCCAATATAGCAAATATTTCCTCTTTCTGCATATTCGCTCTCTCCTTATGCTGTACATTTCACAAATACTGTTTCACAATTATCTATATTGTACCAAGTTGAATGATTTTCGTAAATATGAAGTATCATCCAGTTTTGCACAAAAAAAGCAGGCAGCTTACACTGCCCGCTCATAATTAATCATATAAATGACATCTGACAATATGTCCATTGCCCATATCCTTGGCTTCTGGTGCCTGTTCCTTACAGATGCCCATACATTCCTTACAACGTGTATGGAACTTACAGCCTGAAGGTGGATTAGCCGGTGAAGGAATGTCACCTTCCAGAATCGTTCTGTTAATCTTGATATCCGGGTCCGGCATAGGAATCGCACTAAACAATGCCTTAGTGTAAGGATGTAATGGATTCTCGAAGATATCACTGGTGTTACCAGTCTCAACCAGTCCGCCCAGATACATAACGCCTACTGTATCAGAGATATGCTCTACAACTGACAGATCATGAGAAATGAACAGATATGTCAGGTTCATCTTCTCCTGTAATTCTTTTAACAGGTTAATGATCTGTGCCTGAATAGATACGTCAAGTGCTGATACAGGCTCATCACAGACGATAAATTCAGGATTCAGTGCCAGTGCCCTGGCGATACAGATACGTTGTCTTTGTCCACCGGAGAACTCATGGGGATATCTATCCTTATGATAATCCTGCAGACCACAGTTCTTCATAACCTGCGAAATATACGCATCATATTCGTTCTTTGGAACAATATTGTGTTCCTTTACAGCTTCACCAATGATCTCACCAATAGGAAGTCTCGGTGACAGGGATGAATAAGGATCCTGGAAAATAATCTGCATCTTGGTACGCAGTTCTCTCAGCTTCTTCTTATCCACATCACTGACATCTTCTCCATTAAAGAGAATCGTTCCTTCTGTCTTCTCAATCAGACGAAGAATTGTACGGCCTGTCGTAGATTTACCACAGCCGGACTCACCAACAAGTCCCATCGTAGTACCACGCTTAATGCTGAAAGATACATCATCTACCGCTTTTACATTACCTGTTACGCCGCCAAAGAAGCCGCCTTTAATTGGGAAGTATTTCTTTAAATGAGACACCTCCAGAATATTATCAGGATCATGCATGATCATATTATCATTACTCATTCTGAGTGCCTCCTTCCTTACAACGATAACAGCTTACTACATGAGTTGGAGATACATGATAAGCTGCCGGATAAGCACCTTCACATCCCTCAACACACATTTCACAACGATCTTTGAAATAACAGTAGTTAGGCATATCTACCGGATTCGGTACGCTGCCTGGAATACTGTAAAGTTTATCAATATGCTTACCAACTACCGGCTTGGAGTTCATCAGTCCGATTGTATAAGGATGTCTTGGATCTTTGAAGATTTCTCTTGCTGTACCCTTTTCCACAACACGTCCTGCATACATAACTACCACATAGTCAGCCATTTCTGCAACAACACCCAAGTCATGCGTGATCAGCATGATAGAGCTGTTGATCTTATCCTTTAAGTTACGGAGCAGATCCAGTACCTGTGCCTGAATCGTAACGTCCAGGGCAGTTGTGGGTTCATCTGCAATAATCAGCTTAGGGTTGCAGGCAAGTGCCATAGCGATACAGATACGCTGTCTCATACCACCAGATAATTCGTGTGGGTACATTCTGTATACGCCTTCTTTATTGGCAATTCCTACCATGTCAAGCATTTCTATCGTTCGTGCCTTGACCTGTTCCTTGGTCATTTGCGGATTATGCAGTGCAATAACCTCATCTACCTGTTCCCCGATACGAAATACCGGATTTAGGGAAGTCATAGGCTCCTGGAAGATCATGGACATATAGTTACCACGTAACTTCTGCATTACCTCGTTTGGTGCATTGACTACATTAATGACCTGTTCTCCGGTGTTAAAACGGATCTCACCTTCCACGGTCTGACCGGATGGTCTCTGTACAAGCTGCATCAGGGAAAGACTGGTTACGGACTTACCACAGCCGGACTCTCCTACGATACCGACTGTCTTACCCTGTGGCACATCAAAGGACACACCATCTACAGATTTTACTGTTCCGATATCTGTGAAGAAATAAGTATGCACATTGTCAAATTCTACACAGTTATCAGCATTTTTCATTTGTGTGATATATTCTGATTCAGGAATATGTTTTCTGTTTCTCTTCTTCTCCAGCTCACTTGTAATCTTACGATTCTGTCTGGAGATTGCACGCGATTCTTTCGCAGATATATAATTAGCGCTCTTTTTCTTATTACCGAATGCCATCGCTACCACCTACCGTTTCATCTTAGGGTCAAACGCATCACGCAGACCATCACCAATAAAGTTAAATGCAAGTACAGTCAACAGGATCAGCAGACCTGCCGGAATCCATACGAACAGATAATTTGTCATAACATACGAGTCATTAACTGCATTGATAATACTTCCCCAGGAAGCTGCCGGATACTTGATACCAAGCCCAAGGAAGCTAAGGGTTGCCTCTGCCAGAATGACATCACCAAGTCCCATTGTTGCAAATACGATAAGCTGAGGTACTACGTTAGGAATCAGGTGCTTGAAGATCCTGCGGCTTACTCTGATACCGGTCGCTTCTGTCGCCACCATGAATTCCTGTTCACGTAAGGACAGAATCTGTCCACGTACAATACGGGCAATACCTACCCAGCCAATAATACTCATAACAACACATAAGCTGTAAATACGGACTGTCGCACTGGCTCTGTAATGATCCATAACAGAACCAAGGATCAGGTACAAGGGCATGGCAGGGATACAGTAAATAACATCTACCAGACGCATCAGGATATTGTCTACCCAGCCGCCGAAGTAACCTGCAATACCACCAATGATGACACCAATCAATACTTCAATGAATACAACAACGAAACCAATCAGCAGTGAGATACGTCCACCGTACATCAGACGCGCCAGCAGATCCATACCATTGGCATCTGTTCCTATCCAATGATCCTTAGACGGCTTTGCGTAAGTATCAATCACTCTCGTCTCCTGGTTACGCTGAATGATGTACTGACCAGTCTTCTCAGAGATAAGATACGTATCTGTCTCTCCTGCTCCATCTGTATATTCAAAGGATTCTGTGCCCTCTTCAATCGCAAGAATCGCTGCCTCCTTAAAATCAGGTGTTAAGAACACACCACCTACGACACTGTTAATATTCATGCTGGAGATATAAGCATAATCTGCTCCATCTGTAGTCTTTACCATGGCAGAGTCTTCACCCTCAAGCTCCAGCTCATAGGTTGTATCTGCTGCATCGAATTTCTTTGCGCCTTCGCTCATGGCAATCAGTGCATTCTTATAGAAATCATATGATAACTTCGTATCAGCAGAATATGGTGTAAAAGACATCTTACAGGCAACTGCCATCTCATTTACGATATAAAGCAGCTCCTTACCGGTAGAATCATCTACGATATAGGATACGCCATCATATTCAAAGTAATTATCCCCTGCTGCAACTGCCTGATTATGTTCGTCAGATCTCATTGCCTTGGGATTCTTGGTATCTTCTGCACTGTAGATTACATAAGCGTTATCTTCCAGCTTTCTGATACCGATCTTGGAACCGTCTCTTGTCTCTACGATGTTCTGCTTCTTACCGATTGCCAGGATTGTCTTGGAAAAGATATCACTTGGCAGTGTAACATCCTCTACCTGATACATCTGATAATCGTCAATATAAGTTGCACCTGCATAATCCTTCTTCATTTCCTCTGTACGGTAGAATACCTGGCTCTGGGAGTAAGGGATAATTGCTCCCCCCAGGAAAGAGAACAGGAACATACAGATAATAATTACCATACCGATAATGGCAAGCTTGTTTCTAAAGAAACGTTTTGCTACCAGCATTCCGGGAGAAAGTACCTTAACACGCTGTGCATCGTCTAACTTCATATTTTCATTGTTCTTAGCATTTTCTTCGTTAGCCATGTTCTTTCCCCTTTCTAATTTACTCTGACACGAGGGTCAACAACTGCGTAGAGAATATCTGCGATCAGGTTGCCCAATAAGATCAATACTGCACTGAACAGCATATAGAACATAACAAAAGGAATATCTCCTAATGTAATACACTGATAGGAAGTATATCCGATACCCGGAATCTGGAACAGTGTCTCCGTGATCAGGGCACCACCGAACAGACTGGGCAGAGTACCACCAAGCAGAGTGATAATCGGAATCAGTATATTACGGAATGCATGATGATTAATGACCTTCTTCTCAGGAAGACCCTTTGCACGGGCAGTACGGATATAATCTGCATTCAATACTTCCAGCATGTTAGTACGTGTATAACGCATCAGGGAACCGATGCTTACAATAGTCAGTGTCAGTACCGGCATGATCATATGCTTGGCAATATCCAGTACCTGTCCCATAGGACTCAGCTGCTGATGCATACGTCCTACAATACCATACAGATCCAGCCAGTTAAGCTTCACTGCAAAGATCCACTTCAAAATCGTTGCAAAGAAGAAGCTGGGCAGGGATATACCGATCAACGCTATAACCGTAATAGAATAGTCTGTCAGTGAATACTGCTTTCTGGCCGCTGCCACACCGGCAGGAATCGCAATGATGATCTCCAGAATGAAGGAAGCAAGTCCTAATGCAAAGGAATACCAGATAACACTGGCAAACTTCTGTAATACAGGCTGGTTGTATAACCAGGAATCACCGAACTGTCCACGGATTGCCTTGGATGCCCATACGAAATATCCCTGGATTACACTGTCATCCAGTCCGTATGCAGCATTTAACTGCTGTAACCATTCATCATAGCTCTTAGCTCCGGGTTTCTGTGATAATTCCATAGCCTTTGTCTCTACGAAGGAGGCAGGCATGCAGCGCATGATGCCATAGATGATCATAGATACAAAGAATAGAAGCACTATGGAAATCAATAATCTTTTTACTACAAATTTCTTCATTGTCTTCTCTCCTTACTATTGCCTTTCCAAAGGCATTTCGCCAGAGGGCACACCACCCTTTCGCGAAATACCTTCGCATTTACAGTATAAAAGGGGATATGTATGTAGCATATCCCCCTTTTAGCTGCATGATTCTGTAAAAAGAATTTATTTTCTGTCAGGAATATTAGTTCATTTGAATCTTTTCGATTTCAGCACGGTAATTCCAGAAAGGTGTAGGATCCTTTACGATAGAATCTGCATTTACTCTTTCTGCACTGTAGATCATGCATTCCTGTCTCTGATATACAGGGATTTCTACAGCGTAATCTACGATGTAATCCAGTGCTTCCTTGTAAACTGCCTTACGGTATTCCTGATCTGTACTTGTACGGCCTTCCATTACAAGTTCATCAAGCTCCGGCTGGTAGATTCTGTAGTTCTTAGCACTACCGCCTTCGCTGTGGTAGATCTGGAACATATCAGGGTCAGGAGTTGCAGACCATGCTGCACACCACATATCAATTGTACCACCGTTGATACCATCCCATAACTGAGAAGAATCAGATAAGTCATTGATAACCATATCGAAACCGATTGTCTTTAATGCTTCAGATGCTGCTGTCAGGATACCGAAGGAAGGATGATCTCCGCTGCCGCCTGCCGGAATTGTAGCTGTACACTCTAATCTGCCACCTTCTGGAGCTGCTGTCAGCTTACCGTCTGTTACTGTATAGCCTGCTGCTTCGAAGTAACCAAGTGCTGCATCAAGTGCTGCTGCGTACTTCTCGTCTTCTGTCATACCATCTGTGTAGATTTCGTTACCATCTACATCTGTAGAGAATGCTACCTTATAATCAGGGTCAGACTTCTGAGGAGCTGCCCAGCTTGTGTTTGTAATAGGATAGTTGATTACAGATGCTGCTTCTCCATAGTAGGAGTCAATTACAACATCACGGTATGCTGCGATTACAGTTGCAATAGCTTTTCTGAAGTCCTTGGAAGCTTCGCTGCCTGCATCCTCGCCAACCTTCATCAGCTGGGAGTTCATACCGATATAACCATATCCAAGATAATCTGTAAGGCATGTGATCAGCTTATCACCGGATAACTCGCCGTTGCTGTTCTCACCCTTGATCTGAGCCATAACATCCTTGGAGATAGAAGGAGAAGCGATATCTGTTGTTCCCTGTACTACACCAGGAAGCTTATCAGCTTCAGAAGTTGTCTTCCACTGCAGATTCTTTGTCTTAGGAGCACCCTTATAGTAATATTCGTTTGCTTCCATGTATACGATCTTATTATCATAGCTTACATACTTGTAAGGACCAGCGCCCATAGGAGCTGTTGTCTTAGCTCTTACAGAGCTTAAATCACCCTTAGGGAATCCGAACTGGTTGTTATCATAGTCATATAAGCTCTCATCACCATAGTAGTGTAATGGAGATACATAAACTGCTAACTGATAGATAGCTGTTGCATCAACTTCTGTTAAAGTTACACGTACAGAGTTGTCGCCTGTCTTCTGGATACCTTCGATGTGGTCAACAGAATTACCTGTCTCAACAGTTGCCTTATAGCTGTCATCCAGGAAAGAGAACAGAGAAGACTCAGCTGCTTCTGTGTCAGACAATGTCTGGTAATCACCATCGTAGATAGCTACCATTTCATTCCACATATCTGCATATGTAGGAGCATCTGTCCAGGTTGTATCTGTGCCGTTACCTGTGATAGATCCGTCATCGTTCTGTGTAGCAAATCCCCAGTTTACCATACCGTTAGATACTTCATCCAGACCATCTACTACATAACCTGATGCTGTACAATAATCAGCAATGCTCTTTGCGAAAGCCTCACCTGCTGCCGGAAGATCTGTCTCGAAGAACTTCTTCTGTTCATCCTCTGTATAATATGTGAAATCTGTGTTGTCAGCACCCTTATCCAGCATTAACTGATATAATACGGTAGAACCGTTTCTATATGCATCCAGTCCCTTGATAGGCAGGGCATACAGAGAGGATGAGCCATCATAGGATGGGTCAAGATATGCATAATAGGAGAAAATTACATCATCGATTGTCAGAGGCTCGCCATCTGCGAACTTCACATCATCACGGATTGTAAAATCATAATCTACTGTACCATCTGCGTTCTCAGTAACTACACAGTCAGCCATACCTGTATAAGTATAGTCTGTACCGTTGTAGCTTCTTGTCTCACCTTCAATACCGTTGTAAACGATCTCACCCTGACGGTCAACGTCCAGTAACGTTACTGTGGTCAGAAGCCATACATCCTCATCAGGTACTGATTCACCGAAGAATGGGCTGAATTTCTCACTTACGTCATCATGTGCGATAACGAGCGGTGTGTCTGAATTGCTTGCTGTTTCTGTTGTTGCTGCCTCTGTAGCACCTTCTGTTGCTGCTTCTGTAGCAGGTGTTGTATCAGTAGAAGTATCTGCTGAGGAACCACATCCTGTTAATAAGCTGGCTGCCATTGTGCCTGCTAAAAGAACAGCTACAAGCTTGTTTCTTTTTTTCATAACAAAATCCTCCTTGTTCATATATATGCTTTACCTTTTGCCGTGCTCTTACGGGCAAAGGGAAAAACCTGATTGAAATGTCTTATTCAAGTTTATTCCGGGACTGTTCTGTTCTAAGACCTGCATAAGTCTTATCATAGTATATACCAAACCCTGCTGCTGCTATTATATACAGAATCAAAACGCCTGTATACAGGAATTCTTTGCCTGTCTGCATATCACCTCTGTGGATGACCATATAGATAATATCAAGTATGACACTGATAATCGTCATTACCATGGAACCGATACAGGAACGGCGCATTCTTGCAAGTCCTGTCTCATACTGTGCCTGCTGCATGCGCAGAGGGTCACTCCAGTAGCTGAACGCTCCTACCAGAAAGTAAAATACCGGAAGGAATGTGAACAGATAGGGATACAGTACCCAGAAGGTTCTGGAAGAGTCCTGATTGACCATACCTGCTGCCACCTGTAATATCAGTAGCACCGCTGCAAATGCCATATTAAGCCAATTGCTCTTTTTCTTCTCCTGTTCAGTAAAAGGCAATATATAATAAGTACCTGTATAACAGATATCATCCACCACTCTGCCCTTGCCATTCAGTCTGGCACTCCACGAATAATCGTCTTTAAATCTGTTCTTTATCATAGCTTTCCTTCTATAAAAATGACTTCCTGCTCTGCTTCTTGACGTTAACACTTTATTGCATTAAATTTTCTCTGTATATGCAAAAAAAGTGCTTATAGACTCCTTCGTCCATCGCACTTAGTTTATATTCAGAAATACAATTGTTCGCCTGTTGCAAACAACTGATATTTATTATACATAGTTGAAAACTTTTGTCAACAAGTGTCTGTGTGGTACATTTTAGCATAAATATAACATTTTTTCAAGATATGTGGTTATTATTATTCAATGTACTTTACTTTTTCACCGTTTTCCTGCATATTCATTCTTTCATTCAATTTTTCTTTTTTGAAATAAATACAATATTATGCACTATTTTGTCATAAAAAATGGCAATTACCGAATGAATTTCCGGTAATTGCCACTTAGAATCTACTATATTATTAGTTCAAACCAAGCTGAGCCCAGCTGGATACTCCGATGATCGGAAGCGCAAAGTTAGTATATGCTGCGGACTGTGCTGTATCAATATACTTAAATACATCATAAATCTGCTTTGGAGTGGAAGCCCATCCATTTGCATCACAGTTATAAAGACCGCAGGCAATCTTATCACTTGCCTTCTCATAAGGAGAATCTACCATTCTGTGTACGATAAATGCCTTGATATAAGGATTCTGTGCAGCCAGCTTATATGCATATGCAAAAGAAGCCGCCTGTACTGCTTCGCCGCCATTCATGGAATTGAACAGAATCTCAGATATCATGATATATCTTACCTGTCCTGTCGGAGACAGATAAGTCGGCTGGCTCATATAAGTGGTAAATACATCCATATTGGTAGGATTGATCATTCTGGTATTGGCTGTATGATCAATCAGATGAAGTGCCTTATAGCTTGCAGGCATATCCCAGAACTTGGATGCTGTCAGTGGTACAGGATGAGGATGCCATGCAACACCCCAGTCGATATTACCATGGGAGGCCACATCTACCGTAAATGCATCAATGAACTTCTTTGCACCGTACTGGTTGGCTGTACCATCTTCCCAGGTCCAGCGCTGGTCAATACAGGTAAGCACTCTTGCATTGGCATTGGTACTCTTGATCGCCGTATAGAACATACGGAATGCCTTCTCATATTCCAAGGTAAAAGCAGTTACATTATAGTTGCCTGCATAATACCACGGATTATTATTATTTACTTCATTACCAATGATCCAGTTGGATACCAGACCAGTTGCGGCATTGCTGTATCTTTCTGTAAGGAAAGCCATAACTGCCTGCAGGGATTCTGCACCCTGCTGCTCATCTGTATTAAATGCATAATGACGATAGCCTGCCCTTCTTGCACCCGGCTTTACTGTCATGGCCGTTGCAGCATTGTAGTAGTTGACTACGTTCATGGTAACCTCTACATGCTGTGTAGCAAATAAGGTCATGACCATGTCATATTCTGCTACGACTGCCTGATTGAAATTATAAGGCTTACCATTATAAGTATAGGTAATATAACCTGTTACAGAGGGCTCGAAAAATCTGTCGATTGCAATTTCATAGCTTGCATGCTGAACTCCCAGTGCTGCCAGATCCAGAATTGCCGCATTATCCGCTGTAACACCCTTAATGGATGTTGTTACCGGATTTGCTGCTGTCTTCGTTGCTACTGCTTCAGGATTCGTAATATAGAATTCCGGGCTGACAGCTACGTATTTGCCGCCTGTCTTTACTGCTACAACGAATTTCGCATACAGCTTGGATGCTGCTGTTCCCTGATCCAGTGTCGTTACAAAGGTTAAGGCTGCAGCCTTGGCTGTCTGGGCACAGAAGTCAGTTCTTGCGCCAATTGCATTTTCATAGGGCTGTAAAGCAAATAAATAATAATTGTTGTCATCACTTGGTGTCGTTGCTGAAGCACTTGCTGTTACAGTTACCTGATTGGCTCCGCTGATGATACACTGACTGATTGTTACAGTTGTTGCTGCTGATACGGTCATCTGTATCATGCATACCATGATCAGACATAATGCGCCCCATAATGTTAGTTTTTTTCTCATTACACCCTCCAGTTGTCTAAAATGATTAGTTTAATCCCAAATCGGCCCAGCTTGTTGCACCGATGATTGGCAGAGCAAAATCTGTATAGGCTGTGTTGCCTGTGTCCATGTACTTAAATACATTGTATGCGTACTTAGGTCCTGCATCTGTTCTGATACCTACTGCCATACCATCAGATACGATTTCTGATGCATGGTCTACCTGTCTATGGATGATAACACCTTCAATAAATGGATTGGAGGAGGTCAGCTTATATGCGTATACCATAGCTGCTGCCTGAATTGTTTCATCTGTAGGAATCTGTGCATTATAGGAAGTGAAGCCCATCTCAGAGATCAGAATATGTCTTGCATTTCCGTTTGGTGCCAGCATTGTTGGCTGTATCATATGATTGGTCAGTACATCTACATTTGTAGGATTGATCATCTTGGAGTTATCTGTATGGTCAATCAGCTTCAGTCCTGCATAAGCTGCCGGCATATTCCAGAACTGGCAGTTAAATAATGGTACCGGATGAGGATGGATAGATACACCCCAGTCAATATTACCGGTCTGGCTGATATTTGTTGCAAAATTATCAAGAATTTTCTTAGCTGCGTACTGATTTGGTGTACCATCTTCAAAGTTCCAACGCTGGTCGATATTTAAGAATACTCTTGCGCCTGCATTCTGGCTCTTGATTGCGTTATAGCACAGACGGAACTCTTTTGCATACTGTGCTGCAAAAGCATCTGCACTCATGTCACCGGCATAATGCCAAGGTGAATTATTGTTAATCTCGTTACCAATGATCCAGGTATGGATTGTTCCCTTTGATCCTGAATATCTGTTAGCCAGGAAAGACATCAGTGCTTCAATCTTCTCTGCGCCGCCCTGTTCAGCAGTATTAAATGCGTAGCAGTTCTTGCCTGCTACACGTCCTGTAGGCAGGATCAGATCTGCTGTTGCAGGATTAAAGGAATTCTTAATGATCATAACTACATTACAGCCTGCATTGGCAAACTTCTGGCAGACAACATCATACTCGGTGACAACACCTGAGTTGAAGCTGTATGTCTTGCCATTATAAGTATAGTTAGTACCACCTGCTGTAAAGAATCTGCTGATATCCAGCTCGTAGGATGCATAACCTGCTCCAAGGCTGCTTAATTCATCGCTGTATCTCCAGTCTGCAGTCAGTCCCTTCTTTGATCTGACAGGATAACCTGTTGCCTTAGTTGCTAATGCTTCCGGGTTGGTAATATACATTTCATTGCTGACAGGTACGAATAAACCACCCTGTCTGGTTGTTACAACAAATCTGGAATACAGCTTGTTTCCTGCACTGTTATAATCCAGGGTAGTTGTAAAAATAGCTGTCTCAGCTGCCGGTGCAGATGCACAGAAATCTGCTCTTGCCCCTACCTCTGTCTGATATGGCTTTAACTCGAACAGATAATAGACGCCATCATCTGATGCCGGTACTGCTCCGGTAGCCACAACTGTCACCGTGTTACCTGCTATCGTACAGCTGTTGATTGTTACTGTCGCATTGCCGGCAGCACATACAGTCATCTGCATCAGCATGGCAAATAGCATGACGAGAGCAAGTCTAAAGCTCCATCTTCTTTTCATTTGAATTCCCTCCATGTTTTTTACGGGCAATTATGTCTACCTTTTATGTTCCTATGCCCTCATTATTGATATATACAGTTAAAAGTATATCATTTTCAGAAATTTTACGCAATGTTTTGTATACATAACAAATCTTATTTTTCTTTGATATATGCCACAAACTGGTTATCGTTCTCTTCAAACCACTTCGTTGAGTCATTCATTCCCTTCTTATATACAGTTCCCGCCTCCGGATCCATCACCACAATATTCTGCTCATTAAAGCCGATGACCAGCACTGCACTGTCATCATTAAGCGAAATCAATACCGGTATATCCTGATTCACGTAGTAAAGGACTGCATCCAGGCTTACTCCGCTTAACTCCAGTATCCGCACATCATTCATTCCCTCAGCCAGAATCTCCGTTGCAGTCATGCCCTGATCCAGTAACGGCTGTACTTTTCTTGCTGTTCCTGCATAACTTAATATGGTCTCCAGACATACTGCAAGCTGTGAAGTCTCTGCATCTGCCTGTGTACCTGTAATCGCCATGATCTGGTTTCTTGTACTGCGGGCGGTCTTCTTCCAGATATACTCCCCATTTTCATTGACTACAACACCATTCAGTGAATATGCCAGATTGATTGCATCTGACGGATGGGAGAACGTTCCCATGACACCGGCTTTGCCATATACATAATAGCGCAGAATGGGCTGCTCTATATTCACCAGCATGTCTCTGGAGCCTTCATATAACACTTCCTTTGGCTTCGTATATTTCAGGCTCTTAGTCTCAATGGTACTTTTCACGACAATCTGCACGATTGATTCATATTTCTGGGTTGCTACCGTCTCCCAGCTGTTATAACCATTCTCTTCCACAATGTTATTCACGATCTGATCGTCTGAAACCTGTGTATATTGCCCTTCTGCCTCCTTCTGCACACGCTTGAGCGTGATCAGATTATCATTTACCGCACTTCCCGTTACATAGATTCCATCCTGATGATAGCTTTTGAGTATCTCGCCCTGCTCATTCTGAATATAGACAGCATACATGGGGAATGTAATAGAACCGGAAGAATCCCTGATAATATCGCCATACTCTGCGACTCCATAGATCAGATCTTCATTCATAAAACCAAGCGGCATCATTCTGTTATTACCAGTCGCTGTAATCTCCCGGGTGTTGCCCGTATTCAGATTCATCAAAATCAGTTTCGTACAGTCATAGGCATCTGCCGAATTCTGCCATACCAGCATTTCCTCTTTCTGGGATACCTGGAAACTGCCTTCTTGTACCTGTGTTGCAATCTCCGTATAGGAGCCCTCCGGCAGATTAATAGCCAGAATAGAACCATCCAGATACAGATACAGGATACCGCTCTTATTTACAAAGGACAGCTGTTCTACATCAGCCTTGAGAACAGCATACGCTTTATTACAAGGTATGAATATCTGTTCTTCTATGGTATTGAGCATACCATTGTACTCATATACCAGTATTCCCACAGTTCCCTCATGGCTTCCGCGGTTCATATATCCATATACCATAAAAGTCACATTTCCTGTCTCATCTACATTCAAGATTTTGATACCATGATGGTCATATATTGTCCTGATATCGTACTGTCCTGACTTCTCCTCATAAAAGCTGAACAAATAAGCCATTTTCTTATCTGCGGCATGATAACAGAACAACTGATTTTCATTGACAAAAGCCAGATTGCTTCCTCCGTCACTTTCCAGCATCTGCACATCGCTCCCACGAATACCAAGCATAATCTTATTACTTGCATAGACGTCTGCCTGTGCATCAAAAATCTGGTTCATCGTTCTCTCAAAATCCAGCAGATACATTCTGTCAGAAGTATAACGGACCCGGTAGAACTCGCTGATATTATAATATCTGCTCTGACCATCAGCCCTGATCATTGCCATATAATTTACCCTGATAGAAGCTGTCTGTGCATCAATTTCACTCACAACAACATCAGAATCCGTTACCTGGGCCGCTGAAAGTCCCGCCCATGCTACCTGACTCAGGCTGCTGTGGATATCTACCCTGGCAAGTGTCGTATTATCGCCCTTGGAATTAGATTCCATGTACGTACTCAGCTCGTTGACCCTGTCAGGATCAAAGGTCTTCTCATGAAACTCTCTTACAAAAGCAAGCTTCTCATCCAGATGGTAATCGCCTGCGTCCATAATTCTTGTATAATACCGGATTGTTTCCCCCTGTGTAGTCACCAGAAGTATCCAGTTATATTCTGTATTCTGCTCAATCAGATCCTTTATGGTTATGCTGGCTGAAATGCTCTTGTCATTTTCCTGATAGTCTGTGACCTTCGTCTTTTCTACCAGTCTGGTTCCATCAATGCTGCGCACTTCAAAGGTCAGCTCATCAATCGTATTGCCATATTTATCTATTGTAAAAGACAACGACCGGTTCTCCCCCAACGGGGTCAGCGTATCCCGCATGAAACAACCGTCTACCTCCTGTCTGAGACCATGAAGTGTATTAAAAGCCTCCCCTCCTCTGGTCATTTTTACGATAGGAAGAGAAGCATCACTCATCTCCGAAGTCATATCTGCATTTCCCTGATTGTATACATTACTGCCAATAAACAGCGTTATCACAAAAACACAGATACATACAATGATTTTGATAATGGTTTTTCTCATGCTTGTCCTTTCTCCAACAGATTACGCAGTGTAGGATTCACCTGCAGGAAATCAACCAGCTCCTGCACAGTCTCTCCCTTAGATGCCTTATTCTCATATCTCATTCCTGTCTTCTTCACTGCACGGATCAGTATATTCTTAGGTGTATGTTCCATATCAATGAACTCCAGAATCTGGGTATCATATCCCTGTTCTTCCAGAAGATCTGCACGGATCGCATCTGTAAGCAGTGCTGACATTCGTTCTTTGATCAGCCCGTATTTTGTAGCCGCCTCCAGCTCCTTACAATGTATCTGTCTGTTCAGCTCATGCTGACAGCAGGGAACGGATAATATAACCTTGGCATTCCACCTGACTGCCTTAGCCAGTGCATAGTCCGTTGCAGTATCGCAGGCATGCAGCGTTACTACCATATCTACCTCATCAACACCCTGGTAAGTGCTGATATCTCCCACATGAAAAGTCAGTCCGTCATAACCGTATTTTTGGCTTAACACATTACACTTTTCTATCACATCTTCCTTTAAATCTAATCCTATGACTTGTATATCATAATTATTCAATATTTTCAAATAATAATAAAGTGCAAAGGTCAGGTACGATTTGCCACAGCCAAAATCAATAATGGTCAATGTCCTGTCTTTTGGCAAACTGGGAAGGATATCCCTGACAAATTCCAGATATCTGTTAATCTGACGGAATTTATCATACTTGGCATGTACAATACGTCCTTCCCCAGTCTGCACGCCCAGATCTACCAGAAAAGGCACACTGACTCCCTCTTCTAAAATATACTGTTTTGTCTTATTGTGATTCAGCTTACTAACTGAAATATTCTGTTCTTCTTTCTGCTGCCTGCGCTTTATGGTTACTTTGCCTTTTTTACTCACTAATACTGTAATATGTTCTTTTGCCGTATCCATCTCAAGCTGTTTGAAATCCTGTGCGAGCCCCGCCACATAATCAGGCAGCTTATCCGTCTCTAGATTCGTATGGTATGCCTTATTATTGCTGAATCGTTCTGCCTGGTAGATCAGCTTGTCCTTTATAACGACAGGACGCAGCTTTACCTTACCGGCATTCTCTTTATCTCTGGGATTACTGGCAATGATTCCCGTAAAGATCACCTGATTCTCTATCTGTTGTTCCATCAGCAGCTTTAATGTGTCCATAATGTTCCTCTCTTCCGTTCCTGTCTGTTCCTTTACCAGTTCACATGACTCTGAATAGATACTATATTACTGCAATTACAGGCAATCCGCAAGATTGCAGTTATAACCTGATCAGAAACTGCAATCTTGCATCTATGTCTTGCTTCTAAAAAAGATAATACTTTTTCTTTTTATTTCGTCTTTTCAGTATTTCATAATATACCAGTACTGTAATCAGTTCTCTGATCCATGGCCATTTGTCTTCTTCCTGTTCTTGGCAAAGCTTCGCCTCTTCCTGCTTTATTGTGGTCATGATACTGTCTATAAACCGTTCCAGCTGCCATCTGTCAGGATACTGGTCATAGATCATACTGCCCTCATAATCCATACGATCCAGCATCTGGCTGATCCGGACCTGATATTTTTTAGCATAAGAAGGATACATCTGCTGCAGATATTCCAGATCTCCGGCTACTGCATCTGCATCCATCTGTCCCAAGTCCTCATACTGTGAATATGCATGATAAAAAGGAAGCGCCCTACGATAATCCATGGCATTGTCTCCCTGCCTTTTTATGATTATCATATGCGCTTCCGTATTTTTGGTGTTACTATGTGTTATCTGAGCTGTGCCGCATTGATTCTTGTGATAGATCTCATCAATGCTGCCTCTGCTCTGGCTACGTCAACATTTGCTCTGCTGCGCAGTCTTGCCTCAGCACGTTCTCTTGCCGCCTTGGCACGCTCTTCATCAATCTCTCCAGGCCACTCAATGACTTCTGCCAGAATAGTGACTTCATCCTGTAGAATCTGTACGAATCCGGCATGAAGTGCTGCACTCTTTGTCTGGTCGCCCTGCGTAATTCTAAGAATCCCAGGACTTACGATTACAGTGAGAGGAGCATGTCCTTTATAAATACCGATCTCACCCTCTGTCGTATTGAATTCTACCATATCCACATCTTCGTTATAGAATTCACGATCCGGTGTCACAATTGTAAGTTTGAACTTCTCTGCCATTTGCTCACCCCTTACTTGGCACGGGCTACTACATCATCAATAGTTCCGGCATTCAGGAAATGACCTTCCGGGATATCATCATGTTTGCCTTCCAGAATCTCCTTGAAACCTCTGATTGTTTCTGAAATCGGCACATACTTACCATCTACACCGGTAAACTGCTCTGCAACGTGGAATGGCTGGGACAGGAATCTCTGTATCTTTCTGGCACGGCTTACGACCAGCTTATCATCTTCTGAAAGCTCATCCATACCCAGAATTGCGATAATATCCTGTAATTCCTTATATTTCTGCAGAATCTGCTGTACGCCTCTGGCTACCTGATAATGTTCCTCACCTACGATACGAGGATCCAGGATTCTGGATGTAGACTCCAACGGGTCTACAGCAGGATAAATACCAAGTTCTACAATAGAACGGGACAGAACCGTAGTTGCATCCAGATGGGCAAATGTCGTTGCCGGTGCAGGGTCTGTCAAGTCATCCGCAGGAACATATACAGCCTGTACAGATGTAATGGAACCATTCTTGGTGGATGTGATTCTCTCCTGCAAAGCACCCATTTCCGTCTGTAATGTAGGCTGATAACCTACTGCGGAAGGCATACGGCCAAGCAATGCGGATACTTCACTACCAGCCTGTGTAAATCTGAAAATATTATCAATGAATAAAAGGACATCCTTGCCGCCTTTGTCACGGAAGTACTCTGCCATGGTAAGTCCTGTCAGACCTACACGCATTCTGGCTCCAGGTGGCTCGTTCATCTGTCCGAATACCATGGTCGTTTTGTTAATAACACCTGAATCTGTCATTTCATGATACAAATCATTACCCTCACGGGTACGCTCACCTACACCGGTAAATACAGAATATCCACCGTGTTCTGTAGCGATATTTCGAATCAGCTCCTGAATCAGGACTGTCTTACCTACACCGGCACCACCAAACAGACCAATCTTACCACCCTTCTGATAAGGGCAAAGAAGGTCTACGACCTTAATACCGGTCTCCAGCAGTTCTGTTTCTGTTGACTGCTCCTTGAATTCAGGTGCAGGTCTGTGAATCGGCTCATAGCCTACGCCTTCCGGAACAGGTTTATTATCAATGGGTTCACCAAGTACGTTAAACATACGTCCCAGTGTATTTTCTCCTACCGGTACGGTAATGGGCGCTCCTGTTGCCTGCGCATCCATTCCTCTCATCAATCCGTCAGTAGGTCCCATGGCGATACATCTTACCGTATCATCACCCAGATGCTGTGCCACCTCGACTGTCAGATTGGAACCATCCGTGCGAGTGATCCTGATTGCTTCATTGATCTGTGGAAGTTCCCCTTCTTTGAACTTAATATCGAGTACGGCACCGACAACCTGTGTAATCTTACCAATTACTGTCTTATCTGCCATTTTCTACCTCTTTCTTATATTATCATTTTATTGTGCGGGTAAGCTTACCCTTATGAAATAGCCTCCGCACCTGCGATGATTTCTGTTAATTCCTGTGTAATCGAGCTTTGACGGGCTCTATTATAAAGGAGCGACAGTTTACTGATCATATCATCAGCATTGCTGGTAGCAGAATCCATAGCCTGCATTCTTGCTCCGTTCTCACTTGCTACAGATTCGATAAGTGCTCCATAGATCAGGCTTGTAATATACTTGGGAATGATCAGATCAATCGCTTCCTCACACTCCGGTTCAAATTCCATCACTGCCTGATGATTCTCACTCTGTGGACGGTCATCCTCTACTTTTACAGGCAGAAGCTTCAACAAGGTTGGAACATGCGTCACTGTATTTTTAAATCCGGTGTAAGCAACATAGATTTCTCCAATTCTGCCTGCAGCGAACTCTTCCAACAGCTTCTTGCTTATTTCCATTGCATCAGAATACATTGGCTCGTCAATTACTTCCGAATAATCCGCTGCAATTGTATAGCCAAGCCTTGCCAATGCATCCCTGCCCTTTGTACCTATCGTATAGAGCAACAGATCTTCCTTCTTGAAATCACTGTTTTTGATCAGTTTCACAATGTTAGAGTTATACCCTCCGGCAAGTCCTCTATTAGCAGTGATCACAATAACTGCCTTCTTAGTAGATTCTCCAGCCATCAGGAACGGATGGTTCACTGTCCCTGCTTTGGACAGCATAGATGCCACCGTATCATACATGCAGGAGAAATATGTCTTAGACTTCTCCGCACGCCCCTTTGCCCTCTGCAGCTTTACAGTGGATACCAGCTTCATCGCTTTCGTAATCTGCTGTGTACTCTGTACAGAGCTCTTACGCCTTTTGATGTCTCTCATGGAAGCCATAAGAAAACTCCTTTCTTGTCAGAAGACATTAGTGAAATCTCTTCTTAAACTCTTCGATTGCTGTAACCAGTGTTTTTTCTGTTTCGTCAGAAATTACCTGCTCCTCCTTGATTGCCTGCGGAACCTGAGGATACTGTGTATCCAGGAACTCAAAGAATTCACTTTCAAATCTTGTAATATTCTCTACAGGTACATCCAGAAGATATTTCTTGGTTGCTACATACAGGATAATAACCTGATACTGTACAGGCATTGGCTTATACTGAGGCTGTTTCAATACTTCTTTGATTCTGACACCCTGTTCCAGCTTCTCCTTGGTATCTGCATCCAGTTCGGAACCAAACTGTGCAAAAGATGCCAGTTCACGATACTGTGCCAGTTCAACACGGATTGGCGCTGCAATCTTCTTTATAGCTTTAATCTGTGCTGAACCACCTACTCGTGATACGGATAAGCCGGCATTAACAGCAGGTCTGAAGCCTGAATTGAACATTTCTGTCTCCAGATAGATCTGACCATCTGTAATAGAGATAACATTGGTTGGGATGTATGCAGATACATCTCCTGCCTGTGTCTCAATAATAGGAAGTGCTGTCAGGGAACCTCCGCCGTATTCATCACTCATACGAACAGCTCTTTCAAGCAGTCTGGAATGCAGATAGAATACGTCACCAGGATATGCTTCACGGCCGGGTGGACGTCTCAGAAGCAGGGAGAGTGTACGGTATGCAGTAGCATGCTTACTTAAATCATCATAAATGACAAGTACATCTTCTCCATTCTCCATCCATTCCTCACCGATCGCACAGCCCGCATACGGTGCTATATACTGTAACGGTGCCAATTCACTTGCAGTAGATGCTACTACTGTGGTGTAAGACATAGCTCCGAACTCTTCAAGAGTCTTCACAATTGTTGCAACAGTAGATGCTTTCTGACCAATTGCAACATAAATACATTTTACATTCTGTCCCTTCTGGTTGATGATCGTATCAATGGCAATTGCCGTTTTACCGGTCTGTCTGTCACCAATGATAAGTTCTCGCTGTCCTCTTCCGATAGGTACCATGGCATCAATTGCCTTAATACCAGTCTGTAGTGGGGTATCAACAGATTTTCTGGTGATAACGCCGGAAGCGACTCTTTCGATCTGACGATATTTGTCTGTCTGGATAGGACCTTTACCATCAATTGGCTGTCCCAGTGCATTCACTACTCGTCCAAGCATTGCGTCTCCTACAGGTACTTCTACTACTCGTCCTGTAGTCTTTACAGTGTCACCTTCATTGATACTGCTGGCGCTTCCCAATAATACTGCACCAACATTATCTTCCTCCAAGTTCATGACCATACCATATACTTCACCGGGGAATTCCAAAAGTTCACCCTGCATTGCTTTCTCAAGTCCGTGCACACGGGCAATACCATCTGCTACCTGAATAACTGTACCCACATCGGATACTTCCAGGTCAGAAGCATACCTCTTAATCTGATCCTTAATCACAGAACTGATTTCTTCTGGTCTCAAATTCATATGGATCTTCGCACCTTTCTTGTTTATTTCATCATAGTTCTATACCAGCTGGATTGCCATAAGCTCCCGCTCCATTTTATCCAGCTTTGTACGAATACTGCTGTCTACTACACGATCTCCGATTCGAATGATCATACCGCCGATCAGTGTAGGATCAACTGTATAATTACATTCAATCTGCTCATAATCCGTGGTATCCAGCAGACGCTTTTCGATATCCTCTTTCTCCTGCACGGATAAATCAACAGCAGTTGTTACATCCACTGTACCGATATGGTTGTATTCCTTCACTTCCGCAATAAAAGTATCCAGAATTTCTTCAATCTTTCCATATCTGTCCTTATCCACGATGGTAATGAGGAAACCGAGCAGCTCATTATCTATTCTGCCGCGAAAGATATTCTCAAGTGCAGCTTTTTTCTCTTCCTTGGGAATCTTAGGATGATTCATGAATTTATGAAACTCCTCATTATCCCTCAGAATCTGCTGAAGGCTCTCTACCTCCTGTCTGAAGCTGACCGTCTGATTCTCTTCTATGGCAAGTTCAAATAACGCATCTGCGTATGTTTTGGAAATCAGCTTAGCCATGTGCTATCACCTATTTCTTTCAATGTTTCCTCAATGAGTTCATGCTGTGCATTGGCATCTATATTCGCTGCTACAATCTTTGCTGCCATAACAGATGCAACTGCAACCATTTCACGTTTTACCTCATCTGCCATCTTCTTCTTTTCAAGCTCTGCCTCTACTTTGGCCCGATCCACGATCTTTGTAGCTTCTTCCTTAGCCTCTGCGACAATTCTTGCTTCATTCTCCATGCCGCGTTTACGGGCATCTGCCAGAATCGCTTCAGCTTCTTTTTCTACTGCTGCCAGCTTCTCTTCATAGAGCCTGCGGCTCTCCTTGGCGCTTTCCTGATCCTGCGCAGCCTGTTCCAGTTCACCTTTTATCTTATTCTGTCTGTCCTGAAGCATTTTTCTTACAGGATTGAACAGATAATGTGATGCAAACATAAAAAGAAAGAACATGGCTATGATCATCAGGGATGCATCTGCAAGAAGCTGAAAATCCAGATCGAACAAACGGCTTAATCCTTCCGTTTCAGTAGCAAGTATCATGCTGTAAGCCTCCTTTCTTCATTTTTACTCCTAAGTTCGGGCTTAGGGAACTAAAGGCTTAACGAATAACAGAAGCATGGCAACCAACAGACCATACAGACCTGTTGTCTCGGCAACTGCCTGTCCAAGAAGCATGGTAGATGTAATATCTGATTTTGCTCCCGGATTTCTTCCTACTGCTGCTGCTGCATGTCCTGCTGCGATACCCTGACCAACACCAGGTCCGATACCGGCGATAACTGCCAGACCTGCGCCGATTGCTGAACAACCTAAGATAAAGTTTGAATTAAATTCCATGTAATAGTTCCTCCTTATGTTATAAATTATCCTTCAATTGCATTATTAATGTATGTCATGGTCAACATACTGAATACATACGTCTGAATTGCTCCTGAGAACAAATCAAAATACACATGAAGTGCTGCAGGCCATGCTGTAGCAATAAATCCCAGTAATCCATAGATCAATGCCATCATAACTGTTCCCGAAAGGACATTGGCGAACAGACGCAAAGACAGAGAAATCGGTACAGCGATATCTCCGATGATATTGATTGGCGCCCAGATAGGCCATGGATCACACAGTCCCTTGATGACACCTGATACCTTCTGATACCTGAACTTATTAAATGTGATCAAGGTAAAAGTAATCAGTCCTAATGCAAGTGTCACACCATAATCTGCTGTTGGCGGTCTAAGTCCAAACAGTCCCGATATGTTGCTCAACAGTATGAACATGAAGAGAATACCGATATAGTTGGCAAAAGCGGCTCCATTCTTACCCATGACACCGTTTACCATGCCATCAAGCTTCTCCACGATCAGTTCCACCACATTCTGAAAACCACCTGGGACTTCACTTGCATGCTTAACCGCCCGATTTGCGCATAGACAGAAGATGACCAGCATCATCATTACTATGAACAGGCATACATGCGTGGTTGTTATCCATACTGTATGACCAAAGAAACTGTACTGGAATACTCCATGTATCATAAAATCTATATCATCAGCCGAGGATAACAAAATTCCTGCTTCCATAAACTCACCTCCTGTTTCTATTCTTTATTCAGTTTTTTCTTTCCTGTGGGACAGCTTTGCAAAAAGCGGCTGTATATATGCAGATACTTTAAGTCCAATAATTCCTACAAATGCCGCTATGGGGTTGCCTACTTCAGTTATCATTAGAACCCCAAGCACAAGAATCACTGCAAGATAACGTATGATGCTGTGTCTTGCCACTGCTGCCTGCGCCCCTTTTTCACCCCGATCCAGCACATGATCCAGGACATATGCCATATGCAATGCCATGCCAAGTGCAGTCAGAACCCCGATCCAGAGTCCTATGGTATAGTTTAGCTTATCTGCTACAAGGAAGACGCCTGCTATTTCACTGATTACACCGCATACAATGATTCCAAGCATTAACCCTGGCAGTGCACTATTGATGTCTCGAAGCCTGCGCATTTCTTCCATCTCCCTTTTTGCTGATTAGAACATGGTCAGTCTGCCCTTTCTCTTTCGCAAGCCTGCTTCTTACAGACGCATAATCATTATTTGGAGTATCCTTATTTTCATACACCTTTCGCGCCAAAATAAAAATATTCCGAAATCCTGCCAATGCGCCCACAAAAAAAAGCAGAACAAAAAGAAATTCTGTTCCTAACCTCTGATCCAGATACCACCCCAGAAATGAACATAATGCGATAGGAACAAGCATCGTTATGCCAAATTGTGTAACCAGTGCAAATGACTGGTATACCTTAGACCGATCTTTCTTCCCGTCTCTCATTTTCTGCTCCCTTCTTTCGATATCTGAATATAATTATACCGACTTTCACTTTTTCTGTCTAGCAAATGACTGTTTTTTTCGTGTTATTTATTCTATTTTTATTATTTGCATAATTATACCAACTAATTATGTTTATATTGTCCATGTGAACACATTTTTAATCCTGATTTTGTCCGCATCTACTTGTAATGCTTCCCTAAATGCGATAAAATAACCCCAAAATTGAAAGGAGAACGTACCCTATGAAGGATAACCCTGTACTTTATCGGAAACGAATGATTCCCGAGGAATGTGTTTTATTAAAAGATGATAAGGTTCTTGAACTTACAGATGACATCATCATTACCAAATGGAACACCCTCAAGCCCAAGAGAGAACTGCATCATGGATTCTCCTGCTATTTTCTCAAACACGGATTTAAAGTCAGTAAATTCTACAGGGCGGATAATAGTCTTATGTACTGGTACTGCGACATTGTAGATTATGATTTTCAGGAAGATACCAACAGTCTTATTGTTACAGACCTGCTTGCTGATGTCGTTGTCTATCCTGATGGATTTACCAAAGTTCTGGATTTGGATGAGCTGGCACTTGCAGCCGAGCGGCAGTTATGTGATTCCTCTAAGATTACACTTGCACTACGCCATGTGGACTCGCTGCTTCGCATTATTTACGAAGATAAATTTGATACACTGACTTCTTATATAGACAAATGGGACAAGGAATAATCCTCGTCCCATTTATTTTACCTGTATGAGAATTGCTGAAAGGTTGTCCCTCTCTCCCCGCTGTTTGCTTCTGGAAGCCAGACCTTTTAATGTTTCCTGCATACTTGCTGCATTTTGTTTATTATTCTGTGGCATCCACTCCAGCATCTGCATGTCTTCATAACAGGTTCGATACAACACTTCCCGTGGAGGTTCATGCCAGAATCCGTCTGTACACACAAGAAATGCTGCATTTTCTGGTATTTCTCCCATCATAAAATCCGGCCGCAATGTCTCATTTACCCCAATGCACTGTAGCAATACGCTTTTCCTACTGTCATTTTTTGCCTGTTCTACTGTCATGTGCCCCAGTTCTACTTCTCTTGCCACATAAGTCTGATCTTTTGTCAAAATCTTTGTGCCTTTCCCGGTAAACTCATATACCCTGCCATCACCGACATGCAGAATATAATATACCTGTCCGGCTAGAAGTATTGCGGTCAGAGTCGTCCCCAGATTCACACCCTGTTTGTGTCCATATTTTCTGATCTTCTCATTACACTCCAGGGCAATCCTGCTCCATGTATCTTCAAGTGTATTGGCAAATACTTTCTCTGTATGGCTTTGCTCCAGAAGTTCAGGCAATTCCTCTTCATACCATTTCTCATAGGCTCTTACCACTGTTGCACTTGCCAGCTCTCCCTGCTGTAGACCACCCATACCGTCACACACTACTGCAAATGCTGTCTTATGCATACCAATATCAGCAATCCTTATCATAAGGCTGTCCTGATTTACAGTCTTTACAGTTCCAACATCTGTATATGCTGCGCCATAAAATTTTCTCATCATTAATAGAATATATGTCCCCCAATCCGCAGTCCGGTCAGTCCTTCTATCGGAGTTCTGAAATATACACACTGCCCTACATTCGTGATACCGCTCATTGCTTCATCGGCTGCCTGATAACAGCTGGCCGTTGCCTTATTGTTTGCCAGTGCCAGTGCCAGTCGTCCGCTTGCTACCGGCGAGAACTGCTTATTCTGATAGATAACCCCCACGACTGTATTGGGATATCTTGAACTCAGCACACGGTTAATGACAACTGCACCTACTGCGACCTGTCCTGCATAAGGCTCGCCTCCTGCTTCACAATAGATCAGATTGGCAAGCAGATAACGGTCTCCTTCTTCAAATGTAACTTCTGAAATATCACGCCATGCAGACTGTGCTGCCAGTCTGGATAAGGCAAGCTCTTCCTCATACTGCTTCTGCAGGGCTGCAATATCATTCTCCTGTTGTGAGATCATATCCTCAAGCTGGTCTATGGTCGCCTCTGCATCCTGTATCTGATTGGCATAATCAGCTACACTGTCAGCTGTCTGCTTCACCTTTTCAGAAGCCTTACCCTGTTCTTCCTGGGTCTGCTCATGCAGATCTTCCAGACTCGCCAGTTCCTCTTCCAGACGGCTCTGTGTCTCTTCTACCTGGCGTCTTGCTTCCTGATATTGCTCCAGCATACGGCGGTCATAACTGTGCAGTCTCTCCACATACTCACTTTTACTCAGAAAATCACTGAAACTTCCGGCAGTGAACAGAAGCTCCAGATAATTGTCATTTCCCCGTTCATACATGTATTTAATACGTATCTTCATGGCAGCATACTGCTCATCCTGAATACGTACAGCTTCTGCCAGCTCATCCTGAGTCCTGGAGATTTGTGCTTCTTTATCCGTAATATTTTGTTCCAGCCCCTGCAGCTTATTACCAATCTGTTCCAGATCATCATTAAGACTGCTCAGCTGTCCCAGTAGAGAATTCTGTGTGATTTTCAGGGAATCCTTTCTCTCCTGTGTATTGTCTTTAGCCTGCTGTGTCTTATTCTTCTCTTCCTTTGCTTTCTGCAGCTTCTGCAAAGTGGTCTCTGCATGCGTGGTCATTGGCATTCCACCTGCTGCAGCCGTCGTCATTGCCAGGCACAGAATCAATGCAGCTATTCTTTTTCGTGCCTGCCTGTTATCCCTTCCCGTAACCTTCTCCCCCTATACGTATTCTATAGCTCCAGCTCAATGTGGCGTCCGGTTCTATGATACGGATAATAACGCACTTTCGCTGCATCGAACATCCTCTTGGATGCTCTTACAGATACACTGTCCGGATACTTGTCCTCTCCATACACAACTGTTGTTATACCAGCCTGAATAATTGCCTTTGCACATTCATTACACGGGAAAAGAGACACATAAAGCTTGGCGCCTTCCAGGCTTCCTCCCCGGTAATTGAGAATTGCATTCAGTTCACTGTGAGTCACATAAGGATACTTGGTATCGTATTCTTCGCCTTCGCGTTCCCATGGGAATTCGTCATCTCCAATGCCATTGGGGAATCCATTATATCCCATAGACAGGATACGGTTTGTATTGCTGACGATACAGCATCCTACCTGGGTATTGGGATCTTTGGAACGTCTGGCGGATAGTCTTGCAACTCCCATGAAATATTCATCCCATGTAATATAGTCCTGTCTTTTCATGCTGTCTCCCGTTTGTTTTTCACATTATTTTGTACCGAAAATTCTGTCTCCTGCATCTCCAAGTCCCGGAACAATATAACCATGCTCATTTAATTTCTCATCCAGAGAGCCAATGTAGATATCTACATCAGGATGCTCTTTCTTCATTCTCTCGACACCTTCTGGTGCTGCGATAATGCACATAAAATGAATATTCTTGCATCCTCTGTCCTTTAAAAGCTTGATAGCCGCTACAGAAGAACCACCTGTTGCCAGCATGGGATCTACTACGAATACCTCTCTCTGCGCGCAGTCTGCCGGAAGCTTGCAATAGTACTCTACCGGTTCCAGAGTCTCAGGATCACGATACAGTCCGATATGACCTACTTTTGCTGCCGGAACCAGCTGCAGTACACCATCTACCATTCCAAGACCTGCTCTCAGAATCGGAACAACTGCCAGCTTCTTACCTGCCAGTTCTTTTACAGTGGTCTTGCAGATTGGTGTCTCAATCTCAACATCCTTTAATTTCAGATCTCTTGTTGCCTCATAGCAGATAAGGTTTGCGATTTCTGCGATGGTCTCTCTGAAATCCTTTGTACCTGTGTCTGTTCTTCTGATATAACCGATTTTGTGCTGAATAAGCGGATGATCCATTACTACTACTTTTGCCATGTTTCTTTCTCCTTCTTGTACTATATTGATAAATGATTATTACTGTTCAATGAGATTGATTCTTCTCTGATGACGTTCCTCACCTGAGAATTCTGTATTCAGGAATGTATCTACAATGTCCAAAGCCAGATTGGTTCCCACGATTCCAGCTCCCATTGCCAGCATGTTGGCATTATTATGAAGTCTTGTCATTTTTGCTGACAGAGAATCGCTGCACAATGCACAGCGAATGCCTTTTACCTTGTTGGCAGAGATAGAGATGCCGATACCTGTCGTACAGATTACAATACCCTTCTCACACTCTCCATCTGCTACTGCCTGGGCAGCTGCATGTCCAAATACAGGATAATCACAGGATTCTGTGCTGTAGCATCCACAATCCTTTACTTCCAGACCTCTCTTCTGTAAATGAGCCTTCACTTCTTCCTTCAATGCAAATCCACCGTGGTCACAACCTAATGCTATCATATTCTTTTCTCCTCATTCTTCCTATATATGTCAGTGCAGGATTCCTACACATTGACTACCTTGTGTCCTGCTGCCTTGAGCAGTCTGTTCATGATTGCCTGTCCCATTCCTGTCGAGTCAAAAGCCTCTGAATACATGAATGCGACATCCTCATCATCAAATTCTCTCAGGAATGTATACAACTGTCTGGCAATGGCTTCCTCATCATCCCTGCTGCCGGCAATCTTAATGCTGTCTGCCTGATATTTCTTTGCCATTTCACTGGTTCCGATGATTCCTGTCTTCTCGCCTCTGCTCTTATGAGCCGCTGTCTGTTCATTGATATACGCTGCTACCTTCTTGGGATCACCCTCCACAATAGTAAGCTCTCCCTTGGGCGCATAGTGTCTGTATTTCATTCCTGGAGCTTTGGGCGGCTCCTTTGAATCAGCAGAAAGAATCGTGCGGTCAACTTCTACTTCACCCAGCACATCCTTTAACATCTCTCTGGTAATATAACCCGGTCTGAGTATCATTGGCTTCTCTCCGGTCAGGTCTACAATCGTAGACTCCAGTCCGATCTCGATTCCATCCCCGTCAATGATCATGTCAATTCTGCCATCCATGTCCTCCGCTACGAATTTGGCGAGAGTAGGGCTTGGCTTGCCTGACAGATTCGCACTTGGTGCTGCAATATATCCACCAGCTGCTTCGATAAAAGTCATCGCCACCGGATGACTCGGCATTCGGACAGCCACGGTATGAAGTCCACCCGTGGTCTGTAAAGGCACTTCCTCAGACTTTGGAAGAATCATGGTCAATGGACCCGGCCAGAAATGCTGCGCCAATGTATAAGCTGCCTCTGGTATGCTCTCTGTAATTCGTTCCAGATGCTCCATATCTGCAATATGAACGATCAGTGGATTATCGGAAGGTCTTCCCTTGGCTGCATAGATTTTCCTGGAAGACTCAGGATTCAGAGCGTCTCCGCCTAACCCGTATACAGTCTCTGTTGGAAAAGCCACCAGTCCTCCATTTTTTATGATCTCTCCCGCCTCTTTCAATATCTGAAGAGACTGGGATTTTTTTGCTTCATCCTGCAGGCTCTCTACATCCACCCGCACTAACTTCGTATTCATGATACTCCTCGATTCTACTTGTCTTTTTTTCTATTCTATCACACATCTTTTTATTAGAAAAGCGTAACTGCCATCTAAAATCAAGTCTCGGCATTCAGATATCTCATAATCCCCATATGAATAGCCCAGGCGACCTTCTCCTGATACTCAGGAGTCACCAAAAGTCCCGCTTCCGTACTGTTTGATAAGAAACCACACTCCACAATAATGGTCGGTACTGTGGTTTTCTTCAGAATGTAATAGGTACTGTTCTCCTTGGCTTCTCTTTTCTTTACAGGCTGGAGAGTCTCTATCATCTGTTCCTGCATCAGCTGTGCAGCCTTTTTCCCTTCCAGACTGTCTCTATAGTAAAATACCTGCACTCCACTGATGCTTTCCTCTGGATAGCTGTTCTGGTGTACACTGACCACCAGGGCAGGCTTCGACTGTTCCATAATAGAAAGGCGCTGCTTCATATCCTTTACCTTTTTATTGGTATCTGTCTCTTCATACAAGCCCTTGTCCTCCTGTCTGGTCATCACAACATGAATATCCTGCTGCTCCAGATATTTTTTCAGTTTCAATGCAATCTCCAGATTAACATCCTTTTCAAGTGCCTGATTAATTCCTACCTTGCCCGGATCATTTCCCCCATGTCCCGGATCAATGACTATTGTTTTTTGTGTCTGCACAATCTCCTTTTGTGTTAATACATTCACATATGCTGCTGATTCCTTCACAACCAGCAGCATAGATACCAGCAGCAGAAAAGTCATGACTTTTCCCAGTATCTGTCCCTGTCTCTCTTCCATATGGATTTCCATTCCATATTCATTTTACTCTATTCTATGATAAAGGCAGACAATTCAGAAGTAAATTGCCTGCCCCTCTTATTCATGCTTATTCCAAAGTTCCATTGACATACTTTTCAATGACATCCCATACTGCTCTGTCCTCGATACCAAGCTTCCATTCTGCTACACCGGCAATCCCCTGTGCTTTCATGACCTGGAGCTTTACGCGGATGGAATCTGTATCTTCCAGCCAACACTGTATGGTATTGCCATCTTTTTGATATTCCACATAATTCTGGCAATACTCATCCAGCCACACCGGCTCTGTTCCTGAATTGGATACCCATGCTGCCTGCTGTGCCATAGTCAGAGTAGATGCTTTCGGTCCTTCACCGGTACTCTCCCATACTCTTGTATAGAAAGGAACCGCATTAATGATTTTCTCCGCAGGAACACTTTCCTTTGTTTTGGCAATACCATTCTCTACATAAGTAATGGATGCATTTGGACCTGCTTCACCACATCCGGCATAATACTCATCATATCCCATAACCACTACATAGTCCACTACAAGTCCCTGTTCTTTGCGGTTATAATGCGCTGTATATTCCGTAGGTACATAATTATCTACAGACAACACGATTCCACGTTTATGTGTCTCAATAGACAGCTCTCTCAAAAACTGTACAAAATGAGAGCCTGCACCATCCCTGACTTTTTCAAAGTCTATATTAATGCCATCCAAGCCGTATGTATCTGCCTGCTGCATCAGATTGGCAATCAGATTCGCACGATTCTGTGAAGATGATAACAATGCTTCAAAATCAATATCCACATCATATACGCTCTTGCTGTCTACATCAGTAATTACAGCCCACACATCCACACCTGCATTATGAGCCTGCTGTACATAGGATGCGGAAGCTATGCTTGCAAATCCGCCTGCATTGTCATTAAGTCTGAACCATACAGGTGCTACCACATTGACAGCCTTGGATGCGCCAAGCAGACTGCTCAGTTCACTGTTGGCTGCTTCTGCAAAGACCTGATGAAAAGCCATATTTACAGTGCCCTCTTTACTCAGGCTGTTATATGTGATTTCCATAGCGTCTGTAACAGGTGTCTGCTGCACTGCTGTTTTATCAGACAGATACTTATTCTCTACATATCCGATATAGGCATCCTGTGACTTTACCTTGGTCCAGTTCTCCATCTCTTCCAGAATGGTCACAGTATCTCCTGCTTCTACATCTTCCAGAATATTGCTCTTTACGCCACCCTGATAACGGATAGCTGTCTTCTTGGTCAATTCAGCCTGTGTAACCAGTCCCCAGCTTGTATAGACCTGCATATGAAGTGGTGCATCATAGAGTGTATACTCTAAGTTTGCATAACGCTTCACATAGTCTGCTGCAATATACAGGGTATCACCTTCATACAGTGCTGCCCTGTAATCAATGGAATTACCAACTCCTGATATATATATGACATTACTCTCGTCACCAATATTGATCCGTATCACATCCGTGGCTGTTGTATACAGAAGCACCTGCTCCTGAGTATTTACGTAGAAACGGTCTGTGAAATATTTTTCAACTGTAGGAAGATCAAAGTAGCAAACACCATCTATCAGTTTCGCCTTTTCTTCAACGATCTCATCCTGCAGAACAATTGCAATATCATCCTGCGCTTCCAGTCCATAATACGAATTCAGATCTGCTCTTTCCTTGGAATAGGAAAATCTGTCAATCAAACTGCCTCCAAAAGCAATCGCCGCAATCACGACAATAAGAACGATTGCCAGGAGAACCGGTATCAATTTCTTTTTCATACGGTTACCCCCAATCGTTCTCATTATAACAGACAATCCCTGTAACGTCATTACAAAAATGTCATTATTTTATGCTGCACCTGATATTTCCTTTTCAATTCACCGACATATACTATGTATAGAGGGGCCTCTAACAGGACAGACTTTACTGCCGGGTATTTGTGTCGGTTGACATATAATAAGGAAGTAATTGGCTTCACGTCTCAATTTGCTAAAATACCAAAAGGATTTTGCGTGATATATAAACTATTTTAGCAAAAGATGTCAGAACATGTACCTATCATTCCAAAAATGTTGTATAATGGATTTATGAAAAGCTTATGTTTGATAAATACTATAAGCGATTCTTTTGAACCACTTACTGCAATAAGTGGTAAAAAGTCTACAATTTTTTGGTAAGTGCTACAGCCTCCTGTCTGTACATGATTTGTTCTTTACATCGCCTTACACAAGCATTATTAGCATATCCTGAAGGTTTATGCAATCCAAATGTAAAAACTCGTACCTCAAATGTAAAAACTCGTACTCAGGAAGCTCCAGCACTTGCAAAATAACAACAAATTTATTAATTTTTCGCAAACAGTTAGGCAGTACTATTGACTTAGTACCCTTCACAGTATAATATATGTTGAAAGACTTATAGAAGTCTTAACTGCTGTAATATCAAATAGTGAGGATGTGATATTATGAAAATTGAAAAAGTAAATGACCATCAGATTCGTTGTACTCTTACCAAGGCAGATCTGGCAGATCGTGAGCTCAAGATCAGTGAGCTTGCTTATGGCACAGAGAAAGCCAAAAGCCTGTTTCGTGATATGATGCAGCAGGCATCCTATGAATTCGGATTTGATGCAGAAGATATACCGCTCATGATAGAAGCGATTCCCCTGAACTCCGAATGCATCGTGCTTGTGATCACCAAGGTTGAAGATCCTGAGGAACTGGATACACGATTCTCCAAGTTTGCACCTTCTGTACATGATACAGATAATGAAGACGATGAATCCGGAAACGGTCTGGATTCTGTTCTGCAGAGTCTCTCCGATGGTGCTGATGATGTTTTGGATCTGTTCAAGAAAATACATGATACCAAGCTCCCTGATACTGTGTCAGATACAGCTGCTGCCCCAGCCGATCATACCAAGTCCAATAAGGCTGCTGCACATTCTGTAAAACCCGCCGTATCATTAACAAGGATTTATTCCTTTGATTCCCTGAATCTGGTTGCGAGACTGGCACATGTATTGATCCGGCATTACAATGGTAAGAATTCTTTATATAAGAATGACAAGGAATCCACCTATATGCTGGTGGTTACACAGTCCGATCACACACCGGAAGAATTCAACAAGATCTGCAATATGCTCTCTGAGTATGGCAATCCTGAGAAATTCGTCTCTGCAAGCGAAGCTTACATGGAAGAACATTTTGAGCCAGTGATCATAGATAAGGCAATTCAGGCTTTATCACTGTGCTAGTATATTTTCTATATTTCAATTACAACAAAAAGGCTGTGACGAAATTCGTCACAGCCACTTTTTTGGCTTATCTATTATTTGTCAAGCTCTGCAATCTCCTGCATAAGGGCATCGATATCCATTCCATGTACCATAGCAGCCTCTTCAAGAGACTCACCCTGTGCAGAAGGGCATCCCAGACAATGCATGCCTGCATTCATAAGAACAGGTGCGATTTCAGGCTTTGTTCTTAATATCTCACCAATTGTCATTTCTTTGGTAATTGTTGCCATGCGTTTATCCTCCTATACTTTTAAATTCTTACGTACCCAAAAGTTACATTCGCATATCACTATAATACTTTATGGGAACAAAAGCAAGTACATCATTATTTTTAACAAAAATTTCATAATTTATAACCGATTGTATCTTATTAGATACTTTACTCATTTTTTATATTCAGGTGCTTGTAATTTACCCTTATATATATTAAAATAGAATCAATTGATAAGTATTTATCAATCGGCTGTGAAACCATTTTTAATGATATAAGGAGGTATTTTATTATGGCATACAAGATTTCTGACGCTTGTGTCTGTTGTGGAGCTTGTGAAGCTCAGTGTCCAGTAGGAGCTATCAGCATGGGTGATGGCAAATTCGAAATCGACGCAGACAAGTGCATCGACTGCGGTTCTTGCGCAGGTGCATGTCCTACAGGTTCTATCGACCAGGCTTAATTGAACATTCCGTACATAACATATTATATGCATGTACGCAAAAGACCTTAGATTTCATCATCTAAGGTCTTTTTATGCACTATTTTGCTTCTGCTTTTCTCCAGAGGCGAAATTCCTTTTTTACTTTGCTGTCTTCTTTCCTGCTGTTCTTCTTTCCACGATACTGTGTCAGAAGCTCGTCCACATGCTTATAGTGCTCTTCCTGCACTTTTCTGGTCTCCTCATTCCTTGCATTCTCACGCTCTTCCAACAGTCTGAACTGATAATCAAGCTCTTTACACATATCACCTCTCAGATTCACAGAAAGATTGTCCAGAAGCTTTTCATTACTCTTTTCGACTGCATCCTGAATCATCTTCTGTAACAGATACTGCATCCTCACATATTTATCTTCTTTCTCTTCCAGCAATCTTGCGCTCTCCTTCATTTTTAATGCAATCTGCTGTTTCTCTGCAGGTGTTACTTTTTTCTCTCTCACTTCGATCATATGATTTTCCTTCCAATTGGTCTGTTCTGCCGGTCTTAACTGTATGACTTTCATTTCCCCATTCTTGCTGATTTTGGTCAAATGCTTCTGTGCAAAAGGATTTCCTTCCTTCATATCTTCTTGTTCCTCCTTATCACTATCCAGGATCATCTTCACCGCTTTCAACTGTAGTCCCTGGTCTTTGAGCTTTTTGACTGTAATAAATGTGTCTATGTCCTCCTGTGTATAGATACGATGCCCCTGCTCGTTGCGTTTAATCGGTAATCGCAGCTCCTCTTCCCAGTATCTCAATACATGTGATTCCACATGTACCTCTTTTGCAGCCTCATTGATCAGATAATTCTTTTCTTTGACCATCATTTCCGTCCTCCTGCTTTCTATTAAAATAATAAAAGAGAATAAGACTCCAAGCCTTACTCTCTTCTGTGTTTTCCTATCATTTACATAGGTTCTTTTGCAAGATTTGCGAACTGCGTATAATCAGGCAGCCAGGCAAGATTTACAGTACCTATTGCACCGTTTCTCTGCTTAGCCAGAATGATCTCAGCCACATTCTTTATCTCAGTATCTTTATTATAATAATCATCACGGTATATGAACATTACCACGTCGGCATCCTGCTCAATCGCTCCGGATTCACGCAAGTCTGATAACATAGGTCTGTGATCCGGTCTCTGTTCTACAGCTCGTGAAAGCTGCGACAGCGCAATTACCGGCACATGCAGTTCTCTCGCCAGCGCTTTCAGGGAACGTGATATATCTGATATTTCCTGCTGTCTGGATTCTGATCTGCCAGAGCCGGACATCAGCTGCAGATAGTCAATAATAATCATTTGCAGATCGTATTCCAGCTTGAATTTACGACATTTGGAACGCAGTTCACCAATACTGATACCCGGTGTATCATCTATCAGGAGCTTGGATTTACCTATAATATCCGCACTCTCTATCAGACGCTCCCATTCATCATCCTTCATATTACCTGTTCTGATTGCCTGGGAGTTTACTTTGGATTCCAGAGATAACAGACGGTTTACCAGCTGCTCCTTTGACATTTCCAGGGAGAATATGGCAACAGCCTTATTGTCTTTGAAAGCTACATGCTGCGCGATATTCAGGACAAAAGCCGTTTTACCCATAGAAGGTCTTGCCGCAACAAGAATCAGGTCTGAAGGCTGGAAGCCTGCTGTCTTATAATCCAGATCAATGAAACCTGACGCAATACCGGTTACAGCTCCTTTCTGCTTGGAAGCTTCCTCAATCATGTTCATTGCGTTCATTACGACCTGTCTGATGGGGACGAAATCTCCGTTATTACGTTTCTGCGCTATATCAAAGACTTTCTTCTCTGTCTCTTCTAACAGAACTTCCAGAGTTTCCTTCTGGCTATAACAATTATTGGCAATTTCCTCATTGACCTTGATCAGTTTTCTTAATACGGACTTCTCAGCAACAATATTGGCATAATACTTGATATTCGCTGATGTAGGAACCGTGTCCATGATATCACGGATATATTCCAGACTGTAGATTTCCGGCGGAACTGCCTTTTCCTTTAGACGATCCTGCAGTGTAATCAGGTCTACCGGCTTTCCTTCATCATTAAGCTCCACCATGGTATCAAAGAGGATTCCATACTGTTTTCCATAGAAATCTTCGCCGTTAATCTGCTCGCTGGCAATTGTAATCGCCTCACGATCCATCAGCATAGCGCCAATGACTGACTGCTCTGCTTCAATGCTATGCGGCAATACGCGCTTGAGTACTGCCTCATCCATATCTGCCATAGCATGTCCTCCTTTATACGCTTTCTACTTTTACGCGAAGTGTTGCACTTACCTTTGGATGAAGCTTTACAGTCACTTCATAAGTACCGATTGCCTTAATTGCTTCCGGCATCTGTAATTTCTTTTTATCAATTTCCTTACCATACTGCTCTTTCACAGCTGTTACAATTTCCTTAGAAGAGATAGAACCAAATGTCTTACCGCCTTCACCGGACTTTAAGCCTACCTTGACCAGCATCTCTTCCACTTCCTTGGAGAAAGCTACCGCTGCATCGTACTGTTCTTTTGCCAGTTTTGCTTCATTTGCTTTCTGAAGCTTAAGATTGTTCATATTTGCACTGTTCGCTTCTACTCCCAGTTTCTTAGGCAGAATAAAGTTTCTTGCGTATCCTTCGCTCAACTCCACCATATCGCCTTTTTTACCAACGGATTTTACATCCTGTAATAAAATAACCTTCATTATATTGCACCCTCTTGTAACATAGTATTAATTGTTTCTTTAATGATTTCTGCTGCCTGCGCTGCACTCACATCTTCAAGCTGTGCACCGGCAATATTCATATGACCGCCACCGCCCAGTCTCTCCATAATGATCTGTACATTGACTTCGTCTATGGAACGGGCTGATATATAGATACGGTTCTGATAGTCTGTCGTTACAAAGCTCGCCTTGATTCCATTGATATTGAGTAATTCATTGGCAGCCTGCGCGCCTACTACTGTAGGGCTCTCCAGTCCATCCGCAGGACAGTTGGAGATTGCATATGCATTCTTATATATCTCGGCATTGCGTACTGCCTCTGCCTTCGCCTTATATTCCTTCGCATCATCACGGAACATCTTGCGGACTCTGGTCACATCTGCACCACATCTGCGCAGGAAAGCAGCAGCCTCAAATGTTCTGACGCCTGTCTTGGCTGTGAAATTATTGGTATCTATAATAATACCTGAATACATGCAGTCTGCTTCATTAGAACGTACCTTTACATTACCGCCTACATACTGCAGAACCTCTGCAACCATTTCACAGGTACTGGAAGCATACGGCTCCACGTAGGAAAGTGTGGCATTCTCAATGACTTCGCTTCCCTGTCTGTGATGATCCAGTACAACTACTGTCTTACATTCCTTGATCAGATCAGGGCACTCCGTAATACTTGGCTTGTTTACATCCACTACCGCCAGTACAGTATTGTTTCCGGCCAGTTCTAATGCCTGGGAACTGTTGATGATAAAATCATCCCCATAGATGCCCTTATCCCTGAAAAGCTCCAGAAGGGGCTTTACGCTTGCCATGGACTCATTAATGACAATATGTGCCTTTTTATCCATTGCCCTGGCAATACAGCTGATTCCCACTGCAGCACCAATGGCATCTGCGTCAGGCAGACGGTGCCCCATAATAAGAACTCTGTCCTTTGTAGCAATAATCTCCTGCAAAGCCTGTGCCTTGACACGGGCTTTTACACGGGTATTCTTCTCTACCTGCTGGCTCTTGCCACCATAATATACAATAGACTGTGGTGTCTTGATTACAGCCTGGTCTCCGCCTCGCCCAAGTGCAAGGTCAATTGCGGTTCTTGCATATTCACAGTTCTGCATGTAGGTAGAAGAATCCAGACCCATGCCGATGCTTGCCGTTACCGCCATTTCATTTCCGATATTTACAGTCTTGATTTCCTCCAGAATATCAAATCTGGCTTCTTTCATGGCAAGTAAGGCTTCTTTTTTCAAAATGACCAGATATTTGTCTTTTTCCGTCTTACGGACAATACCGTCCAGAGACGCAATGTATTTGTTCACTTTACGGTCGATCAGTGCAATAAGTAGTGAACGTCTTACATCTTCAACGCTTTCCAATGCCTCATCATAGTTATCCAGATAGATGAATCCTACCACAAGACTCTGGGAATCAATCTGTCTAAGCGCAGTCTTCAATGCCGTTTCATCAAAGAAATACGCCGCGATCAGATAACCGTTATATTCATCATTTTCCAGTACATCACTGTTATCCAGTACCTCCTGGACAGAGATTCGCTTCATTTTGAGCGTATACTCTTTCTCTTCAAAAGAGATTTCAAATTCTGCTGCATCCTCAAATCTCAGCTTGTCCTTCGTAATACTTGGGAAAAGCGTCGTGATAGACTTACGGTATCCCTTTTCCTTATGTACGACCTGTTCAAAAGCAATATTGGTCCAGATAATCCTGCCATCCTCATCCATCAATACATGAGGCAATTCCAGATCTCTTAATAACTTACGCTGTATCTGTCCATATTGCGTGGCAAAGCTGATAAACTCATTCATAATAATCGGCTTATTATAATAGAGAAGAATCAGCATCACAATAAAATATACAACCAGAAAAGCACTGACAATAACACCGGCTCCTATATCCAGAAAATAAATTCCAATATTCACGCCGGCTAAAACCGCCCCAAGAACCAGGGCCGCCTCCAAATATGCCTTCAGACGTCCCTTCAGCCTAATTCTCTGTTTCATGCATAATACCTCTTTAGACTGTTCAAATAGTTACTGATTTATATAATCATGTAGCTTTAGTATACCATTATTCCCCTCAAAGCGCTATAGCTTATTTTGTCGCTTAATGATAGAAAAAGCACCTTTACTGCGCATAAACATAAATAATCTGTTTGAGGATCTCAACGATCTTTTCCATATCTTCCATGCAGGCAAATTCGTTTCTTCCGTGATGGCCTTCTGAACCGGTACACAGATTCGGACACAGCAGACCTTCATAGGATAATCTTGCGCCATCTGTGCCGCCTCTGATAGGAGAAACCTTCGGTGTTACCCCAGCCTTTAACATTGCTTCTTTCAGATTGTCCACAACATGCATTTCTTTCTCGATCATTTCCTTCATGTTATGATAAGAGTCCTTAATCTCTACTTCAAAAATTGTCTCACCATATACTTTATTCAGCTTCTCTGCAGCCTGGGCAATTACTTCTTTTCTCTTCTCAAAAATAGCTCTGTCGTGGTCACGAATGATAAAATCAACGGTAGCCTCCTCAACAGTACCCTTGATATCTGTTACATGATAGAAGCCTTCATAGCCTTCTGTACACTCAGGGCACTCCTTATCCGGCAGCATGGATATAAATTCATAAGCCAGCTTAATGGCATTCTTCATAACGTTCTTGGCAGTTCCCGGATGAACGCTCTTGCCGTGTACGGTTACTCTTGCAGAAGCAGCATGGAAGCACTCATAGCTCATATCACCTAATTCGCCACCATCTACTGTATACGCATAATCTGCGCCAAAGCCCTTAATATCAAAATACTCTACACCGTTTCCAACTTCTTCATCCGGTGTAAATCCAATACAGATTTTGCCATGCTTTACTTCAGGATGAGAAAGGAAATACTCTGCCATGGTCATAATCTCAGCCACACCAGCCTTATCATCACCACCCAGAAGAGTCGTACCATCTGTAACAATCAGAGTCTTGCCCTTGCAGTCCTTTAACATCGGGAAATCATGTACATGTGTTACAATATGCTTCTCTTCATTTAATACAATATCTTCGCCATCATAATTCTCAATAAAACGTGGCTTGACATTTGTTCCACTTACCGCATCAGAAGTATCCATATGTGCAATAAAGCCAATTGCAGGTACTTCTTTATCAAGGTTTGATGGAATCACTGCATAGACATAGCTGTGTTCCTCATCATAACGCACCTGACTTGCTCCCATTTCCTTTAATTCCTGATATAATACCAGCGCCAGATCTCTCTGTTTTTCTGTAGAGGGTACTTTATCTGATAATTCTTCACGGGACTGTGTATCAATCTTTACATATTTTATAAACTTCTCTGCTACTACCGGCAATTTCATTTTAAATCCTCATTTCTGCGCACATATTCATGCATCTGTCCTGTTTGTATCAAGTGCGCCGGACACAAACCTTACCACTTCCCATTATAGCACAAATACCTGTTCCTGCGAACAAAAAAACTGCCACTACATATGTAATGGCAGTTCTTATTAATCATTAATCAATTGTGTAAGGCATTAAAGCTAAGTGACGTGCACGCTTAATAGCTACAGTCAGAGCTCTCTGATGCTTTGCGCAGTTGCCTGTGATTCTTCTAGGAAGAATCTTACCTCTTTCGGATACGTATCTCTTTAATTTAGCTGTATCTTTGTAATCAATTACATTGTCCTTGCCACAAAAAACACAAACCTTTTTTCTTCTACGGATTCCGCCTCTTCTCTTCATAGGAGAATCAGCCTTTTCAGTCTTATTAAAAGCCATTGTGAAAAGCCTCCTTATCATCTTATTTTAAAAATCGGACTATTAGTTAAATGGTAATTCTTCGTCAATGCCGTCTGGGATGTTCATAAAGCCATCACCTGCTGCTGGAGCGGGTGCGCTATTATTGCCTGCTGCAAATCCGCCACCATTAAATCCACCTTCGTTACCAGTAGAAGCATTCTTACTCTCGGCAAATTCAATCTCTTCCACCATAACGCGGACACTGTATACCATCTGTCCGTCCTTATTGGTGTAGTTATCATTCTGAATTCTTCCTGTAGTCAGAATCTTAACGCCCTTACGTAAATAACGTTCAATAAATTCTGCCTGCTTACCAAATGCAGTACAGTTAAAGAAATCTGCGTCTGGTTCGCCCTCACGCTTGAATCTTCTGTCTACTGCGATGGAAAAACGTGCGACTGCTGTAGGATTAGCTCCCTGTGAATATCTCACTTCCGGATCTCTTGTTAAACGTCCCATAAGAATTACTTTATTCATTGTTATATTTCTCGCTTTCTATCTATGCCTCGTCCTGTCTTACGCACAAATATCTAACAACGTTCTCAATGATACGAACTCTTGACTCAACTTCAGCAGGAACTGTTGAAGCACCTTCGAACTGAATGAAGTAGTAGTAAGCTTCTCTCATCTTCTGAACTTCGTATGCAAGTCTCTTCTGACCCCACTCATCAACGTTGGTAATGTTACCACCATTTGTTGTAATGATGTCTTTTACCTTCTCGATGACCGCTGCTCTCTCGTCGTTTTCAATCTTAGCGCTAACAACAACGGCTAATTCATATTTGTTCATCTTGTTACCTCCTTTTGGTCTCTGGCCTCTTCTTTATGAAGAAGCAAGGATTTTTATATATCACAGAGGTTTATGATATCATATCTTTTATTGTTTTTCAACTTTTTTTTGCAAATCTCTGGTATTTTTTTCAACCAGACGTCTGGCTATCATGATCTGATGCCCACATCCCATACATTTCAGACGAAAATCAGCGCCTACACGCAATATTTCCCACTCGTTGCTGCCGCAGGGATGCTGCTTTTTTAATTTTACAATATCTCCAACCTCGTAATTCATCTATATTAAACCTTTCATTTCCTTCTAATCTACCGGTCTGATCTGCGCAAACACCTTGCCGATACTGTCTGTAATGACAATATCCGCCATACTGTCTCTGGCTGTTGCACTCTTATTGATCAGTACCAGCTTATGACCCTGATAATAGTCGATCAATCCTGCTGCAGGATATACCGCCAGTGAGGTTCCTCCGATAATAAGCATATCCGCTTCGGATATCACTCTGACTGCCTCTGACAGAATCCCCTGGTCCAGTCCTTCCTCATATAATACAACATCCGGCTTTATCCTGCCGCCACAGTCGCATGTAGGGATTCCCGTTGAATTCATGATTGCATCTATCCCATAGAATTTGTGACATTTTTCACAATAGTTGCGCAGCGTACTTCCATGCAGCTCCAGCACCTTTTTACTGCCTGCTGCCTGATGAAGACCGTCTATATTCTGGGTAACTACTGCCTTTAGCTTCCCCTCCTGTTCCAGCTGTGCCAACACCCTATGGGCTGCGTTGGGCTTTGCATCAGGATAGATCAGCTTATCTCTGTAGAACCTGAAGAACTCTTCCGGTCTTCTCATATAGAAAGTATGACTTAATATGGTCTCCGGCGGATAATCATATTTTTGATGATATATGCCGTCCACACTTCTGAAATCCGGGATTCCACTCTCTGTAGATACCCCCGCCCCACCAAAGAACACAATATTATCACTGTTTTCTATCATTTCTTTCAGCTGTTTTATTCCAGTCATTTCAGTCATACGAATCACCAGGCCTTTCTACCACTGCTTATATGCAATATTCATATCAACCGTGCCCTCAATACCGTCTACTGTGCCTTTTTCCGAATACTGCCACATACTGACCTCATAAGGAAAATACATATACTTATCATAAAAGGCATACCATTTCTCATACTGCTCCAGCTTCGTCATATCCAGCATCTTGGTAAAGCACTTGACATTACCATAAATCATCGGCGTATATCCTGCTGCCTTTACTGCTTCGCAAAAGGCAATCGTAATGTCTGTGCGCTCCTGCATGGTCAGATTGTTGGCTCTTCCGTCCTGTCCCGTAATCATCTCCACATCAAATACAACAGGATAAGGTACATCATAAGCAGCCAGATTCTCAATTACAAAAGCTGCTTCTTCCTGCGCTTCTTCTACTGTAATTGCCTGTGTAAAGAAATACACGCCAGCCTTAACACCAGCTTCATTTGCTCCCTGCATATTATCGGCAAAGTTCTCATCCAATACTATTTTACCGGAGCCATATCCACGAATTCCCAGCCGGACAAAAGCATATTCCACACCATCTGCTTTCACAGCCTGCCAGTCAATATCTCCCTGATATTTGGACACATCAATTCCCTTGTGTGATGTCACTATGCCATTTTCAATATATTCTATTTCATTTCTGTCATTTATATGGAAGTTCTCATCAACTAACTGATGCTTCTTGAGTGTATCCAGAATCGGTGCAAATACATATCCACCTTCATCATAATACACCAGATTCTCAGGGAAAAAGTATCGAAGCATGGTCATTGCCCCACCATCCTCTGACTGCACCAGCTCCTTCATCTTGGCTTTCATCTCTACTTCTCTGGCATCCACCAGCTGCTGCACTTCTTCATCATTGAGGGCATTGTTATCCCCGGCAAAAGCCGCTACAACCTCTTCCTCCAGTTGTGCCTGCTTCACCGCCGCTTCCTGATTCTTATCCTTTTCCTTTACATACATGACGCCCAATACACCTGCAAACATCATGCAAAGGACTGTAATCAGCCCCATGAGAATCAACATTATATATAACACTCTATCTGTTCTTCTTCGCATCTTTTTCTCTCCTATGGTTACTATCTTACACTAACCATACCAAATATGCAAAGGGGTATTCTACCATTTTCCACAGCTATTCAGAACCCCATGCGTAAAATCGCATCTTCGATGCTACCATTTTCCGTAAGAACACACATTAGTCTTTATCGCTGCCCTCAGCTCCACGAAGCACCCACAGGCACGACACATACCATCTGCCAGATATTTACATTCCTTACATACATTGAGGCGCTCTTCATAGAGCGCCCCATCAGCCTTTATGTTTTCATCTAAATGTGAGATATATTCATAGAGATTCTCCATATAGGCATTTTTATCCATTTCCCGCAAAAGACACTGTAAGCAGTGCTTCTCGTTCTTCTTCTCTTCCATACTGATTAACGTACTCTGAACTGAACCACACTGGATGCAGGCATTGTGAAACGGATCATGCCATTCTCAACAGTATAATTACTGAATACTTCTTCATGTACTTTATCAGGATCTTCGAAAGTATTATATGCATGCATTTCATTATTTAATATTGCTGCTGTTACTTCCTTTGCCTGGCATTGTGCAAAAGTGATCTCTACCGGCTCATTTTTATCTACAGACAGATTGTTCAGAGTGATTGTAAGAATTCCTTCCTTATCTATAGATACAGATTCCTGCAGGCTTGGAACCATATACTCTTCTTCTTCACCGATTGTCTCAACACCATCCAGATAGCTTTCTACCAGATCTGCATCCTGATGATATTTATACATATGGAATACGTGATAAGTCGGTGTGCGCAGCATTCTTGGTCCATCTGTGAGAATAACGGCCTGCAATACATTGATAAGCTGTGCTATGTTAGCCATTTTTACACGGTCACAGTGCTTGTTGAATATGTTCAATGACAGACCTGCTACCAGTGCATCTCTCATTGTACTCTGCTGATACAAAAATCCAGGGTTGGTTCCCGGTTCACAGGTGAACCATGTACCCCATTCATCACAAATCAGTCCAATCTTCTTCTCAGGATCATATTTATCCATGATGGTACTGTGGTGGTCAATCAATGTTTCGATATACAGAGCCTTAGCCAGTGTCTTATACCATACCTTATCATCAAACTCTGTTGCACTGCCCTTGATTTCCCATCCTTCCGGATGTACATAATAATGCATGGAAAGACCATCCATAAATCCATGTGCAGACTTAGGCGCATTCTCATAACATGTCTTAAGCACTTCCTCTGTCCAGTATGTATCGTCTACATTAGGTCCGCCACAGATTTTAAAGATTGGCTGATCCGGATGGTAATTTCTTACATAAGTCTGATATCTTCTATATAAGTTTGCATAGTAGGATGGTGTCATGTTGCCGCCGCATCCCCAGTTCTCATTACCGACTCCGAAATAATCAACCTTCCATGCCTTCTCATGACCGTTCTTTTTACGAAGCTCTGCCATAGGAGATACTCCATCAAAAGTCATGTATTCTACCCATTCGGACATTTCCTGGACTGTGCCGCTTCCTACATTGCCATTGATATATGTCTTACATCCAATCTGCTCACACAATTCAAAGAATTCATGTGTTCCGAAGCTGTTATCTTCTGTAACACCGCCCCAATGTGTGTTGACCATCTTCTTTCTGGTTTCCTTAGGTCCAATACCATCCTTCCAGTGGTATTCATCTGCAAAGCATCCACCTGGCCAGCGAAGAACGGGCAGCTTCATTTCCTTTAATGCTTCTACAACGTCTTTTCTCATTCCATTTGTATTGGGAATATCAGAGTCCTCTCCTACATAAAGTCCCTCATAGATACATCTTCCCAGATGCTCTGAGAAATTACCATATAATTCTGGATTGATATGTCCCTTTTTGTTTTTTTCATTAATATAAAGTTTTGCCATTTTACTTCTACCCTTTCTCAGTTCTTATTTCGAATGTTTCAGTTTTGTCCATAGGAGAATTTTGGTTTTTCGTTCTCCCATGTGAATTTCATAAGCATTGTGTGTCTGTTTGGGTTATAGAGAGGATCACCCTCTATTACCTTCTCTTTTCTCGCATGATATACGAGAATATCATTTCCCTCTTCATCTGTTGTAAAGGAATTATGCCCAGGTCCATAGATTGTTCTGGATTCATCAGAAGCCAGTACCGGATATCGCTCTTTTCTCCAGGATAAAGGATCAAGCAGATCAGCATTCTCATCTGCTGTGAGCATACCCATGCAGTAAGGAGCGCCTGTCTCGCTGGCAGAATAAGTAAGGTAGATTTTTCCAAAGCGCTTAATAACCGCCGGTCCTTCATTTACCCAGAAACCCACTCTCTCCCAGTCATAATCCGGGGTCGTCAGCATGACCTGCACTGTCTTTAATTTATTGGGAGTCTCCAGCTCGGCGATATACAGGTTGGATATCATCTTGCCTACTCCGACTTTCTCTGCCCATACATAATAATACTTCCCATGATTCTCGAATACTGTAGCATCCAGTGAAAAAGCCCTGAATGAGAATTCGTCCTCATCTGCGCACTGCATTTTACCCAGCTCTCTCCAGATTCCACGCACAGGATCTGCATCTGCACATTCCAGCACATAAGGACGTATATTCCACTTATCCTCTGCATCCCCTGCTGCAAAATAGATATACCATTTCTGATTCAGATAATGCAGCTCCGGCGCCCATATATGATTCCCCATAATTCCAGTATCATGTTTATGCCATATCTCATGCTCAGTGGCATCCGCCAGTCCTTCCAGGGTGTCCGATTCTCTTAATATAATCTTGTCATAAGCCGGAACACTTGCCGTAAAATAATACATTCCACTCTCATGCTTATAGATATATGGATCTGCCCGCTGCATAATCCATGGCTCGTTGTACTTTAATTCCTGCATATCATAACCATACCTTTCTTATTACAATATCTTTTTATAATATCTTTTTAATACTTTGTGTAGTCACTTCTCATACTTAATAGCTTATATAGCTTCATTATTTTCTAAAGTGTTTTAGTTATATCTAAATTATAATGATTTCAATACAGAATGCAAGAGGATTTATAATTTTTGTTAATCTTCAATAGTTCCTTCTCTTTAGAATTATTCATAACATACAATTTTAAATTCAACTTTTTTTTATTTATTCTTAATATATTTTCATAAATTGTTGAGCATTTCTAAATTGTATTGTATAATTAGTTTATATTCTGACTTATGCTTTTGCATGTGAGCATTTATCATTTAGTAATTCAAATTGTTTACTATTATTCTTATCCACCTATTACCAAATGCGATTTTTTCTCTTTTATACATTTATACATAAGAAAAATTGATCTATACAAGTCAGAAAATAACTCACCAATATAACTCCAAAGGAAGAAGGTAATATAATATGCCAAAACTTAATGAAATGCACATTCAAAAAAGGCTGACGACCAGTTTTACTTTTACGACAGCCATTACCAGTATCGGTGCAATTGTAGGAATCATAGCTTTACTCTTTATTTCCAACCGATACACCTACGCTCTACAGAATTATGGTTTCTCCCAGGGCGATATTGGAAAAGCCATGATCATGTTCGCAGACACACGAAGCAGCACACGTGGTATTATCGGTTATGATGATGAAGATCTGATTGCATCCATGGTAGAGAGTCATGACACGAACAAACAGAAATTTGAGAATTACTGGGACACCGTTCAGAATACTCTAAGTAATTCCGAAGAAAAATCTATTTACGATTCCATTAACACTCAGCTTACAAACTACTGGGCAAAAGAAAGTGAAGTAATCGCCCTTGGTAATACGACAGATGCTGAACAGAGTACAGAAGCACAGACTATGATGGGTGATACTCTTGCTCCTATGTACGATGAAATCTATAGTCAGATGGTTTCTTTGATGGATACAAATGTTGATGAAGGTAATAGCCTTGACAGCATGCTTAACATCTTAGGTTATGTTCTCTTAGTTGTTATTATCGCAGTTATCGTTGTTTCCGTTATCATCTCTACGAAGCTCGGTGTCTCTATTGCCAAAGGAATATCTGAACCACTTGTTGCATTGCAGAAGAGACTCGTTGCTTTCGAGCAGGGCGATTTAAGCTCTGCCTTCCCTGTTGTAGATTCTCAGGATGAGATCAAGGATATGACAGAAACAGCAGCTGAAATGGCAGCAAGCCTGAAAGAAATTATTTATGACTGTAATTACATCCTCGGCGAAATGTCAAAGGGTAATTACGGTATTACTTCTAAGGCAAAAGAAAAATATGTTGGCGATTATGCAGGTCTGAAAGATGCCATGAGAAACCTGAGAGACTTAATGATTGAAACATTACAGAAAATCAGCGATGCATCCGATCAGGTAAATGCAGGTTCTGATAATCTGGCTCAGGCTGCACAGGCACTTGCAGAAGGATCTACAGATCAGTCTGCAGCAGTAGAGGAATTACAGGCAACTATCGCAAATATTACTTCCGGACTTGAGAAATGCTCTGCTAAAACAGAAGATTCCTATCAGGAAGCAAACAAGTACGCTACAGAAGCTGATCAGAGCCGTGTAGAAATGGAAGCCATGATGGAAGCTATGGCACGTATCAATGAAACATCACAGAAGATCGGAAATATCATTTCAGATATTGAAGATATTGCAAGCCAGACCAATCTGTTATCACTGAATGCATCTATCGAAGCTGCAAGAGCAGGCGATGCAGGTAAAGGCTTTGCAGTCGTTGCTGATCAGATTCGTAAGCTTGCTGAACAGAGTACACAGTCAGCAGTTGATACAAGACAGTTAATTGAAAGTTCACTTGCAGAAGTTGAGGAAGGTAATAAAGCCGCTCAGCGTGCATCAGATTCTATTGAATCCGTTGTTGATGGTATTAAGTCTATCGCTGAGACTTCACAGGAATTAAGCCAGATCGCTCAGGAGCAGGCTACTGCTATGGAGCAGGCTGAACAGGGTATTAACCAGATATCCGAAGTTGTACAGTCCAACTCCGCTACAGCAGAAGAAACATCTGCTACCAGCCAGGAATTATCCGCTCAGGCAACTTCACTGAATGACTTAATCTCCAGATTCGTTCTGAGCTAATTGAATTGTAAATCAGATCAATTATATAAGTGAAAACCAAAAGGAGCTACAATTTAAATTGCAGCTCCTTTTTCTATGTTTTATTTTCCTTTCATTTTTTAATTCATGCAGTATAAAAATAAATGCCAGAAGAAATGCCAGACCGTCAGCCACAGTACCTGCCCAGAGAACTCCGTATAGAGTGATCTCTGCTCTCCAAACATGACTGTAAGCTGTCTCGGAAACAGTTGGATAAGAATTTAAACACAAAAAACTCTGAAAGTATTAAACTTTCAGAGTTTTGAAGAGGCGCAGACCGGATTTGAACCGGTGGATACTGGTGTTGCAGACCATTGCCTTACCACTTGGCTACTGCGCCATATTTAATTAAGTGACTCCGACGGGAATCGAACCCGTGTTACCGCCGTGAAAGGGCGATGTCTTAACCGCTTGACCACGGAGCCTTAAACAGCATCGGATTCGTTCCGCGCACCTACAACAACTCGGTTAACAGCCGAGTGCTCTACCATTGAGCTATCGAGGAAAATGTCTTGCTTTGCAAACCACCATGAGAATACTCTGTATTCTCAGCAGTTTCCAGCAAATTTTCAAAGGTTGTTCCCTCAAAACCGAATAAGAAAATTATCTTCATCCTTCTGTATCTCTTTCCTGTGCCTTCCCGGATAAGCCCTCGACCTATTAGTGACATTCAGCTCAGTGCATCTCTGCACTTACACCCATGCCCTATCTACCTCA
>MNTL01000020.1 GCA_001916965.1 Roseburia sp. CAG:10041_57
GAAGAAGCTGAAGGCTGCGTTAAAGCATCAGGAGAAGCGGTATGCAGAGCTTGATATCCTTCTTAAAAAAGTGTATGAGGACAATGCCCTTGGCAGACTACCTGCCTATATCATCCCAACCACATCGAAACACAGGAGAGAGATTTCTTCCGGAGAAAAAAGAGATGTGGGAAAGACAGTCGGAGCGGTAAGCGCAGAATGTCTTTCGGAAGTCTGCTGTGTTTTTTACAGCAGGCTGACAGATGGGATGATGTGCTCTGCCTGCGGAGAATTTCTTAACAATGGCTGCGGTACAGCTTAAAAGCGGCAGCATATGGCAATGATAATGTGGCGGAATGTAGCCGGAATTACAGATATGGCTATATCCATACAAAAAAGTGGAGCCACAGCCAAAGAAAGAGAGTGTGTTCACAGTGAAGGGCTATATCATCCGGCAGATGTGAAGCCGTATGGATATAAAAACAGAATAACAGGATGCAGAAAGCAGATATGTGGTGTATGTCATGTGTCTGCTTTTTTGCGTAATACAGACGGAATGGAGGCGTTTTATGGCAAACAGGGCAAGGGATGAGGTTATCTACATTCGAGGGGATGAAGCATTAAAAAAGAGATTTGACAGGATAAAGGAAGCAAGCGGATATAAGGGAAATGCGGATTTTTTGAATTATCTTCTTGATGTATATGACGGAAAGCGTGTGGATGGTGTGACGTTAAAGGATATCCGGGAGCTACTGGCACAGAAGCTTTCGATATCCTTTCACCCGGAGGATAATGACAGACTGACCTATGAGCAGGCATATAAAATAGCAGAGGATTTTGCGAGGGAGTTCTTCTGTTCAAAAGGATATGAGGTATTGTTTGCAGTGCATACAGATACAGCACATACACATGTGCATTTTCTGGTGAGCAACTGCAATGTGAAAGATGGAAAGTCCTTCAGACGGGGACCGGCAGAGCTGAAGGAAATGTGCAGATATTTCGGGGAACAGTGCAGGAAGCGTGGACTGGTTCATTCGTATCGTGACAGCTATTATGTAAAGGATAAAGACAGGGAGCGCCAGAGCTTCGCAGAATATCAGATGAAAAAGCGTGATAAGCTGTCGTTTCGGGAAGAAATAAAGGTGCTTCTGCGAAATGCCATGAACAGACCGGAGAATAAGACTTTGCAGGATGTGATTGATTATGCGAAGGTGTATTATCTGATGGATGTTTGGCTCCGGGGCAATACCATATCCTATGCCCTGAAATACAGGACGGATAAAAAAGGAAAGCCGATGGCGGTCAGAGGGAGCAGGCTTGGTGCAAGATTTACTGTCGCAGGGATAACTGAATATCTGAAAAAGAAGGAAAAAAGCAGACTGGAGTATGAACGCATAAAGGCTGATATCGAGCAGGAATCCGGAAGATATGATGATTATGCGGAATGGGATATATCTGATGTTAAGGAAAGTGTCGGTATAGATACAGCAGGGAGTGTTCAAAAGGAATATGAAAAGCCAGAAGGGGATATCAGTGTATATGAGGGCTTTGACCGGTTCTGTGAGAAAGAGAACATTCGTGATGACGAGGAGGAAGTGTTCTATGGTGCTGCGTTTGATGAATTTAACCGGGAGTGGCAGGGAATAGCATTAGAAGAACAGACAGAACCGACTTCCCATAAAGAAGAGCAGGAGATACCACCAGATTATACGAAGATGTCCATACAGGAGCGTGTCAGACAGCTTCCGCCGCCAACAGAGGACACGTCACAGGAGTTTGAAGCATATAAGAACAGGATGGGATATGATGCGGCTAAAATGAAGAGTATCCGTTATAAGATGAGTGTATATGATGAATTCTTAGAGGAACTGGAAGCCAGAAAGAAATACCATGGAACGAAAGCGTATGGCAGACAGAGCACAAGGAAGCGTGACAGAGGGGAAAGGTAAAAATAATTTTGATGATCATACCATATCGGCAATTATAAAAAGTGCCGATATGGTATGATAGAAAAACAAAAGTTATTACAGGGAGGAGATTGGATTGTTAGAAGTAGTGATATGTGATGATGATAAGGAAGATCTTGACAAAGCGACGCTGATGCTAGATAAGATTCTTTCAGAATATCAGGTTCAGTATCAGATACGGTCGTTTCTGTCGGCGAATGAGCTGCTGAACAGTAATGACAAGATTGATATCGGAATACTGGATATTTCCATGGAAGAACTGGGCGGAATTACGCTCGGAAGAAAGCTGAAAGAAAAAAAGCATGATATAAAAATTATATACATCACCAGTTATGAAGAATACATGGCACAGGCGATTAATAAGGTACATGCGTTTTCTTTTCTGTGTAAACCGATCAATGAAGAAGAAATGAAAACGCAGATTATGGAAATTCTGGGGCAGGAGAAATATCCGGAAATAGAAAAGGAATTTGAAATACTAGATGAATCAGGAACAAAAGCAGGTTGTGTTTGTTTGAAATTAAACGAGATATTATATTTTGAGTACATAAAAAGATCCAGAAAAGCAGCAATTATTATGGAAGATTGCAGATATGAATGTGAATGTACATTTGAAAATCTTGTGGAAGAATTACATCCATATGATTTTGCGGTAAATCACAGAGGCTGTCTTATAAATGTGAGACATATTGAGAAGATACAGGGATTTCATATTTATCTGGACAATGGGAAAGAACTGTCCCTTGCACAAAAAAGAAGCTCTGATTTTCGGGAAGAAATGAATAAATTTTTGCAGAAAACCCAGAGGAGAGAATAGAAGATGGATAAGATTTTACTTGTGATATGTAATGGACTTTCCTGTTTTATTATCTGTACAATTCTTTTTCAATTTATGAATGAAAGATATAAGAAAAGTTACAGCAATAGAACTTTGTATATAGCGGCAGAGATAGCGATGGGAATTACTGCATTTTACATAAATATGCTGAACTTTGCAATATTGAATCTGCTGATATGGTTTGTTGGAGTTGGTGTAACGGTATATTTTCTGTATTACGAAGATGCAGACAGACCAATCCGCAGAATTACTGAGAGTGAAGTACTGGTTTTATGTATGTCTGTATGTGAAACGCTGGGAGTGCTTCTGTTACACTGTTTTTTGCAGATTGGTGGAATTTTAAATATTGATGTTGTCATGCAATATTGTCTGGAAGTGGCATTTTCAAAGATAGTGCTGATTTTCCTATACTATGTTTTGATAAACAGATTGATAAAAAGGACAGAGGCAGCCTGTTCCAGAGAACAATATATCATATATGGAATCATGTTTTTTTACAGTCTGGTCAATATGCTTGTGATTGTGCAGAATTTTAGGGATGGGCAGAAAAGCTATCTGTCAGCGGTAAATATGGGGTGCATCGTTTTAGCTGACCTGTATCTTTTGTATTATGTCAAAATGGCAGACGAAAAGAAACACTATGAAAACCGCGTAAAGGCATTGGAGCAACAGGCAAAAATGCAGTATGAGTATTATCTGGCACAGACTGAAAAATATAATCAGACAATACGGATATTACATGATGTGGATAAGCATATCAGGGCTATCGAGAATTTGTATGGAACAGAGAGGGAGCATACGGCTGGCGAATATGCAGAGGCAATCAGAAGTACACTGGCACCACTGATTCCTATGTCTTACACAGAGAATCCGATATTGAACATTCTGCTGACAGATAAAAATGCTGTCATGCAGGAGAAAGGGATACATTCGGACATTAAGATAGACAATGTAGAATTATCTTACATAGAGCCGATAGACATAACAACTATTTTCGGAAATCTGCTGGACAATGCGATTGAAGCTGCTGCAAATGTTGACGGAGAAAAATACATTTTTATTAAAATCAGTGCCTATCATAAGATGACGGTAGTTCATATAGAAAACAGTTGTGGAAATGTAAAATGGAAAAAACGTATGCCGGTATCAGATAAGGGAAAAGGCAGGGGGATAGGACTCTTAAATGTGAAACAGAGCATAGATAAGTATGATGGGAATTTACAATTAAAACAGGATGGAAACAAATTTGTAGCAGATTTGTTTCTGAATTCGTAAAAAGGGCGGTTTCGTCCTTTTTTTGTGCTCAAATCGTAGTTGGTGCAAAAAAATCGTAGTTGGTGCAGAACGTATAAAATATGAGAAGAATAGTGCCGATGAAATTATAAAAGAATGGAACATGATATAAGTCATATTAAGGATATAGGTGATATTATGAATATTTTTTTTAATAGTCGAATTTATACCAATCAGTCATTCATTAATACGCTGTATGGGCAACAACGAAAAACTACAAGAAGTCAAGATGCAGGTTGCAGCGGTACAAGAGATACTTTAACGATAAGTGCATCAGGAAAGGAAAAACTTGTAAAAAATACGAAAGGAAGAACACATAATACAAATGTTGACAAAAGTATTGATTTGAAATCCTATATAGCTTCAGCCCAAAAAACAAATCAAAAAATAATTGATAATGCAGGGACACAGATTAATGCGAAAACAAGTGAATATATGAGTACAGGTAAGGCTTTTAGGGGAGACCAGTTATGAAGATTTATAATAATATGAATATTACATATTCTGCAATCGAACAAAACAGCAGAAAAAATACAAAGCAAAATATTCCGGCAGATTTAGAAAAGAAAATGACACAGTACACAGATACACTTTCTATTTCAAAGACAGGGCAGGAAATCTTTAAGCATTTATCATCAGTTAGTTTTATGGATTATGTCAATCGGTTTGAAAATGAAGTAACAGAGGTATTTGCAAAGGAAGATACGACACAGGGGGTGAAGTCAGATACTTTTGAACATCATGTAAACAGAATGGCAACAGCATATAACAAAATGAAAAACAGCATTGAAGAAAAATATGCGGCACAAGATTATGAGCAAGAGTATTATGTGACGGAATCGGGCAAAATTGAGGAATTAACCAAAGAAAAAGAACTGGATATGCTAAATCAGGCATATGAAAATCACAGTAATTTTATGGCAACTTCCACAGAAATCTGGTCAGAATTACAGGATTTTACACCATCGGTAGTTTACCATAAAGGAAGTGAACAGACAGCAAATGAACAGAACATAGGTGAGAACCAGGAGAATACTGCAAGATCTAAAGAAAATGGGGTTATCCAAAATTCGGCATATCAGGCATTTTTATCCGCCATCCAGTCGGATAACCAGAAATTATCGCAGCAGTATTCGGGTGATTGGAAAGATTTAAGGCTAAATCTGAATGTATCAGATGGTGATCGGAAAATGCTTAATGGTATTTGGGATTATTATGCTAATAAAAGGTAATGAAAGCTT
>MNTL01000064.1 GCA_001916965.1 Roseburia sp. CAG:10041_57
ATTGGGTGAAAACAAAAACTTGAAATGAAACCGTGTTACACCCAGCATTTATAGGGTATACGCCCGAAATAAGGTTATCAAGTTTCACGGATTAAGGTAAAAGATTATTTGAATCATTATTATCATTATTTTGGATATGTTATTTTTCTCATGATCTGTTGTGTTGGCGTGTATAAGATAAACCAATCATTTGAGATGAATGATGCATTCTGGCATATCAAGACAGGAGAATGGATCGTTCAACATGGTATGGTAAAAAACTGTATTGGAAGTTGGATCATTGGTGATAAGCCCTGGATGGCACATGAATGGTTATTTGGTGTATTGATTTATCTGGTATCCTGTATGGGCATGCGTTGGATAGTGATAGGCTGTCATTTGCTATATCTTATAGTTGTATATTTGTGCTGTAAACAGGCGGGGCTATTTAGAAAGAATCAGAATCCACCTGCATTATATTGGATGCTGGTTCTTTTGCCGCAATTTGCAGTTTATGCAAATATGACAGTGGCAAGACCACAGTATGTATCAGCGCTTTTTGTAGCTGCTTTTTGTGTAATTCTACGTAATGCTGTTTTAAATAAAAAATATAAACCAATGTATCTGTTACCGATAATAACTGTACTGTGGGTAAATATACATGGAGGTACAGCAATGCTGTCTTATTATATGGTAGGAATAGTAATGTTAATCTCCGTAGCAGGTATATTTGTAAAGAATATAGGCAAGATCAGTTTTGACAAACCGGATGGACAGTGGATAGGTCATATTTTTATTGTGTTTGTCCTGGTAGTTGCTGCCAATCTGATAAATCCATATGGATGGCATATGTTAATATACCCATATGAAAATATGCAGGACAGTATGATGTTGGCTTATATATCAGAATGGGCATCACCTGATGCCAAAAATGTGCTGACTTTGGTATTGGAGATTTTGCCTTTATTGTTGGGCATATTTACAATAGTTCAGACAGATAAGCAAATCAATGCATCCATGTTGGCACTCTTTTTCCTATATATTGTTTTGTTTTTGCGAAGTGAAAGATTTTTAACTTATCTTGTAATTGTACAGACATGTTTGATCGCACCTTATGCTTTTCAAATTGAATTATCTCCGGGAAAAAGTAAAACGCTGAAAAATGAGATAAAACTGAAACAGACGCATGATAAAATAAATAATGGTTTACTATTGGGAATTACTGTCATTCAGGTAATCTTTGTTATAATTACGGTATCTGGCAGTCAGTATTCACAGGAAAATATGCAGGGTATTGTTCCAGATGAACTTATGACAATATTAGAGCAGGATAAACCAATGCGTATGCTGAATCATTATAATGTTGGAGCATATCTTATGGATCATGATATACAGGTATTTGTGGATGGAAGGTATGAGCCATATAAACAGCAGGGAGTTATTCAGGACTATTTAGACATTATGAATCCTGAATCAGTAACAAAGAGCGTTCATATGCAGGAACTATTAGAAAAGTACCAATTTGATGCATATTTACTTTCTACAACGAATGTACCTTTGATAATGTATCTGAATAAACATCCGGATAAATATAGTCTTGAATATCAGGACGAGAACTGGCTCTATTATAATGTTAAAGCTGGGGAAACATAAATATGCAAAAGACAATACAGAGCAAATATGCTAAAATTATTATTATTTTTTTATGCTCACGAATTACATACGGAATAATTATTGCAGCGTGTGGTTCATCAATATCACAGTTGTGCACACAATGGGATAGTGAGCATTATCTGTCAATTGCTCAAAACGGCTATACGTCGGTATGGCAGACAGCTTTTTTCCCATTAATTCCTGTTTTGATCAGATTTATAGGAGTAAAAGGGTTGCTGATAGTGAATCAGGCAGCCTTTTTTGCAGTCCTGTTTTTATTATACTCTTTAACAGCGAAGAAAGAATCATATATACTACAATTATTTGCATTTGGCTCCTGCGGTTTTTTTTCTATGATACCATACACAGAGGTATTACTGCTCTTTTTAACATTGCTGGTGTACTACCTTTTTACCAAAAGAAGATTTGGCTTCATATTTGGTTGTATTATGGGAATTGCCGTTACTGTTAAGAGTATTGCGGCAATGCTGTATTTTGCTGTATTTATAGGCATGTGTGTATTGTGGCATGCTCATAAGTTAAAGTTCCTGGACATAATCAGAACTTATATTCCAGCAACGATTATCAGTTGTCTGTATCCATTTTATTTACAGGTTACATTTGGAAGTTGGAAAAGTTTTATCGACTGCCAGTATGATTACTGGAAAAGAATGAAAATAAATCCTGTTCAGGAATTATATATACAGTTAAAAACGATATTTGGAAACATAGAAGGAAATTGTGTACTATTCAGAATAAACGAAGTACTTTCATTGACGATAGTTTGTTTTATTTTATATGAAATATATTGTTATATCCGCTCATACAAAACCAGACAAAATGACTTATCAGATATGTTAGTACTTATTTTGTATGTATTATTTAGTTTGGCAGCAATTAATGCAACAATTCGCATTCCAAGTTATAATGCGCCAACAACCAGCTTTTACAGATATTATTATAGTCTTTTTCCGATTTATCTACTTGCTGAAAATATGTCACAAAAAAAGAAAAATGTAGTATATGCCTGTTCTACTGCTATTTCCTTTATAACTGCGATTATATTTATAAAAAACTGTTATTTTTATTAAAGTGCATGAGATATCTAACGAGAAGTATAAAAGCTATTGTAAGATTTTAAAGTAGGTTATAGGAGAAACAGAGGGGCAAGATGAAGAAGAAAAGAAAAATAATTTTAAATTACAATGTGATTTTGTATATCTTTGTGATTGCAATTATTGTATTACTATGTTATTTTAAAATTCGGTATCACAATATTATAACACATGGAATTCCTGTACAATGTGAAATAATAGAAGCAACCACAGAATGGGAGGAAATAAGAGGAGTAACAAGAGGTACTGAAAACGGAACATATACTGATGTAACCTATATAAAATATAATATTGACGGAAAAGAATATAGGTGTAAAGTTCGATCAAATCTGGGAAATTATGGAGATAAGGTAGAATTAATATATTTGCCGTCAGAACCGGAGCATGTATTTTCACTGAAAGGAGCCATTTCTTTCTCTGAAGTTGTAAATTATGTGCTGATCGGATGGATTTTGTTTTGGGTATTTGGAAAACTCTTTATAGACTGGATATTTGACCGTTTTTACGAACCGTAAAAGGATAGTACATAAAGAGGGATAAACAATTGACAATGTTTTTAATACATATTAGGAAATGTGTACAGAAATGAGGATTAGTATGGATGAAAATAATAAAACTGATTTTCAGGAAGCCATGAGACAGATCAGAAATGTGATTTTGACAAGGGATGCTAATACGGATTTTAAATATTCTTCGCCTAAAAATGATGTAAATGCGGATGTTAAAAATGGTATAAAAAAGAAAAAGGTATATATAGTCCTTCTTGTAGTATGGTTTTTCATATTATCTGTTATTGTAGCAGCAGGAAATGTACTGATGTTAATTAGTGGTTCGCATAATTATGGAATTTTGGTTGCTATTGTAATTGTAGGATTTCTTGTCTTTGCTCCGGTTGCATGGAACTGGTATCGTTCATCGAAAAGAACCAAGGAATTATATGATAATACAATTGTTGTAAAAGCTGTGGAAGAGAGTATTCCGGGAGCAAAATGTGATCCTAATGGACACATAGATACTGTTAAATTATATGCGTCAGGTGTAGTACCGGCATTTAGCAAGGCAGATGGAAATTATCTAGTCAGTTACAACAAAAACGGGAAAATGTGTTATTTTTCGAATATATCATTATCAGAATCAGTATACAATAGCAACAAAGATGAATATGTATATGAAAATCTTTTTACAGGACAAGCATATGTGCTTAGTTTTAAATCCAATTTACAGGGAAATGTAAGAGTATTTTCAAAAAAATACAGAGGAGCTCAATATTACAAAGGCAATAAAAAAACAGATCACAGAATACATATGGAAAATTCAAGATTTGACGATGTTTTTGAAGTGTATGCAACAAATGAATATGAAGCTTTTTATGTTTTAACGCCTTATGTAATGGAGCAACTATTGCTGATATATAATCAGTATGGTGGCTTTGGAATGGCTGTGGTAGGAGATCAGATTGCAATTGCATTGAACACAGGATACTACCTGTTTGCAATGCCCTGGGAATATAAAGAAATTGACAAAATGTCTCTTGAAAATTCCAAAGAGATGGTTCGACAGATTATGTCTTTTGCTCAAAAATTGGAAAATGCTATAAATAGCAAATCTGAAAGTGAAAGTATGTAAAGTATATGCAATATATTATAGATTTGGGAAAACAATTGGTAAACTCATTAAAATACATAGAGAAAAGAACAAATATGAAAGTAAAAACTTCTTTTTTGAATTTGTTTGTATTTGATGACATATATACACTTGATAGTATCCCGGAAGTACTTATTTTTTTAGCGGGGGCACCTAAAGGATTATACGATGCCAAAACAGATGATAAAGAAAAAGAAATAAAGAAATTATGCTACCAATATTATCAGACCATATATAATTTGCCTTTAAATATAAAGGAAATGTTAAAATATAATAAGTTGTGGGAATATTTACAACCTGAGCCAAAAGAAGAACCTAAAATAGGAATCAGATATGCCATATCAAACGAGAAGTATAAAAGGCATTGTGAAATTTTAAAGCAGGTTATAGAAGAAATAGAGTGGAATAATTCTGTCTTGCAAGGCAAAAATAGAAGGAGAATATGGATGAAATATTACAAATTATCTATGGATATGGAAAGAGAAAATGATATAATATGCCATTTTCAAAATGATTATGGAATTCAGCAAAATGCATTAAATACTGGGAAAGTTTTTGAAAACTGGGATGATAGATTTGAGTTTTTCTATACAAAAGAAGAAGGAGATGTTTGGACTGATTATCTTGCCAATGATAAAGGATGGTTCTTGGTATCAAACAGGTTGAAGACATTATTAGAGTCAGTCAATACGGATATACAGTTTTTGAAAGTTGGCATAAAGGAAACAAATAATGGTGAGGATTTTAAACAATATTATATTGCCAATATTATTAAAGTTGTAGATGCGTTATGCTTGGATAAATCAGAGTATTTTGAAACAGAAATTGAGGGAATAGGAACAATATATACAGTAAGTAAATATGGTATATATGCTGATAAAACGGATAGCGCAGATGTCTTTAAGTTGTCAAATAGGCAAGAAATACCAATATTTGTATCTGAAAAGTTTAAAGATTTAATTCAAAAGGTAAATATTACGGGTATTTCGTTAACAGAGATTAGTGTAGTATAGTACTTATTATGGCTATACTTTCGGACATCCAATAACCTACAACTCCTATCCGGCTATTAATTAACTCTCCATCCGTAAAGGAAGAGTACATTTGAGTAAGCAGAAGGACTAGCCAGCGTGATCTGAAAGGCAGAGTGACACAGTGGACAGTTATCTGGGGTCATGGAGAATGGCAGGCAACAGGACAGAGCGTATCCGGGGAGCAGTTCATGAGCAGTATCTTTATGATGAATGTAACCGCCTGTTACAGATAACAGATGGTGCAGATACGGTTAAGAACTATACCTATGATAACAGCGGAAATATGCTCTCAGATGGAGAAATTTTTTTATCTTCTCTTGACAAGGGCAGTTTGGGATGCGTATACTGACTATTGTTGAGAGCAAACAAAGGGGTCGTATGGTAGTAGTCATACTACCCCTTTTTCGCTCATTGTTGTCTGATAAAGAACAGGAGGAAAGATTATGAAAAAGAAAGTCGTAAGTTTACTTGCAGCTATGACTCTGGCAGTCTCTGCACTGGCAGGATGTGGCGCAGCCGCTGATTCCACTGCTGACATGGCAGCAGCAGAGAATACGCAAACAGCTGCAGCAGAAGATACTGCTGCAACCCAGGAAGCAGCTGATACAACAGCAGCAACCGCTGGTTTAAAGGCAGGTTTTATTTTCCTGCATGATGAGAACTCTACTTATGATTTGAACTTTATGAATGCTGCAAAAGAGGCATGTGAGAAGCTTGGTGTGGAGTGCGTGACTAAGACAAATATTCCTGAAGGCCAGGAATGTTATGAAGCAGCTTGTGAACTTGCTGATGCGGGATGTGATTTTATCTTTGCAGACAGCTTTGGTCATGAGGATTATGTAATTGAGGCAGCTAAGGAATATCCTGATATCCAGTTCAGCCATGCAACAGGTACTAAGGCTCATACAGAGAATCTGGACAATTATCACAATGCATTCGCATCTATCTATGATGGACGTTATCTGGCTGGTATCGCAGCAGGTATGAAGATCAATGAAATGATTGCAAATGGTGATATTACAGAAGACCAGGCTAAGATGGGTTATGTTGGTGCTTATACTTACGCAGAAGTTATTTCCGGTTATACATCTTTCTTCCTGGGTGCGCGTTCTGTATGCCCTTCCGTTACTATGGAAGTTACCTTTACAGGTTCCTGGTATGATGAGACAGCAGAAAAAGAAGGCGCTAATAAACTGATTCAGGATGGTTGTGTACTGATCAGCCAGCATGCAGATTCCATGGGTGCTCCTACAGCCTGTGAAACAGCAGGTGTTCCGAATGTATCCTATAACGGAAGTACAGAAAGTGCATGCCCTAATACCTTTATCGTATCTTCAAGAATCAACTGGGAGCCATATTTTGAATATGCAATCAACTGTGTAGCAAATGGTACTCCTATTGATACAGACTGGTGCGGTTCTCTGGAAACAGAATCTGTAGTATTGACAGATCTGGGTTCCACAGCAGCAGAAGGTACACAGGAAGCAATCGATGCAGCCAAGGCTGATCTGATCGCAGGTAAAGTACATACATTTGATACCTCTACATTTACTGTAGGTGGAGAGACTCTGACCAGCTATGAGGCAGATATTGATACAGATCCTGACTATACACCGGATCATGAAGTAGTACTGGATGGATATTTCCATGAATCAGGCGAAGGATTCCGTTCCGCTCCTTACTTTAATGTACAGATCGATGGAATCACTCTTCTGGATCAGGCATTCTAAATTTAGAAATAAAGAATAAGAAGCCTTGCAATTAAGCTTGTATACAATTGCAGAGGGCGGCACAGCGATTATCGCCGCGCTGCCCTCTTTCTATATGGAAAGGAAACAAATGATGGAAACCAAAACAGCCGCAGTTTCAATTAGAAATGTTACCAAGACATTTGGATCTGTAATTGCCAACGATAAGGTAAATCTGGATATTTATAAGGGTGAGATTCTGGCACTGTTAGGAGAGAACGGCAGTGGCAAGACGACTCTAATGAATATGCTGGCAGGTATTTACTTCCCAGATGAGGGACAGATCTATATCAATGGAAAAGAAGAAGTTATCAAGTCCCCCAGAGATGCGTTCAATCTGGGAATCGGCATGGTTCATCAGCACTTTAAGCTGATTGATGTATTGTCGGCAACAGAAAATATCATTCTGGGACTGGAAGGAAAGCTCGATATTAAGGAAGCTTCCCGTAAAATCGAAGAAATCTGTACAAAATACGGTTTTGATGTAGATCCGAAGCAGAAGATTTATGACATGTCTGTCTCGCAGAAACAGACGGTAGAGATTGTCAAGGTATTGTATCGTGGTGCGGATATTCTGATTCTGGATGAACCGACAGCCGTATTGACTCCACAGGAGACAGAGAAGCTCTTCCGTGTATTACGAAAGATGAGAGATGATGGTAAGGCCATTGTAATCATCACACATAAAATGCACGAAGTAGAGTCACTTTCTGACCGTGTAGCAGTACTTCGAAATGGACAGTACATTGACAGTATGGCAACGAAGGATACCGATGTCACGGAAATGACTAACATGATGGTAGGTCATGCGGTAACATTGAATATTGAGAGACCTGACCCGGTAGATCCAAAGCCCCGTATTGAGGTAAAGGGACTGACTGTGCGCAGTGAAGAAGGTATCATTAAGCTTGATAACGTATCCTTTACTGCCAACAGTGGCGAGATTCTGGGCATTGCAGGTATATCAGGCTGTGGACAGAAGGAGCTTCTGGAAGCAATTGCCGGATTGCAGGTAACAGATGCAGGTGAGATCTATTATATAGAAGATGACGGCAGCAGAGAAATGCTGATTGGTAAAGATCCTCTTAAAATTGCGGAAATGGGTGTTTCCCTGTCTTTTGTCCCGGAAGACAGACTGGGAATGGGTCTGGTCGGTAATATGGACCTGACAGATAATATGATGCTTCGCTCTTTTAGACGCGGACGTACACCATTTACAAACCGCAAACCGCCTAAGAAGCTGGCAAAAGACGTTGTAGAGAATCTGGAAGTAGTGACACCGGGCATTACAACACCTATCCGCAGACTTTCCGGTGGAAACGTGCAGAAAGTACTGGTTGGTCGTGAGATTGCTTCAGCACCAACAGTATTGCTGACTGCATATGCGGTACGTGGATTGGATATCAATTCTTCCTATACAATATATGAACTGATCAATGAGCAGAAGAAGAAAGGTGTTGCCGTAATCTTTGTTGGCGAAGATCTGGATGTGTTGTTAGAGCTGTCTGATAAGATTCTGGTTCTGTGTGGCGGTAAAGTAAGCGGTATTGTGGATGCAAGAAAGACAGATAAAAACGAGGTCGGTATGATGATGACCAGAGTAGGAGGCAGCGAAAATCATGAATGAAAAAAAGAAAGAACCGTTTTTTCATATAGTGAAGAGGGATGCTCTTCCCTGGTATCAGTCCGTAGGAATCCGGGCAATTGCCATTGTACTGGCACTGATCGTATGCGCTATTGTAACGACCATTACAACAGGTATTAATCCAATACAGGTATATGAATCCATGATTATTGGTGCCTTTGGCTCTGCCAGAAAGACCTGGGTCACATTTCAGAATATATCCATTCTGTTACTGATCGCTTTGGCGCTGACACCTGCTTTCAAGATGAAGTTCTGGAATATTGGTGGTGAAGGACAGGTATTGATCGGTGGTCTGGCAGCAGCGGCATGTATGATCTGTCTTGGAGATAAGATACCCAATGCACTGATCGTTGTCTGTATGATCATTGCCAGTATCGCAGCAGGGGCAGTATGGGGATTTATTCCTGCTTTCTTTAAATCAAAGTGGAATACCAATGAGACACTGTCTACTCTGATGATGAACTATATTGCGACACAGCTGGTTGCCTTTTTCACGATTGTGTGGGAAGTGCCCAAGGGATCAGGTAAGATTGGTATTATCAATCAGAATACCAATTCAGGCTGGCTTCCGCAGATATTTGGTTCTAAATATCTGTTGAGTATTCTGGTCGCAGTGGTAATCACGATATTTATGTATATTTATCTGCAATACAGCAAGCATGGATATGAGATTACAGTAGTGGGCGAAAGTGAGAATACAGCCAAATATGTAGGCATCAAGGTAGAGAAGGTCATTATCAGGACTATGGTGTTATCCGGTGCCATCTGTGGACTGGTAGGATTGCTGTTAGTCGGCGGTATCAACCATACAGTAACAACTACCATAGCCGGTGGTCAGGGATTTACCGCAGTTCTGGTGTCCTGGATGTCCAAGTTCAATCCGCTGGTCATGGTATTTTCCAGTTTCCTGATTATTTTCATGGATCGTGGAGCCAGTGAAATATCAACGAATTTTGGACTGAATCATTCCTATGCGGATATTTTGACCGGTATCATTCTGTTCTTTATTATAGGTTGTGAGTTTTTCATTACATATCGGCTTCAGTTCCGTAAAAAGGCAGAAAAGGAGGAGCAGTAATCATGTGGAATTTTTTACTTGCATTTATTCCAAGGGCTATCGTACAGGGAATTCCTCTTCTGTATGGAAGTACGGGAGAGATCATTACGGAGAAATCCGGTAATCTGAATCTGGGTATTCCGGGTGTCATGTATGTAGGTGCGATCAGCGGTGTTATTGGTTCTTTCTTCTATGAGAGATCAGCAGGAAGCGCAGCAGCCATGAATCCGGTGCTGGCAGTTCTGATACCGGTGCTGTGCTGTCTGCTGGGTTCCCTGTTAATGGGACTGCTGTATTGCTTCCTGACAGTTACACTTCGAGCAAATCAGAATGTAACAGGTCTTGCCATGACTACCTTTGGTGTTGGCTTTGGTAACTTCTTTGGCGGCTCTCTGATCAAGCTGGTTGCCAGCGATGTTCCATCCATTGCATTGAGTGCAACGAGCAGCTATTTCAGCAAGTCACTTCCTTTTGCTGCAAAGCTTGGATGGTTTGGTAAGCTGTTCCTTTCCTATGGATTCCTGGCTTATCTGGCAGTTGTGATTGCTCTGGCAGCTTCTTATGTACTGAATCACACACGCGTCGGCTTACATTTGCGTGCAGTGGGTGAGGGTCCTAATACTGCTGATGCAGCGGGCATTAATGTAACGAAGTACAAGTATGCAGCGACCTGTGTAGGCTGTATGATTGCAGGTCTTGGAGGTCTTTACTACGTTATGGATTATGCCTGTGGTGTATGGTCTAATGATGCATTCGGTGACAGGGGATGGCTTGCAATAGCACTTGTTATTTTTACAATTTGGCGTCCGAATTTAAGCGTGTTGGCATCTTTCCTGTTCGGTGGACTCTATATTCTGTATCTGTATATTCCTACAGGTATGGACCACATGGAGTATCAGGAGCTGTATAAGATGATTCCCTATGTAGTTACGCTGGTCGTTCTGGTTGTGACAAGTATGCGAAGCAAGCGGGAGAACCAGCCGCCTGCAAGCCTGGGACTGGCATATTTCAGAGAAGAGAGATAACATATATGATATGGAGCAGATCTGTAGAGGGTCTGCTCTGTTTTATTGTGTCCGGTTTGTTGTGTCTGTGGGAAAAGTCCGTTATAATAGTGGATAAGGTTATGAAATTTATCTAAGAGGGGGTTATATCTTGACAACGAGACAGGAAGCGCTGGATTATGGACTGTCTATGCCCTATACTTATCAGGAAGCGCCGTTTCATGATCCAAACTGGCAGTTAGTGCGTGTACATGGCAGTAAGAAAGCCTTTCTATGGACATATGAAAAAGACGGGTATATTCATTTGAATGTAAAGGTTGATCCGCAGTGGCGGGATTACTGGAGAGGGGCTTTTGCATCCGTAATTCCTGGATATCATCAGAATAAGGAACATTGGAATACGATCATTCTGGATGGTACGATACCTGATGAGACCATTAAATGTTTGATTGCAGAAAGCTATGATCTGGTATCAGACAGCCCGACCAAAAGAATCTATGAAGCAGTAAAAAAGATTCCCCAAGGTAAGGTGGCTACGTATGGACAGGTGGCGGCATTGGCAGGTAATCCCGGAATGTGCAGGGCAGTGGGCAATGCACTTCATAAGAATCCGGATCCTGAGCATGTACCCTGTTACCGGGTAGTCAATTCCAAAGGAGAGCTGTCAGGGGAATTTGCCTTTGGCGGTGCAGGACAACAGGCGAAGCTGTTGCAGGCAGACGGAATCGAAGTAAACAATGGCAGAGTCGATCTGCAAAAATATGGAATTGTAGTAGAAGGGGATAAAATTACAGAATGAAACGAGAATCATTTAAATCAAGACTGGGATTCTTACTGGTCAGTGCAGGATGTGCAATCGGGATCGGTAACGTGTGGAGATTCCCTTATGTGGTAGGACAAAACGGTGGGGGACTGTTCGTACTGTTGTATCTGATATTTCTGATTGCCATGGGATTGCCGGTACTTACCATGGAGCTGGCAGTAGGACGTGCAAGCCGTAAGAGTGCAGTACAGGGCTATCAGGCGTTGGAAAAGCCGGGAAGTAAGTGGCATATTCACGGCTGGTTCGCAATTGCAGGCTGCTATATGCTGATGATGTACTATACAACAGTTTCTGGTTGGATGGTTACTTATTTCTATAAGTTCATAACCGGCGAGTTTGTATCCGGGATGATAGCAGAGGAGGCAGGCAATGTATTCGCTAATCTGTTATCTGACCCGGTACAGATGGCTTTCTGGATGATATTAATCGTGGTTGCGGGCTTTCTGGTATGCAGTCAGGGATTGCAGAATGGTCTGGAGAAGATCAGCAAAGGCATGATGAGTGCATTACTTGTGCTGATTATTGTACTTGCTGTGCACAGTTTTGTCTTGCCGGGAGCAGGTGAAGGTGTAAAGTTCTATCTGATTCCCAGTATTGATACAGTACGTGACGTAGGTTTTGGAAATGTCATTGCAGCGGCGATGAATCAGGCCTTCTTTACTTTGAGTCTTGGTGTGGCTGCCATGGAGATATTTGGAAGTTATATGAACAAGGATTTTTCACTGGCAGGAGAAGGTGTGCGTATTTGTGCGCTGGATACCTTTGTAGCGATTATGTCAGGTCTGATTATTTTCCCTGCATGTTTCAGCTATGGAGTAGAGGTCGGTGCGGGTCCAAGCCTTATCTTTATCACATTACCTAATGTATTTGTCAATATGGCAGGCGGAAGAGTATGGGGTTCGTTATTCTTCCTGTTTATGACTTTTGCAAGCTTTTCCACAGTAATTGCAGTATTTGAGAATATTATGTCCTTCTGTATGGATATGTTTGGATGGAGCAGGAAGAAAGCGGCACTGGTCAACTGTATTGCTATTCTGGTATTAAGCCTGCCCTGTGTGCTTGGTTATAATGTATGGAGTAATCTGCATTTAATAGGTGGCAGAGATGTACTGGACAGTGAGGACTTCATTGTAAGTAATTTGTTATTGCCTCTTGGTTCTCTTGTTTATCTGCTGTTTTGTGTGACAAAATGGGGATGGGGCTTTGATAACTATATGAAAGAAGCAAATACTGGAGAAGGCATTAAGATTGCAAAATATCTGAAACCTTATTTTCAGTTTGTTTTGCCGGTACTGATTCTGATTATTCTGATTCAGGGGCTGGTATAACAGGTAAAAGGGAAAGGTGTGGTGATTAGTGTGAAACTGGCACAAACCATAAGACATTATAATAAGAAGAATCTGGCAAAAGATATCCTGGCAGGAATCATCATTATGGCGGTATCTATTCCCATTTCCATGGGATATGCGCAGATTGCAGGTACCGAAGCTTATGGGTGGAACTGCAGGAACCGGAGAATTCTTTGAATTGGCAGAGCATATTATTAAGACGGCGGCAGTTATCAATCTGCCCTCTGTTGTAATGGGGCTGTTGGCACTTGCCATTTTTCTCATTTGTAAAAAGGCAGCACCTAAATTTCCAATGGCTGTAGTGCTTATGGCAGCGGGTGCGATTATGACGAAGCTGCTTCCTGTGGAAGAGTGGGGCATACAGACATTAGCTTCTGTAGAGACAGGTCTGCCTAAATGGAGTCTGCCGGACTTTACAGCAGTGCCGATTCAGGATGCGGTTACGATCAGCCTGTCAGTTGCTGTCGTAATCATGGCAGAGACACTTCTTACCGAGAACAGCTTCGCACAGAAGAACGGTTATAGGATCAATGATAATCAGGAGATTCTTGCTTTTTCCATGGGCAATCTGGCAGCGGCGTTGACCGGGTGCTGCCCCATGAATGGCTCTGTGTCACGTACTGCCATGGGAGAGCAGTATCAGGCTAAGACACAATTAACTGGCATTGTTGCGGGCTTATACATGATTGTATTGCTTTTGTGTGCAACAGGATTTATCGGCTATTTACCGATTCCTGTGCTGACGGCAATTGTTATTTCCGCACTGCTTGGTGCAACAGAGTTTGAACTGGCGGTAAGACTCTGGAAAGTAAGCAGGACAGGTTGGGTATGCTGTATCAGTCATTAAAAGAGCAGGGAATACGTTTCTATATGACAGAGCATATTGCCAGTCTCAATGAGCAGCTTCGTAAGCTGGGACTTGGATATATGATTGAGGAAGGCAGTGTGCGCAGAACGATTCATATTGCATTGAAAGATATGGGAATCACCAGACCGTACCCGCTGGAGGGTGGCGTGGATAACGAACAGCGAAGCGCCTCCAGGAAGCGTGCAGATAACCGTGTGCAGGAATTCGTATGGGCATTTGGTTCTGAATCTGAGGAACAGATTGAGAAGCAGATTGAGCGCCAGATCGAACAGTTGAAAAAGACAGGGGATGTGGAAGACCTGCTGCATGGCAAGTGGTCACATATGGAAGAACTGGACGAGGACGAATGGCTGGAGCATCTGGAAGAACATCTCAAGGAGATCGTCAATATATCCGGTAAGGATGAGAAAACGTTGGCAAAGCATATCGAAGCACACAGAAAAGAAGTGCATGACCGTATTGCCAGGGAACATCCTGAACTGGCAGAACGCTTCAAGGAGCGCAGGCATATACTGGATGAACACCTGAAAGAGAAACGCCCGGAAGTGTATGAACTGATCATAACCCTGCGCAATAAATAGTAAAATACTACTTGCATAAATTGTTTTTTAATGATATATTACTAAAGCACATAAAATTGTCTAAATGGGACTATAAATTTTACTGTTTCTGAGAAAAACAGTAGAGTTATAGTCCTTTTTTACTGCGTATAGGAAAAGCAGGATAATTCAGAAGGGAGAAATTTATGAATCAGACATTTATGAAAGAAAAGAAAGTAATTCCATTGGTGTTTTCCATGTCCATGCCAATGGTGCTGTCTATGATGGTAAATTCGCTGTTTAATATAGTAGACAGTTACTTCGTCGCCAAGGTGAGCGAAGCTGCCATGACAGCCCTGTCACTGGTCTACCCGGCACAGCTTGTAGTAACGGCAGTCTCCGTAGGCTTCGGAGTCGGAATCAACGTATTGATCGCCTTTTATATGGGAGCAGCTGAGAAGGACAAGGCTAATATCGCAGCGTCACTTGGAACAGCGCTCAGCTTATTGCACGGTATTCTCACTACCGTAGTGTATCGCATCATCATGCCGCATTTCCTCGGTATGTTCACTACAGACAGTGAAGTATTGGGACTTGGAATCGTATATGCCAATATTGCCTTTGCTTTTGCACCTATTGTTACAGTGGGAATCACCTATGAGAAGATATTCCAGGCAGTCGGCAGAATGAAGGTATCCATGATCAGTATGATGGTAGGCTTTATTGCCAATATTATATTAGATCCGCTTATGATATTTGGTATCGGACCTTTCCCGAGAATGGAAACAGCAGGTGCAGCCTGGGCGACAGGCATTGGACAGGTGCTGACACTGCTATGCTATTTTGGCTTCTATTTCTGCCGTCCGATTCCTGTTAAGATCAATCTGCAAAATGTGAAATGGGACAGTGCAATTGCGGGCAGGCTGTATTCTGTCGGAGTACCTGCTGCCCTGAACATGGCATTATCCTCTGTGCTTTTATCAGTGATCAATGGCATCCTCTCCGTATTCGGACAGGGCTACGTGCTGGTATTTGGCGCATATTATAAGCTGCAGTCCTTTATCTACCTTCCTGTAAGCGGAATCATTCAGGGCATTCGTCCGCTGGTGGGCTATAATTACGGCGCAGGAGAGCATAAACGTGTGACACATATTTTCTATACAGCGCTTGTTATGGCGGTTGTGATCATGACAGCAGGAACGATTCTGTGCTGGGCGGTACCAGGCTGGCTGATCGGTCTTTTCACAACAAATCCTGATACGATAGTATTAGGAATAGATGCATTGCGCATGATAAGTCTTGGATTTATCATTTCAGCAGTCTCCGTAACCTGTCAGGGTGCTCTGGAAGGACTGGGTAAGGGTACTCCTTCCCTGGTTATCTCCCTGGCAAGATATCTGTTCCTTATTATACCGGCGGCATTCATTCTGAGCAGAATCATGCAGTCAGCAAGCGGCGTATGGATCGCATTCCCTGTTACCGAAGTCATTGCAGCAGTTATCTCTGTTTTGGTATATAAAAGACAGCATCATGATACAGAAGGCTAGACTCCAAAACAGTCGTTATGCTACAATAGCCTACAGAATGGATGTCAGCAGTTGACATTACGGGTATGAGAGAAAGGTACAGGTATCATTATGGCAGACATTATGGAAATCACCGATCTGACAAGTCCAGAGCTGGACATATATGCCAGACTTAACGAGACACAGCTGCGGCACTTATATGAGCCGAAGCCGGGTATATTTATCGCTGAGAGCCCGAGAGTGATAGAACGAGCACTGGATGTAGGCTGCGTGCCGATATCCTGTCTGTGTGAACGAAGACATATAGAAGGTGCGGCAGAAGACATCCTATCCCGATGCGGTGAAATCCCCGTATATACGGCAGAATATGAGGTACTGACGAAGCTGACGGGCTTCGCACTGACAAGAGGCATGCTGTGTGCCATGTACCGTCCAAAGCTTCCCACAGTACAGGAGGTGTGTCAGAATGCGCACAGAATTGCAGTATTAGAGGATATAGTGAATCCTACTAATATCGGAGCCATATTTCGTTCCGCAGCAGCCTTGCAGATGGATGCGGTACTTCTGACCCCTGCATGTAGTGATCCTTTATATAGAAGGGCAATACGTGTCAGCATGGGAACAGTATTTCAGATTCCGTGGACGTATCTGGATCAGGATGGACTAGATTCTATCAGGAAAATGGGATTTAAGACAGCAGCTATGGCACTGAGGGATGATTCTGTATCCATAGATGATCCTGCATTGGAAAAGGAAGAGAAGCTTGCAATCGTACTTGGAACAGAGGGAGATGGGCTTGCTTCCTCTACAATAGAAGGCTGTGATTATACAGTGCGGATTCCTATGGCATGCGGAGTAGACTCCTTAAATGTGGCGGCGGCAAGTGCAGTGGCATTCTGGCAATTGCGCAGGAGATTCTGAATAGTTACAATAGTTTAGGTTTTTTTTATAAATATTATTGGAAAAGATTGTTGACAACAAAAACGATAAGTAGTAACTTATTATATGAAGATATTAGCACTCCACTTAAACGAGTGCTAACAAATCTCAACAGCTAATCAGATATGGCGCTGATAAGTTTCATGAAAGGAGCGTGGCAGGATTGGATTTGGATGAGAGAAAATTGAAGATTCTGCAGGCAATCATCAGAAACTACCTGGAGACAGGGGAGCCAGTCGGAAGCAGAACGATTTCCAAGTATACGGATCTGAATTTAAGTTCTGCGACCATAAGAAATGAAATGGCTGATCTGGAGGAGTTAGGCTATATCGTACAGCCACATACCTCCGCAGGAAGAATCCCTTCCGATAAGGGCTACAGATTGTATGTAGACCAGATGCTTGCAGAGAAAGAGGAGAAGCTCGATCATGCAACACAGGAAGTCAAGGAGATGCATCAGATGCTCCTTGAGAAGGAAGACAAGATGGAATCCATCTTGAAGCAGATGGCGAAGATGCTCGCAGTCAATACGAATTATGCCACACTGGTAACGGCACCCCAGGTAAAGGGGAACAAGATCAAGTTCTTGCAATTATCCAGAGTTGATGTGGGACAGTTGCTGGCGACCATCGTAGTAGAAGGCAATGTGATCAAGAATAACATGATCCATGTAGAAAAATCACTGGATGATGAGACATTGTTGAAGCTGAACATTCTGCTGAATACCAATTTGAACGGACTTCCAATTGAAGACATCAATCTGGCGATGATTACGAAGCTCAAGCAACAGGCAGGTATCTATGATGGCATTATCGCAGAAGTGATGGATGCAGTAGCAGCCGTGATCAGAGAAAATGATGACATTGAGATATATACCAGCGGAGCGAATAACATTTTCAAATATCCGGAGCTTTCTGATAATCAGAGAGCAAGCGAACTGATCAACACCCTCGAAGAGAAACAGATGCTGACAGAGCTGGTTCAGGATTCCATGGCAGATGAGAACAACACCGGCATTCAGGTGTATATCGGTAATGAGACACCGGTTCAGACCATGAAGGACTGCAGCGTAGTCACAGCAACTTACGAACTCGAAGAAGGCGTGAAAGGAACGATAGGAATCATCGGACCCAGACGAATGGATTATGATAAGGTAATCAGTACTCTGACGACTCTCAAGAGCCAGTTGGATACTATCTATAAAAAAGATGATGACAAAGAAACATAAAATAGAAGCATAAAACAGATAGAAAGGAAGACGAGTAAGAGTGGAGGACAATAAGGAAAAGAATTTAAACGAAGACCTCGAACAAGAGGACACCACCCAGAAAGAACCCCAGACAGAATCTCAGGAAGAACCTCAGGAGGAAATTCAGATAGAGGAAGAGCAGCAGTCAGATGCAGAACAGAAGAGTGAAGAAGAGACTGACAGCAAAGATGACAAATCCGATAAAAAGAAATCTTTCTTTGGTAAGAAGGATAACAAGCTTCAGGATAAAGTCGATGAACTGGAAGACAGAGTAAAGCGTCAGATGGCAGAATTCGAGAACTTCAGAAAGCGTACCGATAAGGAAAAGACAGCAATGTTCGAGACTGGTGCCAAGAGTGTAATCGAAAAGATTCTTCCGGTCGTTGATAACTTTGAGCGAGGTCTGGCAGGACTGAGTGAGGAAGAGAAGAAACAGCCTTTTGCAGAAGGAATGGCTATGGTATACAAACAGCTTATGACAGAACTTGATAAGCTGGAAGTTAAGCCAATTGAAGCTGTTGGCTGTGAATTTGATCCCAACCTTCACAATGCAGTAATGCAGGTGGAGAGTGATGAATACGAATCAGGTATCATTGCACAGGAATTACAGAAAGGCTATACCTACCGTGATACAGTCGTAAGACACAGCATGGTAGCAGTAGTTCAATAAATATTGTAATAGAAAATCATAGTGATATAGAAATATAGGAGGAAATGCGTTATGAGCAAAATTATTGGTATTGACTTAGGTACAACAAACAGTTGTGTAGCCGTTATGGAAGGTGGTAAGCCAACCGTTATCGCTAATACAGAAGGTGCAAGAACAACTCCATCCGTAGTTGCTTTTACAAAAACAGGAGAAAGATTAGTAGGTGAGCCTGCAAAACGTCAGGCAGTTACAAACGCTGAGAAGACAATCGCTTCTATTAAGCGTGATATGGGTACAGACAATGGCAGAACAATTGATGGCAAGAAGTATTCTCCACAGCAGATTTCTGCTATGATTCTTCAGAAATTAAAGGCAGATGCAGAAAGCTACTTAGGTGAGAAGGTAACAGAAGCAGTTATTACAGTTCCTGCTTACTTCAACGATGCTCAGCGTCAGGCTACTAAGGATGCTGGTAAGATCGCGGGTCTTGATGTAAAGCGTATCATCAACGAGCCTACAGCAGCAGCTCTTGCATATGGTCTTGATAATGAGAAAGAACAGAAGATTCTTGTATACGACTTAGGTGGTGGTACATTCGATGTATCTATCATTGAGATCGGTGATGGTGTCATCGAAGTATTAGCTACAAACGGTGATACACATCTTGGTGGTGATGACTTCGATAACAAGATCATTCAGTGGATGATCGATGAGTTCAAGAAGCAGGAAGGCATTGACTTATCCGGTGATAAGATGGCAATGCAGAGATTAAAGGAAGCTGCTGAGAAGGCTAAGAAAGAGCTTTCAAGTGCAACTACAACAAATATCAACCTTCCTTTCATCACAGCTACAGCAGAAGGTCCTAAGCATTTCGATATGAACCTTACAAGAGCTAAATTTGATGAATTAACAAGCGACCTAGTAGAAAGAACAGCTATTCCTGTTCAGAACGCATTAAAGGATGCTGGTATGACAGCAAGCGAACTTGGTCAGGTATTATTAGTTGGTGGTTCTACACGTATTCCAGCAGTACAGGATAAGGTAAGACAGTTAACAGGCAAAGAGCCTAGTAAGTCTCTGAACCCTGATGAATGTGTAGCAATTGGTGCTTCTATCCAGGGTGGTAAGCTTGCAGGTGATGCAGGTGCCGGCGAAATCCTTCTGCTTGATGTTACTCCTCTGTCACTGTCTATCGAGACAATGGGTGGTGTAGCTACAAGATTGATTGAAAGAAATACAACAATTCCTACAAAGAAGAGCCAGATCTTCTCTACAGCAGCAGATAACCAGACAGCCGTTGATATCAACGTTGTACAGGGTGAAAGACAGTTTGCTAGAGATAACAAGTCTCTTGGACAGTTCAGACTGGATGGTATTCCTCCAGCAAGACGTGGTGTACCTCAGATCGAAGTTACATTCGATATCGATGCAAATGGTATCGTAAATGTATCTGCTAAGGATCTTGGTACAGGCAAGGAACAGCATATCACAATTACTGCCGGTTCTAATATGTCTGATGAAGATATCGATAAGGCAGTAAAGGAAGCTGCTGAATATGAAGCACAGGATAAGAAGAGAAAGGAAGCAATCGATGCAAGAAACGATGCTGAATCCTTCGTATTCCAGACAGAGAAGGCATTAGAAGAAGTTGGCGACAAGATCGATGCTAATGAGAAGGCTTCTCTTGAGACAGATTTAAATGATCTGAAGTCCTTACTTGAGAGCACAAAGGATGCTGAAATGACAGAAGATCAGGTATCTGAATTAAAGAGCAAACAGGAAGCTCTGATGTCCAAGGCACAGAACCTCTTCACAAAGATGTATGAGAATATGCAGGGTGCTGCAGGTGCAGCTGGTCCTGACATGGGTGGTGCACAGCAGACAACACAGGATGCAGGAAATGCCGATGATGTAGTTGACGGAGACTACAAAGAAGTATAAGATATATAGGTGTTATGCACAGGAGAAATGCCCGAAAGGGCATTTCTCCAATTCATTCAATAGATGTAGAAAGGCATGAGTAATTAACATGGCAGAGCAGAAGAGAGACTATTATGAGGTATTAGGCGTTGATAAAGGCGCAGATGATGCCACAATCAAAAAGGCATATAGACAGCTTGCCAAGAAATATCATCCTGATATGAATCCGGGTGATAAGGAAGCAGAGAAGAAGTTCAAAGAGGCTTCCGAGGCGTATGCAGTATTAAGCGACCCAGATAAGAGACGCCAGTATGACCAATTTGGACATTCTGCTTTTGAAGGAGGAGGAGCTGGAGGTGGATTCGGCGGCTTCGACTTCAGTGGAGCTGACTTCTCAGATATTTTTGGCGATATTTTTGGTGATTTCTTTGGCGGCGGAAGCAGAGGCGGCGCAAGAAATAACGGCCCTATGAAGGGTGCTAATCTACGTACCAGCGTGCGCATTTCTTTTGAGCAGGCTGTATTTGGCGTAGAGAAGGAACTGGATCTGAATCTGAAAGATACCTGTAAGACCTGTAACGGCAGTGGCGCAAAGCCTGGCACTTCACCAGAGACCTGTCGTAAATGTGGAGGCCGTGGTCAGGTAGTGACACAGCATTCTACTCCATTTGGTACAATCCGTAATTCACAGGTATGTCCGGACTGTGGTGGTACAGGTAAGACGATTAAGGAGAAGTGTCCTGATTGTCATGGCAGCGGATATATTTCAAGCCGTAAGAAGATTCAGGTATCCATTCCTGCAGGTATAGATAACGGACAGAGTGTACGTATCAGAGATAAGGGCGAGCCTGGTGTAAATGGCGGACCAAGAGGAGACTTATTAGTTGAGGTCGTAGTTGACAGACATCCTATCTTCCAGAGACAGGAGATGAATATCTTCTCAACTGTTCCTGTATCTTTTGCAGTAGCAGCTTTGGGTGGAGAGATTCTTATTGATACTGTAGATGGTAAGGTAGTATATGATGTGAAGGCTGGAACACAGACAGATACACGTATCAGATTACGTGGTAAGGGCGTTCCTTCACTTAGAAATAAGGATGTTCGCGGCGATCATTACGTAACACTTGTTGTTCAGGTTCCTGATAAGCTTTCTAATGAAGCAAAAGAATTATTGAAGCAGTTCGACAAGGAAACAGGTAATTCCCTGGAGGCTGTAAAGAACATGGAGAATAATAACAACTCCGGTTCTAATGATGAGAAGAAGAAACGTAAGTTTTTTAAATAAACAGTGATGTAATATAAATAAAAAGGTGTCACAAAGTGGCACCCTTTTTCATTTACGGAAATCTGTTTATGCATTATAATGTAGAAGAATGAATCTGAAATTATTATTTAGGAAATGTTATACACAGTACATATGAATTGAAACAACATATATCAGAAAGGAATAATTCTATGAAGTGGAAGAAATTTATGGTGAAGACAACAACAGAGGCAGAGGATATCATTATCAGCACTCTGTATGATATTGGATTAGAAGGTGCTCAGATTGAGGATAAAGTGCCTTTAACTCCACTTGAGAAAGAGCAGATGTTTGTAGACATTCTCCCGGATGGACCAGAGGATGATGGAATTGCTTATCTGAGCTTCTTTGTAGAAGAAAAAGAAGATGGAACGATGGAGCTTCTTGGAGAGTCCGTAGATACAGATACGGTAGTGGCACGTATGCAGGCTGAGCTGGAGGATCTGAAATCCTTCCTGAATATTGGAGAAGGCTCTATTATGGTATCTGAAACAGAAGATATTGACTGGATCAATAACTGGAAGAAGTATTTCCACCAGTTCTATATAGATGATCTGCTGGTTATCCCTTCCTGGGAAGAAGTGAAACCGGAAGATAAGGATAAGAAGATATTGCACATTGATCCGGGAACAGCTTTCGGAACAGGTATGCATGAGACAACACAGCTGTGTATTCGTCAGCTCAAGAAGTATATTACACCTGAAACGGAACTTCTGGATGTAGGAACCGGCAGTGGAATCCTCTCTATCGTATCTTTGATGTATGGTATTCATCATGCAGTAGGAACAGACCTTGATCCATGTGCTGTAGAAGCTGTCCGTGAGAATATGGAGACAAATCATATTCCTGCAGAGAAATTTGACATGATGATTGGCAATATTATTACAGATAAAGCTGTACAGGACAAAGTGGGATATAACAAGTACGATATTGTAGTTGCCAATATTCTGGCGGACGTATTGGTACCTCTGACACCTGTAATCGTGAACCAGTTAAAGACTGGAGGTATCTATATTACATCAGGTATTATTGACAACAAAGAGCAGACAGTTGTCGATGCAGTCAAAGCAGCAGGTCTGGAAGTACTGGAAGTTACTTACCAGGGAGAATGGGTCAGCGTTACAGCCAGAAAGAATCAGGAGTAAGGAAGCTATGTATCATTTTTTTGTGGAGCCGGAGCAGATACAGGACAAAGAGATTATCATAACCGGCAGTGATGTGAACCATATTAAGAATGTAATTCGTCTCAAAGTAGGTGATGAGATCAGTATCAGCAATGGAATAGATGGCAGAGATTATCGTTGTGGTATTGCCCAAATAACAGAGGATGAGGTACGCTGCGAGCTTCGCTTTATCAAGGAAGACGGGGTAGAACTTCCTGTTAAGGTATGTCTTTTTCAGGGGTTGCCTAAGGGTGACAAGATGGAACTGATCGTGCAGAAGATGGTGGAGTTAGGTGTCTATGAGATTGTCCCGGTAACAATGAAGCGCTGCGTCATGAAGCTGGATGACAAGAAGGCAAAGAATAAGATTGCACGCTGGCAGGGGATTGCAGAGGCAGCTTCCAAGCAGAGCAAGAGAGGTATTGTGCCGCAGATTCATGAGGTCATGACTTATAGAGAAGCGCTATCCTATGCTAAAACCATGCAGCATCAGCTTGTTCCATACGAAATGGAAGAAAGCTTGGAAGGTGCATCCGGCATGGCAGGAACAAGAGCGGCAATAGAGGCAGTACAACCAGGGGATATGGTCGCTGTCTTTATCGGACCGGAGGGTGGCTTCGCAGAGGATGAGATTGATGCTGCCATTGGGCAGGGAATGAAACCGATCACTCTGGGCAGGCGGATTCTTCGTACAGAAACGGCAGGACTTACTGTGATGGCATGGATCATGTATCACGCAGAAACCTGATACAATCTTATTGTACAGAAATGAGGTTTAACATGCAAAATGAGGTATTACGCAGAATTCAGGATAATGTAGCGAAAGTCATGATAGGCAAAGAAGAAGTTACGAAGCTTCTTCTGGCTTCTCTGGCAGCGGGGGGACATGTATTGCTGGAAGATGTACCAGGAACCGGTAAGACGGTACTGGCTAAGACACTGGCGAAATCTATGGGCTGTCAGTTCGACAGAGTGCAGTTTACGCCGGATCTTTTACCTACAGATGTGACAGGACTGTCATTTTTTAATCAGGAGAAGGGCTGCTTTACCTTTAAAGAAGGCCCGGTATTCACGAATGTATTGTTAGCAGATGAGATCAACAGAGCAACACCCAGAACACAGTCCAGTCTGTTGGAGTGTATGGCAGAGAGACAGGTTACAGTAGATGGTGTGACCAGAGCATTATCGGCGCCATTTTTTGTCATTGCGACACAGAATCCAATAGAGACAATTGGATGCTTTCCACTGCCTGAGGCACAATTGGATCGCTTCATCATGAAGCTGTATATGGGAAGTCTGGATGCACAGCAGGAGATACAGATGCTGGAGCGATTCATGGATGCGCAGCCATTGGCGCAGATTGAGCCTGTGACGAATGCAGAAGAAATTGCACAGCTTCAGGAAGAGTGCTGTCATGTGTATGTGCATCCAGATCTGATAGAATATATGGTGAATCTGGTACAGGCAACAAGACGAAACAGTACGGGGGTCAGTCCAAGAGGAACACTGGCACTGCTTCGGGCTTCTCAGGGGTATGCCATGGTAGAAGGAAGAGACTATGTTGTGCCGGAGGATATCAAGACAGTAGCAGTTCCGGTTTTGGCACACAGATTGATCACAGAGACTGAGGATGAGACAGCCAAGGCTTCTAAAATACAGAACCTGCTTAACAGCGTGGCACTTCCTACAGAGGATTGGAGCAGGAGATAGCCTATGTTCATTCTTTTGCTGGCAGCTTTGCTGCTGTTATTACTTGGATGGAATATATATTACAGAAGACACTGGTATCGACAGGTAGACGTTACATTAGACTTTGACAGAACATCTGTATATGCAGGAGAGCAGGTGGAACTGACCGAGGTCATTACCAATCGTAAGAAGCTGCCGCTGCCGGTTCTGGAAGTGGGTTTCCATACAAGAAAGGAATTGGTCTTTCGGGATACAGAGAATACCAATGTCAGCGATTATGTCTATAAAAGAGATATTTTTGCAGTACTTGGCAGACAGCGAATCACAAGAAAGATTCCCATTCTGTGCCAAAAAAGAGGATATTATAAAGTAGAAGAGGCAGATATTACTGCCTTTTCCTTATTATACCGTAAAAGATATTCGCAGGCACTGACTACAAATGCAGCGATTTACGTCTACCCGGCGCAGGTAAACGTATCAGAGACAATGACTGTCTGCGAGCGTATGCTGGGAATCATGCAGTGCTCCAGACACTTGTACGAAGATCCTTTCACATTTCGGGGGATTCGTGAGTATACCACCAGCGATCCTATGAAGACAATCAACTGGAAAGCCAGTGCCAGGACCGGTGGACTTATGGTGAATACCTTTGATTCTGTAATGACGCAGAAGGTCATGCTGTATCTGGATGTAGAAGATGGCGGTATTCTTAAACAGGAAGAACTTGTAGAGGAAAGTATTGCCCTGGCAGCATCATTGATACGTAAATGCATGCGTCAGGGAATGGAAGCAGGATTGCTTACCAATGCACAATACCGGTCTGAAACAAAGGCAGATATTGGCATTATGGAAGAAAACCGGCAGGAAAATGTTTTTTGTGAGGCAGTATGTATAAACAGTAAAACGTATTTGACTCGCATAGAAAGAATGTTGGCATTGTATCGCAAGGAAGATGGATGGAAGCCTTATGAAGACTGCCTTATCCAGACAAAGGCAGAGGATGCTGTTATGATTTTTATATCCAAGAATGCCACATTAGAGAAACAGAAGATGATTGAGGATTTCCTAGGGAAGGAACGGTATGGAATCTGGCTGTGTCCGGTGTACCGTGGTGAGCAGCCCAGCATAGATACAGCAGCCAATCTGAAGTTCATGACAAGGGAGGTGGAGAAGGGATGAGACGAAAAATGCAGCAGATAATCTGCTGGCTTCATGCGACTTTGATCTTTGCGCTGATTGCTCCCTTTCTGTATGCCCTTGACTTTAGCGAAGAACTGCGCAATACCGGACTTGTATATGCAAAGGCATTGCTGATTGTGCTGCCAATAGCAATCACATATCTGGCTGTCAGATATTGCAGGAGTCTGTTTACATATCTGCTGACAAGTTTGCTGGTTCTGGCAGGTATGACAGCGATGGTCTGGTTTCTTGGTGGAATAGGAGCACAGACGCACCTTGCAAGAATCTGTGATACTGTACTGCTGGCAATAGAGACACTGTTAATTATAGCGTTACGTTTCCGGGACAGAATGCAGAAGATACAGGAGGAAAGAGAGAAAGATCCTTATTGGCAGCCAAAAGAGAGCTTCCTTAACAGACCGGGATTTCAAGGCTTATGGTATTTTGGCGTGATATATATACTGGGGCTTGGATTCTCTTCGGCATATGTCTGTAACGAAGCCTTTTACAGTGGTATTCTCTATGTGATTCTGGTGTTTATTTATCAGTTTGTAATCCAGACAGAGACGTATTTTTCGCTGAATAAGGATGTAAGCAGAGTACCGGCGAAGAGAATATATGGCATCAGTGCAGGAATGCTTGGTGTATTTTTGCTATGTTTTGTATTGGCAGCGGTTCCAGCAGCCATTGCCTCATCTTATAGACCATATACAGATATCAGAAACTGGTTTGCTGGTGAAGAGCTGGTAACGGGAGACTGGTTCATGGATTATGGGGAACTTCAATTCGGGCAAAGTGACGAGATTCCAGACTGGATGCTTGCGGCGCAGGAAGACAGCCCTAAGTTGCCAGACTGGATCAATGCAGTGTTTCAGGGAATCGTCATATTGATCTTTGCGGCATTGCTGTTGCTCGTATGCAGACAGATCAGGGAGATATTTCACAATTTCAGGCGAAGCTATGATGAGAATGGCGACAGAATAGAGGAATTGACTGAGGATGGGGATATAGAACATTTTCTGCCAAAAGAAGAAGCACGGGCGCAGACCAGGGAAGAGATACAGATACGCAGGCGTTATAAGAAAGAGATACGCAGGCGCAGAAAAGAACAGCCGGGCAGATTCGAATCACCTGCTGAGATGGAACATAAAGCAGGATTACAGGATAGAGAACTGCACGAATTATATGAAGCTGCAAGGTATTCTAATATGGGCGATAAACATAAAATTTGATTGCTCTTTGTCTGTTTTTCGATTATTATATAATCAGGAGACGTCTACATAAGACGGCATCCGGCGGGGGACGGATGTGTAAGAAGGAAGGTATACCATGAATCGTAAGAAGAAGGTAGGCGGTACGGAGATTGCTTTCAGACCGCAGACTATTATTGAAGCCAGATATGATCTGGATCGCAGACAGAATGATATCATTGATATTTTACTGGGAATTGTAGGCGAGGGCAATGATACAGAAGAGAATACACGTTATGAGATCAATATATCGGATGTAAAGCACCTGTATAATCTGCAGGATGAGTCCAATGCGTATGCGTATCTGCAAAAGGCAGTGAAGAAATTCGAGGGACTTGGTTTCAGACTGAAAGAGGATGAGGGTACAGACGTATTTTATCCCTGGTTTAGTAAGATCAAATATCAGAAGAAGCGTGGAGATGAGGGCAGAAGTAAGATCGTGCTGGATCTTCACCCGGAAGTAAAACAGATGATCATGTCTGCGAAACAGGGTGCATACTATAGAATCGAGTATCCGCTGAATCTGACGAAGAAATATTCCAAGAGACTGTATTATCTGTTAAAAGACAGAGAGAATTTCAATGGCGGAACCTTTGTAATTTCCTTTCATGAGCTACGTAAGATGATGAAAGTGCCGGATTCTTATGCCAATGGTAATGTAAAGAGAGAGATTCTGGACAAGCCTTATGAAGAGATCAATGGAAATACGGATATCGCATTTGAATATCAGCTGATCTATGAGAAGCTGCCCAGTGGACAGCAGAGCATTGGCGCTGTTCAGTTCAAGGTACAGAAGCTCAAACCGAACAAGACAGTCGTAGAATATGAGACAATAGAGAAGAACGGAGAGAGTGTTACAGCTACGGAAGAAGAGCAGGAGATTATAGATGTATTTGGCTGTTCTGTAAAAGAGGCAAAAGACATATTAAAGACTGCAAGAGCCAATAACCGCACCAGAGAGCAGTTATTTGAGATTCTTGGTTATACACTCCGTAAGCAGGTGGACAATAAGGTAGGCTATGTACTGACGATCCTTAAAAATGGTTATAACGAACCGACCAGATTATCAGGAAAAGAGAGCAACAGCTGGAACAATAAGGATCTGGACACAGCGTATTCACAGATGGATTTTGCTCAGTTCGAGCAGCAGATTCTTTCTAATTAGGGTGGTCATGGATAGATTACATATTACAGGATTAAAAAGTGCATATGGCAGACATCAGGTATTACAGGACGTGAATCTGACCGTACAGCAGGGACAGATTATAGGAATTGTCGGAGCCAATGGCTGTGGGAAATCTACTTTCCTGCAGATATTAGCAGGGCTTCGGACTCCCGATGACGGCAGTATATATCTGGATGGACAACAGGTAAAAGGCAGAGCGGGGCGAAGCCTTTTACTGCGTTATATGGGTTATGTGCCGCAGGAGAGCAATCTGATACAGGAGTTGAGCGTCAGGGACAATCTGCTTTTGTGGTATCGGGATAAGCACAGGCTCAAGAAGGAATTGGAAGAGGGCTTTCTGCATACACTTGGTGTACAGCAGATGTGCTCCATGCGGGCGCAGAACCTTTCCGGGGGAATGAAGAAACGTGTCAGTATAGGATGCGCACTGGCGGAAAGTCCGGTCATACTTTTGTTAGATGAACCGAATGCTGCACTGGATCTTCCGGCTAAGGAGCAGATACGGGAATATCTGCTGCAGTACAGGAGTCAGGGAGGAACGGTGTTGTTAGCGACACATGACGAAAGTGATCTGGAGATCTGCGACAGTGTGTATGCACTCTGTCAGGGACGCATGAAAGAGATAGACAGGACACTTCGAGGAAAACAACTGGTAGAGGAGCTGGAGTGAAGAACGAATGGAACAGAATAAAAAAAGACGTAATATAGGAATTATAGCCGGAGTAGTTGTCGTTTTATTGATTACAGGTATCAGTGCGGCTTTGATTGTGCTCAATCAGCCCAAGGTACGTCTGGCAAGAGGCATTTCCAAAATGTCAAAAGAACTGACGGCATACAGCAGTCCTGCGGCAAAGCAGATCAACAAGTCTCTTCTGCAGAAGAATACAATGAAGGGACCGTATACTCTGAAAATAGACATGACAGCGACTTTTCCAGAGAATGATACACTGAGTATGCTCAATATGGATCTGGAGGCTGGATGTGATAATGAAGTCCGACAGGCAAATATTGATTTTAATCTTGGAGCATATCAGATGAATCTGGTAAATGGTACAATAATGGTAGATGACAATACGATGTATGTCAGCGTACCGAAGTTATTGAATGATACCTATAGATTACAGCTGGATACGCTGGGAGCAGATTATAATGCTTCCGCCTGGAAAGATCAGTTGGGATTCAAGGTAGATTCGGATGTTTCCATTGACTTTTTCACAAGAGAAGATGCGGATTATACAGATATGGAAGAATTAATGGATGCACTCAGCGAGGATGCGCAGACACTGAAGGATACAATAGTCGTTCAGAAGGCATCGGATAAGGCTTCCATTAAGACTTCCAACAAAAGCATGCAATGCAGTGGAGTAAATATTATGATCCCTAAGGATGCCATGAATGTATTTCTTAACAGTTTTCAGGAGAAATTCATGGCAAGCAGTATGTATCAGCAGAGTATTACGAAGTTGATAGAGCAGTCATCAATAGCATATCTGCTGGAAGATGATATCAGGGAGCTGGTTGACGGTCAGGTAGAGGATGTGCTGGATATCCGCTGTATGAATGATATCAGCCTGAATCTGTATATGGATTCCAAAGGGAGAATCGTCCGTATTATGACGCCACAGGCGATAGAATGTAAGGATTCCCAGATCAAAAGCATGGAACTGTCAGCGGATCTGGCGGGAACAGCCAGAACGCTTGATGTGATAGAGGCTGCATGTAAGCTGAATACGGTAAATGGAACAGAGACTTATTCCATAAGCAGAGATGCGTCCGTGACAGATGAGGAATATAAGGAAGATCTCACTCTGGATGTGGTAGGAACAGATAATATGACTGCACTGACAATGCGTTATAAGAATACATGGAAGCTTGATACACTTGCATTTGATGGCAGAATTGAGCTGGAATCTGGAGACGAGAAGTATAAGCTCAGTGCAGATGGTTCTTATAAAGATATTGTAGAAGGACAGTCCTATACATTGGATCTGGATACGGCAAGTCTGGAAGTTGATGATAAAGCACTGATGCGTGTTGCCGGAACATTTGGAATAGAACAGGGTATGGGAGAAGTAGAGATACCGCAGGATTCTATAGACCTCATGCAGATGGACAGCACATCTATTTATTAGATGTTCTATCAGATGCTTACAGCTCTGTAAATGGAAGGGTATGACTGGTCGTGAAGATAGTAGTCTGGTTGAGAACAGAATGGAAAAGAATGCAGGCATGTATACCAGGGCTTGCCCTGAGAGCGGTCATATTGGCAGTTGTTGTCAGTATGACTGCTTTTTGTGCGTATCGGATATGGTCAAGGAATGAGACCGAGCCAGTAAAGATTGGATATATTGCACCGGATGATAAGCTGACCAGTCTTGCCCTGACCTACATAAAACATATGGATGCGCTCAAGGGCTGGTGCAGCCTGAGTGAAATGTCATCACTGGAGGAAGGACAGGAGGCGCTGCAACAGCAGGAGCTGGCAGCACTGATCGTATTACCTGAGCATGTGGTTGAGGGCATTATGGATGGCACCAATGAGCCTGCCAAATTATATTTGTCAGGGCATTCCAAGGCACTGGGGTATGTGTTTGAAGAGCTTGCCAATGCAGGAATCGGGATGCTTGCAGTTGCACAGGCGCAGATTTATGCAACAGATGATATACTGTCACAGGCAGGAATAGACAGACAGGAGATAGAACAGCAATATCAACAGATAGATATGCATAATCTGAATCTGGTGATGAACAGAAGCATGCTATGGAGAGAGGACAGTATCTCAGCAACAGGAACTGCCGGAGCAGCGGTATATTATAACAGTGCATTTCTGACCTGTATCATGCTGATAGCAGGGCTGTTCTTCGGGCAATATTGCAGAAGGACGAAGGAAGAAGAGAGAATGACCTGTTATCGACTGAATGTGCCTTATATCGTGCAGGCAATCGGGAGAAATGGCATTACTGCTATTTTGACCGCGATGCTGCTTGTGATTCCCTATCTTGCCACATGGATTCCTTCATGCAGAAGCTGGATTCCATCATGGGAGATAACAGGAAGAAATATAATTCTGCTTTTGCTACTGCTATTATGTAGTGGTGCATATACACAGCTTGTATACAGTCTGACCAGACGTGCCAACACAACGATGCTGATAACCTGCATGTCAGGGCTGATACAGGGCTATCTTTCAGGATGTTTTCTTCCCTCTGCCATATTACCGCAGATCGTAGGAAAAATTGCGCAGTTTATTCCAGCTACTTATATCAAGGCAGCTTTTACTATGATTCTTACAGGCAGAAAACAGCAATTTGGTAAGACCTGTCTTGTGCTCATTGGCTGGATCATTCTGTTTACAATAGCCGAAGTTATTCTGATGCATAGAGAAGAGCGGGAAAAGGATATCAGACCTGTGCATTTTATGAATAAAACAGGAAGTTCTGTATCTGCAATTCTTTTTCGAAGACTAATGCACAGAAAAAGTCTCTGGTTCTGTCTCATCTGCACAACCATATTGTCCTGTGCCATGATCAGGGCAGAGAGAGGTTCAGATACAATTCTGCGGGCGGTATATTATACCAATGAGGAAGCTGTGCAGGCACTGCTGGATTCCTATCAGGGACTGGTAGAATTCCAGGCTGTAGACAGTGAAGAAGAGCTGCGCAGACAGGTGATTACAGGAAAAGCCGAATGTGGCTATGTGATCGAAGATAATGTCCTGTTGCAACTACAGTCAGATGACTTGAACAGGGGAATACAGGTATTGGAGAAGGAAGATGCAGTGCTGACAGGAGTGGTCAATGAAGTACTGTTTGGGCAGTTATATACTATGACATCTTATGAATGGTATTCTTCTTATATGGAGAAACTGGGGATAGAGGCAGCACAGGCTAAGGAGGCATTGGATATCCGCATGCATGATGGAAGTACTTTTTCCTTTGAAAGACAGGTCATGCAGCCGGTGCAGCAGGAAAGTGGACAGATATCCTATCCAGTGTGGATAATTATTGCAGTACAAGTCATATTATGTGGATTACTTGGTGCGTTCTGGACATATCAGGACTGGCGCAGACATTATTACTATAAGCGTTCTTACGCAGGGATACTGGCTGTTTCGGTGATAGAACCAATGCTTCTTGCGATTGCAGTCGGTATCCTGACAATTGTTTTCTATAATTCCTATTGAAAAGATAGGAATTTGCTATTGACGTTGCTTTCATATCGTGTTATAAAGGATATAGCGATTGAAACAGGAGGAAATAGATATGACAATATCGACCAAGGGCAGATATGCATTGCGTATTATGATGGATCTGGCGGGTCATATGGGAGAGACTGTGAAACTGAAAGATATTGCTGCCAGGCAGGATATCTCTGAGAAATATATGGAACAGATCGTAGCTGTACTGAATAAAGCGGGTTATGTCAGAAGTACCCGTGGTGCACAGGGTGGTTATCAGCTGGTGAGACAGCCGCAGCAGTACACGGTTGGTATGATACTGAGACTGACAGAAGGCTCTCTGGCACCGGTGGACTGTTTATCAGATAATGCACTTCCTTGTGAAAGAAACGGGAAATGTGCTACTGTAGAGGTATACCGTAAGATTTATGAAGCAGTGAACAACGTAATTGATAATATGACGGTACAGGATTTACTTGACATTGAACAGGAAAAGGCAGCTAACGATTATATTATTTAATATGCGTTCGCTTGCCGGGAAGGCGCATGAATGGTGCGCTTTTCTATCGGAAATAAAATATACTAAACATATAGGAATAGTATGAAAAGGAGGAACCAGGATATGATATATCTTGATAATGCAGCAACAACGAAAGTAACAGACGAAGTATTTGAAGCAATAAAACCTTATTTTTGTGAAGAGTATGCCAATCCATCAGCAATTTACAGCTTTGCAGCCAAGAGCCGTAAGGCAGTGGATGAGGCAAGAGAACAGATTGCATCCCTGATTGGTGCACAGCCTAATGAGATTTATTTTACAGCAGGCGGCAGTGAATCTGATAACTGGGCAATCAAGGCTTATGCAGAAGCCAACCAGAACAAGGGTAAGCATATCATTACATCTGTAATTGAACATCATGCAGTACTCCATGTCTGTCAATATCTGGAGAAGCACGGCTTTGAAGTAACTTATTTAAAGGTAGATGAGAATGGTCTTATCAGCCTGGATGAACTGAAAGCAGCCATCAGACCGGATACCATTCTGATTTCTATTATGGCAGCCAATAATGAAATCGGAACCATAGAACCATTGGAAGAGATTGGTGCAATTGCAAAAGAGCATGGCATTGCTTTTCATACAGATGCAGTACAGGCTTATGGACATATTCCCCTTAATGTAGATGAAATGCATATTGATATGCTCAGTGCCAGCGGTCATAAGCTGCATGCACCTAAGGGAATCGGTTTCCTCTATATTAGAAAGGGCATCCGTATCGGTTCTTTTGTACACGGCGGTGCACAGGAGCGTTCCAGACGTGCAGGTACGCACAATACACCCGGCATTGTTGGGCTGGGTACAGCAGCATCAGCAGCAGCCAGGGATATGGAGAAGAATATTGAGAAAGAGACGAAGCTTCGTGACCATCTGATTGAGCGTGTACTGGCAGAGATTCCATACAGCCGTCTCAATGGTGACAGAACCAAGAGATTGCCTGGAAATGCCAATTTCTGCTTCCGTTTTATCGAAGGAGAATCCCTTTTGATTCTGTTAGACCAGCAGGGTATCTGCGCATCATCAGGTTCTGCCTGCACATCAGGTTCTCTGGACCCGTCCCATGTATTGCTTGCCATCGGACTGCCTCATGAAATCGCACATGGTTCCCTGAGACTGACTCTTTCGGAAGAGACAACACTGGAAGACATTGATTTCACAGTAGACCAGTTAAAGAAGATTGTGGCAAGACTTCGTGAGATGTCACCATTATATGAAGATTTCGTAAAACACAATAAATAACGGAAAGGCGTGGAAACAGATATGTATAGTGAAAAAGTAATGGATCATTTTAACAATCCCCGTAATGTTGGAGAAATAGAGAACGCAAGTGGTGTAGGTACTGTCGGTAATGCCAAGTGTGGAGATATCATGCGTATGTATCTTGATATTGACGATAACGGTATCATTCAGGAAGCCAAGTTCAAGACCTTTGGCTGTGGTGCAGCAGTAGCCACCAGCAGTATGGCAACAGAGCTGGTTAAGGGAAAGACAATCCAGCAGGCACTGGAAGTAACCAATAAGGCAGTTATGGAAGCTTTGGATGGACTTCCACCTGTAAAGGTTCACTGCTCTTTGCTGGCAGAAGAAGCAATTCACGCAGCATTATGGGATTATGCAGAGAAAAACAACATTAAGATCGAAGGACTGGAGAAACCGGTCAATGATATAGAAGAGAAAATTCAGGATGAAGAGTATTAGGTATTAGAAAATGTGCAGCGCAAGTCGCTGCATATTTTTTGCAATAAATACATAAAAACCTATTGACAAAGTAGGGAATAGATAGTATGATTCAAACATGACTTAAATCATACAAAACAGATAGGAAAAGGAGGGCAACATATGAGCGAAATGAAAGAATGGACAAAAGGACGAATGTGTTGCTGTTGTTGATTCGATTTGAAATACAGTAAGAGATACATAAAATCCTATAGAGAAAAGAAAGGTATGATGATTATTATGAGTAAGAAGAATTATGCAGATAGAGATTTAAAATTTGAAACATTACAGTTGCATGTAGGCCAGGAAGCTCCAGACCCGGTTACAGATGCAAGGGCAATCCCAATTCAGAAGTAACAGATATTGAAGCAATTGCCAAGATTGCCCATGCACATGGGATTCCTCTTGTAGTAGACAGCACATTTGCAACTCCTTATCTGGTTCGCCCGATTGAGTATGGCGCAGATGTTGTCATTCATTCCGCTACTAAGTTCATTGGCGGACACGGAACAACAATCGGTGGTGTCATTGTAGATGCAGGTAAATTTGACTGGAAAGCCAGTGGTAAATTCCCTCAGTTCACAGAGCCGAACCCAAGTTATCATGGTATCAGCTTCGTAGATGCAGCAGGTCCGGCAGCATTTATTACAAGAATCCGTGCAATCCTGCTTCGTGATACAGGTGCAACACTTTCTCCGTTCCATGCATTTATCTTCTTACAGGGACTGGAGACATTATCTCTTAGAGTAGAGAGACATGTAGAGAATGCACTGAAGGTAGTAGATTATCTTTCCAAGCATCCGCTGGTAGAGAAAGTCAATCATCCGGCAGTAACTACAGATCCTGAGCAGCAGAGATTATATAAGAAATACTTCCCTAACGGAGGTGGATCTATCTTCACCTTCGAGATTAAGGGCGATGATAAAACAGCTAAGAAATTCATTGACAATCTGGAGTTATTCTCCCTGCTTGCCAATGTAGCAGATGTAAAATCACTGGTCATTCATCCTGCATCCACAACACATGCAGAGCTAAATGATGAGGAGAAAGCAGATCAGGGTATCAAGCCTAATACCATTCGTTTATCTATTGGTACAGAGCATATTGATGATATTATCGAAGATCTGGACGAAGCATTTAAGGCTATTTCAGAATAACAGAGAAAGTAAAAAAAGAAAGGAATCAGAACAATGGCAAATATTTATCGCGGATTTTTGGATTTAATTGGAAACACACCTTTAGTAGAGGTTGCAAATTTGGAGAAGGCTTATAACCTGAAAGCAAAGGTTCTTGTAAAACTGGAGTACCGTAATCCGGCAGGAAGTGTAAAGGACAGAATCGCACAGGCAATGATTGAAGATGCAGAAAAGAAGGGCATCTTAAAGGAAGGTTCTGTAATCATTGAGCCTACCTCCGGTAATACAGGTATCGGTCTTGCAGCAATCGCAGCTGCAAAGGGATATCGTGCAATCCTTACCATGCCTGAGACCATGAGTGTTGAAAGACGTAATATTTTGAAAGCATATGGTGCAGAGATTGTCTTAACAGAAGGCAGCAAGGGTATGAAGGGAGCGATTGCCAAGGCAGAAGAGCTGGCTAAGGAGATTGAAGGTTCCTTTATTCCAGGACAGTTCGACAATCCTGCTAACCCTAAGGTACATTATGAGACAACAGGGCCTGAAATCTGGAGAGATACAGATGGTAAGGTAGATGCATTCGTAGCAGGTGTTGGTACTGGCGGAACAGTAACCGGTACAGGTAAATACCTCAAAGAGCAGAATCCTGATGTGAAGGTCGTTGCAGTAGAGCCTGCTTCTTCACCTGTATTATCCCAGGGCAAGGCTGGTGCACACAAGATTCAGGGTATCGGTGCAGGATTTGTACCTAAGGTATTAGATACTGCTGTATATGATGAAATTATTACTGTAGAGAATGATGATGCATTTGCAGCTTCCAAGGAACTGACCAAGAAAGAAGGTATCCTGACAGGTATTTCTTCCGGTGCAGCATTGTATGCAGCATTACAGCTGGCACAGCGTCTGGAATTTGAAGGTAAGACAATTGTAGCATTATTACCTGATAGCGGAGACAGATATTATTCTACACCTTTATTCACAGAGTAATAATTGATATAAAATAACTGCTTTTAAGAGCATAAATTTGTATAAATTGTGATAATTTATTGTAATGTTTCCAAAAATATGATAACATATTTTTGGGTCAACAAAGACAAAAGGGCGAGGCTGAAAAGATGACTTTGCCCTTTTTCTGTCTTTTTCACGTTTATGAGGGATATAAAACGAAATATGAGATTTCTTGTATGGAAAGGCGGGTTTATAATATGGAAGAAAACAAGAAAAAAGGCGGATTACGCCTGATGATGAGGCTGCTGCTTGTCATTGCAATACCTATGTTGATTTTATGTACAGTAGCAATTCTCGCAATACGTTCTGTATGTATGGATGTATCAGATAAAATGGTGAAGCATGAGCTGAATCTTGCACAGTACGCTTTTAGTGTATCAGTGGGTAATCTGGCGAATGGTACTTATATGTACAGCAATGGCAAGTTCTACAAGGGCAAGAAGAATATCAGTGACAATACAGAATTCTTTGATAATTTCAGTAAAGAAGTAGATCTTCAGGTCAGTGTATTCTATGGTGATACCCGTGTGGCAACAAGCCTTGTAGATGATCAGGGCAACCGTATGGTAGGAGAACAGGCGTCCCCTGAAGTAGTAGAGGTAGTTCTGAATCAGGGACAGGAATATTATTCTGACAGTATAGATTTGGGCGGAACAGAGTATTATGGTTCTTACGCACCATTATATCAGCATAATTCAGATGAAATCATTGGTATGACATTCGTAGGTCTGAATGCAGATCTGGTAGACAGTGTATACCATTCCAATCTGACTAAGAATATTATTTTCCTGTGTATTGTTATGTTAGCAGGTGTAGGTGCGACCATTGCATTTGTTGTTGTATTACTTGGTGCAATCCGTAATGTGATCTCCAATCTGGATGCCGTTGCACAGGGCAGCCTGAATACAGAGGTTGGTAATAAGCTGGTTCAGCGTTCTGATGAAATCGGTGATATCGCAAGAAGTGTACATGCCCTGATACAGAACATGGCAGAAGTCATTACCAGTATCTTCCGTACTTCTGAAAGTCTGGATAAGATATCCACAGGATTTGAAGAGTCCTTTGGAAGCATGACAGAGTATATCACGAATGTAGACACTGCTGTAGAAGAAATGGCAAAAGGCTCTACCCAGCAGGCTCAGGAGACACAGAATGTAAGCAGTGAAGTACAGGGAATGGGCGATGCCATTGAAAGTACCACAGGTAATATAGAAAATCTGGTTGGAAGCACAAACAAGATGCGTGATTATAACCGCAGCGTAGATAATACGCTGGTAGAACTGATCAAGATCAGTGATGAAACCAAGGAAGCATTTGATATAGTATATGAACAGACCAATGTAACCAATCAGTCGGCACAGGAGATTCAGTCAGCAGCAGATGTGATTACGGATATTGCAGACCAGACCAATCTGTTGTCGTTAAATGCAAGTATTGAGGCGGCAAGAGCCGGTGAACATGGTAAGGGATTTGCAGTTGTAGCAGATGAGATCAGGAAGCTGGCAGAGCAGTCCAGAGAGTCAGCAAGCCAGATCACAGGCATTATTGAGCTATTGATTCGTAACTCCAATACGACAGTAGATACCATGAAAAAGGTTACAGATATGATTGACCAGCAGGGTGAAGAACTTAATCAGACCAAGAGTGTATTTGGTGATCTGGATAAAGAGATTGGCATGGTAGGTGACGCTGTAGACAATATCCGTAATGAAGTAGAACAGCTGAATAATCTGAAGAATTCTGTTATGGGAGCTGTGGATAATCTGGCAGCTATTGCACAGGAGAATGCAGCAAGTACAGAAGAGACATCCGCATCCATGCAGCAGCTTGGCAATCTGGTAGCAGAGTGTAAGAAGGATGTGGAACAGATCGTAATCATGTCTGAGACACTTGCCAAGAATACGAATAAGTTTACATTGAAGGCAGATTCTGATCAGTCCATTTTTGAAAATGTTGTAGAGAACCTGAAGAATGAAGAGACTCCGATGGAGGATACTTCCCTTGCAGATGTTGATTCAGAATCAGAAAAATAAGGCTATCATGGACAAGAGGCATTCAATCTGAACGCCTCTTGTTTTTATACGAATCCGACAAAAAGCATAAAATGTCTGTATGTATTTAAGATAAAAGGTGCTAGGATAAAATAAAAAGATTTGCAGAAGTCGGAAGGGCGTGGTTATTGATATGAAGAAAGACAAACTTGTAATTATGGACTGGGGCGGAGTGGTTGAATCCCACAGCGAAGAAAGCTACCTGGCACATAATGTCGTAAAGCATGTATTGGAGCAGTTCACAACGGAACCGTTACCACATAATTTTAATGAGGTATTTGAACAGTCTCTTATGGTAGATGGTGTACCGATTAATGAGATTGCAGGTACTAAGAAGCTGCAGGCATATCTGGATAAGCTTTTTGCTGCATGTCATATTGAAGTGCATCCGGAGCTGTATATAGATTTTATGGATATTTACACACAGATTACATCAGATACACCTTATGACAGGGAGCTTGCCAGATATCTGGCAGGTCTACAGGAGAGATGCTATACGGGAATATTGTCCAATCTTACCGTATTGGATGGACCACGCCAGAACAGACAGCTGGGCTGGGAGAATTACGATTACAGATGGCTGTCTTATGAGACCGGTTGTATGAAACCGGATCTGGAAGCATATCGCCTGGTGGAGAAGGACAGTAACATGTCCGGCAGTCAGATCCTTTTTATCGAAGATGTGGAAGAGAATCTGGCGATACCAAGAGAGAAGTTTGGCTGGCAGACCTATGCAGCACAATATAAGGGAACCAAAGGGACAATAGATGTTATTGAGAGGTTCCTTGCACAGTAAATGCGTAATAGTATCATAATGGGAGGATTCCATGAGTTTTCATAAAAAAGCATTGTACACAGATATGACGCAGAATTATCTGACTCCTGTGGAGCCTATGTCTCATACCAGAGTAAAAGTACGTTTCAGAACAGGACGTGGAAATGTTGACAGAGTCACGATCTGCTATAATGGTCAGAAAGCAATTATGCGAAAAGACAGCTTTGATGATATGTTTGACTATTATGCTTATCACATACGCTTAACAGATGAACCGATATATTATCATTTTGAAGTTGAAGCAGAGGATGAGAGCTGTTATTATAATTGGCTGGGTATCAGTAAGAGTGAAGAAGCCCGGTATGATTTTATTCTGGTGCCCGGATTTGCCACCCCGGATTGGGCAAAAGGCGCAGTTGTATATCAGATCTATGTTGACCGCTTTTACAATGGTGATTCCTCTAATGATGTAGTAAATGATGAATATTATTACCAGGGCAGACCGGTAAAGCATGCCGGACACTGGAATGACCCTGTAAGCCGCACGGATGAGGGAACCTTCTATGGCGGAGATCTTCAGGGCATCATAGATAAAATGGACTATCTGGAAGGACTGGGAGTAGAGGTTCTATACCTGAATCCGATTTTTGTATCACCTTCGAGTCATAAATATGATATTCAGGATTACAGACATATAGATCCACATTTTGGTAAGATCGTGAATAGAGAAGAATGTGGTCTAAAAGATGGATATGAGCAGTATCGTGGCATTACTACCGATAGAGAGAACCTGGAAGCCAGTGACCGGTTATTTGCCAGGCTGGTAGAAGAAGCTCACAAGCGCGGTATGAAGGTCATTCTGGATGGTGTTTTCTATTGCTGTGGTTCATGGCACCGCTTTATGGATAAAGAAGGTATTTATGCCAATGGAGATACCTGTAGCATAAAGGGTGCATATCAGGATTCCAACAGCCCTTACCGGGAATATTTTCAGTATAAGAATCCACAGGATGCCAACTCCTATGAGAACTGGTGGGGCTATGAAGCTTATGCCAAATTCAATTATGAGAATTCACGCAAGCTGTATGAGTATATTCTGTCTGTTGCTGTAAAATGGGTATCGAAACCATTCTGTGCAGATGGCTGGAGAGTAGATGTTGCAGCCAGTGTAGGCAATAACAGAGAATGGAATCATCATTTCTGGCAGGATTTTCGCAAAGCAGTGAAGACTGCCAATCCGGAAGCGCTGATTATTGCAGAGCATTATGGCCCTGCCAAGAGCTGGCTTATGGGTGGCGAATGGGATTCTGTCATGAACTGTGAGGCATTCATGGAGCCTGTATCCTGGTTCCTGACAGGAATGGAGAGACATGCAAACCAGTATAGGAGGGAATGGCTGGGCAATTCTGATATTTTCTGGACATCTGTAGAGACAGGCAAAATGAGTTTCACCAATCGCTGTGCAGTGACAGCGATGAATGAATTATCCAATCATGATAATGCCAGGTTCCTGACCCGTACTAACCACACAGTAGGCAGGATTGAGAATATGCCAGGACAAAAGGCAGAACTTGAAGTAAGTAAGGCAGTATTGCGGGAGGCTGTTATCATGCAGATGACCTGGCCCGGTTCACCGGTTATTTATTATGGAGATGAAGCGGGTGTATGTGGCTTCACAGACCCGGACAGCCGCAGAACATACCCCTGGGGACATGAGGATAAAGAGCTGATAGGTTTCTACAGGGCAATGATACGGATTCATAAACAGAATCCCGAATTAAAGACAGGTTCCATTCTGGTCTTATATGCACAGCCCTACGTAACGGCTTATGCCCGGTTCACGCAGAAAGAGCAGACAATTGTAATTATTAACTGCGGAGAATCCATAAAGGATATTTCCATGCCAGTATGGCAGGCAGGAATACCGGTGGAGACTACGATGGAACGTATCATGGTAACAACAAGAGATGGTTATAATACAGAATCCGCAGAGCTTCCTGTGCATAGAGGAAAACTGAAAGTATCCTTGCTTCCACAGTCTGGAATTGTATTAAAACACCGCAATAAAAAGTTTGCAAAGCAGAGAAATTTTTTGAAGGTGCCTATTGACTTCCATAGTCGTTTCTGATAATATTTTATAGATTGTTGTAATGATAAGCGCATGCTTGGCATAAAAGCATGCGCTTATTTGTGTGGGTTTTGAGAATAGAAAGTAGGTATATATGGAAACAGTCAGATTTGATGAGTTAGATTTGTGTCAGGAGATACTGCGTGGTGTGAAGGAAATGGGATTTGAGGAAGCTTCTCCCATTCAGGCACAGGCGATTCCTGTAGCCATGCAGGGCTATGATGTGATCGGACAGGCGCAGACAGGTACCGGTAAGACGGCAGCCTTCGGTATTCCTGTATTGGAAAAGGTTAATCTGAACAAAGACATTAAGCATCCACAGGCATTGATCCTGTGTCCGACTAGAGAGCTGGCAGTACAGGCAGCAGAAGAGATCAGAAAGCTTGCCAAGTATATGCACGGTATAAAGGTACTCCCTATTTATGGTGGACAGGATATCAATAAGCAGATCCGTGCGCTGAAGGGCACGCAGGTTATTATTGGTACACCAGGTCGTGTGATGGATCATCTGCGCCGTAAGACCATTCGTTGTGACTATGTAAATACAATTGTTCTGGATGAAGCAGATGAAATGCTGAACATGGGATTCAGAGAGGATATTGAGACTGTTCTTGAGTATATCCAGACGGAAGACAGACAGACAATCCTTTTCTCTGCTACCATGCCTAAGGCAATTCTTGAGATTACCAAGAACTACCAGAAGCCGGATGCCAAGATGATCAAGGTCGTAAAGAAGGAGCTTACCGTTCCAAAGATTGAGCAGTATTATCTGGATGTGAAACGCAAGGATAAGATAGAAGTCCTGACAAGGTTACTGGATTTCTATGAGCCAAAGCTTTCTTTGGTATTTTGTAATACCAAGAAGATGGTAGATGATCTGACAGAGGTATTAAAGGGCAGAGGATATTTCGCAGAGGGACTTCACGGCGATATGAGCCAGGCACAGCGTGACCGTGTTATGAAGAGCTTCCGCAATGGCAAGACAGATATTCTCATTGCAACAGATGTGGCAGCCCGCGGTATTGATGTAGATGATGTGGAAGCAGTATTCAACTATGATATTCCACAGGACGACGAATACTATGTACATCGTATCGGCAGAACCGGCCGTGCAGGAAGAACCGGTCGTTCCTTTACTTTTGTAAAGGGCAAGGAAGTCTATAAATTAAAAGATATCATGCGTTATTGTAAAACCAAGATTCTTGCAATGCCAGTGCCATCCTTAAATGACGTGAACCAGATGAAGATGGAGAAGGTCATGGATAAGGTAGCTTCCATTATAGAGGAAGAAGATCTGACAGCAATGATCAATATGATCGAAGAACAGGTCAATGCTGCAGATTATACTGCAATGGATATCGCAGCAGCTTTCTTAAAGATGTACCTGGGACAGAATGAGGTCAATGAAGAGGAGTCTTCCGGGAATGGAGACTTTGATTTTGAAAATACCGGAGCAGAAGAAGGTATGGTACGTCTCTTCATTAATATTGGTAAGGCACAGAAAGTCAGAGCAAAGGATATTCTGGGTGCAATCGCAGGCGAGGCGAACATTCCGGGTAAGCTGGTAGGTGCAATCGACCTGTATGATAAATATACATTTGTAGAAGTACCAAAGGAAAATGCCAAAGATGTCTTAAAGGCAATGAAAAACGTAAAGATTAAGGGTAAGGCAATTAATATAGAGCCTGCCAATGCAAAATAAAATAGATTTCAGAGCAAAGGATGTTTCATATCGTGGATATGGAGCATCTTTTTTTATACCTAAATTTCAAGAACATTTTACATAACTGTGATTATGAAGTTTACACAGGGCTGGTATTGTTAGTGTTGTAAGCGAAGAGAAAGGACAGGGATGAAGATTGGAATCTAAAATTGTTTTACAGGATATTGAGAAAGCATATGGAAAGGACGCTCCCGTTATTGAGGATCTGAATCTGGAGATAGAAGAAGGCAGCTTTACTGTATTATTAGGACCTTCCGGCTGTGGCAAATCTACGACACTGCGTATGATCGCCGGATTAGAGCAGGAGACCAAAGGAACCTTATCCATAAGTGGTAAAGACATGAAAGAGGTCAAGCCGGGAGACAGAGGAATTGCAATGGTGTTTCAGAACTATGCACTCTATCCGACTATGACTGTAAAAGAAAATATAGAGTTTGGTTTAAAGAACTGTAAAGTACCTAAGGCAGAGAGAGAAGCAAGAATCCGGGAGGTGAGCATGTCAGTCGGTCTGGAAGAATACCTCAACAGAAAACCCAATGCCTTATCAGGTGGACAAAGACAGAGAGTAGCACTTGCAAGAGCCATGGTAAAGAAACCGGAAGTATTTCTGATGGATGAGCCTCTGTCAAATCTGGATGCCAAGTTAAGAACGCAGTTAAGGACTGACTTGATAGAGCTTCATCATAAGCTGGGTTCTACCTTTGTATATGTGACACACGATCAGGTAGAAGCCATGTCTATGGGAACACATATCGTATTAATGCATCAGGGTAAGATCATGCAGCAGGGAACGCCATATGAGATTTATCATAATCCGGACAATGTATTTACGGCACAGTTCATAGGCACACCGCCAATGAACATTCTGGAGATGAACCGTGATTTCGACATAGAAAGTTGTCCTTATCTCCAGGCTGCTTATGCGGGCTTTCGTCCGGAATATGTCAGACTGCTCAGAGATGGGGAAAAGGCAGAGGAGAGCGGATTACAACTCACTGGTACTGTTATCACACATGAAATGCTGGGAACAGAGATTTTATATAAAATTGACACAGCATATGGACGCATCCAGGCGAAGATCTTTGATGACAGAGAAGCAGTCGATGGACAGGTCGAGCTCTATGTTCCACAGGATAAAATCGTGTATTTTGATGAACAGCAGCAGAGATTAAGATAGAAAGAATGCAGGTTATAGAAAGGTATAATAAGTATGGATATTTTAGTGCAAAACGGCGATACATTAGCCGTTCCCGGTAAAAAGGCTGTAAGAGGGCAGGAACTGGCAGTAGGAAGCAATACCGTGATCCGAAGACTACTTCCCTATCTTATGATAGCGCCTGCAATGGCAGCAAGTCTGATATTTCTGATCTACCCAATCATTTACATGTTCCGGCTGAGCTTTTATAAATGGAATATGGTAGGAGAAATGAAATTCATCGGACTGGATAATTATGTGTCATTATTTACAGACCCGGAATTCATGCAGGTATTGATGAATACATGTAAATTCACATTCTGGACAGTGGCAGGCTCTATTATTCTTGGACTTGTTCTGGCTGTATACCTGAAAAAGGATACCAAAATCAACCGATTCATTCAGGGAATCATGTTTACACCTTATGTACTTCCCATGATTTCCATTGCCTTTGTATGGATGTGGATCATGGATACGGATCTGGGACTTTTAAATTATGCACTGGGATTCTTTGGTGTTGATAAAGTAATGTGGCTCAATGACCCTAAAGTAGCAATGTATTCCTTGATTATTGTAAATATCTGGAAAGGTGCAGGCTATTACACCTTGATCTTTCTGTCGGCATTACAGAGCATACCCTCTTATCTGTATGAGGCAGCAGAGCTGGATCATGCAAGCTCCAGAACTGTCTTTTTCAAGATTACACTGCCAATGCTCTCACCGACACTGTTCTTCCTGACACTGACAGCAATTATCAGCTCATTTAAGGTATTTGAGACAGTGAACGTTATGACAGATGGCGGACCTCAGAATTCCACAATGACATTGGTATATTACATTTATCAGTATGGCTTCCGTTATTACAAGATTGGATATGCATCTACAGTGGGTGTTGTACTGATGGTAATCGTAAGTATCCTCACTCTTGTATACTTCTGTGGATTACAGAAAAAAGTACATTATCAATAAGGAGCAATTATATGTATCGGTATATATCAAAAACGTTAAGAGGAATTATAAATATCATACTTTTAGTCCTCTTCTTCGTTCCATTCTACTGGATGGCACTGACTTCTATTAAGACATTGGGACAGACACTACAGTTCCCACCATCATTTTTTGTACTGGAACCACAGTGGATTAATTTTGTCAAAGCAGTCAGGGCAATTCCATTTGTTCAGTACCTGAAGAATTCCATTATTGTAACGCTGGGGATTCTGGTTTTGCAGATGATTACAGTGATTCCGGCAGCATATGCTTTTGCCAGATATGAATTCAAGGGTAAGAAGCTTGGATTTGGTATGATCCTTGCAACCATGATGATTCCAGCGCAGCTTATTTTCCTGCCTATTTTCCTGCTGCTTAGTAAGTGGAATATGATCAATACTTACTGGTCTTTGATTCTGCCCCAGGCAACCAGTGCCTTTGGAATCTTTATGCTGAGACAGAATTTCATGCAGATTCCCGAAGAGCTGATTGAGGCAGCCAGACTGGATAAAGCAGGAGAACTCAAGATCATTACACATATCATGTTACCGATAGCAAGACCAACTGTAGTGACTTTGGCTATGCTTACCTTCGTGGGAACCTGGAATGATTATTTCTGGCCATCCGTATTGACAACAACAGATGCAGTCAGAACCCTTCCTTTTGGTGTCACAATGCTAAAGACTGTAGAAGAAGGTGTGTGCCAGCACATACTTATGGCAGGCAATATTATTCTGATGCTGCCTATTCTGATCGTATATTTCCTTGCACAGAAACAGATTATCAAAGGCTTTACCTATATGGGTGTGAAATAAGATGAGATAGAGATTCCTAATGGGAGTTTACTATATAGAACCGGCTGGGGAACGCCGAACCAACAGCCTTTTATTAACATAGAATCGGCGTAGAAATGAGGAGAAGATGAAAAAAAGAGCACAATTACTGAGTACATTAATGGCAGCCAGCATGATGGCGGGAGCATTATCCGGCTGTGGCAGCACAGCAGCTGATAACACATCCAACACAGAAGTTACAGCAGAAGCAGTAGCAAAAGCAGATACTGCAGCAGACACAGCAAATACAGATACAGCTTCCGGGGATGTAACAGAATTAAAATACTGGTACTGCTGGACTGGCGCTACCCAGGAAAATAATATGGAGCTTGCAGAGGCTTTTAACGAGACAATCGGTAAAGAAAAAGGCATTCATGTTACCGCAGAATATCAGGGAACCTATGATGAGTGCCATCAGAAGCTTCAGGCAGCTTTCGTTGCAAATGAGACACCTGCCCTTTCTGTTATGGAGATCAGTACAATCAGAAGATTTGCAGAGAATGGCATGCTGGAAAATCTGGATTCCTACGTAAATGAATCCGGCGTAGATATGGGCGATTTCTATGAAGGGCTTCTGCCTAACTGCTATGTAGATGATTCTATCTATGGACTTCCCTATTTAAGAAGTACTCCTATTATGTATTGTAATAATACAATCTTAAATGAAGCCGGATGGGATTACAAGGATATCAAGACCTGGGATGACTTAAAGGCAGCAGCAACAGCAGTTCATGAGAAGACAGGAAAATACGGCGTATCCCAGTACAGCTACTTATGGACACTGGATGCATTTATGATTGAGCATGGAAGCTCTATCCTTAATGAGACAGAAGATGCTACACTTCTTAATACTGCGGAAGGTAAGGAAGTTATTGGCTTCTGGAGAGATCTGATCGATCAGGGTATCGTTCATGCATACAATCATACAGAACAGGATAAAGTTACAACAGATGTACAGAACCTTAACACAGCGATCTGGTTTGGTTCTACAGGAAGCTTAAAGGATAATCTTGCAATTGCTGATGAACTTGGATTTGAACTGGGCACAGCATATATTCCAAAGGCATTGGAATATGGTACACCTACAGGCGGATGCTGCGTTGTTATGATGAGCAATATCTCTGATAAGGAAAAGGCAGCAGCGTGGGAATTCATGAAATATATGACAGAAACAGAACAGGCAATCAAGTCTTCCATTAAGACAGGTTATCTGCCATCCAGAAAGAGCGCTGGCGAGTCTGACACAATGCAGAAGTATTTTGAAGAAATGCCACTTGCCAAGGTAGCACTGGATCAGCTTCAGTTCGTAAAACGTGCAGCTTACTCTAACCCTAACTATACAGAGGCAGGTGCAGAGATTGAGAAAGCGCTGGATGCTATCTACTTAAATGGTGCAGATATTGATTCTACACTGGCTGACCTTGAAACTAAAGTAAACAAGATCTTAAATCAGTAGAACAGGCAGGAAATAAGAAATGGCTAATAAATTAATTGTACTTTCAGCAGATGCCATGGTGACAGAGGATTTACCTCTGTTCACCAGCCTGCCGGGATATCAGACATACTTAAATGGCGGAAGCATGATAAAAAGTGTCAGATCAATCTATCCGACTGTAACTTACCCATGCCACACCACAATGATGACCGGAAATTATCCTGACAGACATGGAGTGACCAGTAATTTCAAACTGATCATGAATGAGAAACCAACGCCATGGAACTGGTTCGCTGATGTAATCCGTTCAAAGGATATCTTCACGGCATGCAAAGAAAAAGGGCTGACTACTGCAACTGTATTCTGGCCTGTAACCGGCTGCCATAAGGATATCGACTATAAAATACCGGAGTATGTGCCACAGAATGGAGAATCTCTGGAAGATGCATTCCGCATGGCGGGCTGTGATGAAGATATGCTTGCCATTGTAAAGAAGAACAGCACAATACTCAAAAAATACGAACATCCTTATATAGATGAGTTCATTATCGCCTGCGCCTGTGATGTCCTTCGAGAGAAGCAGCCGGATGTATTACTGATTCATCCAGCCAATATTGATGGAGCAAGGCACCAGTATGGAATTTTTAACCAGATGGTAGATCAGGCAGTCAGGGATACAGACCGTTTCGTACAGCGGCTGATGGCAGTACAGGAAGAATTGGGACTTGCAGGGCAGACCAACCTGGTAGTGACCAGCGATCATGGACAGATGGATATCTCCAGAATCATCAATCCCAATGTCATGCTTGCAGATTATGGTTTTCTTACCGTGGACAAAGAAGGAAAAGTAACGGATTGGAAAGCATATTGCTTATCCAACGGTCTCTCAGCAGTCGTATATCTGAAGAACCCTGAAGATGAGAATACAGCACACAGAGTATTCAAACTGCTTTGCTGGATGAGAGATGAAGGAGTTTATGGAATCGGTGAAGTCTATACAGAGGCAGAAGCCAGAGAACGTTTTCATTTAGGTGGTGAATTCTCTTTTGTTATAGAATCCGATGATTATACTTCCTTTGGAGAAGGTGTAACCAAACCGTTGGTAGAAACCTTTGGAGATACAGATTACAGATATGGCAGAGCATCGCACGGTTATACGCCGGATAAAGGACCACAGCCTGTTTTTATGGCTAAGGGACCTGATTTTGCCGAGAAGGTAACCTTGGAAAAAGGCAGACTCATTGATGAAGCGCCAACTTATGCGGCGATTCTTGGAGTAGACCTTCCGGATACAGACGGAACCCCTGTCAGAGAGATCATCAGAGATGCAAAATAGTTGTGAAAAAACTGTTGCTTTTTGTAGGGGATTATGATATAAATATAACTTGTCAGGACTTTGGGTTATACCCGTAAGTTCTGCACATGGATGGATTCCCGAGTGGCCAAAGGGGACAGACTGTAAATCTGCTGCAAATTGCTTCGGTGGTTCGAATCCACCTCCATCCATTAGGTATTGCATAACAGCCAATACCTTTTTATTTTTCATATGCCGGCGTGGCGGAACTGGCAGACGCCCGGGACTTAAAATCCCGTGGGTAGCGATACCCGTACCGGTTCGATTCCGGTCGCCGGCATGACTTTTTTAGAGAGGAACTGTAGAGATACAGTTCCTTTTTTGGTTTCAATATTTAGTTCCATTCTTCTGCTAAGAGAAAATCACGGATATTTCGGTGTTTGATACCATTTCTGCTCATATCGAACTCATCGAGTGATATTACATATTTGGGGAAATTATCACGGATATTGTTATAAGCTCCAAATTCCCGATTAACTGTTTCGTCAGAAGCAAGAAGGTATGAAACCTGTACATACAGCTTATCACCCTGCTTGTCACAAACAAAATCTATTTCTTTATCACCTGTCCTTCCGACGGTCACCTTATATCCACGGCGTAGTAGTTCCAGATAAATGATATTTTCCAAAATCAGATTTATGTCACGCATATTTCCACCAAAAACCGCCTCACGAATGCCATGGTCGGCAATATAATATTTCTCATTGGAAGCGAGAATCTGCTTACCCTGCAAATCCTCACGCTTCACCTGATAGAACAGATAGGCATCACAGCAGTATTTGATATAATTCAGAATGGTTTCAGGTGCGACGGTTCGTTGTTCATTTTTCAGAAACCTGGCTAGGGAAGTCGCAGAGAATGTAGTTCCTACATTGGTGATCACATAGGAGATAATCCGTTCCAATAGATCAACATCGCGAATTTTATTCCTTTTGACAATGTCCTTGAGCTGAACAGAGTTAAAGAGGTCATGCAGGTATTGCTTTGACGGTGCATCGGCATAACGGATGTTTGAAAGATAAGGCATGCCACCGACGAGTAAATACTTCTGAAAACACTGTTGGACCGACTCATTTGGTGCAATGGTGCGGTACAAATCCATAAACTCCGCGAAGGAAAAGGGATAAATCACAAACTCAACATATCGTCCACCCAGATAGGTTGCAAGTTCACCGGAAAGCAGCCGGGCATTAGAACCAGTAATATAGATGTCACAGTCCAGTGAGATGCGCAGGGAATTTATACACTTTTCCCAGTCCTCAACTTCTTGAATTTCATCAAAGAACAAGTAGACCTTACCTTCTATTTTGGCAGCTCTCTTCTTTATCTCGTCATGAAGAGAACTGGCAGTCTGCAAATGAGTATAACTCATATCTTCAAAATTGATGGAGATAATCTGGTCTGGAGTAACTCCTGTTTCTTTCAGCTCCTGCTGAATCAATTCCAGCATGACTGACTTTCCGCAGCGTCGAATGCCGGTCATGACCTTTATAAGGTCAGATCCGATAAACGGACGAATGCGACTCATATACATTTCACGTTTGATCATAGTTTTCGTAGCCTCCATTCTGAGAATCCATAGAGTATATAATATAGTATATACAATTTATAACTGAAATACAACTTATAAAATTAAATTTTATAAGTTGTAACTTACAGAAAGGTGACCAGTATATTGACACGAAGCCTGCAATTCATATTGGAATTTTGAATTTCCCGCCATTTGAGGAACAACCTATTTTCTATTCGAGAAATCTGCTGATGGATGTGGTACAGCACAGGATATACAGTAGCAAGTTTGCAGTGAATGTGTTAGACTTATCACATATAGAACTTGCAACCCGGGAAGATAAAAACTGGAATCTGGATTTCTGGGCGAGACTGAAAATAATTTATAAAAGGCAGGGGGGGATTCTATGTCGAGAACGTTATGTTACGTTATAATTGGCTACTTATCGGGCAGTATATTATATGCCAGGGTATTCGAGAAGCTTTTTCATAAGGAAAATATGATAGAGGGCAGTAAGGACAGGAATCCTGGGACTGCGAATGCTTTTATGCGTGGTGGTTTCTGGTGTGGTGTTCTTACATTATGCTGTGATATGGGCAAGGGCTTTATACCGGTGTTCTTTTATCATCAGGGAGAAATGTCGCAGTTGGGGCTGGCACTGATTCTGGCTGCACCTGCAATAGGACATATATTTCCCTTGTTTCATAAGGGAAGAGGCGGCAAGGGTATTGCGACTACCTTTGGCAGTTTGTTAGGGCTGTTCCCGGTTATGACTCCGGTGCTGGTGTTGGCAGTCTGCTTTATATTCTTTTCACTGATATTACGGATTACGCCGCATTTTTACAGAACGATAGGTTCTTATGGAGTATCTTTTATTATACTATGTCTTATGCAGGAAGCATTTTCAGTAAAGCTTGGTTTTCTGTTAATTACGATAGCAGTAGGAATACGGTTTGTATTAAGTAAAGAAGAAAAGGATAAGATAAGGGTGAGTTTATTATGGAAGCGTTGATTCTATCATGTGGAACCGGTGGCGGACATAATGCAGCAGGATATGCAGTCAAAGAGGAATTAGAGAGACGGGGACACAATGTGAAGATGCTGGACCCCTATACATTAAAAGGGAATCATATTGACAGACTCATTGATAATGCCTATATTAAGCTGGTGCAGAGAGTGCCGCTTGCCTTTGGGGCGGTATATGGGCTGGGGAATCTCTATCGCAGACTGCCTTTCCGTTCTCCGGTATACTTTCTCAATCGTAAGATGGTGCCGGTCATGGAACGGCTGCTAAGTGAGAAGCAGTACGATTATGTGGTCATGCCGCACCTGTATCCGGCAGAGATATTGACATATATGAAGAAGCACGGTTATCATGTGCCAAAGATGCTCTTTATTGCCACAGATTATACCTGTATTCCTTTTATGGAGGAAACAGAATGTGACACATATGTCATTCCTTCTGATAAATTAACCAGAGAATTTGTAAAGAGAGGGGTTCCTAAGGAAAGGCTGTTACCACTTGGGATTCCAGTACGCAGGGAATTTGCACAACATTTCGACAGGCTGGAAGTAGCAGCCAGACTGGGATTGGACAGTAAGCTGCATTATATTCTGATTACAGGTGGCAGTATTGGTGCAGGGAAGCTGGTCAGGGCAGTAAAGGTGCTGGATAGACGCTACCATAAAGATGGCACTGTGAAGCTGATTGTGATATGTGGCAATAATCGCAGATTATACCATAAACTGCATGAACAGTATGGTGAGAGACATATCATCCTGCAAAGGACAGAGCAAATGCCTGATTATGTGAAACAGTGTGATGTGATGGTGATTAAGCCGGGGGGACTCTCCTCCACAGAAGCTGCTGTTACTGGAAAACGCCTTGTTCTCATGACTCCCATTCCCGGATGTGAGAGTCATAATCTGCATTTCTTTAGAAAAAATGGCCTATGCAGAGGCGTATTGACGCCGGATATCCAACTGGTGAAAGAAGTGGACAGATTGATGAAGCAGTCCGATGACTGTGAAATGATTCGTAGACAGCATGCGGTGATCAACGCGAGGGCTGTGGAAGATATATGTGATTTTATGGAGCAGTGACGAAACTCTTTTGCACTGCTCCTTTTTGTGATATACTTGCACATATGAGAGGAATGGGAATTATTATGAATAAATATGTATCTATGTGGGGAAATGCAATATCCATCGCAGACAGGAAACCAGAGAATTATGCAAAAGACCTGACACTGCGATACCCGATTCATCCTGTGTTTGATGGAGATAAATTGAAGATAACACTGGATAATTTCTGTGGAACACAGCCGGTTACGATCAGTGAAGTATATATAGCTGATAATGTGGCAAAAGGCAGCAGAGAGATTAAACAAGAGACGGTGAAGGCTGTGACTTTTGATGGGCAGACTTCCGTAACAATCCCGGCGGGAGAGGCTGTAGTCAGCGATGAGGTGGAGTTTGTTGTGAAACGTGGAAATGACATCAGTGTCAGCTTCTATCTGGGGGATTTTACTCAGATGCGTTCCGCAGTACTGATTACAGGACCGTTGTCTAAGGGATATTATTCAGTAGGTAATTATGCAGCAAGTGCAGAACTGCCGCTTGATCTGACCAGAAATACCAACTGGTTTTATTTCCTCAGCAATATTGATATCTATACAGACAGCAGTAATCGGGCACTGGTATGCTATGGGGATTCCATTACTTCCCAGGCATGGCCGGATTATCTGAGCCTGCGTGTAGAGAAAGAGCAGAAGATGCATACTGCAATTGTAAGACGTGCAGCCAGTGGAACGAGAATCCTGCGGCAGTACAACAATATTACCTATGATTCTTACGGATTAAAGGGCGCAACGCGTTTTCCACGGGAGGCGAAAGTGTCAGGCGCTGATACGATCATCATTCAGCATGGAATCAATGATATCATTCATCCTGTTGGTGTGGAGGTGAACCCATTCAGACCCTGGAGTGATCTGCCTACAGCACAGGAGCTGATAGACGGGCTTCGCATGTATGTGGAAAAAGCCAGGGAATACTGGCTGAAGGTTCATATTGGAACATTACTTCCAATATATGGATGGAGAACTTATGAACCTTTTAGAAATGATCTTCGAAATGCCGTAAATGAATGGATCCGCACGACAGATGAGATAGATGGATATATAGATTTTGATGCTGCGCTGAGAGCAGCAGATAAGCCGGAAGCTTTTGCGGAAGGATTTGACAGTGGAGATCACTTGCATCCATCAGATAAAGCCTATGAGCGGATGGCAATGACAGTCCCGGATATATTGTTGAAATAAAATGGAGTAGGGTAAATGGTAGGTTTAGAGAAAGGAATCACGAAAGAAGCAGTCAGAATGGCATGGCCTGCTGTGTGTGAATCGTTTTTTATTGCTCTGGCAGGTATGGTGGATTCCCTTATGGTCAGTTCCATGGGAGCCAGCGCAGTGGCAGCCGTAGGATTAACAACACAACCCAAATTCATGGGGCTGGCGCTATTTTTTGCCATGAATGTGTCTGTATCTGCATTGGTGGCAAGAAGAAGAGGCGAGAAAAACCAGAGATCGGCGAATCAGATTCTGTTGGTAGCAATTTTATTTGTAATCGTGGCAACTGTGGTGATATCCTCAGCATGTGTAATGTGGGCGAATGAGATCATTAACTTCTGTGGCTCAGCCCCGGAGACCCATGAACCGGCTGTCATTTACTACCGCATTATCATGGGATGCATGATATTCAATGTACTGTCCATGGTCATCAATGCGGCACAGAGAGGTTCAGGCAATACGATGATTGCCATGAGAACCAATATCGTATCTAATGTAGTGAATATCATAGCCAATTATCTGCTGATACAGGGACATTTGGGATTCCCGGCACTGGGTATAGCAGGAGCGGCAATAGCAACTGTATTTGGTACAGTTATTGCCTGTATCATGAGCTTTGCGTCCCTGTTTAGAAGAGATGGTTTTGTCAGTATTTATTATATAATGGAGCAGCAGATCAGACCTGCATTGGAACCTGTAATCAGCATTATAAAGCTGGGATTTTCCGTATTCATAGAGCAGATACTGATGCGTGTCGGCTTCATGTCAACTGCCATGATGGCTGCTAAAATGGGGACAAATGCCCTGGCGGCACATCAGGTAGGTATGAATATTCTGGGACTGACCTTCTCCTTTGGAGATGGTATGCAGGTAGCGGCAGTGGCACTGATAGGAAGAAGCCTGGGAGAGGGCAGCCCTGATAAGGCGAAAGCATATGGTAAGACCTGTCGAATGATTGGACTTGGAATTTCCTGTGTATTGGCAGTTGTATACTTCTTTGGTGGAGAATGGTTATATCATCTGTTTTTTGCGGAGCAGGAGATTGTGGACATAGGCGTTATGATTATCAGAATCATGATCATTATCGTATTATTCCAGGTTTCACAGGTTATTTATATGGGATGTCTGCGTGGTGCAGGCGATACGACCTATACTGCAATTGCATCTACAATCAGTGTTACGATCATCAGAACATCAGCTTCCTATTTCTTTGGCTTTGTAATGGGACTTGGGATGGCAGGTATCTGGATGGGCATTCTGGCAGATCAGATATCAAGATTTTTATTCGCGTCAATTCGTTTCAAACAGGGGAAATGGACGAAAATACATATTTAAAAGATGAAGGAGAGGATCCCTAAGCAATCAAATTTGTTGACTAATGTGATTAAATGTGTTTAAATATACTCAAAGGAGTAAATTATTATGAACACATCAAATATCACAAATTACAA
>MNTL01000051.1 GCA_001916965.1 Roseburia sp. CAG:10041_57
ATTTTAGTGTATTTGTCAACCATTTTATAAAAAATGGTTAGACCCCTAATTAGAAATCTAACCATTTTAGATACATAACACTAACTAAATGACATTGGGTTCTGAATAGTTACATCATTTTTATGCAAATAAAAGGCATGTCAAAACCGACATGCCCTTTACCATTAGCCTTTGACACTTTTTCTCGTCTCTTCAAAAAAGAACTGGGTATATCCGTCAGTGATTATATTCGTGAAAAAAAATCACACCAGAAGTTACGGCTGCCGCGGTTACTGTGCAGATTCTCCACACTGACCGGAACCATATATATACCCTGTCTCCAAATACGTGTGGTTCTCCATCGGGAATATATTTCCAGGATGGTAAATACGGATTTAATGCCTGTTTCTTCATGCTGCGATTCACTACCCAAATCGTGCTCTTTACAATTTGTAATGTGTATGCTAGAATCGTTTTACAATAAATGGGTATTTTTTATGATTGGGGTGATTCAAGAATGCATACCATTCCTGAAAATATTGATAAAAGTGAAATGTACAAAGTCAATCTTGATTATAACGGAGAACGGGAAATGTCGGATTTTCTGGAAACCATCAAGTATCGTAATAACTCTGCCCTGAGAATATGGTATAACGATATTTCCGAAAGCTATGACATGCACTGGCATAATACGCTTGAAATTATTGTGCCCGTTGAAAATTATTATGATGTGACGATCAATAAGGAACTGTATCATGTGAATCCTGATGAGATTCTTATGATTCCACCAAGATCCCTGCATTCTATCCAGGCCCCGGAAAACGGTGCCCGTTTTGTCTATCTTTTTGATATTTCTTTTCTGTCCAGACTGAATGGATATCACAGTATCATGTCTCTGCTGAACCATCCCGTTTATATTACCAGAAATAATTCACCTGAACTGTATGATGAAGTATACCTTCACTTTACAAATATGAAGAACGATTATTTCATCAACCAGGAATATTGTGATTTTCTTATCTATTCCAGTCTGTTAAGATTATTTGCCACTTTAGGCCGACATCATATCCAACAGCTTGATATCAGCGAATCTTCCTTTGCAGGGAAAAAGCAGGAATACGTGAATAAATTTCTGAATGTTGTAAAATACATAGATATGCACTATTCTGAAGACCTGAGTCTGGAAAAAATTTCTGCTGCCTGTGGCTTCAGTAAATTTCATTTTTCCAGATTATTCAAGCAATATACCGGTTTTACCTTCTGCGATTATCTGAATTACCGAAGAATCAGTCATGCAGAAGATCTTCTTACCAATCATGACTGTCTGATTACAGAGATTGCCCTTCAGTCCGGTTTCTCCAGCATATCGACTTTTAACCGGCTGTTCAAGCAGCTCAAGGGCTGCTCGCCAACCGAATATCGTGCAAAAAGCAGCCATGCCCTTTAACCCTCCCACTTAGCGGGTCTTGGTCTGTTCACGGAAATGATATGGCTCTTCTCCAGATTAGCCAGCAACAACAATCTGGCTTCCCCTTCATATTCCGGTCTGATCATATAGTGGCAATAGGTATCCACCAATTGAAACAGATTTGCAGTTCTGCCTTCTATCTTGAAGTTCGTAAAGCCCATGGGTACATATTTCTCCCAGATAGCTTCAGGTGACACGTATGTCACATAATTACGAATCGTATGAATGGAATTATGATCCCCATACTCGCAATGCCAGCCTGGAATGGGGATTTTCTTATCTGTTGGATTCCTGCGGTTCTGTAAGGCAATCCTCTGCTGCTTGGCTATGGTACGGTAATGTTCTGCCCTTCTTGGACAATTGGGAATACAACAGGCATTTACCAGTATCTCGCACTTATCTTTCCGTTTAATCTTCTCCAGCAGTTCGAACTGATTGTTCATATTGTAATCCAGTACCACCAGCTGATAATCTTTATCCAGTTCCTCATTGATGGCATCCAGCTCTTTCAATTCCTTACAGGTAGAACTATTGATCTTATAACCCGGATAGTTCTTTCTGATATACTCTTCGAGAATGTCAGATACGACCAACACTTCATTCATTCCGTTATCTGCTGCTTTCATACAGAAATTACAATAAGCATCTGACAGATCCTCCCTGGTCAATAAAGGATTCGTATACGTATATCTCACCGGGATTCCCTGCTTATTGATATTCTTTACGACTTCTGTAATAAACCGTGCATCACACTGGTCATCATTGCAGAAGCGCCCTCCTCCCCATAGAGAAGTCGGAAATTCTCCAAAGAAAGAAGCAATCTTTACTCCTTCCCTGAAATACTCAGGATGCAGTGACTGCAATCCTGTAAAAAACATATTCAAGGGATAATTATACCGTAATCCCGGTAAGTGAAATCTGACTTCCATACCATCATGCCTTTCTCTTTCTCATAGCCTGTGCAAACTGATTCAGTGTAGATTCCATTTTATTTCTGATAAATGCCCTGGAATCATCTTTTACCAGATAATACAGATAAGATTCTTTCACAAAATCCATGGGCATTCCACGTCCCACAATTTTGAAATTTACAAAACCCCTGTCCGCATACTCCCTTATCTGCTCCCTGGATATAAAAGAAGGGCGTTCCTTACATTCTTCAAATTTTCTTTCTCTTGTCTTATTAGGACACGGAAATGCTGCATCTATATCGTACTCCAGCTACATCTGTGACTGCTGTCTGTAATGCTCGCTCCTCTTCGGGCATCCCGGATAACAGATTTCATTGACCAGAATCTCTACTTTATCCGCTTGTTTCCCAATGGCAGACAATACTTCTTCATTGTGATTCAGATCATAATCCAATACCACAAGAAAATAATCTTTATTTAATTCTTCCAGCAACCCATCCAGACCTGTGATTCTCTTGGTCGTAGAAGAAATAAGCTTAAAGCCTGGATACTGCCTGCGGATATATTCCTCCAGCACAGGCCGGTTCACCAGCACCTGATTCATCCCGTTATCGGCTTCCTTCATGATCAGATTGCAGTAGGTATCATATATGTGCTTCTCTTCCAACAGGGAGTTTGTCCATGTGAACCGGACAGGAACTCCTCTGTCATTATATAATTTCAGGATAGCCCTGATGTCTTTTATCCCTGTAATACCAAATACTGCACGTCCTCCATTCCAGACAGCGCCGGGAAAAGTGCCATAGACAGAGCCGATACAATATTTCTCTTCAAAGCAATCCGGATAATCTTTCATCAGATTCATCAATACCTGATTCAATAACCTGAAATAACAAAACCCCGGCAAATGCCAATATATCTTTTTATCCGCCATATTCCCATTCATCCTTTCAGAACTATTCTGTCTGCTGTGCATATTTTACAAAGGCATCCGCAATATCCTGATCGAACCAGGTAAGATTCTTCCTGTCAAATAAACCAAACTGTTCACCGGAAGTATTATAAATTCCATTGTCCCACCATACACAGGGGATGCCGTATTTATTCGCTGTTTCCATATAATCAGCCAGCCATTTCAGCACTTCCTCCTGATTGGATACCGTGTTGCCGTCTGCATCCTGAAAAACCTTATGGACAGCACCGAATTCCGTAATTATGACAGGTACGCCCTTCTGTATCAGTTCTTTATCCACCAACTGCATATTGGATATGATGTCTTTCTTCAAAGTGCCATTCCATACATTGATGCTGCCGCCTTCCGGCTCATATGTAAAATAATATGGGGTATACAGATGTACTGCCACTGCAATATGCTCATCCTGTGGAATCTCCAGTTCCACCATCGTATTATATGTGACCGAATTGCCATATGGACATATGATTAATGTTCTCGTCTCATTCTTACCGCCAACAGCTCTCACAGTGTCTACAAATGCCTGATTCAGAGTGTTCACTGCCGCCCTTCCATCTGCATCACCACCGGACCACTCCTGCGCAGAGCCCTTGATTCTCGGCTCATTCATTCCCTCAAAGAGCAGATGTTCATCATAATCTGCAAATCTCTCAGCAATCTGCTGCCAGATGGCACACAGTTCATTCTGTACCTCATCCAGACCATCAGACTGAGGTTTCAACCAATAATCCGGCTCATGGTGCGTATCTAAAATGACATACATGTCACAATCCAGTGCATACTTTACTACTTCTTCTACTCTGTCCATCCATGCTGCATCTATCTTATATTCCGGTCCTGCTGACACATGCTTACTCCAGGTCACCGGAATACGCAGTGTGTGGAAGCCCTCCTGCGCAATCGCCTGTATCATCTCCGGTGTTGTCTTTGGATTCCCCCAGCTCGTTTCACTCGTCAGATCTGCGCTGGCATGCGCATCCAGTGTATTTCCAAGATTCCACCCTGCTTTCATATCATTAAGCAATGCAAAAGTCTCGCTGCGGTCAATGACTGCATTCTCCTGCTCTGCTGTTGTTATCGTTTCCAAGGTCTGTTCTGTTTCACTTTCTGTTTCATTTATTGTCTGTGTTACGGTCTCACTCTGTACCTCTGTTCCTTCTACCATATCTGATTGTACCACTCTGTCTGTCACTGTCTGCTGTGCTCCACATCCACATACTGCTGCCATTGTTATTATGCCTGTAATCACTGCTATGATTCTGCGCTTCATCTTTTTCCTCCTCTGGAAATGTATGTACACAAGAAGGATGATGCCGGAAACATCACCCTTCTTATATAACTTTTATTTACTTATTTGCTTCTTCCAGGTAGGAAGCCCATTCATTTCTGACTGCTTCTGCTGCCTGTGCAGGAGGATTATCAATGGTGCATCCCCATAAGAACTGCTCACCTAATGATAAGCCAGGAATCATATCATGATATGTAGTAAATCCATTCTCACACATTCTTGCAATTGTAAGATCTACAGATTCTGTGTCTCTGAAGGAATCATAGTATCCGGAAAGTCTGTCATTATAATCTTCATAACCCGGAACCCGATTGGTATATGCATTCAATGCAAAAGCAATCTTCCATGCCTTATCAGCATCATAGCATGCAGGAATTGCATAAATGTTATCTGTATAACAGTTTCTGTAATCCTTGGCATTAGGTCCCTTAGGGAAGCATACAAAACCAAAGTCATCTTCCATATCTTTAAATTCGTTAGCTGCCAGATATGCCTGACCTACAAGGAATGCACCATCACCGTTAGGGAATGCTGTCTTCCAGTAGTCCCACTCAGCCCCTTCAGGCATATACTTATACTTAGCCATCATATCCAGCGCCCAGTTAAGTGCCTGCAGAGTCTCGTCTGATTCCAGCTTATTGACATACTTGCCATTTTCCATGCCGATATATTCTGCATCATTGGACCATACCGCTTCGTTCTTGGTCTCACTGTCATCTGTTACCAGTGCCCAGCGGTCTGTTACACCATCATTGTCTGTATCGGCTGTAATCGTCTGGCAGAGTTCTTCGAACTTATCCCAGGTCCATTCTCCGCTTTCCTGCCACTTGTATATGTCATCAGGATTAATGCCTGCTTCCTCTAACAGTCTCTTATTGAAATACAGACCTCCACGTGGTTCAGGGATCTCGGGGCTGCATCCATAGATAGAATCACCCTTGGAACAAAGCTTATGTACGCCACCTTTCCACTTATCCTGTGAAAAGTCAAGGCAATCCAGAGTAGCCAGATCATACATCAATCCACTGTTCATGGCAGATACAAATTCTGCACCCTGACGCAGAATCCATACATAATTCTCGTCACCACCTGTAGTTGCGTAATTCAGGAAATCTTCAGGAGTAGAACCCCAGTCACTGATTGCGACCTGCTTGATCTTGAAATTATAGGTATCCTGTACCCAGTCTCTGTATTCCTGACGTGCTTCTTCATAGGCATTCTTAGGCTCTTCTTCTTCTCCGGAGCTCCACCAGTCACGAATGATAATCTCCATACCACCTAAATCATACACGTTGCCATCAGCATCCGTCAAGGCAACAGGTCCTTCTTCCTCTGGTTCTACTGTAATTTCTGATTCTGTTGTCTCAGTTTCAGCAGTTGTTGTCTGCTGATCTACTGTTGTGTCAGCAGGTGCCTCTGTAGTTGCTGCATTTCCCCCACAGCCCGCAAGGCTCATTGTCATAGCTGCAGTCAATGAAGCTGCCATGACCTTGTTAAACATTTTTCTCTTCATCTTGAAATCCTCCTTCTTATATATAAACCTGTGCTGATTTACAGCGCAGTATTTACTCATTCCTATGTACTTACATCTTAATACCGGAACTGCTCAAGCTCTCTACAAATCCCTTCTGTGCGAACAGATACAGAATCAGCAGTGGAATAATGACCATCAATGTACCGGTGGATACGATACAGTTGCTGTAGCCTACAGATGCACCACCAGGAACTTTCATTGTATTTACCATCCAGGCATCCATTCTATCTGCAATTACTGCCAACTGTGTAGACAACAATTTGATATTACCAAGGAACATCTTGGAATAAAAACCATCTGTCCACTGCCATACAAAAGAGAACAGGAAGCAGGATGTCAGGATTGGTTTGGCATCCGGCAGCATAATGCTGACAAAAGTACGAAGCGTGCCACATCCATCTACATAAGCTGCTTCTTCCAGTTCCTTGGGAATATTACGAAAGAACTGTCTTATCATAAAGATATACAAGCCATTCTTTAGTCCCATACAGCCTGCACTCATCAGATAATAAGGCAGGATAGAACCTCTCAGGTTAATTGTCTCGCCTCTTATCAGCTTACTCAGTCCGAAGATATCGAAATATCTGAAATGCAGATGCAGGGAAGTGGAGATTGTCTGTGGTGGAATGATAATAACCATAATGACACAGGCAAACCAGAACTTCTTTAATGGGAATTCAAATCTGGCAAATCCATATCCTACCAGCGTGCATACTGTAATCTGCAGCACTGCGATAGATAATGATACTATCGAAGTGTTTAGTAAAGATTTTGCATAGTCCATGAACTTGGCACACAATTTATAATTTGCCGTTGTGAAATGTTCAGGAATATTGATGACCATTGCATTATACAAATCCTGTTCCTCCATGAAGCTGACTGATATCTTGGTCAGGATTGGCTGTAAAATCAGGAAACACATTCCAAACAACAGAATAGCCCTGATGATCCGTACTGCAATTTCCTTTGTCTTTTTCTGTAACAGATATCCACCAGACTTACGGTTTCTCTCCCAGAATCCCATCTGTGGGGTCTTATCTGCTTTATGTTTAGTCATAGTAATATACCCCCTTCGAGATAATGAATGAACTGACACCAATAATGACAATGACAATCAGGAAATAGATCCAGGACATAGCTGATGCAAAACCATAATTAATATACTGTATCATCTGGTCACTGATCTTCTCCATGACCTGATTATCTGATCTCATACAGAAATCTACGATTGTATAGATCCAGTTTACCAGAAACAGGGAACTGATCATCGGAAAAGTAATCTTCCAGAGACTTTCCCAGGCTGTACAGCCCTCAATAGCCGCCGCCTCATACATATTGGTAGAAATCGTCTGCAGACCCGACAAAAAGATAATGATCTGGATACCGGATGCAATAGCGACATCATAGATTCCATCTACAATGTCAAATACCTTCTCAAATGCGGATGCACCAATACCGGATGTCAGAAGAATACTTTTGATTGCATCTGTTACACTGGTAGTGCTGGTGGTCTCTTCCACCATATTCTGCACACTGGCAAGCAGTGCATTGTTGCTCTCTACCCCAAGGATTACACCGGATGAGAGAATAACCGGAAGGAAGAAAATAGCTCTTACCAGTGCTCTACCCTTGAATTTCTGGTTCAATATCAGTGCAACAAAGAAGCTGAATACCATGATTGCAAGTGAGTTTATACACATTCTGGAGATTTCTTCCACAAGAAGTCTGTTAAATTCTGTATCAATTGTGAACGCCTGTATGTAATTGGCAAGTCCTTTGAATACATTGTGGATACCATTCGGGCTTACTTCTACAGTACAGAAGCTCATATATAAAGACTGAAAAAGCGGTTTTACCATAAATGCCAGAAAACCAATGATAAATGGTGCGATGAACAGATAACCCGAAATGGCTTTTCTTCTCTGAAGACCCGCTACTTTACTTTGTTTCTTCATAATCAAAATCCTTTCTTCCCTATTTCTTCACAAAATAATCTCTCATGGGAACCACGTCACCTTCAGGTATCTTTACATCATCATAACTGTAATTTACATATACCCTGGTTCCATCTTCATATTCTGTGCAGGTCACTTTATCTGTTATCATTGTATGATTCGTGATCCTCTGGTTAAAAGTATGACCTAATTCCTTATTGTACCTGTCATAAATCTCCAGCATTTTGTCATGCCATGCATCATACTCAATTCCAAAATACTTGGTATACAAAGTATTCTGCAGGGTAAATTCGCTTTCATCCATAAAGGTAAATGCAAGACCTGCACCATACTCTGCTGACTGTAGAAGTTCTTCTTCGTAATTCTGCGTCATATTCAATGGCTGTCCAGTATAATTTACATATCCATGGATTGCCATCTGATATACTGGGGCTGTACCATCCAGAATCGAATAATCAGACCCGTTGAGATCCATATTAGTCACAATATTGCTATAAGGCACTGCATAATTATTACCCATATTGATCATTACCTTGACACCACTGTCCCTGATTGCTTTCAGCTTGGCTTCCTGTGTCTGCAGCACCTGCTGTCTGCTGACCGGATTCTTCTTGTAATAATCAGAATTCAGCTCTATGCCAATCTCCTGGAAAGATACGTTAGCCTCATACTGACCGGCTGCCTTCACCAGATTATCAGCCATTTGGGATGCCAGCGATGCTTTCAGCAGATAATGCGGCTTCTGCTTCTCTCTCTTGGCATATGTAACGGTAGAGTATGGATAAATCTCTGCCTTATCCTTGCTGACAAATCGTGCTGAATCTGTAAATACCCAGAATCCATCAAATATATCACTGTCATATGCATAATCTGTAATACCATCCAGATACAGGTCAATCTGATTATCTGATGCATATTCAGCCAGCTTCTTCAGATTCTTCTTACCTCCAAGCGCCGTTACTGGTTTTGCTTTTTTGAGAATCTTCTGTTGTACGCCACCATTCATCCAGCCTGTAAGCTTAACTGACATATTGGTGATACCATCCTGTCTGAGCTCTTCTATGATCTGCTGTGCTTCCTGGAAACTGGTCAGTTCAAGAGGTCTGGACATCGGGATTCCTGCTACTTGTTTGATCTTATCTACAGCACCAACAAGCTCTATGACTGTAGGTGTCTGTGTATCTTCACTCGGTGTAAGATAATCTCCTGAGATATTCTCCAGATAATTACGGTAAACACCTGCCATGTCCGCATAATTATCAGAATTTAAGAAGCTGTAGCTCTGTACCAGTGTTTCATCCGGAAGGGATTCCTGATAGACATACATCTTGCCTTCATATCTGTCTCCCATTTCATACTGGTCTCTGTGAGCCAGTGTATACTGGGCGCTGACACTGTTATAGCTGGAGCTCTTACCGCTGATATCTGCCGTAACTGCCGCATAAGGCGCTCCTTCTTCCATTACACAGAGGAAAGAAGAACCATTTCTTGCAATTCCAAATGCATTGAAATATGTCTCTGTCTCATGCACAACTGCTTCTCTGTTCTGCGCATGATCCCAGCCATACATATTTGCGTAATAGCTGTTCTGTGCGGTCTTGCCATTATTGAAATTGATCAATGCACCACCGCCTTCGGGTACGAGCATATATCCTTCATCTTCTGTACTTCCGGCTCCAAAGTAGGGAAGAACATTCAGGTAGTAGATAGGATAATTCTCCTTATATTCGATTTCCTTTAACGGAACTTCTACTACCAGCTTATCTCCATCCAGCCTGTATATCACATTGACGTTGAATACCGGCTTTTCGGAAGTTCCCAGGCTTCCAGCGAGTTCTTTATCTGCTGTATATTCTTCATAGGTATATCCGGCTGCTGCAAAGTATTCTTCCAGCTTACCTTTGATATTATCCTTTGTGGTATCACGCAGGACATAGATAGGCGTTGTCTCCAGCAGTGGATAAGATGCAAGAAGCTCCTCTTTATTGTCTTTCTTTCCAAGCTTGTTGATATCGTACTTCTTATAGTACTCCAGTGTTCGCGTGGAAGCGTCCTTATCCATATTCTTGAGGAAAGCATCCATACGATCCTTCTCAATCACCGTAGGAATCACAAATTCTTTATCCGTATCTCCTATGGAATAAAAGACTTTGATATAGTCATCACCTTTTTCTATATCATAGATTCCTTTTTCCATGCTGTATGCATAGTTATTAAAAAGCGTATCTACACCGTTTTTGGTACTGTAGGTCAGCAGTAGTGTGGATTTCAGTTTCTCTTTATCCAGTTTCAATGCCAGTTCATCATCATCGGCATCCTGCGGATTGGAATACCAGACTGCTCCATTCTCCTTCACTTCCACAGAGAACTGCGTGCTGGTCGAATCCATTCTCATGATCAGCTTGTCATTCTCTAATACGATGTCCTCTTCAGGACCCTCATAACCATTGACCTTAATAACTTCTACCGGTTCCGGTTCATCCTGATACAAGGCAGTTACCAGTATCCCTGCCATGATTATGAGGAAAAGAATAAAAGGACCTATTAAACTTTTTATTTTTGTCTTCATGATATCTTCTCCCTCGCTACATTCTAAACAGTATTTCCTTGCCGATTGAAATGAAATATGCAATTCCCTGACTGATCATGCTGAAGAACAGCAGAAGGATAAATACCATGACCAACATTGCAAAACCCGTAGCTACTGTAAAAAGCAGCGTTTTGCTCATTTTATACTCATGAATCTGGGACATGGCAGCCAGAATCAGCAGGGCTGCCCAGATAATGGAAATCACACTTACTACAGAATAGAACTCAGCTTCATCCACAGTTACCACATTGCTGAACAGTATCAAAGGAAACTGAATCAATGGGTAGGGTGTCATACCATAGCAGGTTGCCATATAAACCTGTGATAATCTGCCTTTTCCATCAAAAAGAGTCGTTAATCCCCAGTTACCCACGCACCATAATGCCAGTGGAAACAGAATGCTTGCCAGATACAGGAATATATTGACTTTTGGCCAGTATACCTTGTTAAAAATAAAACTCGTATACTGTAACTTCATAATTCTGACGATCAATGTCAGAATCAGTATGGTATTTGCTGCAGCAATGGAACCTCTCTTCTCATGTGTCAGATCCCAGAATCCATCAAAAGGATGGGTAATGCAGTACAATGCGAATTTCAAACTCTGAATATAATTTTTCATTCCTGCCTCCTATTCCTTCTCATCCCGGAAGATATCTGCACGGTCTATCTCCTCTTTGATGGCTTTGATTTTACCTGCTGCCAGCGGTACACACAGTACCAGGACAACAAGAGTAAATATGATCACTATATGATCCTCTACCCACTCTTTCCTGTACTGCTTGAATGCCTTGGAGTAGTTATCATCATCCAGTTTCAATTTAAAATACTTGATAGCTTCGTGATACTGTTTCTGGCGAAGCAGGGAACGTCCGATCCCGATATACGCCAGATCATAGTTACCATTCATATCCATGACCTGCTGCCAGCTTGTACCTGATTCTTCATAATCACCATTCTGGAACTGTTCAATGGCATCATAGATCTTATTGCCATACTCCGTTGGTGTGAACAATGTCAGACTGTTATCCAGTGAATCAAGTACCAGCAGATCATGCCCCATATGTTCAAGTGCGGCGGGCTGCTTGAAATATCCATCCATATTACCGTTTCCGCCAAAGCAATATAACATTCTTCCCTGGTCATCATAGCCGAAGATTCTTCCTCTTGTCTTATCCAGACAGAAGAATACGTCATTGTCCATTGCTGTTACATCTGTAAACAGAGAAGGTCCTTCATAACCGCCACCTGATCCCCAGTACAGATCACCGATGATATAATAGTCACCATTTCTGACAAGGATGTCATTTCCCATCAGGTTCAATCTTCTGACAGGATCCGCTGCACCACTGTCCAGATCATGCTCAGATACATTAGTCGTACATGCATAGATAAATCCTTCATAGTCCATATATACATTGTCATACTCTGTTGGTACGAAGGATTCCATCTTAGCTCTCTGTTCCTGCGTTGCCAGCTTCTTCCATATATAATCAGTCCAGTTATATGTTACCGGTGTTGCTCCTACAAAGCCTGAAAATGCAGCATCATTTTCATATTTGATAAGACCTTTATTCGCATTGGTCGCTACACAATAAACTCTACCTGCACTATCTACTGCAATCTTGGTTGGCAGAAAGCTCAGTGACTGGTCAAAGGTAGCATCTGCCGGCTTGGTAAATTCCAGTACGAACTGTCCATCATGATCCATTTTGACGATTCGATTATTATTGGTGTCCGCTACATAGAGATAGCCATCCTGTGATACCGCAATATCCGAAGGTCCCTGAAATTCCTTATTTGCCACATCTCCTGTCATGTGATCAATCACACGTACCAGTTCGATTGTGTCTTCATCTTTACGTTCCAGCTCCAAAATCCTGTTATTGCCGGTATCGCACAGATATATCATATTGCCGGTTACGAACAATCCCTGAGGTGCACTCAGTTTCTTATCCAGTCCCAGCTCCACATCTGTATACACAGCTACTGTCTTGTATGCATCAGGAGAATACTGTACATCTCCCCAATAATCATACCCATAGGTATATCCCGTCTCCGCATGGACTACCATGCAGCTTCCTGTCAGCGTGACCACGCTCAATGCCAGGGCAGCCATTCTTTTCATTATTTTCTTCATATGACACCTCTATCCCTAATCCTTCAGACCAGAACTGGCCATGGTCTCCAGAATCTGGCTTTCAGAGAATATAAATATCGCAATCGGAACAATCATTACTACTACCAGTACGGCTGCTCCCTGTCCTGTTCTGGCAATACCACCGCTCTGAATCTGCTGCAATGCATAAACCAGAGTCTTACGTTCTTCTGAATAAATAAAGGTCGCTGCCTTGTTATTCCACAATGCCTGAACAGAAAAGATGATCAGTGTCATCCATGCAGGTTTTACATTTGGCATTACAATATCGGCAAATACTTTCCATTCACTTGCTCCGTCAATCTTAGCTGCCTCAATAAGAGAGGTAGGTAATCCCTCCATGAACTGTTTCATCAGGAAAAGTCCCATAGGAGATGCAAAGGCAGGAATGATGATTGCCCAGTAAGTATCAACCCATCCCAGTGCATTGATGATCAGATAATTTGGGATTGCTGTAACATATCCACTGAACATCATTGCTACCGTTACCAGCCTGAAGAATGTCTTTCCTCCCGGAAAATCATACTTGGCAAGCACGAAAGCCGCCATGGAAGCTATGATCAGATGTCCTGCTGTACCAACTCCTGTAATAAATACCGTATTGAACAGATATCGTGAGAATGTCACCCAGGATTTGCCCATTGTTACGAACAGATCCGAGAAGTTATCCAGTGTAGGATTCTGTGCAAATATCCTTGGTGGGAACATAAATAATTCATCCAAAGGTTTTAAGGCACTGCTGACTGCATATACAATAGGAAATACCATAACCATTGCCACGAGCAGCAGAAAGAAATATAAAAGGATATCTCCCCACACCGAACGGTTCGGTTTTCTTCTCTTGATCAGTTTTTTGTGTTGTCTTGTTGTTTTATCCATATTATTCTTATTTTTACTCATATCAGGTTCCCACTCTTCTTAACAGACTTTGAATTGCTTTGTTACACAGGATCATGATCAGGAATAGTATTGTGGCAATCGCTGATGCATATCCCATTTCAAACCTTGAATAACCATAGTCAAACAAGTGTGTAACCACCGTTCTGGCTGCATAATCTGTACTTGGATATCCACACAGAGCCATCGTTACATCACACACACCAAATGCCTGTGTAATGGACATGACCGCTCCGAACATCAGCATGGGTTTCATATTCGGTAAAGTGATGTACCACAGCTCCTGCCATCTGTTCCTGATACCGTCCATATAACCGGCTTCGAACTGTGCTCTGTCAACACCCTGCAGACCGGCTACAAAAGAAAGGAATCCTGTGCCAAGACTCATCCACAGAATGACCAGCATACAGATTGGAAGCATATACTTAGGATTGATGAACCACAGAATCGGTGAATCAATAATTCCAAGCTTCATCAGGAAAGCATTGACGTAACCATATGCGTCACCTCTGAAGAATACGGAGAATATGACATAACAATTACCTGCAATGGATGGTGCATAGAAGACAACGACTGCCACACTTCTGACCCATCTGGGCAGTTCATTGATCAGCCATGCAAAAAGGAATGACATAATATATCCAAGAGGACCGGTGATCACTGCAATCAGCAGTGTATTCTTAATACCAATCAGGAATATATCATCCTCCAGAATCAGGCTGATATAATTGGAAAGACCGATAAATCTCGGTTTTTCCAAAATGTTGTAATAAGTAAAACTAAAGAAAATTGATGATATTACCGGCAAAATCACAAATAAACTAAACAGGATCGCATAAGGCGCCAGAAATACATAGCACATCTTACTACGCTTTGCCTTTTTCCATGCCACCGACATATTATGCCTGCGAAGCATGACATACTTCTTCAGATATTCTTTCATGATAATAACCAAACCTTTCCTAATCTACAGGGAGACCGAATTCGATACGCTTCTTTGTGATTTCCTCATCTATCTTGATGGAGTAATCAATAATGGTCTCTCGTGGATCGTCTTTCTCATTAATGACCTTACGAATCGCGTTGGTAATATGACGGCCTGTATAGTATCCACCAGGTACCTCTCTGATGCCTACTGTCTGATCCCACTGGTCATTGAGTACTGCGATATCATCTGCACTCCATGCCAACTGGACGAAAGCGTCCTTATTGGCAGTTGCATATCTGGCTGAAGAACCAAGCAGGGCTTCAATCTCACGTCCAAATCTTACCTGGGTATCTGCATCTGCCCACCATTTCATGAATTCCCATGAATTGTTACGAAGCTGCTCATCCTCTGTTTTGACCATCATGGTAGCACTTCCTGTAATGAAATCCGAACGGTCAATATAAGTCCTTCCATTTCCATCTGTTGTCTCTGTGCCTGGAATCAGCGTAAAATCCCACAATCCTCTGATCTCAGGTGCTGATACCATTAATGTGTTATATATGGAATAAGAAGCTATACCTATCGGCATTTCTCCCGAACGGAATCTGCTGACAAAATCATAAATAGTAGGTGTTCCATAATCATTAAAATATCTTACATAATCATCAAAAGCCTGCACTCCTGCTTCACTGTTGACAACCGTTCTGGTTCCTGCCTCGTTATACATATCTCCGCCATACTGGTATAAAAGGCTGAAATACATAGACAAGTCCGGTGCATTGGAAGCTACTGATGTAGAAGCGGATGCAGTAGCACTGCTTCCTGCCGCTGTTGGAATGGCAATCGTCATGTTATTTCCCTGAATGGTAGGAAGCATCTCGATCAGCTCCTGCCAGGTATTGGGTATCTCCAGTCCCAGCTCTTCCAGAACATCCTTACGATAGAACATTACATTGAAATTCTGTGTCTCCGGGATACCATATATATGGTCATCCAGCCTGTACTGCTCATAAGAGCTTGCCGTATAATGTGACAGAACATCCTGAAGGTCTGAGAACTGGCTAAGATCTTCTGCTGCATTACGCAGCGCATAATTCACAGGCTGATCTGCTCCAACCGAAAGCACTACATTAGGTCCTCTGCCGGCTACAACTGCATTTAACAGGGCATCTGCCGCTACAATTTCTACGTTGACTTTAATTCCCGTATCGGGAGTGAAGGTATCATCTACCATGGATTTCAGAATTGTACCCTGATCTCGTCCGGTCAGGATCCATACCTTAATGACCCCCTCATCACCTTCTTCGTATACGTCTCCGACTGCATCATAATCAACAACGAAGGATGCTGCGAAAGATTTCATTTCGTGCCATGCTTTTGCCATTGCACCTGCCTTTTCCACCTTGATCGGTGCATTGATGCCACTGACTACAAAATAGTCCACATCCAGTTTGGTTGCACTCATATTAAGAGATGCCGTACCAAGCGCTGTAATGTTATCCTTAAAAGTCGTAAACTCCAATGTGATCTTATTAGGATTCTTCACGAAACGTTCCAGCTGCTGTGCAACAGTCTGTGCCGTTGCGATATTGTCCGCTTTCTGTCCGCTGTATGCCACCATCTCATCTACAATCTTATACAAACGTTTGGATTCCAGATCCATAGCTTCTATTACTTCCGGATAAACCTGCTGAATATTATAATCTCGGTATTTGTCCGGCTGCACACCTGTATAAATCAGCAATTTACGGTAAATCTGGTTCAGTCTGTATATGGAATCTTCCAATTCTTCCAGAATGGAACCCACACCTCCAAGTGTTGCTTCAAGTCTTAATGTGTGTGTTCCTTCTTTTAAATAGAATTGATAGGGCGTTCCTTCTTCATCTGTAAGTGTCATGCAGTTCCAGTCATTCTCGTATTCAAAGGAAATCTCCTTCATTTCCGAAAAAGGAATCTCTCCATCTATGTACACGCTTCTGCTTGAAATACTTCCTCTTGCATAATTCTGGCGAGCTTTGATCATAAGATTGTAATATCCGTCTTCCGGGACTTCAAAATTCCATTCAATCCACTGTCCTGCACTTCTCCATGCCTCACCGCCCACATAATTCAATACCGTATTGGTCACACTGTTTGGCTGTGTGGTTGGTGATGACCTGTCATACTTAGCATACAGTGAAGATTCTGAACGCAGCGTGGAGTCTTCACCCTGCACGATCTGCTGATAGGAAGTTCCTGTCTCTGTCATATTGACACCCGGCTGTTTCTCCAGATAAGCCTGATAATCATCCATATCCTGTACACTCTTCAGTTCCAGGCTTTTGAGGATCATAGGTTCATTCTCTGCTTCCAGAGTCAGCTCATTTATTCCTTTTTCAAAATAAAACAGATACGGTTCTGCTTCATATCCTCTGTCATCCCTAAAGTATGCCTTCTGCCAGGCAAATACTTCTTTCTGTGTAGGTCTTATCTCATTGCCCTGATTATCGACTTTCACCTCACCACCATCAGTCCATATTCTGGAAAAGGTAATGTTACGTGCCGACTCAAATGGAATCTCTCCATTGATATAAACAATTCGTTCTGCAACTACACCTCTTGACTCAGGAATCAGATATTCTGTATACAGATTATAATAACCGCTCTGAGGTACATTAATCTGCCAGGTAACTGTAGAATCAACACCTGTATACAATGCCTCATCTACACCTTCATAGGAAGTATACCTCTCAACATCTTTAGCTGATGTATAGTCAAACAGCTCAATGTTTACATTTTCCTGCGGTCTGACGCTGGAATCATGTCCTGCGATATATCGGATGTATGTTCCTGCCCTCTCCATTCCCTTAATGTCCGATGTCAGATCTGTTCCTTCATATTTCTCATGGAAATCAGTGACCTTATCCTGTGGCAACAGAACGGCTGTTGTCACAATTGCTGCAAATACTGCAATTCCGACTCCCCACTTTTTAACAGAATTTCTCATAGATTCCTCCACACCTTCGGTAATTCTTATAGTAATGATACGTTTTGTCGTATTTCGATTATGTTAATTGCTATATTATACATTTTGAATGCATTGTACCACTCAATTATTGCCTTCTTCATCCTATTCCTTGCTATTTTTAAGCAATAATTAGTAAAAAACTTTGATTTTCTCCCACTTAATGTCAATATCCTCTCTAATATTGCTAATTGTTCTTTGAATTTTGCTCTCTTGTTTGTGCATTATTTACTTCTTGAGTGATTAATGATAGAATCCCAGTAATCATTTAGCACTATACCTGAATTTACATATTTTCATATTACAGAAAAGAAAGGAACAAATCGTGGACAAGTTTTCAAACGAAGAAATTATTACTTTTTCTGAATATTCTTCCCTGCGGATATGGTACAATGATATTCCAAAAGGTTATCCTGCACACTGGCATACTGTATTAGAAATCATCCTTTCCGTTGATAATTACTATTATGCCGAGGTAAATGGTATCCATTACAGGATCATGCCAGGTGAGATTCTGATCATTCCTCCGGGTATGATGCATGAACTGACTGCCCCTCCCACCGGAGCAAGGCTGATCTATCTTTTTGATATTTCCATTCTCTCCAGAATGAAGAGTTTCTCCGGTATTCAGTCTCTTCTGGTCAGACCCATATTTATATCCAGGACAACATACCCTTCTATTTATGAAGACATGTATTCTCTTTTGATGCAGATGCAGACAGAATATTTTCATAACAATGAATACGCAGAATTAACGATCTACTCTCTGCTGATCCAGTTCTTTGTGAACCTGGGGTATCACCACATTCATGTGCAGGATATCTTCCCTAATGTCCGACCTACCAAGCAGAAAGAATATGTACGTAAGTTCAATCAGCTTCTTCATCATATTGAAGAGCATTACATGGAAGATCTTGATCTGGATACGCTTGCTGAATCCGTAGGTTTCAGCAAATATCATTTCCTGCGTCTTTTCAAGCAATACACTGGAACTACGCTCGGCGAATATACGACGCTGTACCGGCTGAAAGTTGCTGAAAAATTACTGTGTGACCCCAACATCTCCATTACAGATGTGGCTGAGCAGTCTGGTTTCTCCAGTATCTCCACCTTTAACCGCATCTTCAAGCAATATAAAAAGTGCAGCCCTTCTGAATACAGGCTGCACAATACTTCTCATAAATTTTAGGCACGCTTTACAGCGTGCCTGATTTTTATTCTATATCCGGGACTGAATCATCCTGCAATGCACCATAATATGCAGCTTTGGGATTCATGGCACCATCAAAAAGCAGTGCATCCTCACCTCTTCTCCAGGAAAGCTGATCGTTAAGCCCCCATACAATAACTGCCGTGACTGGATAACCATCCTCTGCCATTTCCTGCATATTCTTAAAGAGGCTGCGATATTTTCTAGCCTGCTTATTATAGGCATCTTCTGTCTTTGCCCCCTTGATTCCAATGTCCAGTTCTGTAATCTGCAGCTCATATCCTGCATCGCAGAATGATTTCGCTGCATACACAAATTTATGCTGAATGTCATCTCCCGTGCTTAAATGAGACTGCATACCGATTCCATCAATCAAACCTTCCTCTTTTGCCTGGGAAAGGCGCTCCAGGATCAGATCAACCTTACCACTACAGCCATAATCATTATAAAACAGTTTCATATAAGAAGGCGCATACTTTCTTGCACTGACAAAGGCATGATAATAATAGTCATCTCCCACAGTCTCATACCATAGGTTGTCCTTCTGCCTGACCCCGTTCTGATCCCCATTTTCCACATCAAATGCTTCATTCACAACGTCTACTGCATAGATCAGGCCAGGATACTGTGTATCAAAATATTCCAATACTGACCGAATATAGGCATCCATTCTCTTTAACATGACCTCTCTGTCAACCAATTCTCCCTCGTTCGTATAATCCTCGGTAAAAAACCATCTGGGTGTCTGACTATGCCATACCAATGTATGAAGTCTCAGCTTCATGTTATTCTTCAATGCATATTCCACAGCAGGCTGGCAGGCATCAAAATGCACGCATGGATTCTCATATGTCCGGGGCAGACCGCTTTGGGATGCCTGCTGGTCCAGCAATGCATCCGGTTTGGTCTCATTCTCACAAGTCATGATGTTAAAATTATTCTGTATAACATCATCATATCTGCTGATACTGCCAAGCACATGGGCTGGCAGTGCCACACCAATCGGGAAATTCCCGGCATATTTGCCGGACAGGCTCATATCTTCTCTGTCAGATTCTGCCTCAGTGACAGTTTCCTCCCCATCACTGTAGCCAATGCTCTGGATTGTAAATGCCTTAGCTTCTTCTCCTTCTGCGACAGACCCGCCAATTGCAGCTATCGTGACCTGTTCCATTGTTTCGTCCTGTGCAGCTGCTGTCGGTTCTGCCTGACCTGTACAACCGGTAAGCATCGTCATGGTCAGACATACCCCCATCCATTTCATCATATTCTGCTTTATTTTCATGCTGATAACCATACCTTTCTGCTATGTCTGCCTGTTCTGAATATCCTGTATTTTCACGAACTGCGCATTACGTGCGAAAGATACGCTGCAAAAAGTCCACACAGCAATGTCTCCAAAATGTCCAGTCATGACGTCCTGTATCGAAAAATGTTGTCAGTTCAACTCCCCGGTTTATGATCTGCTGTGCATTTTCTCTGGTTTTTTCATAGAAGGTATCCTGATCTCCGCAGGCAACATAAAGCATATGGAAGGTCTCCCGGAACTTATCAGGATTCATAAGAATATCACGGTAATCCATCTCTTCATCCCTGATAACAAGCCCTCCACTAAAGATGCCTGCCCAGGCAAAGAGATCTGTATGTTCAAATACCGTTCTCTGCGTCTGCATACCGCCCATGGACAATCCCGCCATCGCACGGTGTTCTCTATCTGCCATAGTCCGATACACTGTGTCTATATAAGGAATACAGTCCATAACAAGCTCCTTTTCAAAAGAACTCAATGCACCATGGCTGGTTCCATCTTCCCTGAATGCATAACCTGTGTTCATTACAATGATCATTTCATCCATAAGCCCCTGTGTGAGCAGATCATCTGCCATATTGGCTATCTTGCCCTGTCTGAGCCAGCCAATCTCATTCTCACCGCCTCCATGCTGCAGATACAATACAGGATATGACTTATCCCCGGTCTCATATCCTGGCGGCGTATACACATAACATAATTTCTGTCTGCCAGTCTGTGAAGAGGTATAGTAATCCATTCTGACATGTCCATGTGGAATATCTCTGAGCAAAGGATATTCAAAATCCTTCTCCGGTACTTCTATATAATTGATTGTCTGAAAACATCCATAGCCGACAGGTGCATCGGGATTGACAACCCTGGTTCCATTCACATCAAATGTTACATAATGGAAGCCTTTCTCCAGATTGCCAAGAATCCCCGTCCAGTATCCCTCATGCTGCACAGATCTGCGAAGCTGCAGCTTCCCACAGTCGAATACATCCACTTCAACCTTGTCTGCACCCGGCGCATACAGATTGAATTCTGCTGAATCATCCCCCACTAAGTGAATACCTCTGGGCATATCTATATATCGCCCCGCAGGATTTCCCTGCTCATCCACATCAAATCGTACCATTTTATAAACAGGGTCAAAGAACAGCATGCTCTCTTCCATCGTCTGCATGCAAAATATATCTGACGTGTGTGTCTTCTTTTCCAAATATATGGTATTGTCCTGAAGCAACTCTTCATTCTGAAACAGCAGCTGTACGAAATCATGCAGGCTTTCTCTCCAGACCTTCCATTCATGGAAGCCCTCATAAGTCTTCTGGAAACAGCTGTTTCCTTTTGCCAGCAGCATTGCCTGGCATCTCTCCTGCTCTTTATGCAGTTCTTCCTCATAACTTCCACAGCTTAAAAATATCTGCATATACTGCCCCATCGGGTATTCCCTGAACAGACGCAGTCCCACACCTGAGAATACACCAAGTGCAGAGAACAGCTCCGGATGTTTCCCGGCACTCAGTGTAGCCTGCGCAGAGCCAAGAGAAAGTCCTGCTACGGCTCTTCCCCAGCGATTATGAATACAGCGAAATTCCTGTTCTATAAATGGAATGACCGATTCTGTCAGCTCTTTATCAAAATCCCCTGGGAAAAAGACAGGGTCTTCCTTCGATTCAAAAGCATACCCACTGCACATTACGACAAGCATTTCCCTGCATTTTCCTGCATACAACAGATTATCCATGATGAAATGCATTCTCCCCTGCCATACCCAGCCAGTCTCATTCTCACCCACACCATGCTGTAGATACAGTACCGGATAATTCCTGTCTCTGTGTCTGTCATATCCTGGTGGTGTATACACATAGCATTCCTTGATATGCTGATTTACAGCTGAAATATATTTACAGATATGTACCTGTCCATGAGGTACATCCTGTAACTCATAAAAATGCGTATTGGCATCTGCCATATCAAAGGTATTGATAGAATGAAAACAGCCATAATTTACGCCAGCCTTTGGGTTGCATATGGGCACATCATCCACATACCACATGTAATAATGCATAGCATAAGGAAAATCCTGTATCGTTGTTCGGAATCCTCCCTTCCCATCAGGAGTAAGATATACTTTGTCTGCACTGAAGAATCCGCCCATTCCCCCTACTGCTACAGTTGCAGCCTTGGGCGCGTACATATAAAAGGTGACACTGCCGTCCTCATTTACAGTAACACTTGGTTCCTCGTGATGGTATTGTACCTTTACAAATTCTGGGTCTTTGGGATTCATCTCCAATGAGGCATACTGATGCAAAGGGTCAAAAAAATCCGGATGCATGGTATAAGCCTGGTTACGTTTCTCATACATAAGGATAACCTCCTGTTATATATTTGTACGTATTATACCCATCCGGATTTCATTATGCTCTTTGTATCTTGCTAACAATTATGCATGAATTGCTTACTTGTATGCATCTTCTCCTTTTCCAGAACATATTTCATAAAATCTCTGACAACAGGCGGCATATATGTTCTCTCATCATACACCATATAGAAATTTCTCTCATAGGCAGGGGCAGTGATTGGAATGATAGATATGTCTAACTTATGAAGCATATCCATATGGGGAACGATGGCAATGCCAAAGCCCTGCGCCACCAGTCCCGCTACTACCTGATCTTCCTCTGTCTCGTAAGCAATCTTTGGCTCCATGGATATTTCATCAAACATTCTGTCTATGTCTACTCTGATTCCCGAAGTTCTGGAGAAAAAAACATATGGATATTCTCTAGTCTGCTGTAAGTCTACTTCCTTCAAAGATGCCAGTGGATGCTTTCTTGGTGTAATCAGCACCAGTTCCTGACAGCTCACCGGCACAGCCCGAAATCCCATATCCTCTGGTGGTCTGGAACAGAATAACAGGTCAAACCGCTGCGCCTCCAGCCCATCCAGCAAAGGTCCTGTCACATCCGTATGAAATGTAAAATCTATCCTTTTATCAGAATGTTCCGCCAGATAAGATGCCGCAAGCCTAGGCACATATTCTACTCCCAGAGGACGTAAGAATCCCAATCGTATCAATCCCTCTCCTCTGGCGCTTCTTTGCAGATTCTCCACACCTGCATCCAATGTCTCCAGTGTGTGCTCTGTACAGATCAGGAATTCTTCTCCATATCGTGTTAAAGTCGTATTTCTCCCTGTCTTTTCAAAAAGCTGCACACCTAATTCCTTTTCCAGCTGCATAATGGCATGACTCAGGCTTGGCTGGGTAATACAGAGCTGCTCTGCCGCTTTCGTATAATGTTGTACATGTGCCAGTGTCACAAAATATCGTAAATAAAACAGATTCATGCAAATCCCTTTCTTTTATTTCTATAGATAGAATCTATTATCTCATAAAAATTATTTATTTGCTATTTAAAATATGGGTGATTACACTAAATGTTGAATGAAAATAGAACGTTAAAACAAAACGTTAAAATAGAAAGGCGAAAATACAATGAATGATAAAACTTTAACCTGTCGTGGAGAACTGGCTTTGGTATTTGCAGTGCTCATAAACAGCTTCGGCGTTGTGCTTATGCTGTATTCCAATGCGGGAATCTCTGCCATATCCAGTGTTCCCTATGCTTTCTCTGAGGTATTCCCGGCTTTGTCTCTTGGCACATGGACTTACCTGTTTCAGGGTGCTCTGGTACTGACACTCATAATACTGCGTAAGAAATTCATCCCACAGTATCTGTTCAGCTTTGTTGTTGGATTCTTCTTTGGAGAATTTCTGGATCTGCATGAGATGTGGATCAATATATTACCCACATCCCTTAGCTGTAGAATCCTTTATTTCATCATCAGTTATGTACTCCTGAGTCTTGGCATTGCATTATCCAACCGCTGCAAAATGCCAATTGTTCCTACGGATCTCTTCCCCAGAGAGCTGGCATATATTACAAAGATTCCCTACTCCAGAATCAAGATTACCTTTGACGTAATCTGCCTGCTCGTTACAGCCTGCATGACCGGCTTCCTGTTAGGTCATATCAAAGGGCTCGGTATCGGAACTGTACTTGCAGCCTTCACCATGGGAAAGGCAGTCTCCCTCATGGGTAATTTACTGGATAAGAAGTTCCGCTTTGTCTCCTTTATGAAACAGCCTTCATAATACAATATGATCTATCACCATAGAAATGATCGCTATTATTTTTAGCTGCGTTGCATCGAAGCTTTTCTTCATAGTCTCTCTCTTTATTTACCAGCAAAGGACTTCATTGCCATCCTCTGTTACGAGAACCATAATCTCCCACTGTGCAGAAGGAAGACCATCCTCTGTGTAAACTTCCCAATCATTGTCATCATCAATATAAATATCCGGTTTGCCCATATTGACCATAGGCTCAATGGTAAAGATCATACCCGGAACCAGAAGCATATCCTGTCCACGCTTCGTATTATATCCAACCCATGGGTCCTCATGGAATTCCAGTCCAACACCATGACCGCCAATCTCACGTACTACAGTGTAGCCATTGGCAAAAGCATGATCGTGTACTGCCTGCCCCATATCACCAAGGAATCCCCAGGGCTTTACTTCTTTCAGTCCAAGCTCCACGCATTCCTTCGTTACCTGTACCAGCTTCTTTTTCTCAGGACTCACATCCCCAATACAGAACATTCTGGAAGAATCCGAGAAATATCCATCCAGTATCGTAGAGCAGTCTACATTAATAATATCCCCCGACTGTAGAATCACGTCCTCTGAAGGGAACCCGTGACACACCTGATTGTTTACAGAGGTGCATACACTGTAAGGATATCCTTCATAATCCAAAGGTGCGGGGATTCCTCCCATCTGGGTCGTCATATCGTATACAATCTGATCGATCTCTGCTGTATTCATGCCCTCATGGATATTCTTCTCCAGATAATCCAGTATTGCAATGTTAATCTTGCAGCTCTCCTTGATCTTTTCTATCTGCTGTGGTGTCTTAATGATATTGTGCTTGGGTACAATATGTCCCATTCTCGCATATTGATTGATTTTCTCATCAAATGCCTCATGACACACCTTATACTTCTTTCCACTGCCACACCAGCAGGGATCATTTCTTCCTATTTTACCAAACATTTCTATTACCATGCCTTTCCTTTTTCAGAATTAGTTATATCTAACTGAATTATACACACATTTTCTCCAACTGAAAAGCCTTGCAAACGAAAAGAACGCCAACAATAGTGGAATATACTCCCACTATCGTCAGCATCCTTTTATAGCCACATACATCCTTATATCAGCCTTTTAACTGCTGAATCAGGCTGACTATTTCCTCAGCCTCCTGCTTTGATACAGTCTCTCCTGCAAAATATCTTTCTACGAACTTGACAAGACTTCCATCACACTTTGTATTCACAAAGTCCTGACATTCAATATGCAGTAATTCTTCCTTCGTATACTTAGCTTCTACGATTCCTCTTCTTCTGATGATTACGCCCTTATCTTCCAGACGGATCAGTAATGTGTTCAGGGTCTGACGCTTCCAGTCCTTACCTACTGTCTTCCAAAAATAATCCATAATCATACCTGTCTTAACAGGACCATTATTCTCCCATAAGAAACTCATAATCTGTTCTTCTGACTCTGATAATCTATAGTTCATACTAGCACCATACCTTTCCAGATTCTTTATTGTGTGTTGTGTATACTTGTAATTATTCAGAACCCCTTCGCAAAACCGCATCTTCGATGCCCTACTTGGATAACAAGTTTAGTTGTTATCTGCTTATTGTGGGTACTTCGCCATATAAATTATTGCAAATATGTTTGCATGGCTCTGATTAATTACTTATATTATACGTTTTCCTGCACATACATGCAAGTCTTTATGTAATATTTTATAATTCCTATGGAGTATATAGGTAAAATCGGAGAGAAGCTGCCTGCCTCTCTCCGATTTTCATTATGACATACTGTTTACAGTCTTATATTTATAGAGCATTTCTGCATGATTCTGTTCTTCAATCTGGATATCAGCAAGTAATTTACGGACTGATGGTTCACCGCAGACGAACACGTCCATATTGTATTCAGAAGAGACCAGCTTCTCTGTACCGATACAGTCTGTTGCGAGGAAGCAGTCATTCTTCTTATCCTCAGACTCCTTCATATCATAGGTGGCCTTAGGGCTGTACTGCTTGCCGTCACTATCATTACAGTCACATGGGGGCACAGTTCCATTCAACACCTGTTCAAGAGAATCATAGTGCTTTTGTTCCTCACGATGAATCTGTTCAAAGAGATTTGCAAGTACAGGGTCTTTTGCTTCCTTACTGTAACGCGCATACTTCTCTACGCAGGTCTTCTCCTGTGTCTGAAGATCTTTGATTGCTGCCATTTCTTTTTCACTTAATATCATTGTAGCATCCTCTTTTCTTTTTAGATGAATTACACGATGATATTATGTCCGGTTTAAAAGACTTTATACAAATAACATTCCAATACATCTGACGGCAAATGCTGCGACCCAGGCAATCGCGCACTGCGCAAATACTACAAACACTGCCCATTTCCAGCCAAGCTCACGTTTTACGGACGCAATGGCTGCTACACATGGTGTATACAAAAGGCAGAAAGCCAGAAGACTTGCTGCTGCCAGCGGTGTGATCGCCGCCAGTAAAATATCCGTACTTCCAAAAAGTACATTTAACGTTGCTACCACGCTTTCCTTAGCCATAAAGCCGGTAATCAGTGCGGTAGATACTCTCCAGTCGCCAAAACCAAGCGGCTTAAAGACCGGTGCAATCCAGCCGGCAACTACTGCAAGAATACTATCCCTGGAATCTGTTACCACATTCAGTCTGGTATCAAAGGTCTGTAAGAACCAGATAATAATAGTTGCAAGGAAAATGACCGTAAATGCCCTTTGCAGGAAGTCTTTTGCCTTTTCCCACAGAAGCTGTCCTACATTCTTCGCTCCAGGCATACGGTAATTAGGCAGCTCCATGACAAATGGCACTGCTTCGCCCTTGAATTTCAATTTACGCATTACAATAGCAGACAGAATACCTACAGCGATACCGCCAAAATATAGTGCAATCATAACGAGTGCTCCATGTTCCGGGAAGAATGCTGCTGTGAAAAACAGATATATCGGCAGTTTCGCAGAACAGCTCATGTAAGGAGTGAGCAGAATCGTCATCTTGCGGTCACGCTCCGAAGGCAGCGTCCTGCTTGCCATAACGCCGGGTACTGTACAGCCAAATCCTACCAGCATAGGCACAATGCTCCGTCCTGACAGACCGATCTTACGTAACAGCTTATCCATAACAAATGCCACTCTTGCCATATATCCGCTGTCCTCCAGCATGGACAGGAAGAAGAACAGTGTCACAATAATCGGCAGGAAGCTGAGTACACTTCCCACACCATTAAAAATACCATCTATGATCAGCGATTGCAGGACCTCGTTCACGCCTGCCGCCATCATGCCTTGCTGCACCAGATTGGTAAGCCAGCCAATTCCCATATCCAGCAGATTGGAAAGTGCCGCACCAATCACGTTAAAGGTCAGCCAGAATACCGCTGCCATAATGGCAATGAATACAGGTATCGCTGTATATTTACCCGTCAGTACCTTATCAATTCGTGCACTTCTTGCATGTTCCCTGCTCTCATGGGGTTTAATGACTGTCTGCCTGCATACCTTGCTGATAAAAGCAAATCGCATATCTGCAATGGCTGCCGCGCGGTCAAGACCTCTCTCCTTTTCCATCTGCTGTATAATATGCTCCAGAGTCTCTTTCTCATTCTGATCCAGATGCAGCCTGTCCAGAATCAGCATATCACCTTCTGCCAACTTCGCCGCTGCAAACCTGACAGGTATGTCATTTTCTTTGGCATGGTCTTCAATCAGGTGCATGATACCATGCAGGCATCTATGTACTGCACCACCATGGTCGTCCGCTTCACAGAAGTCCTGTCTTCCCGGTCTTTCCTGGTATTTTGCCACATGTAATGCATGGTCTACCAATTCACTGATACCTTCATTCTTTGCAGCTGAGATGGGTACAACAGGGATTCCAAGCAGCTCCTCCAGCTCATTCACACGGATGGAGCCGCCATTCTGACGCACCTCATCCATCATGTTAAGAGCCAGAACCATAGGCACATCCAGCTCCAGAAGCTGCATGGTAAGGTACAGATTCCTCTCAATGTTCGTAGCGTCCACGATATTGATGATTCCCTTTGGATGTTCTTCCAGCACGAACTGTCTGGTCACGATCTCTTCGCTGGAATAGGGTGACATGGAATAAATACCCGGTAAATCTGTAACCAGTGTGTCACTATGCCCTTTGATGGCTCCATCCTTACGGTCTACTGTTACACCCGGGAAATTACCCACGTGCTGGTTAGAACCGGTCAACTGGTTGAACAGTGTCGTCTTCCCACAGTTCTGATTACCTGCCAGGGCAAAAGTCAGCACTTCTCCCTCCGGCAGGGGGTGCTCATCTGCTTTGACATGATATTTGCCGCCCTCACCCAAGCCCGGATGCTGTACATCCTTCTTCATGTCTTTCTTATGATTGGTCGCATCTATATTATCTGGTTGTCTTGTATTCTCTATCTCTATCTTCTCTGCATCTGCCAGACGAAGCGTCAGTTCGTATCCATGTATCTGTAATTCCACCGGGTCTCCCATAGGTGCATACTTTACCATGGTTACATCTACTCCCGGTATCAGTCCCATATCCAGAAAATGCTGGCGTAATGCGCCTTCTCCACCTACAGTAACCACAGTCGCCATACTGCCGATTGGTAACTCTTTCAGCGTCATGCTGTGTCCTCCTCATATGTCTTGTTGATAAATTTTCTCAAGAACAATCATAGTATATTTCGACAGTATTTTCAATTTATAATGCAAAAAATCCTGGAATTGTATAGAAAAAACAAATTTCAGGATTCTTTACATACTATTTTATTTTACTAAGCTGCTGCCTGACATGCCTTGCACAAGGACAAAAAGTATTCATGCACCGCCGTAGAGTCTGTCACTTCAGGATGGAAGGAAATTCCAAGCTGCCTGCCGTACTGTACTGCTACAATATTACCATCTACTCTGGCTAATATCTCTACTCCATCACCTGCACTCTCAATATAGGGAGCGCGGATGAAAGTCAAGGGAATTTCACCGATATGTGCAACCTCTGCTACAGTCTGGAAGCTTCCAAGCTGTCTGCCATAAGCATTGCGCTTTACCGTGACAGGCAATGTACCAAAGTGAACCGTATCATCCTCTGCAAGCTTACTTGCAAGCAAAATTAACCCTGCGCAAGTACCAAGTACCGGCATTCCCTGCGTAATCTTTTGCTGTAATGGTTCAAATAATCCAAGGTTCCGAAGCAGCTTACCCATGACGGTGCTTTCACCACCTGGGAGAATCAGACCGTCAAACTCCTGCTCCAGGTCACGCTTCTGTCTGATTTCAAAGGCTTCATGTCCCAGTGCTTCTATCATTTTCTCGTGCTCAATAAAAGCACCCTGAACTGCTAAAACTCCAATTTTCATACTAAATCCCTCTATTCGCCATCAATAACTGAATCTCCTGCTCATTGATTCCAACCATGGCTTCTCCCAGATCCTCGGAAAGCTCTGCCAGAAGCTTCGCATCCTGATAATTGGTTACTGCCTGTACAATGGCTGCTGCGCGCTTCTTTGGATCTCCTGACTTGAAGATACCGGAGCCTACAAAGACACCTTCTGCACCCAACTGCATCATCAATGCTGCATCTGCCGGTGTTGCTACGCCGCCTGCTGCGAAATTTACAACAGGAAGCCTGCCATGCTCATGTACATATGCTACAAGATCATAAGGAACCTGCAACTCCTTAGCAGCCTGGAACAGCTCATCCTCACGCATGGATGTCAGTCTTGCAATCTCCTGATTCATCTTTCTCATGTGGCGTACTGCCTGCACAACATCACCTGTTCCCGGCTCGCCCTTCGTACGAATCATGGATGCACCTTCATTGATTCTTCTAAGTGCCTCACCCAGGTCCTTCGCGCCACATACGAATGGAACCTTGAATTTGGTCTTGTCAATATGATATACATCATCTGCCGGAGACAGTACTTCACTCTCATCAATATAGTCAATCTCAATGGCTTCCAGAATCTGTGCTTCTGCGAAATGTCCGATACGGCACTTTGCCATAACAGGGATGGATACCGCTTCCTGAATACCCTTGATCATCTTGGGGTCACTCATTCTGGATACGCCACCTGCTGCTCTGATATCTGCCGGGATTCTCTCCAGTGCCATGACTGCACATGCACCTGCTTCCTGCGCAATCCTTGCCTGTTCGGGAGTGGTTACATCCATAATAACTCCACCCTTTAACATCTGTGCCAGTTCTTTATTCAGTTCATATCTATTATTTGCCATATTTATAACCATACCTTTCACTGACCTGTAAACTTTGTGCCACGCACATTGTCCTCTATTCCTATCTGTTTACCTTGCTTAGTATACTAATTGCTATTATAATACGCAAAAACTGACACTTAATAAAGTGTCAGTTTTGTTTATTTTTATATGTACAGTTTTATCTATCTTCTTCTACGCTCTCTGCCGCCATTTTCGTAGAATATGCGTTTTGCCTCATACATCTCTGTCTCTGCCTTTTTCACCAGCTCTTCCATCTGATCCAGATTCCTTGGTCTGCCGATGCTGATACCAATAGAGACATAATAGTCACTTGCCTGCAGCTTCTTTGCAATGGCTTCTGACTGTTTCGCTACATTCTCCATGTCTGCATCCAGTACAAATGCCACGAATTCATCACCACCTATACGGTAGCTGTGTGTATCTCCGAAGTAGTTTCTAATTGTCAGGGCAACTTCACGAAGCATTTCATCACCGGCTTCATGTCCCTGTGAATTGTTCAGCTCATGCAATCCATTCACATCACAGTATACACAAGCCAGAGATTCAAACTGCATATTAGGATAATTCAGTAAGTTCTTCTGATAACAGTTTCTGTTGAGAAGCCCGGTCAGGAGATCTACTGTACCCATTTCACGGATAATATTATAGGAACGGATATTATGATACAGCATGGAAAAGCTTAACTTTACTGCCTCAAGGATATGTGTATCTTTACAATCAGGACCCATATTGCAGGTTCCAAGTACACCAACAAGCCTGCCGGATACATCATTAACCGGTACTGCCATAAGGCTTGTTACCCCTTTATCTACCAGTAATTCATAGCTTGTTGGGGCTACTACCTTTAATTCCTCAATGTTTGGCATGAATATACTGCCGCTTCCATCTTTAAAATAGAAATAATGCATAAAGAAATGTACCCGTTCCTTGGGAACTCTCAGCATCGGCTGTCCCGGATCATCTTTTATCCACTGGTACACTTCCTCCGTTCCATTCTCTCCCAGTATCTTAAAGAATACATATTGTGAATCTGTCATCTCACCGATCAATTCCAGTGCAAGTTCAATGTTATTCTGATTCTGATGTGCTTCAAATAACAGTTCCTGAACTCTTCCTGTAAAGCTCATCAGCTCAATTCTTCTCTGTTTCTCATAATTACGTACTCTTGCATCATGGAACATCCACATCAGATATACGATAAAGCACAGACATTCAAAGCCAACCAGCAGGAAAAGAAGTATTCTGACCTCTCTGCCATTTTTATACACTGCGCTCTCCGGTACAGAAATAGCCAGCTCCCAGTTATTGACCTCACATGGCATATAGCAGAAATACAGATTCTCGGAGCTATCCGGCATATCAAATACAGCATACCCTTTCCCGCCCCGCATGAGGTGTCTTGAAAGTTCAGCCATACTGCTTCTCTTAATGATACGCATATTGTCAATAAATTTTACATTTCCCAGTTTATTACCGGAAGTATCAACAACATAATTTCCATTGCTTTTCTCTACAATATAAATATCCGCCCTCGCCCCGTAAAGATTTATATTCCATACATCCTGAAGTTCATCCGGATTTATCACTCCACGCAGGATTCCTGTCACTTCACCATCTTTTACAATAGGAACCACACTGTAGAGAACACGTTTATCAGAATCCAGGATATCTGTACCCACTTCTGTCAGGTAAGCTCCTTTTTTGGCTTCTTTGGCAAAATCCATGCTGCCCTCAACACTGGTCATAGTCCCATCCCGTACTATCAGCGTATTATCCGGCAGAAGTATCTCCAACCCTGACACCATACCGCACGGTTTATAATTGCTGATAATACTCAAGACAATCTCGTCATTGAGATTGTCATACTCTGCAAATATCCCAGCCAGACTCTCCAATTGTTCCTTATCATAATTAATCAGTCTTGCAATATCCTGATTAAGCTGATCTCCTGTCTGAAATAAAGTAGTATAACAATTCTGCTCTTCTACTATATTAATCCTAAATACCGCAACCAATGTTGCTGCAGCAATCAGAACGATAATCCCCAATGTAAACAACAAATTTTTTCGTTGAAACAGGTTTTCTAATTTTTTCATGCGTTTTCCTCTTATGTCATATAATAAAAGTAATTATATCCTATATTGTACCACATTTTTTCTATTTTTAAAGTATATTGTATGACATTTTGATGTGATACTTCATTTTTGCAATGTATTCATTAAAAATTGCATAATTTTAGAGTGTACCAATTCCTGTTTTATCTGCGAAAAGCATGTATTCTCATCTTTCCTAAAATAAGCCACTTTTTTTATAAAATAACACTACACTTACTTTCCATTTTTTGTTATGCTGTAGATAGATTTAATTCAAAACAAAGGAGACGATTCCATGAAATACCATAATCCTATCATAACCGGATTTCATCCGGATCCCAGCGTATGCAGAGTTGGGAATGACTTCTATCTTGTAAACAGCAGTTTTGAATATTTTCCGGGAATTCCAATATACCATAGCACAGATTTGACACACTGGGAGCAGATCGGACATGTTCTTGACAGAAAAAATCAGCTCAAACTGGTAAGTGGCGCACCCAATTGTCTGGGTATCTATGCTCCTACAATTCGATACCACGAAGGAATATTCTACTGTATCGTTACAAATGTCGGTGGCAGAAGCGGAGGTAATTTCTTCGTATATACCACAAACCCCTACGGCAGATGGTCCAATCCCGTCAAGCTTCCCTTTGCAGGAATTGACCCTTCGCTTTTCTTTGATGAGGATGGCAGAATCTACTATACAGGTACTGACACCGGTATCTATATAGCAGAAATCACCTTTGATGTAGTAAGAAATGACACCCCCAAGCGCAATGAGCTTCCTGTATCCATACAGAATGTAAAATGTGGAGAAAAACATTACATATGGAATGGCTCAGGCGGCAATAATCCTGAGGGTCCACATTTATACCGTATTCATGATATGTACTACTTAATGATTGCAGAAGGTGGTACAGAATATTGCCATATGGTAACGATTGCTCGCAGTAAGAATGTATATGGTCCCTATGAAGCATGCCCTCATAATCCGGTTCTCTCCAACAGAAGCACCTGTCTTAATATCAAGGCGATCGGACATGCTGATCTGGTAGAGGACAGTCAGGGCAGCTGGTGGGCTGTATGCCTGGGTATTCGTCCTCTGGGATATCCGTTCCGTCACAATCTCGGTCGTGAGACAATGCTTGCTCCGGTAAAATGGGAGAATGGCTGGCCCGTTATGGGAGATAACGGCACTGTTACCGAAACCTTTGAGGTCGAAACAGCCCCCGGCAAGAAAACCCGCAAATCAGACTTTTATATCCCCGGCAGCAATATGACAGATACTTTCTGTTCCAATAAACTGCATCCATCCTGGAATACAATTTATACACCGGTAAGTAAGTTCGTTAAACCTACCAAACAGGGACTTTCTCTTTGTGCCTATGATACGACTCTGTCAGATGATAAGCCAAAGGCAATTCTGGTCCGCAGACAGGAGCATTTTCACTTTACAGCTACTGCTACTCTGACTCTGGAAAGTGTAAACGCCGGTTCCGAAGCAGGTATTACGATCTATATGAATAACAGACATCATTATGAAGCGGCACTGTCCACGGTAGGCAATGGTGAATACTTCCTGATTCTCAGACGCCGTATCGGTTCCTTGCAGGCAGTGGAAGCCCGCATTCCTTTTCATTGCAATACAGTGCAGTTCATCCTTACAGGAGATAAGAACCACTATACCTTCTCTTATCTGGATGTGAAGCCGGATGAGAACCCCATGCCTGCATCTGCTGCTTTTCCAGGTGCTGTGGATGCCCCCGTGTTCATAGGAGAAGGAGAGGCACAGTATCTGACAACAGAAGTCGGCGGATGCTTCACCGGCAACTATATAGGTCTTTATGCTTCCAAGGGAGAAGCGCTATTCACCGAATTCTCCTATCAAGGCGGCAGATCATAAACTTTATTCCATTTACTACAAAAGCAGCCCGGAAATTTACTTTCCAGGCTGCTTTTTTGTTTTATTACTATAATATAATAATATTTGCACAATTTAAGTCTGTTGACAATTCATATACCCTTCCACTATTCAATCCTACTACAGTTGGACGTAATACGAATTTGGGATTATTGGCAACAACTCTTGCCTTTTCCCCATTGCTCAGGTCAACGTTGGTCCCTACCGGATAAAGGATCACACTCTCCAGGAAGCTCTGCATAACCTGTAAATCCAGCTCTCCGGTCATCGCCATGATCATTTCTACTGCATTTCTTGGAGTGAATGCCTTCTTATAAGGTCTCTCCGTAACCAGCGCATCATAGATATCTGTAACTGCAATGATCTTGGCAAAAATATGTATCTGTTCTTCTGTAACTCCCATGGGATAACCACTGCCGTTGATCTTCTCATGATGCTGCAATACACCCATTTTCACAGCATTGGAGAGTTCCGGCTTGTCTTTCAATATCTCATATCCCAGTAAGGAATGCTTCTTGATCAGTGCAAACTCTTCATCGGTGAGCTTCTGTGCCTTATTCAATACTTCTGTAGGAATTCTGGACTTACCAATATCATGGAGCAGTCCTGATACGCCAATCTGCTGAACCTGTTCGTCATTGAAGCCATACTGTCTGGATACGATCATTGCCATGGTCGCTACATCCACACTATGCTTGAATGTATATTCATCACTGACCTTGAGGGCGCTGATATCCACTGCAATCGCATCATTATCATCAATTGCCTTCACCAGATCATTGGTTATACTCCTGGTCACATCCATGAAGTTGGAAGACTCCGTATCCTGATACAGGTATTGGATGCCTTCTGCTACACGCTTCTTTACACTCTCTGACAAATGTACCTTTGCCCTGTCTTTTACCTGTCTCTGGTCGATTTTCTGTTGAACCTGGGCAGTAATGACCGGCTGTTCTTCAGTATCCTTATCCTCAATTACACCTGTGCGGATATATACCCCGGTAATTCCCATCTTTCTCATGGATTCGACCAGATACTCGTCCAGCTGTGTTCCTCTAGCTATCAGTACTCTGTCTGCTCTGTCTGCAATTGTCTGTTCCAGAATCATACCGGGTTTGATTACCCTGGTAGACATATATTTTCTTAAAATCACGTACTTCACCTCAATTACACACACTCTCTCTGATACAAGAGTACCACAGGGAAAAGCAAAAGTCTATACCAAAAAAGGCACATTGCCTTACAGACAATGTGCCCACTGATTCCTCTTATAAAATCTACAGGAAAATATATTTACATACAAACAATACTGCAAGAATGTACATCAGAGGTGTTACTTTCTTAGCCTTGCCACAGCATACGTGGATGATCACATAAGAGATAACACCAATCGCAATACCTTCTGAAATGCTGTATGCCAAAGGCATAGCGATCATGCACAGATATGCGGGAATTGCTTCTGCAAGATCGTCAAAATCAATCTTTACTACAGAAGATACCATCAGGAATCCTACAAAGATCAGTGCAGGAGCTGTAGCAAATCCCGGGATTGCTGTGAAAATAGGAGCAAAGAGAATGGCAACCAGGAATAACAGACCTGTTACTACAGAAGCCAGACCTGTTCTTGCACCGGCACCAACACCTGCTGAACTTTCTACGAAAGTGGTTGTTGTAGAAGTACCGAATACTGCACCTGCTGTCGTAGCGATAGCATCTGCAAGAAGTGCCTGCTTGATATGTGGCAGCTTCTCATCCTTATCCAGCATGTCAGCCTTGGTAGATACACCTACCAGAGTACCAATGGTATCAAAAATATCTACAAAGAGAAAAGATAACAAAACGACAACGAAGTTCGCGATGCTTACACCTTTGAAATCTACCTTAAAGCACTGTCCAAAGGTCTTGCCAATTGCAGTAAAATCTGTAAGGGCGAAAGTAGGATATAAGGAATAGAATCCATTCTCTACATCTACTGTATAGATATTGGTTGCCTGACAAATCATGCCAAGAATCCAGGTAATCAGAATGCCAAGAAGGATAGAGCCCTTTACGTTCTTCACATACAGAATTGCCGTGATCATCAAGCCGATCAATGCCAGAAGTGCACAGATTCCCAATGTATGGAAGTTACCTCTGAAATTTACATACGTCAGAAGTGTGGAATCACTGTTCACAATAATATGTGCTCCCTGCAAACCTACGAAAGCAATAAAGATACCGATTCCTGCGCTGACACCTTTCTTCAATGTACTGGGAATCGCATTAAAAATCGCCTCACGTACATTGGTCAGTGAAAGTGCAATAAAGACAATACCTTCTGCAAATACTGCCATTAGCGCTACTCTCCAGTCATATCCCATGGCACCACATACTGTATATGCAAAATATGCATTCAGTCCCATACCAGGTGCCAGTGCGAATGGATAATTCGCCATCAGTGCCATTGCAAGAGTACCAACAAAAGATGCCAGACAGGTAGCGATCAGAACTGCTGTCGCATCCATTCCCGCTGCGGAGAGCAGATTAGGATTTACCGCCAGAATATACGCCATTGTCATGAATGTCGTAATACCACCAATTACCTCTGTCTTTACAGTGGTGTTGTTTTCCTTGAGCTTAAATAATTTCTCAATCATGTTAAGTCCCCCATTTAAAAATATTTAATATCACTGAACATTGTTCAGAGTATTTTTGTATTTTACACGATAGATTCTGTAGAGAGATTCCTGAATCCTCTCTTCTGTAATCGTTCCGGCTGACACTGCATCCAGCACACCCTGATATGCCTTACTGAAATCTGCAGGACACAACAGAATATCCGCACCTGCCACAATAGCAGCCACTGCCGCATCGCCATCTGAATACCTGGCAGTAATTGCGCTGTCTCCTAACATATCTGTCATAACGATTCCATTATATCCAAGTGTTCCTCTGAGCACATCTGTAATCATTGTCCCTGATAAGGAACAAGGTGTGTCATCCCCTGTTATCTCCGGTGCAGATACGTTAGACACCATAATACAGTCTGCTCCATTCTGAATTGCAGACTGGAAGGTCAGGAAATCACTGTTCTTCATCTCTTCCAGTGATTTGGACACTTTACCATCTGTTACAGCACCTTCTCCTGGAAAAGTCAGCAGTACTGCGCTGACTTCACGCTCCTGTAAGGACTGCACGGCTGCATTTACCAATGGTGCTGCTGTCGCTCCATCACTGCCAAAGGTTCTTCCCTGTAAGCTGCTGTTGCCCTGTTCGGATACGATATCTGCCACTGGTGCCAGATCCATGTTGATTCCAAAGGCTGCAAGTTTGGTTGCAATCGCACCATAAGCCTCTCTTACACTGTCTGTATCTGTCAGCTCAGATGCTTTCGCTGTTGATTCTATACCAAAACCGATACTGTCTCCACATTCTGCGCGTACCGCCAGAAAAAGAGGATATTTTGAGTAGCTTCTGGTATTGGTCATCATCTCCAGGAACTGATTATCCGACTGATAATTTGCAGAGGAATAGAGCAATCCTCCCACCGGATTCTCTGTCAATGCATTCTTCGTACCTTCGCCTGCCTGAACTGCCTTACCGACACCGGTAATAGACTCAGGAGTGACCATGAACATACCGGCAACCTTCTCTTCCAGTGTCATATCCTGTAAAAGTGCATCTACCAGCTCGTCCAGCGGATTATCCTCAGGCTCTGCCTCCTGTGTAACATCTTCTGCTGTACTGGATTCAATTACAGCTGTCTCATGCTCCACATTGGTCTCTGCTTCCTGCAAGGCCTCTGCTACTTTATCATTATACTGATTCATGTGCTGAATCAGTGCCTTAATCCCGATTACAGCCCCGGTTGTCAGTGCACCTACTGCAATAACCAGAGTCAGATATGCTGCGATCTGGCTTCTGATACGTCTTCTTCTTCTTTTCTCACGACTTGTTAATTCTTTTTTATCCATACTATTCCTTTATTTCACCTATGCATTACTATTCAATCATACTTTGGTACTATTTATATAGCTCATTATTTTCAGTATAACATATTATGGCATAAAATTGTGTATATTTCATGTATTTTTGTGCCGATTACCTTATCATTATTTTCCAGCGCCAAAAAAGGAGGCTGTTACGCCTCCCTTTTCCTGTCAGGTATAATACAGATTAGATCAAAGGATACTTATCTGTTAATTTCTGTACGATTGCTCTTGCTGCCGGAATACCTGCTTCCTGCTCCTTGATCACAGTCGCGATAGCTTCTGCGATCAGATCCATATCATCTTCCTTCATGCCACGGCTTGTAACTGCCGGAGTTCCCAGTCTGACACCTGATGTAACGAATGGAGACTTGGGATCATTAGGAATGGTATTCTTATTGCAGGTAATATGTGCTTCATCAAGCATCTTCTCTACAGCCTTACCTGTCAGATCATAAGTAGTCAGATCCACAAGCATCAGATGATTATCTGTACCGCCTGATACGATCTTGATGCCTCTGTCAATCAAGCCCTTGCACAGAGCCTGTGCATTATTGATGATCTGCTGCTGATATACCTTGAAGTCATCAGAAAGAGCTTCCTTGAAGCATACTGCCTTACCAGCGATCACATGCATCAACGGACCACCCTGAATACCGGGGAAAATTGCTTTATTGAAGTTATACTTCTCAGCAGCTTCCTTATTTGCAAGGATCATGCCGCCTCTTGGTCCTCTCAGTGTCTTATGCGTTGTTGTGGTAACAACATCTGCATAAGGGATTGGGCTTGGATGAAGACCTGCGGCTACCAGACCTGCAATATGCGCCATGTCTACCATCAATACAGCACCTACTTCATCCGCTACTTCTCTGAATTTCTTAAAATCAATGGTTCTTGCATAAGCGCTGGCGCCTGCAATGATCATCTTAGGCTTACATTCCAGAGCCAGTTCTCTCATTCTGTCGTAATCCAGGAAACCATTATCATCTACACCATAAGGTACTACCTTAAAATATTTACCGGATATATTCACTGGTGAACCATGTGTCAGATGTCCGCCGTGATCCAGATTCATGCCCATAATGGTATCACCGGGATTCAACACTGCAAACTGCACTGCCAGATTAGCCTGTGCACCGGAATGAGGCTGTACATTTGCGTAATCACAGCCAAAGAGCTCTTTTGCACGCTCAATAGCAAGGTTCTCTACAACATCTACACACTCACAGCCGCCATAATATCTCTTTCCGGGATATCCTTCTGCATATTTATTTGTCAAAGGGCTTCCCATTGCTGCCATAACAGCCTTGCTTACCCAGTTCTCAGAAGCAATCAATTCAATATGACTATTCTGTCTTTTCTGTTCTGCAACGATCGCATCTGCAATTTCCGGGTCTACCTTTTTCACTTCATCCAATGAATACATGCCAATTCCTCCACTCTTATCTTCTGGTTCAATATACCATATTGCAGATAGTGTCTGTTTTGTGCGTTCTGCAAGTCATCACTTCATAGCAATACAGTATTAAACTTTAAACTAGATTATAATAAGAAATACGTACTTTGACAAGTCTTTTTAATTAAAATGGAAAATACGCTGGCAGATTTTGTATCCATCTACAGATATCTTCCTTCCGCCTTTGCCCGGAAGATTCATGGCATTGCCAAGAAGACCATAACGAAGTCTTGCCCAGAGCCATTTATCTTTGTCTTTAATATATGCCCAGAGTTCCTTCTTCTTCTCCAGATTCTCTTCCAGCTCAGACCGAATCAGCAATACGGAAGAGATTGTAGTAATAATATCAAGGTAGTTGCGCATATATCTCTTTACCTTCACATTGGCATGAATCCGGGGCATCTCCTCTACATAGTAATCTACCATCAGCTTGTTTACCTTAATCTGCTGGTCGATACGTCCTATCATGACCTTCTCATTTACAGACTGGTCTGCTCTTCCTATATAATAACGATAGAAATTCACATCCAGATAATACATGGTCTTCACATATGGCAGTGGATTGAATACAAAGATGTTATCCACATAAAAGGTATGCTCAGGCAGTTGTAATCCACATTCTCTGAGCAGATTGGTACGATAGATAACAGAATGCATCAGAATATACTGTCCCACTCTGAAATGCTTCACATCTTTCCAGGTAAATATCTGATCCTTGGGCAGTGCATGGTGATATTTCATCACCTTCTTGCGCTCTTCTCCCTCTTTCTCATATACGAAATTGCTGATCAGCATATCCAGGGATTTACCATCTCTGATGATTTCCCTGAGTACGCTCAGTATCTGCATATAGGCGCTCTGATTTACCCAGTCATCACTGTCCACGACCTTGTAGAAAAGTCCTGCTGCATTCTGGATTCCCGCATTTACGGCAGAGCCATGACCGCCATTTTCTTTGTTGATGACTTTGACCATGCTTGGGAACCGTTCTCTGTATTCCTCTGCAATATCCTTCGTATTGTCTGTGGAACCATCATTCACTATCAGGATCTCCACATCTTCGCCCCCCGGCAGAAGCGAATCTATACAACGTCTCATATATGCTGCTGAATTGTAGCAGGGGATTGCAATTGATAATAATTTCATGTCAGGTCTCCTTTCACCTTCTCACTGCCCTGTCTGATCTGCAGATATTTAGTATATGCCGCATATGCAGATGGAATGGCATAACGAGCCTCTGCCTCTTCCCTGTCTACAAAGATCAGACCATTGTCCTGACTGGTACGCTCCAGTTCATCCACTCTCACAGCGTAACCTGTCATATGCCATTCTTTATGTGTAAATATATGCTTACTGTCTTCCAGTCTCTGTATTCGCAGGGCATGCAGTCCCAGAGTCCCTAGGTATTCCAGCACAGAATCTTCATTCTGTGTTCCTTCTATCCATGGGAACTCATACATACCTGCAAGCAGTCCCTTGTCAGGGCGCTTCTGCAAGGCTGCTTTCTGTGCATCCTGCAATACCAGTATTGTCTTGTACTCAATGGTGCGTGCCTTCTTGGGTGACTTCTTTGGATACTCCGTCATACAACGGTTCTGATATGCCCTGCAAAAGTCATTCCACGGACACTCACTGCACTTTGGCTCTCCATTTGGAATACAGACCATAGCGCCAAGCTCCATCAGTGCCTGATTAAAAGCACCGCATCGCCCCTTTGGCATAATTGCGGTAAGATCCTGTTCCACACTCTTACGTACCTTCGCCTGCATGATATCACGATCATCCATGCGGACTCTGGATATGACTCTTAATACATTGCCGTCTACTGCCGGTACAGGCTTGCCATAGGCAATGGATGCCACTGCTCCCGCGGTATAGCTGCCGATTCCCGCCAGGGAACACAGCTGCTCGTAATCATCAGGAATCACACCATGATACTGTTCCATGATCTGTCCCGCTGCCTTCCCCATATTGCGGACACGATTATAATATCCAAGCCCCTCCCATAGCTTCAGGAGCGTTTCTTCCGGCGCTGCTGCCAGTGCCTCTACTGTGGGCAGCGCATTCATAAACCTCTCATAATAGGGCTTAACCGCCTCTACCCTGGTCTGTTGGAGCATGATCTCCGATACCCACACACGATATGCTGTCGGTTCTTCTCTCCACGGCAGTATTCTTGCATGGGAGCCAAACCACGTAAGTAGCGGTTCTACAATCTGTTCCAGCTCAAATGAGTCCATATTTATTACCTTCGTCTTTCTATCTCAGTCGATTGCATTCAAAGCGTTCCATAGTCAACAGACAGTTCAGCACCTCCTGATAACGCTGTTCAATATCGCCGTCTTTTACTTCAATATCCAGACTGACCGCCATGGTATCAATCATGGAATCTGTAATTGCAGCATGAAGATTATTTAGAATCTCCAGCTTTTTCTCATAGGAATCTGCTTCCAGAAAAGCCAGAAGTCCTGCATCAAGCTGAAATTCTTCCTGCTTTTCTTCTTCATATACGGATGTGCTTTCTTTCTTCTCCGGTTCCGCCGGTGTATTGTATACACTGCTTGCATGAATCCCTGCCGGCGCTTTGCCCTGATAGATCTCCACACCCTTCTTGAATCGGCGAAGACCATCCTCAATGACAGAATGTGCACATGCAATATTCAGTCTTACGAAGCTGTCGCCATTTCCTCTGTACTGATATCCCCCTGTCAGGAAAAGCCCGGTATTCTTTCGGATGGAATCAGCGAACTCCTGCGAATCAGAGGTAACTGCAGAGCAGTCCAGCCATAGCAGATACGTTGCATCCTCTGATACTACCTGAATCTGTGGCAGTTCTTTTGCAAAGTATTCTTTTACAATTGTCTTGCCCTGATTGATATATTCCCTGAGCTGATCCAGCCATTCCCCACCCTGGGTAAAAGCTGCGATTGCCGCAGTTACGGCAAATACATTAGGCTCTGCTACTTCATCTGTGTTGATGGCTCTCCATACCTTATGACGCAGATATGGATTGGGCACTACGATAGCTGCTGTCTGGATTCCCGCCATATTGAAAGTCTTGGTTGGTGCAATACAGGTGATGGAATTGTCACAGCAAGTCTCATTCACAGATGCAAAAGGCGTATATTCAAAGCCCGGCATTGTCAGGTCACAGTGAATCTCATCTGAGAGTACAAGCACATGATGCTTTGCGCACAGTTCTCCGATATGCGCCAGAGTCTCTTTATCCCAGATCTTACCTACCGGATTGTGAGGATTGCACAGAATCATGAGAGAAGTCTGCGGATTGGCAAGCTTCTTCTCCAGATCTGCATAATCAATATGATATTTATGATTTTCATATACAAGTGGGCATTCCAGTACATTACGTCCGTTATTCAGAATAGAATTATAGAACGTATTGTATACAGGCGTCATGACCAGCACATTTTCTCCCGGTGTAGTCAGCTTACGTACCGTGCTGGAGATTGCAGGGATAACACCTGTACAGAACATGATCCAGTCATTCTCTATCTGTATGTGATGTCTGTCTCTCCACCAGTTGATATAGGCATCGTTCCATTCCTTAGGAACATCTGTATAGCCATACACTCCATGCTCCAGCCTCTTTCTCATGGCATCCATGATCTGAGGTGCAGTCTGGAAATCCATATCAGCCACCCACATGGGCAGTTCTCCTGGCTCTACCTCCCATTTAATGGAATAAGTGCCTCTTCTGTCTACAACACGGTCAAAATCATACTTCATGTATATTTCCTCCTGTTACGAACCTATGCGTCTCCTTGCCAATCCCGTTAGTGCATGTAATAACAGTCTTTGCAGGATCTACTCTGTCCTTCTCCATGATCAGTTCATCTATATGGTCAGCCTGAATGGTACCCGATGCCGGATTAAATACACTGTCAATAGAGCCTGTGATCTGTGCATCTACAGAAGCATATTCAAAAGCCAGCGTCGTATTGATAAGCTTACAATTCTTCATCACCAGATTATCAATGTAACACATACCCTGCAGACTTTCAATCGTACAGTTGATCAATGTCAGGTTCTTTGCATTCCATCCCAGGTATTCTCCTGAAATAAAGGAATCATATACTGTTACATTTTCACTGTTCCAAAATGCATCCTTGGACAACATTCTTGCATTGTGCACTTCCACATTTTTCACACCATCGAAGCTGTAATTACCATCCAGTTCAAAGTCGCAGATAACCATATCACTACAGTTCATGGCGAAATAATCGCCTCTTGCCATGACCTGCTCCATTGTGACATTCTGACAGTTCCATAAAGTCTCTGATGCATACGGGAAGGATACCTTGTTAAGCTTCACCCCATTGCATCTTCTGAAATTCTTAGGAGCTTCTACAATCGTATTCTCCAGACTGATATTATCTGTATACCAGATACCTGCTCTTGCCATATCAAAGAGTGTACTGTCTTTTATCGTAATATTCTTACTGTACCACAGCGGATATTTCCATCTGAATAGACACTGTACCAGGTCAATATCTGAGCTTTCTTTCAGTGGTGACTCCCCATCTGCAAATACGGACTCACTGATCTTCATATCTTTTGCGTGAAAAAGGGCACGCTCCCCTGTAAAATAACCTCTTGTAATTTCTTCCATTTTAAACACCTTTATTCTTTCTTCCTAAGTTATAAAATCTTCTGGATACTCTGCTTGATCTTACTGTTCAGGTAAGCGTACTGCACAATCTCTTCATCTGTAAAGCCTGCATATCTTGCCTGTTCATAATCATTCTCCGCCACTGACAGACTCTTCAGTATGGAATCTGCCGCCGGAAGCAGGGTAATCTCAAGTTTTCTTACTGTTTTTCCACGTCTGGATGTCTTCTTTGCACTATCCTGCTGTGCTGCCTGTATCTCCGTCTGTATGGGAACTTTAAGCTCCTCTATCTTCACAATTCCTTTGGATATCAGGCGCTGCAGGGATGCAGACAATGTATTCTTGGTCATATTGGTATAGTCCATCAGTTCCTTACGGCTGCTGATTCTGTGTGGCTGGCTCAGATACATGACCAGTCTGATATCCTGTAACTGCAAGTCGTTCTTTAACGCAATCGGCTCAAGATATCTGTCAAGCAGCTTCCTGTCACGATATTCATCCATAAGAATACCATCGCCTTCCACATCAATGCTGCACGCACTGGTTCTTTCATCTCCAAGCTTCTTTGTGCCCGGCAGAACCAGAGATGCCATTCCATCACTGGCAGCATCCAATAGAAATTTGTATACCTGTAACCGGTTCTTCTCATAATCTTCCTCTGTCAGAATAGACTTATAGAAATTATGATAATAGGCAAAGACCATCTTCTTCATATTAATGGTCTTGGTCAGACTCAGTCCCTGACTGGCAAGGGAACCCTTGGTCTTTACATAATAGTAAATGGGAACCCCCAGCGCATAGAAGCTGGATGCGTGACGGATATATTCCAGATTGAACATAAAGTCCTCACACCAGCTGATGCTGCTATCCATACGAAGATGATACTGCTCTATGATCTCTCTGCGAAAGAACTTGTTCCACAGCACACCATAATAGAAGTCTGCCGGATTCTCCATCATATGCGCAGCATAATCTTCTCTTGTCATGACTGCATCATCATCAATATCTCCCTTGTGGGATACTCTCTGCCCTACTACTCTGTAGAAATCAGAAATGACCATATCACAATGATGGTCTTCTGCTGCCCTGAAGAAAAGATTCGTAGCATCTGTTGTAATCCAGTCATCACTGTCAAGGAACTGGATATATTTTCCTTTTGCCAGATCCAGTGCCATGTTTCTACTGTCAGATACTCCCGAATTGTCCTTATGAATGACTCTGATACGCTTATCCTGTGCTGCGTAGGAATCACAGATCTGACCAGAGTCATCCTTACTGCCGTCATTGACCAGCAGTAATTCAAAATCCTGAAATTCCTGATTGATAATGCTCTCAATGCAGCGTGCTATTGTCTTGCGCGCATTATAAACAGGAACAATTATACTTACTGAAGGGTTCATGCCTTCCTCCCTATTGTAGATGTTCTCCTTAATTTCACAATGATATGCATACTTGCACTACATCAGTTTCATTTTCATGCTTTCCTGATCCTGTGCAAACTGCAATACCTGATCCTTGCTGATGCTGTGCTGTGCATACAACTGCAACAGAGCATCATCCATGGTGATCATGCCAGCCTTACGGTTAGTCTGCATCACACTGGTAAGCTGATGTGTCTTACCTTCACGTATCAGGTTACGGACAGCCGGATTGGTATGTAATACTTCAAATGCTGCCACACGGCCGTGCCCGTCTGCTGTAGGAATAAGCTGCTGGGAAATTACCGCTTCCAGTACATTGGCAAGCTGTACTCTGATCTGCTGCTGTTGATGAGGTGGAAAAACATCAATGACACGGTCTACCGTGCTGGCTGCTCCAATTGTATGAAGCGTAGACAGTACAAGATGTCCGGTCTCTGCTGCCGTAATCGCAACGCTGATCGTTTCAAAATCACGCATTTCTCCTACAAGAATGACATCCGGATCTTCACGCAAGGCTGCCCTGAGTGCATGTGCATAGCTCAGAGAATCCAGACCGATCTCTCTTTGGTTGACAATAGACCTGTTATGGCTGTGCAGGTACTCAATCGGGTCCTCCAGTGTAATCACATGTGCTTCTCTGTTGTTATTGATCTTGTCAATCAGGGAAGCCAGCGTTGTAGACTTACCACTTCCCGTAGGACCTGTGACCAGCACCAGTCCTCTCTTCTTCTGATACAGATCTATGACAGACTGCGGCACTCCCAATGATTCTGCGGATGGAACTTTCGTATCCACCAGTCTGAATGCCATGGCTATGGAACCACGCTGCTTATATATATTAACACGGTATCGTCCCTGCCCTGCTATGGCAAAAGACATATCGCATTCTCCATTTTCTTCAAATCTCTGCTGTTGCTTCTCGTTCATTACCTGAGCTGCGATCTCCAGCGTATCAGCAGGCATCAGTCTGTCTCCTTCCATTGTGAGCAAATCTCCATTCACTCTCATCTTAGGAGGGATACCTACTGTAATATGTACATCAGAGGCTCCTGCTTCTTTGGCTCTTGCCAGAATCTCTTCTACTGTCATTGGCATGGTTTCTGCTCTCCTCTACTTTGATTTACTATCTGTTATTTTAACACTGATTTCCCTATCAAGCAATCTGATTAATTTAAGGTCGTTTCAGAACCCTATATACAATTTATGCAATTGTTAAATCAGCTGATACAATTGCGTGTTGCGTAACATATTCTTAACATTTTCCACTTGTTATTTTGGCTCTCTTATACTACTATTAAATGCATAGCAGTCATGCTAAAAACACAACCTATATTGATTTTACATAAGGGAGACCACTATATGAGGGAGAGCTTTGAATACGAAGGTACGACCACCGGAGAATACCGCAGCGGTCTGTACGCTACTTATGCAGGCAAAGACTACGAAGCTGTTTACCTGGGATATGGCAGATTTATTCTGTATTCCACAATTGCGGATGAGAACTTTACTTTTCCGACTGATGATGGCAGATATCTGTTACAGACAGATATGCGCGATCCACTGCTGACAAGAGCAAGCGAGATACGTATGGTAGGAATTGTAAAGGATTGTTTTGAAAATGTTATGATACGTAACATTTTTGAAGAGGGTGTAGTGATTTCCACCTATAACCCGAGACTGGCTTTCCAGTTAGGACTGGAACCGGTGAAAGAATTGGGATTTACGGGTCTGGTGGACAGGAAGCTTCTGACAGGGATCTATGAAGAAAAGGACTACCTGTGGAACCCAACCCTTGGCATCTACACAACACTGTGTCAGGCAACAAACAAGAAAGACGATAAAGCCTGGTTGATTGACCGGGATCGTTTTACACAGTTCTACGTGATCAAACACAAAAAAGAAGCATAATAACCCCCTTACTACAACCTGTTATATATCAGCTGTAGTAAGGGGATTTCTTATTCTTCTATTCTCTTATTCTCCGATAGAAGCCTTTGGCAGATTCCATCTGTAATATGCCGCCAGGAAACGAATCACTACTACAATAATCATACCTGTTATCATGGCATTCTTCATTCCCATATATTCCCAGCTACAGGCACATATGACTGCTCCTGCCAGGGAGGCACAGGCATAAATATGTTTTACGAAAATATATGGCATATTTCCAGCCATCATATCTCTTAGCACACCGCCGCCTACACCGGTGATCACACCGACAAAGATCAGCAGGAACTGACCGCTCTCAGGCACAGCCTGACGTGCGGTACTGATTCCTACTACTGTAAAAATTCCCAATCCAAGCGTATCCATGACAAGAAGCAGTATATCCCACAAATGAGGACTCATGCTGTTCTTTCTTCTTCCTGCCAGATAGAATACGATAATTGCCGTTACAATAGATATCACTGCATAGACTGGGTCCTGGAAAGTCTGTGGTGGTGTATTTCCGATTAACATATCACGGATAATTCCACCACCTACTGCCGTGGTCAGCCCTAATATGGCTACCCCGAATATATCCATCTTCTTTTCCATGCCGGTTATGGCTCCTGACACTGCAAAAGCCACCGTTCCGATCAATTCCATTATAAATACAAAATTTTCCATACAATTACTTACTGCGCAAGCAGCATCATAATCTTATTGCTTCTGGCAATGAACTTCGTCATGGCATCCGGCTGTAAAGGAGCCTGCTGTAACAGTGCCAGATCGTAGAGCTGTTCACAGATCAGTCCGACATTCTCACCGTCCTGATGCTCCAGAACATATTCTACCAGCTTGTTATTGGCATTCAGTATCAGCGTCTCGCCTTCCTTGTTCATGCCCATATCCATACCGTTCATTGCATACATCTTCATCATATCCTGCATTCTGCGGGCTTCCTCAGATACAGTGATCATGGATGAGATATCCTTATTCTTCAGCTTCTCAACCTTAACAGTAATATTGTCTTTCTTGATTGCCTTCTTGAACAGTGCGGAGATTTCTTCGCTCTTCTTAGCCAGTTCTTCTTCTACTTTCTTGGAATTCTTGGTCTTGAAGGTCTCTGTCAGGTCAGCATCAATTCTTGCGAACTTAATACCCTGATTCTTAGCTTCCAGCTGTGATACAAATGGCTGGTCGATTCTGTCAGGAAGAACGACTGCATCCATCTTGGCTTTCTTAAACATATTCACATACTGGCTCTGCTGTACCAAGTCTGTTACATAGTAAATAATCTTCTCCTTGGTCTCGCTGTCCTCAGTAGGAATATCTACCTGCTCGTCATCCTTATTCTCATCAACAACTTCTGCCTCTACCTTCTCACCGGTCTCGGCATCTGTAGCCTGATCCTTATTCTCTTCCTCATCCGAATCTACCTTCTTTACTTCAAGGCACTCAGGCAGAGTCATGTACTCGCCATCCAGGTTCTTGAACAGGATATAGTCTGTCATCTTCTCACAGAACTTATCATCCTTTAAGCAGCCGAATTTGATGAATGGGCTGATATCATCCCAGTATTTCTCATAATTCTCTTTATCTGTCTTGCACATACCGGAGAGCTTGTCAGCTACCTTCTTGGTAATGTACTCACGGATCTTATTTACAAAGCCATCATTCTGCAGTGCACTTCTGGATACATTCAGTGGCAGGTCCGGACAGTCAATAACACCCTTTAACAGTAACAGGAATTCAGGAATGACTTCCTTGATGTTATCTGCGATAAATACCTGGTTGTTGTATAACTTAATCGTACCTTCGATAGATTCATATTCCATGTTGATCTTAGGGAAGTACAGAATACCTTTCATATTGAAAGGATAATCCATATTCAGATGAATCCAGAACAGAGGCTCCTTATAGTCTTTAAATACCTTACGGTAGAAGTCAACATACTCTTCCTTGGTGCATTCATTCGGATGCTTGGTCCAAAGAGGATGTGTATCATTTAAGGCAACCGGTCTCTTCTTGATCTTGAGCTTGGTTACTTTCTCAGTAGAGCCTTCTTCCTTACCAGGCTTATCTTCTTCTACTGTCTCTACAACAACATCGTCATCCTTCTTGTCTTCAGGATTGATTGTCTCAAATTCCTCAGGCGCATTAGCCTTCTCCAGATAAATAGGATATGGCATGAAAGAGCAGTACTTCTGGATGACTTCCCTAGCCTTGTATTCGTTGCAGAACTCCAGACAGTCTTCGTTCAGGAACAGAGTGATCTCAGTACCTACTACTGTTCTGTCTCCTTCCTTCATATCGAACTCTGTACCGCCGTCACATTCCCAGTGTACAGGTGCTGCACCTTCTTTATAGGAAAGTGTATCGATGTGTACTGCGTCAGCTACCATAAATGCAGAATAGAAACCTAAACCGAAATGACCGATGATCTGATCGTCATTTGCCTTGTCCTTATATTTCTCAATGAAATCTGTTGCACCGGAGAAAGCAATCTGGTTAATGTATTCTTCTACTTCCTCTGCGGTCATGCCAAGACCTGTATCAATGAATTTCAGAGTCTTCTTCTCAGGGTCAATAATGACACGGATGTCATTTTTTGCATTTTCAGGGGAAGTATATTCACCCATCATTTCCAGTTTCTTTAACTTGGTAATGGCATCACATCCATTGGATATTAATTCTCTGTAGAATATATCGTGGTCTGAATATAACCACTTCTTAATAATCGGAAAAATATTGTCACTGTTGATTGATAAACTGCCATGCTTCTCAGCCATGTAAAATCACGTCCCTTTCCAAAAGTTTTTCTTAATTATGATATAGTGTAATCCCTCTAAAATTAAAAGTCAAGATAAAATCAGCACTCAAACATGTTGAGTGCTAATAATTAATAAATGGTTTATAATTTCTTTAGAAATAACTCTTATATACTTCAAAAAAAGTGTTCGTAGTGACTTCTTCATCCTCTGGAAATCCAACCTGTGCCCATAATTTCGTATTCATATTTCTGGTAAGGCCTTCCACGAAAGCTGAATACTGCTCTTCGAATACTTCCTTACGCCGCTGTTCCACGATCTTCACTTTATTACGGTCTGTCTCATCCCGGTCAAAGGTACTGATGCATTTGATAATATGATATCCATAGACTGTTTCTACTACATTGCTGATCTCATCTGTTCCCAAATTAAATGCAGCCTCTTCAAAAGTATCATCATAGGTGCCTTTTCCAAAAGAATACGTGGAATTCTCATCTTCATTATATTCTGCTATCAGTGATGAGAAATCCTCTCCTGCCCTGGCGCGGCTGCACGCCTCCTGCGCCCTCTGGTAAGCCTCCTGCTTCGCCTGTGTACTGTAGGGAACTCTCTCTCCATTCTCATTGAGGGAATAGGTCTTGATCAGAATATCCTGCACAGTGATAGTCCTTGCCTCATCATCACTGATCTCCGGGTTGATGTCGGCAATCAGGTATTCATAGACCTTGCCAGCCAGGGCATATTCTTCATACATCTGCTGTATCAGCTCCTGATCGACTCCAAGTACTTCTACCTCTCCTGAAGACAACGATTCATAATACTGTGCTGCTGCCCGTGCCGTCTTATCCAGTTCTTCTCCATCCAGCGCAATTTCTTTCTGCTGTGCCAGAAGATTCATTGCCTTGATCTTCGCCACTCTTGCCAGCACTGTCTCTTTTATATTATCTTCCAGTGTCTCCCCTTCATAGGAAGCTTCCCATATTCTGTCGCCATATACGGATTCATACTGGTTCTTCATATTGGTCAGATACACCATGATCTCCGGGAGAGTGCAGGATAGCCTGTCAATCCGAAAGACCTCATCCTGTCCAAAGCCTGTCGTCAGAACGATTTTAGTTGCATCTGCCTGCTCTTTCTTATCTTTACATCCACTGACTGACAGTACACACGCCGCCAGCAGTATTGCTATCATCCATCTGCTTTTATTCATCTTCATATGCTACCTTACGTTTTAGATTTTCGTAACTATTCAGAACCCCATGCGCAAAACCGCATCTTCGATGCTTATCTGGATAACAAGTTTACTTGTTATCTGCTTATTGTGGTTACTTCGCCATATTTCTGACTCAATTTGCATGGCTCTGAATAGTTACAGATTTTCTATTTCTGATATTACACGGATACCTCTTCTAATGCAATATATTATCTCATATATTGTTGTAATCATTGTTTTAAATATTGCGAAAATTGTGTAGAATTTTCACTTTATTTCTGCTATAATAGATATCAAACAGATTACATAATCTGTTGATTTTTTGTAAAGCATTACATCAAGTGTGGGGGAGAATTCCATGGTATTCAGCAGTCTGACTTTTCTTTTTGCGTTTTTACCGATTTTTCTAGTTCTATATTATTGTTCACCTGCTAAATATCGTAATGGGCTGCTTTTTACAGGCAGTCTGGTGTTTTATGGAATCGGCGAACCACTCTATCTGTGTCTTATCATCTGCTCCGTTCTGGTCAATCTCGGTATCGGACTTTTCATAGACAGATCAGAGCGCCTATCCGGCAAAAGGCTATGGCTCATAACAGGTCTTCTCTATAACTTCGGATTACTGTTTTTCTTTAAATATACGAATTTCTTTCTGGAAAATATCAATGGTGTACTGAAATTATGTCACAGCGGTACGCAGTTGAAGCTGTTGGAACTGACACTGCCTCTTGGCATCAGTTTCTATACTTTCCAGATTGTATCCTATATCATAGATGTCTATCGCGGCAAAGTGAAGGCTGACCATTCTGTTATCTCCCTGGGTGCGTACTTATGCATGTTTCCCCAGCTGATTGCAGGTCCGATCGTGGTCTATTCTGATATTCGCAGGGAACTGCATGAACGCACGATTACGATTCATAATCTGGACGATGGATTAAAGACCTTCATCCTCGGTCTTGGTTTCAAGGTATTACTGGCAAACCGTGTCGGTACTCTCTGGAACGAAGTGTGTACCATTGGTTTTGAAAGTATCTCTACTCCGCTGGCGTGGCTTGGCTCCCTTGCCTACTCCATGCAGCTGTACTTTGATTTCTGTGGCTACTCTCTTATGGCTATCGGACTTGGTAAAATGCTTGGTTTCACAATACCTGAGAACTTCCATCACCCTTATCTGTCCAGAAGCGTTACCGATTTCTGGAGACGCTGGCACATTACCCTTGGCGCCTGGTTTCGTGAATATGTCTATATCCCCCTGGGAGGCAACCGCAAGGGACGCATCCGTACTATAGTTAATCTGGGAATCGTATGGCTTTTGACCGGATTCTGGCATGGAGCAGCATGGAATTTCATTTTATGGGGTGTGTTCATCTTTTTACTTGAGATTCTGGAGAAAAATCTGCTGCTGCCGGTTCTGAACCACAAATCCATTGCAGCGCATATTTTTTCCCATATTTATATGATACTGTATATTCTTGTAAGCTGGACTATATTTGCCATCTCGGATTTCAATCAGCTTGCCATGTATCTGGCACGCATGTTCCCCTTCTTTGGTATGGGGCATACTTTAAATTCGTATGACTTTGTGAAATATTTGACAGATTATGGTGTCCTGCTGATATGCTGCATCCTGTTCTGTACAGCAGGACCTGAGAAACTGTATCATCGATTCAAAAACAAGCTTGGAGGTATTGTCATTGCCCTTATTATATTCTGGTATTCTGTATATTACCTTGCTATCGGCATGAACAATCCCTTCCTGTATTTTAGATTTTAGGAGGTACAGACATGAAACATGACAGCCCTTATCTGCTGACTTTCTCGATTCTGATCTCCAGCCTTCTCTTTACGTTGCTTGGCTTATACTGGAATCAGACTCATTATCATAATGAAGAACCTATTACACCCGGTCGTCCTACTCTAGTCACTGCCATGCAGGGAATCCACGATGGACTCCTTACTGATCTTGGCAAACAGATGGAGATGTGGATGGCTGATAGTGCAGGCACTTCTGACGTGGAAGCAAGTACATCTGTCACTGTGCCTCACGTATCCCACGACTACTACGAAGCCATTTTGCAGAAACGTGGTCAGGATATCAATGAAGCAATCAACAGATATAATCAGGAAAAAGTCCGGCAGGCAGCCGCACAGACAGCACAGCCGCTTACCTTTACCACTGCTACGGAAGATTACTTCTCTGATGCAGTATTCATCGGAGATTCCAGAACCGTGGGTATCAGTGAATATGCGGGCATCAAGAATGCCACATTCCTGTGCAAGACTTCTCTGACCGTGTATGATTTTGACAAACCAAAGATTACCTATAAAAATAAAAAAACATCTATTAAAGATGTTCTGAGCACCCATCAGTTTGGCAAAATATACTTTATGGTCGGTATCAATGAATGTGGAACCGGCACAGCACAATCCTTCTTCAAGCGCTATCGTGACGTTATTATGGATATCCGTCAGCTACAGCCTGACGCATTGATCTTCATAGAAGGCAATCTTTTTGTAACCAAAGAAAAATCCGATCAGGAACAAAACATTACCAATGAAAATATTCAGGAACGTAACAGGCTGATTGCTACACTGGCAAATCAGAAGGATATCTTCTATATTGATATCAATGACAGCACTCTGTGCAAGGATGGTGCTTTGATTTCAGATTATACATGGGATCAGGTGCATATCAAAGCACAGTACTATAGTGTCTGGAAAGAATTCCTGTTAGAGCATGCAATTATAAAAGAGCGGTTGTCATAGCTGACAGCCGCCCTTTTGTGTCTTTTTACTTATTTAATGGATTCCTCGTAGCTCTTGACCATTCTTCTGACCATTTCGCCACCAATGGAACCTGCTTCACGGGATGTTAAATCTCCGTTATAGCCTTCCTTTAAGTTTACGCCTAATTCTGAAGCGACCTCAGTTTTGAACTTATCCATAGCTGCTTTTGCTTCAGGAACTTCTACTCTGTTTGATCTACTCTGTGATGACATATCTGTTACCTCCATAAATACTATTCGTTTTCTGCTATCTATCTTCAAAGATAAGTGTTTGTGTATCACTTATCTTAATCCTAGTATTTACGGACATGATTTTTTTATAAGTGGTATTTTTTGACTGCATCTGCATCATAAATAAAATTACGATGAATCTTTAAAAATACCTGTATGATGTCATGATCAAAGTATTTGCCTGCACCATCTGCCATCCATTCCAGTGCTTCTTCCTTTGGTATTCTGTCTTTGTAGGCTCTTTGGTCCAGCAGGGCATCATAGTATTCAGAATCTGCGTAAGTCTCAGTTCATCCCCCACCAGGTTGTCAGGGATATTCTGTGCAATACTGTTAATGATAAGCCCTACCTCAATTCCGCTTACTTCTATGACAATAACACAGGTTCTGTCATTATAAGGATTTTAATAAATTATAGCACCTTATGGAAATATTGTCAGAATTTGACACAATATCTGTCCATAAGATGCTATATGGTAATTATCTGTATACAATTTTGGCTGCCAGCTCATCTGCACTCTTCTGATCGAGCAGATTGGCAATAATCTGTAATCCAAAGGCAATCGCTGTACCCATGCCACGGCTGGTAATTACATTGTCTGACTGCACAACCGGATCATAGGTCACTTCTGCTCCAATCAGTTCTGCTTCCATTCCCGGATAGATACATGCTTTCCTATTCTTCAAAAATCCCAGATGTCCAAAGATCTGTGGTGCTGCACAGATGGCACCAATCAGCCTGCCGCTTTCATAAAAGCGCTTGAGCTGATCTGTCAGTGCCTTACACGCTTCCAGATTCTTCGTTCCTGGCATTCCACCCGGACACACCAGAATATCAAAGCTGTCAAAGTCCAGCCCCTCTATCGCTGCGTCCATATCTACATTAATATGATGGGCTCCCATGACCTGCTTTTGTCCATCTATGGCTACACAGGTAACTTCAATGCCGGCTCTCCTTAAAAGATCCACCACTGTAAGAGCTTCTATTTCCTCATATCCCGTTCCAAAAAATACCGCTGCTTTCTTCACATTACACATCCCTTTCCTTAAATTATCGTACCTGATATATTTATACACCATTTACTACATTTTTTCAAATACAGGAATATATGCAAGCGGTGCATCTTTTATATCATTTATAAAAGTGCTATACTGTTACTACACTTATAAAATTCAGAAAGGACGTACACCCATGGAAATAGAACGTAAATTTACTTTGAAAGAACTTCCGGCTGACCTGGAATCCTATCCCTGTCATGTCATCGAACAGGCTTATCTTAACACCAGCCCGGTTGTCAGAGTCCGCAAAGAGGATGACCACTACTACATGACTTATAAGGGTAAAGGGCTTATGGCAAGAGAAGAGTACAATCTTCCTCTGGATGAGACCTCTTATCAGCATCTTTTGGCAAAAGCCGATGGAAACATCATTTCCAAAAAGCGCTATGTGATTCCCATTGAGACACCGCAATTTACAGAGGATTATGTTCCTCTGACTGACATGAAGCTTGTCATTGAACTGGATGTCTTTGCACCGCCTTTTGCCCCACTTATCATGGCAGAAGTGGAATTTCCCGATATCGACACTGCCAATGCATTTCTGGCTCCTGAATGGTTCGATCAGGATGTCACAAGTGACCCTGCCTACCATAACTCCAATATGAGCAGCCGTGTCTTTGAATAGGTAATGTATATACCCTATTCCTCCACGTCAATCTCTATGTTAGGTCCTAACATACCAAGCTTGAAATGCTTACGGCATAATGCCACATAGCTGTCATTTGCCCCAAGAAATACCTGTTCTCCATCTCTTACAATGCCCTGCTTATTATATCTGGCATTGCAGGTAGCCTTCTTACCACACCAGCAGACTGTCTTAACCTCGCTGATCGTATCAGCTATGGCTATCAGTCTCTGGCTTCCTTCAAACAGATTATTCTGGAAATCTGCCCTGAGTCCATAACAGACTACAGGAACCTCCATAAAATCCACAATATCTGACAGGAAATCTATCTGTTCTTTGGTCGCAAACTGTACTTCATCTACGATAATGCAGTCATATGCACGAATCTGTTCCTCCGTCATCAGTTCCAGCTCTTTTAACAGAATACATTCCATTTCCAGTCCGATTCTGGAACGTATCTTGCGTGCTCCATCCCTCGTATCTGCTTCTGTCTTGCACAGCAAAGCCTTCTGTCCTACTTCTTCATAGTTAAAATGTGTCATCAATGCATTGGCTGTCTTAGAGCTGTTCATTGCTCCATAATAAAAATACAGTTTTGCCAATTTCGTGTCCTCCCATCATGGATTACAGCATAACCCCTGAATCTTCCTTATTCTCTTCAATCTTGTGATTCAGTTTCTCAAACGGTTTACCGCATACTAATCCTATGATAACAGAAACAGGAATGTAGAGCAATAAGTGTCTGATGCAATCCCAATAATAATTCTCATATAATCCACCGACTGTCTCACGGAGCGCATTCATTGCATATGGGAACGGCAGATACTTATAAAGATCCTGATAAATCTGAGGTAATACTTCCATCGGGAATGTGCCGCCTGCACCCGCTACCTGAATAACCATGACAACAATTGCCAGTGCCTCACCGACGTTACCAAAGGCAACTGTCAGAGAGTAAATGAACAGGGTAAATACGAAGCTTGCCGTAGCTGCTGCCAGCCAGAACTTGAACGGATACAGACACTGGATTCCTACATAATAGAGATCACCCAGCACAGTAAGTAAAGTCTGTAACTGTCCAATCAGGAAGAAAAACACATATCTTCCCACATAAGTCTCCACTGGCTTCACATCTGTCATTCCTTCAATCGGATGCACCTTCACATGTACGATTGCTACCAGAATCAATGCGCCTACCCAAAGAGCAAGCACTGAATAGAAGGGCGACATGGCAGAACCATAATTCTCGATCTGATATACATGCTCAGTCTCTATCTCAACAGGAGAAGCCATAAAGCCACCGATTGCATCAGGATCTGTGCTCAACAGCTCCATTAACATCTGATAGCTGTCGCCTTCTTTTAAGTCTGTTAAAGTATTCACAGATTCCTGCAGATTATCCTTCATATCTGTGATCAGATCTCTCGTCTGATGCAGATTCACACCCATTACGACCAGACTGTCATTGAATGCTGCCATATCATCCTGCATCTGTGTATAGCTCTCTGATACACTGTTCAGCAAGCTTCTGACACTGCTAAGACTTGCTGCCAGAGACTTGGATATACTCAGATAAGAAGCCAGTCCTGTATTCAACGCACCCTGCGCCTGGGAAATGGCACTTTGCCCTGAGCTGATCGCATCATCTGCTGTCGTGGAATTCTGCGCTGTTTCAGCAGTTGCTGTGACAGAATCTGTCACAACCAGGAAAGAATCCACCAATGCCTCATAGGTATTCAGCTCTGTAATTGCACTGTTGAGTTTGTCAATCAGTACGTCTACCAGAGAATCCGCATTCGTTACTCCCATTGCCTGTAAGCCTGACGTATCCATCAGTGTATCTGCTGCTGTGGTCAACACTTCCGCCAAAGTACTAACAAAAGTCGCATTAACCTGCTGCTGCACCGCAGTTTTGGCTTTTGCCGTGATCTTAGGCGCAATGGCATTCTTCTTCTCATTCTCATAGTAAATGATCTCTGGATGCTGCACATCATCTGACAGGAAGCTTACCAGATCAGAAGTAAAATCATCCGGCATAATCAGAGCTGCGTAATAGTCTCCACTGTATACACCATCAATGGCTTCCTGTGTCGTATCTGTAAAGACCCATCCGATAGTCGTATTGGCTTCCAGCGCAGAGATCACCTTATCACCCATGTTAAAATATGTACCTTCTATATCTACACCTTCATCATCGGATGCAACAGCAACCTTGATCTTGGATGTTGATGCCTCTCCATATGGGTCCCAGTTCGACAGGATATTGAACCACGCATACAAGGAGGGCAGTATGATCAGACCAAGCATAATAACAACAGCTACTACATTGGTCTTGATCCGTTTAAAATCCGTAATAAAAATCTGACATATATTCTTCATTTCTGCTTCTCCTCTTAGTCTCTCACTTCATCCTGGGATTTTGGACGCCTTGACGCTGCTCTTGCCTTGCGCATTGCTGCATAATCCTGCGCATCTTTGCGCTGCACATCATCAATCACAGGAGTTGCTGCTGCCTGTCTGCCCAGAGTCGCTACATACTTTCGGATGCTTTCCACCAGTTCTTCCTCTGCCTGTGTGAGTTCATCTGTGTGATGCTGCTCCACTACCGGCTCTTCATGTACTATTGCCTCTTCTACTACTTCATGTATCTTGGGCTTTCGCACAATCGCCTCTTCTACTACTTCCGGCTTTCGCACAATCTTCTCTTCTACATCCTGCGCCTGCTTATCCTCAAGAAGACCGGTGCTTTCAATGACTTTCTCCACAACAAGATTATCGTCTATCAGTCTCTTGATATCTGCATCCTCGTCCTTAATTCCCAGTTCTTTTAACTTCTCCTGCATCTGATAATCCATATACTCCACAACGATCAGATATAGGGAAATGGCAAACAATGACACGATCCAAAGTACAAGAAATACGACCTTGGAGCTGTCGAGCTTGAACATAACAGTCAGGAATATAAGGGGAATAATGATAACCAGTCTGATTCCAATTTTGATTCTCTGTTGATTCTTCTCATGGATTTTCTTCTCATACTCCATGATTTTTTCAAATGATTGTTCTTTTGTATCCTGCATATTCTATCACCGCCATTTCCTTTACATCAATTGTGTATCTTCCATACGTTCCTCAATGAAATGGTTGACTTTCATAAAAGGCTTACGGATAACTAACCCTACTACCAGTGAAGCCACTGCAAAGATCATCAGCTGACCCATATATATGCTGTAATCATTCTCATACATGCCGCTGATTGTTTCACGCATGGCATTGATTGCATATGGGAATGGGAAGTAACGATAAATTGCCTGGAATATATCCGGCAGAAGCTCTATCGGGTATGTACCACTGGAACCTGCAATCTGAATAACCATGATAACAACGGCAAACGCCTTACCAATATCACCAAAGGAAATGGTCAGCGTATAAATCATCAGGGTAAAAGTAAAGCTGGTCACTGCACCGATCAGATACAGCTTACCCGGTTCATGGCACTGTACGCCGAGCAGGTTCAGATCTCCATAAACGCATATCAGAGACTGCAGCTGTCCTAATAAGAAGAACAGAATATATCTTCCAAAGAAAAGCTCATAATCCTTTGCATTCTGATAAGACCCCTTAGGTACTACTTTTACCTTCATCAGGGATACCAGGATAATCGCACCTACCCACAGGGCAAGTGTTGTATAGAATGGTGTTACTGCGGAGCCATAGTTGGTTGTCTCATAGACTGGCTGTGTTGTTACCGTTACCGGCTGAGAAAGGAATTCTCCGTAAAGGGATGGATCATTCTCCATGATCTCCATAAGCTTCTGATACTGTTCACCATCACTGACACTCTCCAGCTGTGTAATGATATTGGTGAGCTTATTTGTTGCATTGCTAAGTATTGTCTGTGTTCCTGCCAAAGCGTCATTTCCTGCTAACAGTGATGCACTGATACCATCCAGCACATCTCCCATGCCACTGACATCTACGCTCTGTTCTGAAGGCAGGGCATTAATGGTACGGTCAATAGAACTGTTCACGCTTCCCGCTGCCTGCTGTACCTTGGAGCTCAGATCTCCATAGATCTCCTGATTCAGAGAAGGAATCTGCGCTACTGCCTGATCAATTCCGGCACTGATGATCTGACGATTGGCATCTGCAATCGCACCTGCTGTCAATTCTACCTTCTTGGAAGTATTGGCAGCCTTGGATGCTGCTTCTTTGGCTGCTGATGCTCTGGTAGACATATTCTTGAGACGATCCTGTAGGTTGACAATCTGATCGTCTACGCCATTTCCCTTATACTGCTCCAGATCATTTGCTATATCCAGTGCAGTAGAAGATATCGTGCTCATATTGGAAGCTGTTGAATTGAGGCTGTCTGCAATCAGTGTGGGATTCTCGTTCTTCGCCAGCTGCTGCTGTGCAACATTGACAGCATTGTTCGCCGCTGTCACTGCCACTGCCATTTTATTCAACTTCACACCAATTGCTGTATTCGCTACATTAGATGCTGTATTTACACCGGACTGTAATTTATCAGCAGCTGCTTTCGCCTCACTTTTTGCAGTATTGGCTGTGCTGTTAATGCTGTTCATAGTCGAGGTCAGCTTAGAGACTACCGTCTTCATATCCAGTACTGTATCTGACAAAGAGGTGTTACATTCTATGAAAGATGACAATAACGCATTATAGCTTAACAGATTATCATTTACAGAATTAAGCTGTGTCAGCAGCTGATTATACAGGCTTCCGTCATCATCGCCTGCAATCGTATCCAGATTCTCAGCCAATGTCGTTACCACTACTTCTGTAAATTCCTGATTAATGCTCTGTTGCAGTGAAGATGTTCCAGAATCCGTGATCTTTACTGCAATTGCATTCTTTTTCTCATTCTCATAATATAAAATCTTAGGGTGCTCCATGCCGTTGGCAAGACAGTCATACATACTCTGGCTGAAATCTTCTTCCATGATCAAAGCCGCATAGTACTCGCCACTGTACACGCCATCAATTGCATCCTGAGGTGTTGCTGGGAAAGTCCAGCCCAGCTTATCATTCTCCTCCAGCTGTTCTATGACTGCATCACCCATATTCACATAGGTTCCATCATCCTTCGTATAGCCTGCATCGCTGGATGCCACTGCTATGGATACGTTACCTGTATTCGCATAAGGATCCCAGTTGGAATAAATATTGAACCACGCATACAGGGACGGAATCACGCATAACCCTAATGCAATTACCAATGCAAGAATATTCTTGCCAAGTCCCCGCACATCATCTTTGAAAATCTGAATTATGTTCTCCACAATACAACTCCTCTTTCTACTATTCTATGATGTGGTTGCTTCGCCACCCATTTTTCTTTAGTCTGTATCACAGTATAACACGTACCTTTGCAAAAAGAATTAGACATTCGTTCGCAAATGCCTAAATTTCGTTACAACTGTTACTTATATTTTAGGATATTTGTAAAGGCAATTCAATATATTGACTGAATTTTCTTCTTTTCTACTAGTCATATACTATCAAAAAAGGGCTTCTTACCTTATACCAAGATAAAAAACCCTTACATACTCCTGCGGATAACAGGACTTGAACCTGCACGGTCTCCCACCAGAACCTAAATCTGGCGCGTCTGCCAATTCCGCCATATCCGCATGGTCTTCCTTACCGGAAGACGCTTATTCATTATAAGTAAAAATTATATAAAAGTCAATTCTTTTTTATATGTACATCCACTCTATTGTAACTATTCAGAACCACATGCGCAAAATCGCTGTTTCACAGCTTTTCTGGATAACAAGTTTACTTGTTATCTGCTTATTGTGGTTACATCGCCATATAAATTGTGTCAAATATGCTTATAAATAAGCATATTCCGACTCAATTTGCATGGCTCTGAATAGTTACACTCTATTACAGACGTATTTCTACAAAAATAGCATAAATTGCCTTGATTGCAGCTTCGAAATCTTCATTGGATACGCCGATAATGATGTTCAACTCACTGGAACCCTGATCAATCATTCTGACATTTACATTGGCGTGTGCCAGTGCAGCAAAGATGCGGCCTGCTGTACCTCTGGTTGCTTTCATGCCACGTCCAACAACTGCAATCAGTGCCAGATCAGACTGAATATCAATATGATCCGGATTAACAGCTTTGCTGATACCGGATAGGACATTCTGCTCTTTTGCTTCAAATTCGGACTGATGTACCATTACACTTAATGTATCAATACCGGATGGCATATGCTCAAAAGAGATACCGTACTCTTCAAATACCTGAAGTACCTTACGTCCAAAACCGATCTCAGAGTTCATCATGTCTTTTTCTATATTAATAGAAGCAAAGCCCTTCTTACCTGCAATACCTGTAATGACATACTTGGATTTCTGGCAGGTGTTACCTACGATCCATGTACCCTCATCTTCCGGTGCGTTGGTATTCTTGATATTGATAGGGATGCCTTCTTTTCTAACCGGGAAAATAGCATCTTCATGAAGTACGGTTGCACCCATGTAAGACAATTCACGCAATTCACTGTATGTAATGATATCAATTCCTTCCGGATTCTTGATGATACGTGGATCTGCGATCTTAAAGCCGGATACATCTGTCCAGTTCTCATATACATCAGCCTGTACAGCCTTGGCTACGATAGAACCTGTGATATCAGAACCACCTCTGGAAAAAGTCTTTACTACGCCGTCAGCCATAGCGCCGTAGAAACCTGGAATAACAGCTCTCTCTACATTCTCAAGTCTCTTGGACAATAATTTCTGTGTCAGCTCTGCATCAAAGACACCAGCTTCATTGAAACGGATTGCTTCTGCTGGATCAACGAATTCATAGCCCAGATAATTTGCCATGATAATACCGTTGAGATACTCTCCACGGCTGGCTGCATAGTTAGTTCCTGCCTTTTTCTTGAAATTATCAATAATTGTGTCAAATTCCTTAGTAAGATCCAGATCCAGATTCAGACCATCAATGATCTCCTGATAGCGCTTCTCGATCTGTGTCATTTCCTTCATGAAATCATGATCCTTCTCAGCCAGATCATAGCATCCATAAAGCATATCTGTTACCTTTGTATCTCCATCATAGCGTTTACCCGGTGCGGATGGAACAACATACTTTCTGTTCTCATCTGCATGAATGATCTCACCTACTTTTCTGAACTGCTCTGCGCTTGCCAGTGAGCTTCCACCGAATTTAACTACTTTCTTCATTTTCCAATTACCTTACCTTTCCTTATTTTTCATACAGCCCTTAATTTTCAAAACGGATGCGATTGATTACGTTGCCCGCTTTCTTTGCACATTCCTCATATGCTTTCTCTGTCATTTCAGAAGTGATGAAACCTGTTTCCTCTTCTGCTACAGAATCTATGAATTCTACTTCACCGAAATTCTCTGTGATCTGTGCTCTGTCTGTTCCTTTTACTCTTACAAAGAAACGTCTTGTGAAATCATCCATCGGTGAAATCTCCAGCTTGTCTTCCTCCCAGATGACCTGTACATGTTTGCCCAGATGTTTTGCACAATCAATGACATCTGCTACGACTGCACTTGCTGTTGCAAGCTTACCGGCGCCTTTTCCATAATACATTGTATCACCTACCATATTACCGTGTACCAGAATTGCATTGAATACATTCTGTACTGCATATAATGGATTGTCAGCAGTTACCATAAAAGGAGCTACCATTGCATAATATTTTCCATCTATGCACTGGCTCTTGGCAAATAACTTAATTGTAGTACCAAGCTTCTTTGCATATGCAAAATCCATCCTGGTAATCTGTGTGATTCCCTCTACATACAGGTCTGCGAAATCCACATTCTTACCATATGCCAGTGATGTCAGAATCGCAATCTTACGGCCTGCATCATATCCACATACATCAGCTTCCGGATTACGTTCAGCGTAGCCCTTCTCCTGTGCTCTTTTAAGCACTGTTTCAAAATCTGCTCCCTCATTCTCCATCTTGGACAGGATATAGTTCGTTGTACCATTGAGAATACCTGTAATGGATTCTATATGCTCTTGTGCCAGAGAGGTGCATAATGGTCTGATAATAGGAATACCGCCGCCTACACTTGCTTCAAAAAGATAACTGCAATGATGCTCCTGCGCAATCTTTAAAAGCTCTGCCCCATGCTTCTCTACCAGCTCTTTGTTGGAAGTACATACGCTCTTGCCAAGCTCTAATGCGCGTCTGGTGAAATCATATGCCGGCTTCTCTCCACCCATCGTCTCGCAGATAATAGATACTTCTTCATCATCCAGAATCGTATTCACATCATGCACCAGCACATCCTGTACCGGATCACCAGGAAATTCTCTCAGATCCAGAACATATTTTACTTCGATTCTGTCTCCAAGCTTTCCCTGTATCACGGCACTGTTTCTAGTAAGTACCTCATATATACCGCTTCCGACTGTACCGTAACCAAATATCGCTGCTTTAATCATTCCATATCTCCTCTACTGTTTATATTCAGGGCTTATCCCTATTTATCACTCTCTCGCCAGAACCTTCACACTATGTACGCCGTTCTTCTTCTCCATCTCCTGTATCATCTCTGATACATCTCCCGTTGCCGCCAGAATCTGAATACTCAGAGACAAGGATGCTATCCCGTTAATGGGAATGGACTGGTGAATCGTCAATATATTTGCCTTGAATTCCGCTACTACCTTCAGTACATCTGACAGCAGCCCAGGTTCATCATTCATCTGACAGGATAACGTCAGCGTCGTTCCTTGTGCTGAATCATGGAATGGGAAAATATCATCTTTATATTTATAATAAGAGCTTCTGCTGATTCCGACCATATCCACTGCTTCCTGTACAGATGCAGCCTTCTGTGTATCAATCAGACGGTTTGCCTCGACTACCTTAAGCAGTACTTCCGGCAATGCTCCTTTCTTAACGACATAATATACGTTCGTCCCCTCCATAAAACTTTCGTACCTCTCATTTCTTGTTTCTCGCTCAAAGACATTTGTGCGTCACTGTGATACATGATAGCATAACGCACAAAAAAGTGCAACACTTTTTATTGCACTTTTCTATATGAAATGACTTGCATTTCTATAACCAGAGATTATAATAGTATTAACTTCATATTTTTATGTAAACATGCAGATATAGTTCATCGGTAGAACGCTAGCTTCCCAAGCTGGAGAGACGGGTTCGATTCCCGCTATCTGCTTTTTTATTGCCATGAAGTATCTTAGAGTGAATACTAATCCATATTGTAGCGGAATGAAAAATGCTATAAGTATTGATTACAAAGAAGTTGATAAAACGATTTGGATTCCCTGCAAACGCTGTACCAATAAGAATATTCTATAGCAATAATTTATATACATTTTGTTGTAAATGACCCTCTGATTGAAAATGAAACAAAGTCTGACAGAGGACTCAGACAGGAGAGAAAGTTGTCATTGATGTTTATAATCATGTAATGGAAGAAAAAGAAGATGTCATCAGATAAACAAAAGACATCAGAACCGTTGATTTTACAGCGTTTCTGATGTCTTTACCTTAGTGAGACATCCGGGATTCGAACCCGGGACAACTTGATTAAAAGTCAAGTGCTCTACCGACTGAGCTAATATCCCATATCTTTATTATATTTGTTAACTGCGCTCGTTGTAGAAAATCTAACTGGGCTAGCTGGATTCGAACCAGCGAGTGCAGGAATCAAAATCCTGTGCCTTACCGCTTGGCGATAGCCCAATAGGGTGGGTACAGGGATTCGAACCCTGGGCCTTCAGAGCCACAATCTGACGCGCTAACCAACTGCGCTATACCCACCATGTGAGATAAGGCAAAACTCAATCTCAACGTGCTCGAAGGGATTCGAACCCCCGACCCACGGCTTAGAAGGCCGTTGCTCTATCCAGCTGAGCTACGAACACATTTCATACACTAGGTATGTGCAAATGAGTTGGATCGTTTCATTTGCAGAGCGGGTGATGGGAATCGAACCCACGTATCCAGCTTGGAAGGCTGGTGTTCTACCATTGAACTACACCCGCATGTACGGTTGCTGTTTGATTTTGAATCGGGGTGACAGGATTCGAACCTGCGACCTCCTGCTCCCAAAGCAGGCGCTCTAGCCAAGCTGAGCCACACCCCGGTCTATGTAAAATCAAGAACTTTGTCTTGCTTACATTTCCTTGTCTCTCACAGCGACAAAAGTTATTATATATTAGTTCATCTCAATTGTCAACACTTTTTTTATTTTATTTTTCAAAAAGTTTTAATCGAGATAATTGAGAGTGAAATGAGCATCACCAGCATCGTCAATCTCCATTATTATATAGGAAGGTTTGCGATTCTCCTGTCTCGGAAAAGAAAGACTTCCCGGATTGATTGCTATGATGTCACTGTCTATCTCTATTACCGGCCTGTGGGTATGTCCATACATCACGATATCGGCGCCATGTGCAATGGCTTCCTGTTTCAGCATTTCATTACCCATTCCTATGTAATATCGATGACCGTGTGTTATCATAACACGATACTTACCTATTTGTAAAGTCTTTTCTGAAGGAAGTTCAGAAAAAAAATCATTATTGCCGCAAACCATCTCAACGGGGCAGCCTGCTGCCTCCTGAATCGTATATTCACTGCCTTCTACATCTCCAAGGTGGATCACCATATCCACCTTGCCGACCTTCTGCAATACTTTTAAATAATTCTCATTTCTATGATGTGTATCGCTCACGATCAATATTTTCATATTAATGACCATGCCTTTCTGTAACCTGCAAACTTTGGCGGTCACACTATGTCCCTTTTTACATCTCTTTCATCAGTACAGTCTTCATTTCTTCCAATGCTTTGCCACGATGACTGATTTTATTCTTTTCCTCCGGTGCAAGCTCTGCAGAATAGCAATGATACTCAGGCACATAGAAGATCGGATCATATCCGAATCCGTTCTCGCCTTTCTCCTCATATCCGATTCTGCCCTCTATCGTACCTCTGGTGACATGCTCGCTTCCATCCGGGCATACTGCCGCTATCACACAGACAAAGCGCGCAGTCCTCTTCTCATCTTCCACACCATCAAGTCTTTCGATCAGGTTCGCATTCTTAATATGATAGGATGTGTCTTCTCCCATATATCTTGCAGAATAAATTCCCGGCTCTTTATTCAGATAATCAATCTCAAGCCCTGAATCATCCGCAAGAACTACAGCCTGAATGCCTTTTTGCTGCGCTGCTGTCGCAACTGCTCTTGCCTTGATCAGTGCATTTTCTTCAAAAGACTGTCCGTTTTCTTCTATATCTATATGAATATCTGCTTCTTTCATGGATTGGATTGGAAGCTTCATATCTGCAAGGATCATCCTGATCTCTTTCATCTTCCCTTCATTACCTGTCGCAAAAATAATTCTATCTGCCTTCATTTTCATCCTCATTTCTAATATGTACAAACTGCCACCTATTATTCTGAAGTAAAATACGTTGACAAGACCTGCTTATACATATCTGTCAGTGCGTTGATAAGCTTTCTGTTCATATCATATTCTGTCTCAGGTCTGCCTGTTGCCGCCTGCTTCGTATAATAGAAGGTCATTGCCGCCGGAACGGATGCATCATGTATCAACGTATATTCCTCTCCTGCATCCATCACCTGAATTTCCAAAGCGCTGTATACACGGTTCATACTGTCTGTCATAACAGCTGCAAGGTCAACCCCTCCAAAATCCGGGATAAAATATCCTGCATTGCACAATGTCTCGATCCTGTCCTGCCCGGCACCTTCCTCCACGCCAATGCCAAGCAGCATATCTGCATGTATCTGATTTGCAAAATCAACGACCTGCTGCTGTGAGTACTCTGTCTGCATCTGCCAGGTCTTATAGACCTTCATTCCATACGCTCCGGCTATTTTGTCCAGTTCCTGCATGTCCTGATTGACAAGTCTCTCTCTGTCTTTTAACGGAACATAAATTACAGATACGATCTGATACTGGCTTCTAAGCGGCACAAAAGATACCACCAGCTGATTCTCTTCCAGGCTCAGTTCATAGCCATATGCATCCTTACAGTACATCTCCAGGACAATGTCTTCCTGTTGCCTGTATACACCAACAGCATCCAGAATATTGGAATCTATCGTCACCAGAGAGCCCGACCCCAGACAAGAGGCAGCGCCCTTCATGGTTACTACCAGTTTCTCCTCTACGAAGTCTTCCCTCACAGTTACATGGTCAGCGCTCAGTTTCTGTGTCAGCGGAAGTATCAATTCTGATTGTGCCTTATCTTCTAATTCCACCTTCATATTATATCTGGCAACGCTTGTCTGTTCCTGTGGGGCATTGTCCTCTTGAAGCAGCACTACACTATAGGAATCAAAATAGGCTTCATTCATTTTAAAAGTGACCATAACAGCACAGCTTACGACTGCAAATATAATTGTCCATATTACCGCATGTCTGTATAACTTATCCTGTCCCAAATGACTGACCATAGCTTATGCCTTTCTGGGTGGCTTAGGTCCCTGGAACTGATAATAATATGTCTTCATCATACCGTTATAGATCTTTCTGTTCTTATCGGCTTTTCTTCCGATGTCCTTCTGTGCATCTTCATAAGAAGTAATCAGATACAATGACCAGGTATCCAGAGCCTTGAAGCGCTCTCCAAGCTTACGGTAAAGTGGTGGAATATTGGCTTTTTCTTCCAGACGTTCACCATAGGGAGGATTCGTAATCAGGAATCCGTATTTATCTTCACTTGCAAGCTTCGCTACCGGCCGCTGTTCAAAATGCACAAGCTTCTCTACACCTGCAAGATGCGCGTTCTGACCTGCAATACGAACCATTTCTTCATCAATATCATATCCATAGATATGTGTCTCTATGGACATATCCACCATGGAACGTGCTTCATCATATGCATCATCCCAGTATACCCTGGGCACTACCTGCTCCCATTTCAGGGCTGTGAATCCACGCTTCATGCCAGGCGCCATATTGGCAGCCATCATAGCAGCTTCTATAGGAATCGTGCCGCTTCCGCAGAAGGGATCTACCAGTATTCTGTCCTCTCTCCAGGGAGTCAGCATGATCATGGCTGCTGCCAGGTTCTCTGCAATAGGAGCCTTGGCTGTAAATTTACGATAGCCACGCTTATGCAGGGAATCTCCTGTCGTATCCAGTCCTACAGTCACTTCGTCCTTCATCAGGAATACTCTGACAGGATAATTGGCTCCATCTTCCTTAAACCAGTTAATATGGTAGATATTCTTCAGGCGCTCTACCATTGCCTTTTTCATAATTGACTGAATATCCGATGGGGAGAACAGCCTGCTCTTAACACTGGCTGCCTTAGCTACCCAGAATCTGCCGTCAGCTGGTATGTATTCCTCCCAGGGAAGTGCCTTTGTATTTTCAAATAATTCGTCAAAGGTCTCTGCATGAAAGGTTCCTACTTTCACAAGGATTCTCTCAGCTGTCCTCAGACCGATATTTGCACGGCACACCGCCTCTTCATCGCCCAGGAAGGTTACACGTCCGTCTTCTACGAGCAGTACATCATAACCCAGATCAATAATTTCTTTTTTTAATACGGCTTCCAGCCCAAAATGGCAGGGAGCTATCAACTCATATTTTCTCATAACCTTATATTACATTCATATACAAAATGCGTCAATTAAAAAATATCCATTCACAGCAAAAAGGGCGGCTTCAAAAGCCGCCCCGTACCAGTTAGAATTTGCTGCTGTTGTTGGAATTGTTACGGCAGTTCTGCTGGTTGTTGCTGTCTTCGTATTCATTTCTGGAGTTCTGAGAATTCTGGGAGTTCTTGGAATCCTGATAATTCTTGGAATTCTGAGAATTGGTTGAATTCTGGGAGTTGTTCTTTGTGCTGTTATTGCACTGGTTGTTCTGATTCTGCTCGTCCTTATAATTGTTAGACATAAGATACCTCCAAATATTTGGGATTCTGCTTTACCATAATCCCTTTTTTCCCGAACATACTTTTTGTTTTTTGGTATGTTCTAACATGTCTTCATGTTACGTGAATAGCATTTGCACATTTGCACAAAAATATACCGTGCAATTTATTTACATATTTGGTTAACTTTTGTAACACTGTCTAAAACTGCCAATCAGTATTTGGTAAATTTTGTTTTTCAAAAACAATTGACCTTTTAGGTCATAATTGATATACTAATATCAGTAAAGAGATACTCCTTCAATCCTCTTTACAACCCTTATATATTAATTATTTATACTCCCCTTAACGAAAAGCGACTGCTTACGCAGTCGCTTTTCTATTTTCTTTTTTTGAAATTGTTTGACTTTCAAAGTCAATTATTGTAACCTTTTTCAAATTTTAGATGAGAAAAGAACCGCTTATATACGGTTCTTTTCTCATTTTGCATAATCCGTCTGTCTACATAACTTCTTATCCATTGTTTCAATATCGCCTTTGCCAGGATCTGATAAGATGAATAACAAGCAATACCAACGACAGTGCAAGAATCGCAGGTGCAAAAAATGAAATCAACGAGAAAGCCACTACAATCACAAGCATCATCAGTGCAAGCCCAATGATGCTTAACAGCCACCCGGGCAGATTAACCGTCTTATGATAACCTGTCTTCTGTTCCTGATCATCATTCTGATTCCTGTACGCACCTGTATTATTGTCCTGATAATAGCTTTGCCGTTCTTCTCCCATAGCAAATTTATTGCTCTCTTCAATTGTCTTCGCCAGAAGTCTTGGATCGCCAAGGCTGCCCAATACGTCTTCTTCCCGTCTGCCGCTGTTGATCTGGCTGCTAATATAATTTCTGTAATAATTCAAATTATCCTGTATGACATTATCCGGCACTTTGCCAATCAGTGCTTCACGGAAGCTGTTCAAAAATTCTTCCTGTCTCATATTCAAACTCCATTCCTTTATAAAAGGCACAAAAAGCTATAAGACGTGCCTGCTTGCGTTTACCATGACTGTATCGTATCATGTTTTAACGGAGTCGTAAATTGAAGTGGGCAATAATTTAGAAAAACATAAGAAATGCGGCCGGATTGCTCCAACCGCATTCATTTCCTATAACCTTATCCGATTATTATCTGTATAGCTTATTGAGCCTTCCAAGCGTCATACTGTGACTGGAACTCAGCTAATACATCCTGGTAACCAGCTTCATCAAGCGCTGCCTGGTAAGCTTCCAGTGTAGACTCTACGTCTGCTGCTGCGAAACCACCGTTCTCAAGAGGGAAACCATAAGTTTCAAATACATTCTGGCAAGCTGCGAACTGAGCTTCTACAGGGCTCTTGTCGAAACGGAAGCCTGCTGCTGGAGATGTCTTAGCACCGCCGTTGAAGTCTTCGTACAGATCTGCCTTATTTTCAGGCTCGCCTGCAACTGGTGTTACGATTGTAGCTGATGCAGATTCCCACATGGAGTGGTTGTACTTATCAGAATTCTGAACAACCTGGCCATTCTCGTCATAGCTGTAGTCTTCGCCTTCGATACCGAATGTCCACATATCAGCTAACTTGCTGTCTGTGTAAAGAAGACCCATGAAATCGACACAAGCCTTAGCCTGCTCTTCTGTACTGTTAGCTGTTACACACCATACAGAACCAAGAGCTGATGTGGAATGTGCCCATCTGTCTGTGATAGGTGTCATTACAACATCCTGACCATAACGGGAGTTAGCTTCTGCATTTACAGGGATATCTGTCCACCATGAGAATGCCCAATCCTGTGTCTGTGTTGTTGTATCTGTTGTTGTCTTTGTTACATCATCTTCTGAAATGTAGCCTTTTTCTGCCCACTCAGCCATTAATGTACAGAATTCCTTGTACTGGTCTGTCTGGATTGTATCTACTACTTCGTTTGTGTTCTTATCAACTGCTACCCAGTTAGCTGTTGCATCAGCTGTGAAGAAATCAAAATCATTGATGTAGAGTCTGTAGAACATTGCTGTCTTCTGTGTCAGCCAAGGATATTTAAGTCCTTCGCTCTTAGCATCTTCAAGCATTGGTTCGAGATCCTTCAGAGTCTTAACTGAAGATAAATCCCATCCATACTTGTCAGCCAGTTCCTTACGAGCCATGATATCATAGCCTTCTACGTTGTCCTTATATACAGGGATGAAGTAAATCTTGCCATCATACTTGGTAGCTTCCCACTGTCCTTCATCCATGGAGTTATATACGTCTGTACCCTGAATCAGGTCTGTCAGATCATATACTGCTTTCTGGGGAACCAGATCATTTGTACCGATTACACTTTCCCATGAAGCTGTCCACAGTAAGTTGATTTCATTGTTAGCCAGTGCAAGGTTAGCCTTGTCTGTATATTCACCGGAACCAATATCTGTCAGATTAACCTGAACATTGATCTTATCACCGATATACTCATTTACTGCATCCTGAACCTTCTTAACCTGTTCTGTGTCAGGATTTGCAAGGTTGAATGTTGCTCTGGTTACGTTGATTGTAACCTTATCACCTGAATCAGCTGCAGCAGTGCTATCCCCTGTAGAGCTACTCTCTGTTGCTGCAGCATTGTCTGTTGCAGGTGTTGTTGCAGCTGTGTCAGTGCCTGCGCTCGCACCGCATCCTGCTAAAAGTCCTGCAGACATTGCAGCTACCATTACTGTTGACAGTAGTTTGTTAATAGATTTTCTCTTCATAGAAAATAACCTCCCTTTTAATGTGTATATATTCACTAAAGTGCTGTTACCATTACAGACACCTTGAATATCGAAATAAGTTAACCTTTTACAGAACCAACGGTAAGACCCTTTACAAAATACTTCTGGAAGAAAGGATATACTACCATGATTGGTGCGATTACGACTACTACAGTAGCCATTGTTGCGGAATACTGTGGAATATTACCACCCATAGCTGCCCTTGCCGAAGCAGGTACGTTAGAGTTGTTCAGCAGGAACTCGATACTCTTCTGAATATTAACAAGCAGAAGCTGTAACGGTTTCTTGTTGTCTGATGTAATGTAAAGCAATGCGTTCTGCCAGTCATTCCAGTAAGCTGTTGCCATCATGAATCCAACAGCTGCCATTGACGGTTTCATCATAGGCAATGTAATCTGGAAGAATGTTCTATACTCACCTGCGCCATCGATCTTGGCTGCTTCCATCAGTTCAGCTGGAATACTGTTTACGATGAAGGTTCTCAGGATGATTACATTCATTGTGCTTACACACAATGGTAAGATCAGTAACAGCAAGCTGTCTTTTAAATGGTAGTAGCTTGTAAAGATTATGTATCCGGAAAGCTGACCACCATTGAACAGCATGGGAATCAGTAAGTATACGGATAAGAATTTACCAAGTTTAAATCCTTTACGGCTGATTGCATATGCGAACATTGCCATAACCATCAATCCAAGGAATGTACCTACAACTGTTACGAAAATAGTAACACCATAGGATGTAAGTAACTGTTTACCATATCTAAGCACTGCATTAAATCCTGACATTGACCATTTCTCAGGGAAGAAGCTGAAACCGTTCTGGTTAATGGCAACTTCATCTGTGAAAGCTGCGATGAATACCAGTACAATAGGTAATCCACAGAACAATGTATATAATAGAAGGAAGAAACCTAATATATACTGGCCAATTCCTTTTCTTTCCCTCCTGGACGGAGCCAAGTCAGCCTTATTTCCTTTTCTACTCATGACGTCTCCTCCTTTAGAATAATGCATTTTCCGGTGCAATCTTCCGGACCATTCCATTAGCAAACAGCATCAGCAGTAAGCCTACAATAGACTGGAAGAAGCTGGTTGCGGCGGTGAATCCGAAGTTGGAATTCTTGAAAATTGCATTTAATACATAAGAATCGATAACCTGTGTTGTAGGATAAAGAATACCGCTGTTTCTTGTTACCTGGTAGAAAAGACCTGTATCAGATCTCATGATGCTGCCAACTGAAAGAAGTAACATAACTGTAATCATAGGCACCAGTGCAGGTAATGTAATGTGTCTGATCATCTGCCATCTGTTTGCACCATCAATCTCAGCTGCTTCATACAATGCTGTGTCGATACCTGCTAGGACTGACATGTAAAGAACCGAACCGTAACCTACGCTGTTCCAGATCTTAACGATTGTCAGGATTGCCGGCCATAAGGACGGAGTGGAATAAAATCTTGTAGTTAAACCGAATGTATTGTTGAGGATACCGGTATCTGTACTGATGAATGCATATACAATGAACTGTACTGCTGCGTAAGAGATAAATACCGGGATGATCATGATCGTCTGCATGGTCTTTGCTACTTTTTTAAATACGAACTGGTCAATTGCAATTGCCAGAACTACATTGAGGAAAGTACCGATTGCTGTAAAGATTACGTAGTACATTAATGTGTTTCGCGTCATTGTAATAAAGGTTGTTTTGGAAGCCAGCAGATATTTGAAGTTATCCAGTCCGTTCCATGGGCTTGCCCAAATTCCTTTTGTGTAGTCAAAAGACTTAAATGCCATCACAAGACCAGCCATAGGCACATACATGATAAAAAGCAATATCAGGAATGCCGGAAGTGCCAGCACTACATGTGCCCTGTGTTTCCATGTGTTTTCTAAGAAGTCTTTCATAATCATCGTCTCCTTTTATTATTATTTCAGCTGTCTGTCCAAGACTGTCTTGCCTTCTACCAGACACCCATTCACTGTATACTGTCCGATTATCGTAGATTTCGGTCTCTCGATAAGGCTAATCAGCTTCTCTGCTGCGAGCTTTCCTATATCTACTGTATTCTGACGATATGTAGTCAGGGGCGGATCGATCTGGGAAGCAATCTGGATACCATCATAACCTATCAGTGAAATATTCTGTGGAATCTTCAGTCCTCTGTTCTTTACCACATTCATTCCTCCGATTGCTGAGAAATCATCCGGATAAAAAATACAGGTCGGCGGATCAGGCAGATCAATCAGATGATTTGTAAGAATACCTGCCGTATAGGAATCTCTGTATTTTGCTTCTCTTACATATTCCTCCGGCACTTCTATGCCCTTCTTCTCCATAAATTGGTAAAAGGTTGATACCCTGTTCACCGTAACTGTGGATTCCTCCCCATGGATATATGCAATCCTGCGATGCCCTTTGTCATATGCATATTGCAGTAATGCCTGCATTCCTTCCACATTATCTGACATAATGGAGATTCTCCCATTATATACATAGTCGATCGTGACTACCGGCAATTCACCCTGTAACAATTCAATCACTTCAGGGTTCTTATAATCCGCAATGGCTATCATCACGCCATCCATTCCACGATATATACTGTGTTCCAGATAAGACATACTGTCTTTTCTCAATCTCGAATTATTCAGGAAAGTAATATCGTAGCCGTTATTCTCAGCAGTTACTTTGAAATTCTCCAGTACCCATGCAAAGTAATCATGAGTCAGTCCGCTTCCGGCATCATCCTTATACAGGACTCCTATGTTATAACTCTTATTTGTCTTCAAGGCTCTTGCCGAGAAATTTGGATGATATCCCATCTCCCTTGCCTTTTGTTTGATCACAGCCTTTGTCTCATCACTGATGTCGCTATGATTGTTCAATGCTTTACTAACTGTAGCAACCGACACCCCACAGGTTGCAGCGATGTCCTTCATGGATACCATAAGGCTATGCTCCTTTCTTTCCAGAGATGTTTACGACTTAGGAAGAATTCCCCTTTTGTTTCCCCTTAATTTATTCCTTAATCGTTTACGTATTTTACTATACATCATGTTGTACAATTTTGCAATAGGTTTTTGAAATTTTATATAAATATTGCCATACTTGTATATACTGCAATAGTAAAAGTTGTTATTTTCTCTTCATATTTAGTCTGTTTCTATACGTTTTTTCGCTTAGCACCGAATACGAATACGCTTTATGTTCACTTCTTTTCGAATTTTCGTGTTTTCCTGCAATTTTCGCATTTTATTTGATTTTTTCCTTGTTTTTAGAATTTATATACTGTATAATGCAGGCATAAAGAACTACTTAAACGTTTTCTTAACAATGTACTATATTATTTCACTCAATAGTAAAGGAGAATACAATATGAAATTTGGTTATTTCGATGACGCCAACCGTGAATACGTCATCACGACTCCCAAAACTCCGCTGCCATGGATCAACTATCTGGGATGTAATGAATTCTTTTCCCTGATATCCAATACCTGTGGTGGATATACTTTCTATAAGGATGCGAAGCTGCTTCGTCTGACACGTTATCGTTATAATGATGTTCCTTATGATACCAATGGCAAATACTTCTATATAAAAGACGGCAATACCATATGGAATCCAGGCTGGCAGCCAACCAAGACCGAGCTTGATTCCTACGAATGCAGACACGGCATCGGATACAGCCGTTTTGCCGGTTCCAAGAATGGGATTCAGGCTAATATCCTAAGCTTTGTTCCTATGAATGATAACTGTGAGATCTCACAGTTAAAGATCAAGAACACCTCTGCCCAGGAGAAGAAGATCTCCATATTCTCCTATGTAGAATGGTGTCTGTGGAACGCAGATGATGATTCCCGCAATTTCCAGCGTAATTTAAGTACAGGCGAAGTAGAGGTCATCGGTTCTACCATTTACCATAAGACAGAATACAGAGAGCGTCGTAATCACTACGCTATTTATACAGTAAATGCTCCTATTGCAGGTTTTGATACAATCCGTGAAAGCTTCATCGGTACTTACAATGGTGCTGATAAACCACAGGCTGTTATTGCCGGTAAATGTACCAACTCCGTAGCAAGTGGATGGGCTCCTATCGCTTCCCAGCAGCTTGATATCACACTTGCTCCAGGTGAAGAGAAATCCTATGTCTTCTTATTAGGATATGTAGAGAATCCTGAGGATGAGAAATTTGAAGCACCTAATGTCATTAACAAAAAACCGGCAAATGCCATGATGGCACGTTATCAGACAGATGCAGATGTAGAGAAGGCTTTTGCAGAATTAAATACATACTGGGAGAACCTCTTATCCAAATACGTAGTAGAATCCTCCAATGACAAAGTCAACCGTATGGTCAATATCTGGAACCAGTATCAGTGTATGGTAACCTTCAACATGAGCCGTTCTGCTTCCTACTATGAATCCGGTATCGGCCGTGGTATGGGCTTCCGTGATTCCTGTCAGGATTTACTGGGCTTCGTGCATCTGATTCCAGACCGTGCAAGAGAACGTATCATTGATATCGCTTCTACACAGTTCCAGGATGGCAGTGCTTATCATCAGTATCAGCCACTTACCAAGAAGGGCAACTCCGATATTGGAAGCGGATTCAATGATGATCCGTTATGGCTGATTGCAGGTACAAGCGCTTATGTACGTGAGACCGGCGATCTGTCCATCTTAAAGGAAATGGTGCCTTTTGATAATGATATGAGTGTTGCAACTCCTCTGATGGATCACTTAAAACGTTCCTTTGATTATACAGTAAACCACAAGGGACCTCACAATCTGCCGCTGATCGGTCGTGCAGACTGGAATGACTGTCTGAACCTGAACTGCTTCTCTGAGCATCCGGGTGAATCCTTCCAGACCTTTGGTCCAAGTGAAGGACCTGTTGCAGAATCCGTTTTCATCGGTGGAATGTTCGTAAAATACGGTGAAGAATATGCACAACTGGCAGAGCTTCTGGGTGATACAGCAGAAGCGGCAAGAGCACGTAAAGAAGTAGAGCTTATGAACGAAGCTGTCATGAAAGATGGCTGGGATGGTGAATGGTTCGTAAGAGCTTATGATGCTTACAGCCACAAGGTAGGTTCTAAGGAATGTGAAGAAGGTCAGATCTACATTGAGCCACAGGGCTTCTGCGTTCTGGCTGGAATTGGTGTAAAGGAAGGTCTTGCACAGAAGGCTCTGGATTCTGTAAAAGAAAGACTGGATACCAAATATGGTGTTATGATCCTGCAGCCTGCTTATACAAGATATCACCTCGAACTTGGTGAAATCTCCTCCTATCCACCCGGATATAAGGAAAATGCAGGTATCTTCTGCCACAACAATCCATGGATCTCTATCGCTGAGACTGTCATCGGACGTGGTAACAGAGCCTTTGAAGTATATCAGAAGACCTGTCCTGCTTATGTAGAAGATATCAGTGAGATTCACAGAACAGAGCCATATGTATATTCCCAGATGGTAGCCGGTCGTGATGCCAAATATCATGGTGAGGCTAAGAACAGCTGGCTGACAGGTACTGCGGCATGGACCTTTGTAAATGTTTCCCAGTATATTCTTGGCGTATATCCTACACATCATGGTCTGAGCATCAATCCTTGTATCCCTGAAGGATTCGGTGACTTCAAGCTCATCAGAAAATATCGTGATGTGAACTATCATATCACCGTAAAGAATCCTGAGAATGTACAAAAGGGTGTCGCATCTATGACTGTAGATGGCAAGGCTGTAGAAGGACATATCATTCCTTATGAAGCCGGCAAGACTGATGTAAATGTAGAAGTTGTAATGGGGTAATGTAATAAAAAAGCTTCCTGTTGAATGCATATAAGCATTCACAGGAAGCTTTTTACATGATTCTGAATAGTTACAACCCGTTTAATGTTCGCACTTCCAGAAGTATGCAGAATATGGTGGAAGCTTACTTCCCCCTCCAAAGTCATGCGGTTCCCCGGTAATCAGATCTATGGCTGTGCCGCAGCCGGCATCAAAGTGCGCTGTATATTCGTTCTCATCTGCGTTGATGGCAACAAGCACTCTCTCCTCATCTGTCTTTCGTTCAAAGATACACTGTCTGTTGGTCAGTACAACGGAACGGAAATCGCCATATTGCAGAGCAGTGCTTGACTTTTTCGCCTCGGCAAGCTTAGAAATCCACTCTGATAAATCATTCCATACAGGTGCATCAAAGCACGCTCTCAGTGCAGGATCCCCTTCTGACTTCTGTGCCTTCGCCCCCCACTCACTGCCATAGTATACACAGGGAATGCCCGGCATGCCAAAGCACATTGCATAGATCAGTGGCAGATGCTTCTCGTTGGTCAATATACTCGCCACTCTGGTCACATCATGGTTATCTACAAAGGACAACAGGTGCTTGCCCCTGTACAATGTCCAGTTCTCCGGTCCGAACTGTCTGAGCAGAGAATGTACGATTTCAAACAGGTTCATGGAATTAAAGCTGCTGTACAAGCCCTTATAGCATTCATAATTGGTAGCTGAATGCAGCATATCGTCGCCCACAAGTCTCTTATAATCACCATGCAGCATCTCGCCTACCAGGAAGAAATCCTGTTTCCTGCTGTCACAGAAGCTGCGCAGCCGCCTGCAGAACTCCGGTGAAAGACAATATGCCACATCCAGTCTCAGACCATCAATATCAAATTCATTAATCCACTGTGCCACACTCTCCAGAATATGAACTACTGCTTCTTCATTTCCAAGATTCAGCTTTACCAGATCATAATTGCCTTCCCAGCCTTCATACCATAATCCATCATGATACGGGGAATCCCCCTGAAAATTCAACATGAACCAGTTGCGATACTGTGAATTCTCCCTATTCTTTAATACATCCTGAAAAGCCCAGAATCCTCGTCCTACATGGTTAAATACACCGTCCAGTATCACTCTGATGCCGTTCTCATGTAATCTGGCAATGACCTCTTTCAAATCCTCATTGGTTCCCAGTCTCTTATCTACCATTCTGTAGTCTCTGGTGTTATATCCATGTGTATCGGATTCAAATACCGGTGAGAAATATACTGCATTCACACCCAGCTTCTTCATATGTGGAATCCAGTCCACTACTTTCAGAATTCTGTGTGTCAGTACTCCATCATTTTCAAATGGTGCTCCACAGAATCCTAAAGGATATATCTGATAAAATACACTTTCATATGCCCACATCTCTTACTCCCGCCTTTCTTCATTCTCAGTAACGTGTACACTATAAGTATATCATTTTCTGTCGTTTTTTAAAGTTTTCTGTTAATTTATTTTGTGAAATGCCATAAATTTTTTTTCTTTTTTCATACCATATTTTCATCGTAAATGATTCCTTTTTTCCACATTTATTAGATGTTCGTCGCGACAAACAGCCTTAAAAGGTTGAGAAAACCACAATTTCCACAAAGTTATCCACACCCTTGTTATTTAATTGAAAATGCACATTTTAAATTGTGAAGCCAGGAATAACGTGCGTTTTTTTATTATTTTACTGTGTTTTTACGTCTTATCAATGTCAGTCATATTCTATTTTTACACATTTATAACCAGTCATTCCAGAACTTTTCCACTCTTTTTGAGACTTCATCCACATTAACGATTTCATACTGGCTCCATTCTCTTGGAAACATCCTTCTATACTGATATGTCATAAAGCGCTCATCCAGAAGAACAACAACTCCCACATCCTCTGCAGTACGAATCACCCGCCCCGCAGACTGTAAGACCTTATTCATGCCAGGATAACGGTACGCATAATCAAAACCGTTCTCCCCCAGTTCATCAAAGTATTCTTTCAGCAGTTCTCTTTCACAGCATACCTGTGGCAATCCGGTTCCGACAATCAACGCCCCGATAAGGCTGTCATTTTTCAGGTCAATTCCTTCTGAGAAAATTCCTCCCATAACACAGAAGCCTATCAGAATCTTATCTTCTTCCTCTTCTATCTCAAAGGCTATCTCCGTATTCAGGTCACATCCTTCATTGCCTGTGAATCGTTTCAGGAAATCCTCTCTCATTGATTCGCTCATATATTCTTCCTGAAGAATACATTCCATACATTCCTCATTGTAATAGTATTCCATAAAGCAGTCATATACTTCTTCCAGAAATGCATGGGAAGGAAAAAACACCATATAATTGCCATATCGCTGCTGTACCACTTCATAAATATATCTGGCGATTCTCTGATATTCTTCATCACTTCGTCTCACATATTTACTGGTCACATCATTTGCCAGAAGCAGCTTCTTCTTTTCTTCCTGAAAGGTGGACTGTGCATAGACTTCATAATCCTGCTCTTCCCCACCCAGAAGCTTCTTATAATATTGTATGGGCAGAAATGTTGCAGAGAACAGAATCGTGCTGCGTCCTCTGTACATACAGTTCTTGAGATTGTTCGCAGGATTCACGCAGAAGAGCTTGAGCATAAACTCCCCCTCCTGCATCTGTTGGCTGTACACCACATAATTATCGTCCATAATCTCATACATATTCAGGAAATGAGCAATATCAAAATAAAAATCCAGAAGCTCACTGCGCTCCGGCATACTGTCATGTTCCTCCAGAAATTCATCCATGGTGGCATAGGCTCTGGTCAATGCCATAACAAAAGGCGCAATCATGTCTTCCCTTCTGTAATTCACACATTCCCGCTTCATAGCCAGAAGCTCCTTATTGCATTTTTCCAGCTGCCTCTCCAGCTTGGGACTTTCCTTCTTGACTAATTTCTTCATTTTGAGAAAATCTTCCTTGAAAAGGGCTGCACTGTACATCTCTCTGCCTCTCTCCAGCAGATTGTGCGCCTCATCAATCAGGAATATATAATCTTTGCTTCCAAGTCCTTCTGCAAAAAAACGTTTGAGATACACATTCGGGTCAAATACGTAGTTATAGTCACATATGATGGCATCCGCATACATGCTCATATCCAGACTCATTTCAAAGGGGCATACCTGATGCTTTCTTGCGCATTCCAGAATAATATCTCTTGAAAACATATTCTCTGACTGAAGCAGTTCATACATTGCATCATTGATTCTGTCAAAATGCCCTTTGGCATAAGGGCAGTAATCCGGGGTACACTCTGTTTCTTCCATGGGACATATTTTGTCTTTTGCCGTAATGACCAGTACTTTCATTGCAAGACCATGCTCTGCCAGCAGTTTGAAGCAGTCCTGTGCCACGGTTCTTGTAATTGTCTTGGCAGTGAGATAAAATATCTTCTCAGCCATGCCCTCTCCTATGGCTTTTACCGATGGGAATACCGTAGATATTGTCTTACCTACCCCCGTAGGCGCTTCCAGAAAGAGCTTGCGTCTATGGTAAATAGTCTGGTATACATAAGTTACCAGTTCTTTCTGTCCTTCTCTATAAGGAAATGGAAAAGACATCTGTTTGATGGACTCTGTTCTCTTCCTGTTCCATGCAAACTGAAAATCTGTCCACTTCTTGTATTCAAGCAGTAACTGTGTGAACCATTCAGATAATTCGTTAAAAGTATAAGATTCATGGAAATATTTAATCTCTTCTGTCTCCATATTACAATAAGTCATACGAACACCTGTTGTAGATATCCCATTCTGGCTTGCATAGATATAGGCATAGCATTTTGCCTGTGCAAGATGAACTCCTACAGGCTTGTTGATTCTCTTCAAATCTCTGTATGTACCCTTGATCTCATCTATCACGACCTCATCCATGACACTGTTCATATCCGTGAGCAATCCGGCACTTTCCTCGATTAATACCTCTGAATCCTGTGCTTCTGCCCGCTGATTCCAGAGCGTATCTATGATTCCATCTGCCCTGCCTTCGATCACCACATCATACTCCTGTGTCTTCCAGACGTGGCGAAGCATGACTTCTGCATGATAATCACTGCCCATTCTGCGCTGGATCATCCTGTGTATGCGTCCGCCCTCCTGCATGGCTGTATCGGAGCCGCCAGTTCTTCTGTTATCAATATTACCCTCTCTGAGAATAAATTCTACCAGCTGTCTTACTGATGCTCTGATCTCCATACGGCTCCTCCTTTTTATTCTTATGTACTCTCCAGGTCTTCCTCATTATGCAAAAACTCCCCGTCACTGCTTATAGTACTATAACAGTAACAGGGAGTCAAATATGCTCATACAACAGAAATACTTATGCTACGCAAAGTGTGTTTACATAACTTTCAAATTCATGGTTATCACCAGCGTACTTTACTGTAAGCGTAGAATTAAAATCCAGACCCATAACGCCTAAAATGGATTTCGCATCAATAATAAAATGATTATAGAAAATATCAATATCAAAATCACACTGAGATGCCTTGTTCACAAAGTCCTTTACTTCTTCCGGTGTCATTTTAATTTTACGTTCTTTCATGTCCTTATACCTATACCTTTCTGGCATCTATCATCCACAGACGATAGAGCACACAACCGTTTCTTTACCTTATGCGGTAAACATCCACATGTCAATGCATGGGATCATTGTTTCTTATTTGAATATTTATTATTCACGTGCTTATTATACACGAAACTGACATGATGTAAATACATATTGGAAACTTTCGTGAATTATGTCGTTTCCATGTTCCTATTTAAGTATAATCTGGAATATTTCTTGTCAAATTATCCATTAAATCCGGTTAAAAACTGTCGTAATTTTATATTTTTAACTTAAATTTGTAATTTTCATCATACATTTTAATTTTTTATCACCTAAACTCCACCATATATGGTCGAAACCACTTAGGAAGCATGTTCATCTGTAGCCCCGGATTCTTTCTCTCCTGTATGGCAACACTCTGACAGAAACACGTAAACAACTCCCTGTAAATTGTCTCATTCTGCGAGAAATGCAGCATACTCGTATCAAAATTCTGATGAGTGACAAGATACCAGTCATGAAATTGTGGATGCAGCCCAAATATACCTCTGTTCTCATCATAGATGATAAAATTGTCCGCAGGCAGACGGTCGGCAAAATGTGGAATCAAAAATGTAAGAATATCGCTTTTTGGTGCGATTCTTGCATACAAAATCCCATTCTCCAGTTCTTCAAATCTTAGAAATTCTCTCCAATGGTTCAATTCTCTGGATGTCCGCCTATAATAGGAAAATGTCCTGCTCACAGCCTCTACATGAAGCCGTTCCAGAATTCTCTTATCATGAGTCCGAAGCCCCAAAACGACCGTATGATATACAGCATCTGCTTTCTCTTCCCCTTTTGAAACCATTGCCAGACACAGATCATAAAAGCCACTTTCCCCGAATTCTTTTTTCAATGTCCTGATGACTTTCTCTGCCTTGCCTCTGTCAGTCTCAATATGCTGATAGTAACAGGACAATCTCTGTATATACGGTTCCTCTGTCAGAAGATGGATTCTGTCGTGGCTGTCTATCTGTTCTTCTTTCTTAATCTGATATGCCTCATAGATTCCACTCAATATCCCGTCTATACTGTCTTCGCAGATCAGTGCATATTCATATTCTTCCATTATTTCTGATAACCATCCCTTTCCATAACCTGCATACTATTTGCAAAACTGATTTTGTTCATACTGCCTTATCCCTGTTATCACCTTGTTGCAGCATTCTGACATTCTCCGTACTGTCATCCAGCAGCGATAACTGCTTATAGGTTATCCCACTTTGATCAAAAGGCAGCTTCTCATGTATGGAAAGAAGATTTCTGGTAATATAATCTTCCTCCAGTTTGGTAGGATACATCATTTTGCCACTACAGGTAATAAAATACAGCGCTCTCTTTAATACAACACCCATCTTCTTGAGATCCTCGAAGCCAAGTCTGGCGGTCTTTCTTGCACCGCATATCCTTCTGGCACTGTTGACACCAATACCCGGCACTCGAAGAAGCGTATGATAATCAGCCCTGTTGATCTCCACCGGGAACTGTTCCAGATGCTGTAATGCCCAGTCACACTTGGGGTCCAGCAGAATGTTGAAATTAGGTCTTTTCTCATTCAACAGTTCTTCTGCTCTGAACTGGTAGAACCGCATCAACCAGTCTGCCTGATATAACCTGTGTTCCCGAAGAAGTGGCGTTCCCGTATGAAGTGCCGGCAACTCCTTATCTTCATTGATACTGACATAAGCAGAATAGAACACCCTCTTTAGCTCAAAATTATCATACAGTCCCTGCGCTACTGCCATGATCTGATAATCGCTCTCCGGTGTGGCTCCCACGATCATCTGCGTAGACTGCCCTGCGGGTACAAAATCAGGCGCATGACGGTATATTGCCACTTCATTTCTCCCCTGCCGGATTCCCTGTTGGATCTGGCGCATCGGTGTCAGAATGTTCTTGCGATGTTTGTTTGGTGCAAGCTTTTTAAGACCGTCTGCTGTAGGTAATTCCAGGTTCACGCTCATTCTGTCTGTAAGATACCCTGTCTTCTGTATCAGAACAGGATCCGCTCCTGGTATGCCTTTTACATGAATATATCCACGAAAATGATAAACATTGCGAAGCTTATAAACCACCTGCCATATCATTTCCATCGTCTGATTGGGAGTACCTATAATGCCGGAACTCAGAAATAAACCTTCTATATAATTACGGCGGTAGAAATTCATCGTCAGTTCACAGACCTCGTCCGGCGTGAATGTGGCTCTGGGTACATCATTACTGCGGCGGTTAAGACAGTACTTGCAGTCATAGATACATTCATTGGACAGTAGAATCTTCAATAGTGAGATACATCTTCCATCTGCTGCAAAGCTGTGGCAGATTCCTGCAGATATGCAGTTTCCCATATCCCTGCCATTGCCCTTACGACTCACTCCTGAGCTACTACAAGATACATCATATTTAGCTGCATCACTTAATATCTTCAGTTTATCCATTATGGTCTGACTACTGGGAGTAAACATTTCTACTGAGACATCATATTTATAATTTTTCTGCATTTCTTCCTCTTTTTATTTCTAATTTTAAATTAGAACTTGCGTTCCGAATATTTGTTTGTTACACTATACCATACATACGTTCTGAATGCAATACTCCTTTTTATTTTTATCCGAATAGAAAAAGACAATAAATGTCTTAAAATGTACGACTTTTTGACTTCCTAATTGTCATTTTTTTTACTATAATAGATATACGTTTGCAAACAATTCAAGAAAGGTAAGGGGTTACTTTTATGACTGCATTTGAGTGGTTCTATTCTTTTCTCAGGAAACATAACCGTAAGATGTTTTTCGGTCTTGTCCTGGTCACGATCATCTCCATACTGGCTATCGTAAAGCCTATCGTATCCGGTGCCATTGTAGATGACGTTATCACTGCCGGGCAATATGATCTTCTGCCCTGGCTGATTGCATTGCTGATCCTGATTACGATCATTCGTGGTGTACTCCGTTACTGGTCACAGGTCATCTTCGAGACCTGTTCGCAAGATGTTCTTTATTCCATGCGTGATACCGTATACCGCAAGCTTCTTCAGGAAGATTTCGCATTCTATAATAAGAAGCGTACCGGTGATCTCCTGAGCCGGCAGACAGGTGATATGGATGCAATCCGACATTTCGTAGCATTTGTTATTTATCAGGTCTATGAAAATGTATTTCTGTTTTTCTTCGCTCTGATCATGATCTTCACGGTAAGCTGGCAGCTGGCTCTGTGCATGTGCATCATCCTGCCTTTTGCCGCAGCCGTAACATTCAGTCAGACAAAGGAAGGACGTCCACGATTCCAGCATATTCGTGAACAGTTCTCCTCCCTGAATACCTTTGTTCAGGAAAATGTCAGTGGTAACCGAGTGGTGAAGGCTTTCTCCAAGGAAGATTACGAGATTCAGAAATTTAATAAGGAAAATGATGCTTACCGCGATGCAGAGCTTGCCGCAGCTGAAATCTGGACAAAATATGTGCCTCTTTTTGAATTTCTGTCCAATATGCTGACCGTTATCCTTATGCTGGTGGGAAGTATCATGGTTATCCGCGGCAGCATGACCCTGGGTAATTACGTTACGATCAATGGTTATCTGTGGATGCTGATGAATCCTCTGCGTCAGATAGGCTGGCGTATCAATGATATTCAGCGTTTTACCACTTCTGTTGAGAAGATATATGCTACATACAGCGAAGAACCTGATGTAAAACGACCAGTCAGCGGCATTGGGAAGAAGCGTCTCAACGGAGATGTAGAATTTCGAAATGTCTCCTACAGTGCAGATGATGAGGATATCATCCATAATGTAAGCTTCCATATTAAGAGTGGTCAGACTGTAGGTATTCTTGGTTCTACCGGCTCTGGCAAATCCACGATCATGAATCTGCTTTGCCGTTTCTATGATGTTACAGATGGTGAAGTTCTGGTGGATGGCATCAATGTAAAAGACCTGGATCTCTACAATCTCAGAGCCAATATCGGTATGGCAATGCAGGATGTATTCCTTTTCTCAGACACTGTAGAGGGTAATATAGCCTACAGCCGCCCTGACTGTCCTTTTGAAGAAGTACAGAAGGCTGCCATTATGGCCGATGCGGATGCGTTCATTCAGGCAATGCCGGATGGCTATGATACTATTGTAGGAGAAAGAGGTGTGGGACTTTCCGGTGGGCAGAAACAGAGGATTTCTCTGGCAAGAGCACTGTTAAAGGAACCGTCTATTCTGATTCTGGATGATACCACATCCGCTGTCGATATGGAGACTGAGAGCTACATCCAGAAGCAGTTAAGCTCTATTGACCATCAATGTACGATTTTCGTAGTCGCATACAGAATCTCTTCTATCAAGGATTCTGATGTTATCCTTGTCCTGAATAATGGTCATATCGTAGAACAGGGAACACATGACGAATTACTGGCAAAGAATGGCTACTATGCAACTGTATTCCGCCATCAGTATGGAGAATACGAACAATATACCAAGCGGGAATCAGGAAAGGAGGAATATCATGGCACGAAATAAATATGACATTGACGAAGTGATGGAAGATAAATTTGACATCAATCAGTTAAAAAGGCTTTTTACCTATGTGCGCCCTTATAAAGGGCAACTGGCACTTGCCTTATTCCTGATGCTTTCCTCTTCAGCACTGACTATGCTCTTTCCTACTTTCATCATGAAAATCATGGATGAATACATACCAGCCGGAAACATTCATGCCATTGTACAGATTACTATCATAACAGTTGTTATTATTCTGTATTCCTGCATCTGCATCCGCTGGAAGATACGAATTACCAGCCGCATTGGACAGGAGATTGTCCACCAGCTCAGAAGTGATATCTTCTGCCATTTGCAGGAGCTGCCTTTCTCATACTACGATGAAAGACCTCATGGCAAAATCCAGGTCAGAGTGGTAAATTATGTAAACAGTCTGAGTGATCTGTTGTCAAATGGTATCATCAATACGATTACAGATATGTGCAACCTGATTTTTATTCTGATTTTTATGCTGACACTTCATGTAAGACTGACCTTGATCTGTCTGTGTGGCCTTCCCATTCTTGCTGCAGTCATTATTGCTGTGAAGAAGAAACAGCGCAGTGCCTGGCAGATACAGAGTAATAAGCAGTCCAACCTGACGGCATATATTGCAGAAAGTATCAATGGTATCCGTGTCACCCAATCCTTTGTCCGTGAAAATGAGAATACTTCTATCTTCAACAGGTTAAGCGGCAATTATCGTGATGCCTGGATGCGTGCAGTCAAATACAACTTCCTGATGTGGCCTTGTATAGATTCCATCTCTACAGTAACAACTGCTATTATATATGTAGTCGGTATCAGCTGGATATCAGGAGAACTATATGGAGTTACAGTAGGTGTACTGATTGCCTTCTCCTCCTATATCTCCAGATTCTGGGAACCTATTAATACACTGGCTTCTTTCTATAATTCCCTGCTGACTGCCATTGCTTATCTGGAGAGAATCTTTGAAACAATTGATGAACCGGTCAATGTCAAGGATGCCCCTGATGCAGTTCCAATGCCACCAATCAAGGGGGAAGTGCGCTTCCAGAATGTATGCTTCAGCTATGAAGACGGTGTACAGATTCTGAACAATGTGAACTTTACTGCCAAGCCTGGTGATACCTATGCTATTGTAGGACCTACAGGCGCCGGTAAATCCACAATTGTAAATCTGATCAGCCGATTCTACAATGTTGACTCCGGTACAATTACCATTGATGGTACGGATATCTCCAAGGTAACTCTCTCATCCCTGCGTAAGCAGATGGGTATTATGATGCAGGACAGCTTCATTTTCTCCGGCACGATCATGGATAACATCCGTTATGGTAATCTGAATGCTACTGATGAAGAAGTCATTGCCGCTGCCAAGACAGTATGTGCACATGATTTCATTATGGATATGGAAGACGGTTATCAGACGCAGGTCAATGAACGAGGCAGCCGCCTCTCTGCCGGTCAGAGACAGCTTATCAGCTTCGCAAGAGCCCTGTTGGAGAACCCGGCTATCCTGATACTGGATGAAGCCACTTCCAGTATTGATACAGAAACTGAGATTTTATTACAGAAGGGCTTGAATAAATTACTGGAAGGACGTACTTCCTTTATCATTGCCCACAGATTATCTACGATTAAAAATGCCAACTGCATTATGTATGTAGACAAGGGAAATATCCTGGAGAAGGGTACTCACGAAGAACTCCTTGCAAAACAAGGAGAATATTATAAATTATTCATGTCCCAGTACGATTTCCTGAATCAGAATTAATTAACCTTAAACCTAACACAAAAATCCATGGTCATTCAAATGTGTGGACGACCATGGATTTTTTATCACTTGTTTATGTTTTTATACGAACTGATTTCTCTCTGCATCATAATGATAATCAATAGATGCAAGCTTCTCTGTAATCTCTTTCTCGTCTGCATCCAGATCCTCACACAGTGCATCCAGGCTGCTATAGAAGTCACGCAGCTTCAGATTCACAAAGCTTAATAACATTACCGGGTCTTTTGGTATCATCTTTCTCTTCCTCCTGTTAATTGCTAAGTCCTACTATAATTAATTCTACACTCATAAGATCACTCATTCTACCGGTTTTTACATCTTCATCCGCCTGTACACATTCACTGACGGCTTCCATCAGCTGTTCCTGTTTAAAACGCATAGCCTGTGGAATATATTTCTTTTTCAGGAAATAGGCATTCAATCCAGTCTTCTGGGCTATGGTATTATCGTCATACCCTTTCGCTTTCATTTCCCTTACCTGCAACAGAATGTTGAACTGTCTGGCTATTAGCGCAAGTATCTTGAGTGGAGCTTCTTTTAATGCTAATAAGTCATAATACAAATCCAGTGCCTGCTTCTGTTTCTTATCTGCCACTGCTTCCACCATATCAAATATCTTATTCTGCACTCTTACAGTGCACAGTTCTTCCACATCCTTTGCCGTAATGCCTTCTTCTTCATACTTATAACATATTAATTTCTCAACTTCATGGCGGATATTCTCCATATCTGTACCGGTTCTGTCCAGCAGAAGATTCAGTGCATCCGGGGTAATCAACTTATTTTCCTTCTTGAGCAGTCCCATGATCCACTTCTTCAAGGTATTCTCATCCTGTACATCACAGACTGCTGCATAACCATTAGACGACACTGCTTTAAAGAGCTTGCTTCGCTTATCTACCTCTTCTTCAACAAATATCATATAAGTAGTTTCAGGAATATGTTTGAGAAAATCAACCATTTTCTCATTTCCCGTCTTCATCCAGCCGCTGTTTTCAATTACGATCACTCTGCGCTCTGCAAAAAAGGGCATAGTCCCTGCCATGTCTACAACTTCATTCACATTGATGTCTTTTCCTGCATAGATGCTACAGTTCATCGTATCATCCGGTGACACCAACGCACATTTCAGTTTATCACGATACTGCTTACGCAGATAAGCTTCTTCTCCATATAACAGGTATACATGGCTGAATGTTCCCTCTTTGATATCCTGTATGACTCTCTTCATCGCCCCACCATGCCTCCTGTTAAAGTTTCACTGTTTTTGCCAGCAATATTATCTTATCATAGTTACTCATCTTTTGCCATATATCTCAGATTTTCATTTTGAAAGTGCCATTATGTGTTTTTTCATCTTTAACTGGCTACCAGAAACAGTCAGCATAACTGCCCCGCTTTCATCTGTTCTATATACTGTTGTTCCAACCTGCCGCAATCGTTCCAATACTTCCGTATGAGGATGTCCATAACTGTTATTCTCTCCACAGGAGATCACTGCTATATCAGGTTGCAGCTGATTCAGCAAAAGCTCAGAATTAGAGTATCGTGAACCATGATGCGCCACCTTATAGTAATGACATTTCCAGTCTGATGGTAATGTCCTAGCCACTGCCATCTCTCCATCTTCTGTCACATCCCCGGTAAACAGCGCATGGAATCCGCAATATTCCAGCTTCATCACCAGCGAATATCCATTACGGTCCTGTGCCTGATATTCTGCCTCGGGATGCAGGATCTGTAATCTCATTTTTCCCGCTTCCATATAGTCGCCACTTTTTACATGACGCAGGGGGACTTTCTGCTCTTTACACAATTCTCTTAGTGCTTCATATTTCTCATCCTTCTTTGCCGCCTGTGCAATGACGACCTGTTCTATCCGGATTCCCTGCGGGTTCTCCAACAGCTCCCTCACACCAGATATATGGTCTTCGTCCAGATGTGTCAGAAATACAGCATCTAATCTATCTGTACCCGTATATTTCAGAAATGGGACCAGGGTGTACCGGGCAAGCTTACTCTCCGAAGTGGAACCACCGTCAATCAGATAATGTTCTCCCTTATCCGTCTCCAGCCAGATGCCATCCCCCTGTCCTACATCCATCACGGTTATTTCCAGCTTCCCATAGGTTCTATGCGTCAGCATTATAACCGCTGCAAGAATCCAGGTCATTTTTAACCAGTATGGCATGAGCAGTGTTCTCTCTTTCTTCAGATACTGATGGATTACATACAGTAATATTATAACAATATAAAAAATCACGATTCTCCACACGGCTGGTCTTCCCACAATCCAGGTCGAGCCGGGTAGCTTCAATGAGCCTTCACACAACAAATCAAATCCCTGCAATATCAAATGGCAGCCCTGCGCCGCCAGATAGGCGGTTCCACGCATGAATCCCCAGGAGAAAGCCCCGAAGCCTATACAAACCAGCCCCAAAATCATGACTATTCCCATTGCAGGAATAATCAACAGATTCAGCAGAAATGAATAGATTGGGAACTCATAATAAAACCACAGCATGATAGGAAAATGTACTGTAAAAACAGCGAATCCACCTGCTAACCCCTCACGTATCTTTGTTAATCTCTTATATATCCATGCTTTATCTCCCATTCCTTTAAATGACATCTGTGTCATGTCTGTTTTTATCACATCCAGCATACAGCCGATTCCAAGAATTGCCCCAAAAGACAGGAGAAATCCTGCATGATACAGGTATAGTGGCTGTTCCAGCAATACGCCTGCTGCCGCAAGTGCCAAAGCTGTCAGCATATCATAAGTTCTATGCAGAAGCTGCGCCCCCATCTTTAATGCAAACATGAAGATGGCACGATATGCAGAAGTACTCATTCCAACCATATCCCCATACAACAGCATCAGAATGATTGCAACAACTGAACACAGCCAGCCCGGTATCTGCAATCTTCGCAAGGCTTCATACAATCCCATGCCAAGAATCGTAATATGTACCCCTGATATAGCCAGCACATGTGCAATCCCACTTTTCTGATAGAGCTGCTTCTTTTCGGTATCCAGCTCCTGCTTATTCCCCAGCAGAACTGCCTTCATAACGGCTGCATCCTGTTCTTCCATGCACTGTTCCAATATTCTCTCCAATTGTCTGCGCAGACGATAAAGAGACTCCCGATAGAAGCTGTATTGCCCGCTTTGTGTCAGGAGTCTCCCATTTTTCATCTGATAGTATACCCTCTGCACTCTATAGTATTCTCTCTGGTCAAAGCCGCCTGGATTTCTGCTCTGTCTGAAATTCATTGCTTTCCCCTGGACTGTTACCACACTGCCAAGCTTCGGTTCTGTTACATCTGACATGTAACACAGAAATCCCTCTTTGTCCTTGTCCTCAAGATATAGAATCAGATTACCATCTTTATATTCCTTTGCCGTAACAATGCCCTGTCTGGTCACAACCTGTCCTTCCTGTTCCTCAGATAAGGCATGCTCCTGCATCGGCTGTATGTGAAGCATTATAAAAACAGCGGCCACAAATGCCATACATACTAAGCATAGTGGTCTTCTCATTTATTCTTCCTTTTCTATTATTATGACTTTTGCATGATACCAACGGATTGTTCCGCACTACGTGGTATCATTGTAATAATTGCAGATTTCTTTCAAAGATTGTAGTCAGATTATATTTATCACGGAACTTTACATCCTTCTTACCATCTATGGATATCTGCACTTTATTGATATTACTTAATTCTACCAGTGAATTAGTGATCGAATATATCGTGACATCACTGGTTACCTGATTTACAGGCGTCAGGAATGCACTGTCCAGGTTGACATAACATATTCCATCTTTTACCGTCACACCAAGAAGCTTCGTGTCCGGATTAATTGTCGGATAGGATTCATCATTGGCAGGTCCTGCAATCAGCTGTTCCACAACAAGCTTCTCCATGGAAATATTGGACACATCAATGTTATGCACCAGCTCCCTGTTAATTGGAATCAGCCCATCTCCGGTCTCATTAGCAAAATACAGGCGAATCGTTACCTTTTCATAGGAATTCATCTGCTCGCCCTCGTTATCAACGAACATATCTGCTGTCATGATTCCAAGCGGATTGCCCGCCATATCCATAAGCGGCTCTCCGGCTATTGTAATCATCACATACCCAACATCCGGTATCTGTGTGAGACTGCGCACCACCGCTGCTCTAGTCAAAACTTCTGTCGTTTTGGACAATTCTTTGTATTTTTCTCCTAAGGAGACTGTAACCTGCCCTCCATCCAGTGAATAATTGATGATATTAATTCCACCGGACAGAGTCGCCTTTAACTCTTTATTCTCAGGAACCGAGCACAATAAAGTCAGAACCTCAACTATCATTTCCTTGGTTGTGGTTCCTTCCAGATAATGCTGTTCTGTTACAATCTTAGTCTCACTCTTGTTCAGGTAAGATATCTCTACCGGAGTGCCTTCCTGCTCCTTCTTCGCACACCCACCCAAACATATGATACATACCGCCATGATAAGCAGCCATATCATATTCTTTCTTGTATTCATACGCTCTGTGCCTTTCCTGTTTTATACGGGAGCAATGTAGGATAATGGAAGCTTCACTGTAAAAGTAGTCCCTACACCTTCCTCACTTGTTACATTAACAGAACCTCTATGCATGAGAATGGCACTCCTGGTAATAGCAAGTCCCAGTCCGGTTCCTCCTATTTCACGGGAATGTGATTTATCTACCCTGTAAAAGCGCTCATAAATATGCTCTATGGATTCCTGCGGAATGCCAATTCCTGAATCTGACACCTCTACGGTAAAGTATTGATGATCTGCATCCAGAATAACCTTCACCCATCCACCATCTACGTTGTATTTGATTGCATTTTCCACAAGATTGGATAATGCCAAGGTAAGCTTCACCTCATCCACCTCTGCATTGACCTTGCGTCTGCTCTCAAATACAAGCTTCACATTCGCCCTAGCTGCAATAGGTCCCAGCCGCTTCAGCAACAATTCCAGTAAAGCATTGATATCCATAGGCTCTACATTCATATCTGCTGAAGTCCTGGTCATCTTCACCAGTGCCAGAAGATCCGTAATGATCTTATTCTCACGGTCTATCTCATCCGCAATATCCGTCATAAATTCACGATACAGCTCTGCGGGTACATCCTCCTGTGCAAGCAGGGAATCCGCCAGCACCTTCATGGATGCCAGAGGAGTCTTTAGCTCATGGGACACATTGGAAACAAATTCCTGTCTGGAATCATCCAGTACCTTCATTCTTCCAAGCATCTGATTAAAAGCGTCACCAATATGCTCTGTCTCGATATATTCTGTTACATGGATCTCTTCATCCGTAAATCCGTTCTTTACCTCATTGATAGATTCTGTTATCTTTTCAAATGGTTTCAGTACATATCTGCTCAGGAAAAAGGCAATGCCAAACATCAATACCACTACCAAAATCTCTATAATATATGCCCGGCTCTGAAGATACTCATAGCTGGTAACAATTGAATCTGTTGACACACTCGTAATCATAATACCCGTTATTTTAGATGTATTATTACTTAATACATTACTTTTTACCGGACTTGTACCGGATTGCTTCTCTTCAATAGGGACTACGATCTCAATGTAGTTATTGCCCGCCATATGAGAAGAACTGCCTTCTCCTTTGAAGCAGCGGATAATATCTTCACTGATCAGCAGCTTCCCTTCACTGATTCCGTAAGTATCTTTTATGATCTTGAAATTACCATCTACAATTAGCACGCGTCCGTCATATAGATTAGACAACTGCGCCAGCTCTGCATTCACTACTTCATTACTGCTGTCCAGCAGATAATTATAAGTCAGCAGATGATCCGCAATGATCTTAACCTGCGTCAGTACTTCATTCACTCTGGTATTGACGGCATTTGCCATATATCGTTCCCGTATTCCCAGATACATGATAATTCCTGGAATGCTGCCCGCAATAAGAATGATTAGAAAGATTCTGAATCGCAGACTCCTGAATACTTTATTTTCTCTGATTTTGTTCCAAATCTTCGACACTTGTATATCCATGCCTTTCTTCGAGCCCTATGAATTCTCGTAACTATTCAGAATAGTTACTTTAATTTTTGTAGTAATAGCCAATGCCCCACTTCGTATGTACATACTTTGGTTCACTTGGATTGGCTTCAATCTTCTCACGCAATCTTCTGATATGCACATCCACTGTACGTACATCCCCCGGATAATCTGCTCCCCATACGAGCTTCAACAGATTCTCTCTGCTGTATACCTTATTGGGGTTCAGTACAAGAAGCTCCAGAACGTCAAATTCCTTCGTAGTCAGATTGATCTCTTTACCACAGATATAGAGTCTCTTACCCTCACAGTCAAGCTTCAGATCTCCTGTCTCTACCACCTGCTGCTGTTCTTTCTTCGTATGCTCTGACTTACCGGAGGTTCTGCGCATGATTGCCTTGATACGTGCCTTTACCTCCAGAATATTAAAAGGCTTCGTAATATAGTCATCTGCACCGTATTCCAGACCCAGAATCTTATCCATATCATCGCCTTTTGCTGTCAACATGACAATAGGCACATCCGAGAACTCTCTTACCTGCTGGCATACTTCCAATCCTGTTAATTTGGGAAGCATGATATCAAGCAGGATTAAATCATACTTGTTATTTTTTATTTTATCCAGTGCCTCTTCTCCATCATAGGCACAATCCACTTCCATATCATCCTGTTCCAGGCTGAAACGGACACCCTTTACGATTAACTTCTCATCATCCACTACCAAGACTTTCTTACCCATGTCCCTGCTCCCTCTTCGGAATCTAACCGACTGTTATTTTATCCTTGATTTTCTCATACAGGCCGGCTTTAATACCTGTGACCATCTGTATGTCTTCTATCTGTGTAAATCGTCCACACTGCTCGCGATAAGCAACGATTGCCTCTGCCCTGGACTGCCCGATTCCATTCAGCTGCATAAGCTGTGCCACATCTGCGGTGTTGATGTTCACAAGCCCCGCTTCTTCTTCCTCATGCTGTATCTGTTGCTTCCTCTCCTGTACTTCCTGTGTTGTCAGTACAATGATCTGCTCTGCATCCTCAAGAACCTTCGCCTGATTCAGATAATAGGGGTCTGCACCTTCCGTCATTCCCCCGGCCGCTTCGATTGCCTCATAAAGCCTGCTGCCCTGCGGCAGCAGATACACGCCACTGTCGCTGACTGCTCCGCCTACATATACACAGATCATGTCTGCTTCTTCAGGCGTCTTTGTGGAATCAATGTCTGCTTCTTCACTGACCGTGGATTCTTCTATCTCCCAGGTAAGCTCTGCATTGTAGCTCCCGCATCCACTTGCAGTCGTTACCACGCACATTATTGCTGCAATTGCTGCAGCTCTTTTTTTCAATTTTATACTTAATTCCGTATATGATAGCTTTATCATGCTCTTAACCTCTTTCTCCATGATAAAGGCCCCTCTATGCATATATAATTTATTCTATGATAATTACCAGCCTAATACAAGTACTATTTTTTACATTTCACGCTGTTGATCAATCCCATTTGAATACAACAAAGCCTGCGATTGCCACAAGCGCTCCGATTGCCTTTCTCCAGACAAAGGGCTGCTTCTCTACCCCAAACAACCCAAACAGCTCAATCAGGTAAGCAACGATGAGCTGGGCAATTACAATCAGCATAACTGCCTTGGCAGGGCCTAATGAATCCATGCTCTTAATGACTGTCAGGGTTATGAATGCCCCCATAACTCCTCCCAGCAGAAAATATTTCGGTTCTACATTGAACAGGGAACGCATGGAGCTTCTGTCTGTAACGAGCCATGCGGCAATGCATAGTAAAAAAGCCGTGAACTGTACAAATGCGTTGGCAACCCACAGACTTGTACTCTCCGTCAGTTTGGTATTAAAGACTCCCTGTACACTCATCAATGCACCGGAAAGCATCGCAATAAAAAATCCAATCATATCAGTAACTTCTCCTTTTTCGTTTACTCATATGATTGGATAAAATATCATTTTTTATTCGCTGCTTTCTTCATAACCGGTATCCGGCAGAAGTTCTACCTGAGGATCTTCTAATACTTCTTCTGTATAGGTTTCTCCGGCTGCCTGGGTCTTAATCTGCTCTGAAAGACTCTTCAGTTCTGTATTGGCATCCGCTCCATCCCATACCTTGGCAAAGCAGATCTCCAATTCTACCCAGAAATTACTGGTCTCCGTCAGCTTGGGAATAGGTACTGAATCAATATAATTCTGCACAAATGCCAGCTGTCTGTCATCTTCATAAGAAGTCTGTAGTCTGGCGGGGAGCTTGCCTGTCATTTCATACAGATCCTCACTGCCCTGTTCAGACAGGAATTCCACAAACTGATTGGCAATGTCCTTCTGCCCGGAATACCCATTGATAACCAATGCATTGGTAACAGACATGCCTTTGGTAATCATATCCTGATTGATATCCGGAAGCTTGGCAATTCCATATTCATAATCGAATTCCCCTTTTTCGGAAGCCTCTTCCAGACGTTTCAGGCAATCACTTGTAGCAATTGTGTATATCGTCTTACCCTCCAGAAATTCCTGGATAACGGAATCATAGCTGGATTCCTTGGTATCAATGGAGAAGAACTGGTTCATCTCCTGATATACCTTTAGGCTGGCGATAGACTGCGTATTATAAATATCAATATGACTCTTATCGTCTCCTGCATCTCCACCAACAGAAATATAGTTACCGATAAAGAAATAATTATAAAAGATATCTGATACATCCCATCTGAAGAAATACTCTACATTCTCCGGTGTGGAATACTGGTCTGCTATGGTCAGTATATCCGCTATGGAGGAAGGAATCAGGGAATCTGCATTCTCAAGTCCAGCCTCTGCCGCAATCTGGTTCAGATAGGTCTTATTATATAAAAGTGCACTTGTTTCAAAATACAACGGATAACCTACATAGTTACCATGATAGCTCACTGCATTTCTGGCTGCCTGGCTAAACAAAGTACTGTCTTCCAGTATCTTTGTATTGTTAATTGGTGTGGCAAGACCAGCCAAATATGCCTTTTCCAGCGAATCATTACTGAGAATATACACATCCGGGGGCGTCTCTTCATCTGAAAGGCTCGCCTGATTGATTGCTTCTAGATATTCCAGTCCTGATACAAGCTTCGTCTCCACTCTGACATCTGTGGCATTATAGAAATCCAATGCCTTGTTATTGAGATAATCCGTAAGGGAATCATCCGTATACCACAGATGAATGGTCTCCTTATGCCAATCCAGAAGATTCATCCCGTCAGAAACCGGTGTCAATAATGTAATACCTGCAATCATTGCAGCCAGTACCAGAATCACTGCCAGTACTGAAATCCATCTTTTTCTTAAATTCATGTGCATTCTCCATGTCGCTATTGCCCACTTAGCAGGGGCTTTTATTCAGCTTCAGCCAGACATGCATCCAGAATTGTTATCATTTCATCTACATTTTCTTTAGAAACTGTAAGTGCCGGGATAAATCGGATTACATGTGTGCCTGCATTAATTAAGAGAAGTCCTTTGTCCAATGCCTTGTGGATAATTCCTGCTACCGGCTTATCACATTCCAGTCCCTGCAACAGACCAAGACCTCTGTGTTCTTTCACGAAATCATATTTTAACACAAGTTCATCCAATTTACCAGCCAGATATTCACCGACTTCTTTTACATTATCCAGAATATTCTCTTCTTCAAAAAGGTCAATTACCTTGGATACGGCTGCACAGGCAAGCGGGTTGCCACCATAAGTACTTCCGTGATCTCCACTTGTAAGAGAGTTCTGTGCCACCTTCTCTGTCATCATAAAGGCGCCCACAGGAACACCACAGCCCAAAGCCTTGGCACTTGTCATGATATCCGGCTTGATACCATAACGCTGCCATGCATACATATAGCCGGTTCTTCCCATACCGCACTGAATCTCATCCAGAATCAGGAGAATGTCTTTTTCTTCACAAAGTGCCTTTACCTTGGACATAAATTCTTCTGTAGCAGGGTAAATGCCGCCTTCTCCCTGAACAGTCTCGAATATGATCGCGCAGGTCTTATCTGTTACCTGTGCCATTACACTGTCAAAATCGTTCAACTCTGCGAACTTGATATTGCCGATCAGTGGCTCAAAAGCCTCTCTGTAATGAGGATTGCCTGTAACCGCAAGGGCTCCCATAGTTCTGCCGTGGAAGGAATGATTCATGGCAATGATCTCATGATCTGTTGTGCCATCCTTGAGGTATGCATATTTTCTTGCAGCCTTAATCGCTCCTTCGATTGCTTCTGTACCACTGTTGGTAAAGAATACTCTGTCCATACCTGATATCTTCTTGATCTTTCTTGCTGCTTCAATCGCAGGTACATTGTAATAATAGTTGGATGTATGGATGACCTTATCAATCTGTGCTTTCAGTGCATCATTATATGCTTTGTTGTTATAGCCCAGTGCAAAAACAGCAATACCGGATACGAAATCCAGATATTCTCTGCCATCCAGGTCATAGAGATGCACACCATCCCCCTTATCCCATACAATCTGATAACGGTTATAGGTATGAAGCAGATCCTTCTCCGCCTCGTCGATATATTCTTTCATATTCATGGCAGCTGTTCTCCTTCCTACAGAATCTTATCCACTTCATCATCTTTGACAATAGCTGTTCCGATACCTTTCTGGGTAAATATCTCCAGTAAAAGGCAATGAGGAATACGGCCATCCAAGATATGTACACGATTAACACCATTCTTGATCGCTGAAGTGCAGTTTGCAAGCTTTGGAAGCATACCGCCACCGATAAATCCATCATTGATCAGCTGATCCGCCTCAGAAGCAGACAGTCTGGAAATGAAGGAAGACTTATCATTGATGTCCTTATACAGCCCTTCAATATCTGTCAGGAATGCCAGCTTTTCAGCTCCTACGGCTTTTGCAATGGCGCATGCTGCATCGTCTGCATTGATATTGTAGGTCTGGAAATTATCATCCATACCGATAGGCGCTACGATAGGCAGGAAATCTCTCTCCAGCAGATCATAGAGAATCTTGGGGTCTACGTCCTTGATATCACCTACAAAACCGATATCTTCCCCATTGGAGTACTTCTTGTCTACCTTTAATAAACCGCCGTCCTTACCACTGATACCTACAGCCTTGACCCCCAGCTCCTGTACCATGGATACAAGCCCTTTATTTACTTTATTCAAGACCATTTCTGCGATTTCCATGGTCTCTGCATCTGTAACACGAAGACCATTGACGAACTTGGCTTCCTTGCCTACCTTGCCTACCCAGCGGCTGATCTCCTTACCGCCACCATGCACGATAATCGGCTTGAAACCTACTAATTTCAGAAGTGTCACATCCTTAATGACATTCTTCTGCAATTCTTCACTGCTCATGGCGCTTCCGCCGTACTTTACAACAATGATCTTTCTATTAAAACGCTGGATGTAAGGCAGTGCCTCTATCAGGACTTCTGCTTTTGATAAAATCTCTTCCATGTTCTTTTCCATTATATTACCCATACCTTTCCAATATCTGAATAATTACGAATTTAAGAGCGGTAATCTGCGTTAATCTTGACATAATCATAAGTCAGGTCACAGCCCCAGGCTGTCGCCTCTGCTTCTCCCTCATGCATGTCAACGTATACTGTTACTGCATCAGCTTTCATGATCTGTAATGCCTTTTCTTCATCAAATACAATTGGTGTACCGTGGTCAAATACCTGTAATCTGCCATTTTCACTTTCAAAGAAAAGTTCAACATCATTCTGATCGAACTGTGCTCCTGAATAACCCATTGCACACAGAAAACGTCCAAAGTTCGCATCACAGCCATAAATGGCAGCTTTGGATAAGTTGGAGCCGACAATTGCTCTTGAAAGAGTCCTTGCATCTTCCTTGGACCTGGCATTCACAACCTTTGCTTCAAAAAGCTTCGTAGCGCCTTCTCCGTCGCCAGCCATCTTCTTAGCCAGATAGGTACATACATAGTTCAGTGCTTCAAAGAACTTGTCATATGCTTCACCCTTCTGGGTAACTTCTGTATTGCCAGCCATGCCATTCGCCATAACAAGGCAGGTATCATTGGTGGAAGTATCGCCATCTACCGTAATCATGTTAAAGGTATCTACTACACTTGTACTGAGCGCTTCCTGAAGGAGTTCTTTGGAGATTGCCATATCTGTGGTGATATATGCAAGCATGGTACACATATTGGGATGAATCATACCGGAGCCCTTGCTCATACCACCTACCGTAATTTCTTTGCCATCCAGTTCAAAAGACACTGCGATCTCCTTGGAAATCGTATCTGTTGTCATAATGGAGCATGCTGCTGTATGTCCTGCCTCCAGTGTATCTGACTTGGCTTCTACGAGCTTGGCAATACCTGCCTCAATACGATCCATGGGAAGCTGCATGCCGATGACACCTGTGGAACCAACCAGTACTGCTTCTGCGGGAATCCCAAGAAGCCTGCCTGTCACTTCTGCTTCCCTGCGGCAGTAGTCCAGTCCCTGCTTGCCTGTACACGCATTGGCAATTCCTGCATTTACTACAACTGCCTGTGCATATTCACTGTTTGCCACAATATCTCTATCCCATAATACAGGAGCAGCCTTTACCACATTCGTAGTAAAAGTACCTGCTGCCTTGCAAGGCACCTTACTGTATACCATTGCCATATCTTTTCTGTTCTGATACTTAATTGCAGCCTCTGCACCTGCTGCCTCAAATCCTTTTGCTGCGGTAACACCGCCATCAATAACTTTCATCTGCATGACCTCCTTTGTTCTGATTACTGGTTAAATGCAATAATGTTTTCCTTATTTAATATAAAATCATAATAATTTCTGTCTTCACGTTCTACCCATCCCACATGATGCCAGAAGGCGTTGCCTTCATCATTCTGTGTAAAGGCAATAAGATAGACCTTATTGATCTGTTCTTTTCTCAACGCTTCCATACAGAAGACAACCATTGTCTTGCCAATACCGCGTCTTCGGTAAGCAGGGTCTACACATACATGATAGAGGCATCCCTGTCTGCCATCATGTCCACACAGAATCGCACCTACAATCCTGCCATCTTCCACTGCTACTACGCTGGTAGTAGGATTACGGCGAAGGAAACGCTCCACACCTTCTCTGGAATCATCAATACTTCTGATTGCAAAGCCTTTGATCTTCATCCACAGAGCATGTACCTCTTCATAATCCTCAATCGTCATCAACCGTACCATTTCATTACACCAATCTTTCTACATATTAAAAGGCATTTCGAGCCTATCTTTTATCTTAACTGAATCCCTGATGAAATACAACATTTTTACCATATTTTAGTGAATATTTATTCGTACAATTTTTTTCATGGTTTTTTTGTATTGTTTGTATTTTTATACATTTTATTATGTATATTATGCAGTTGTATTTGATTATTTTACACTTTTTATAGAATTTGTCAATAGTTTATGCATAATATTTCACTTGATTTATTTCATTATATGTTGTATATTATTTCCATGAGCAATATGCATACAGGCATAGACATCAATGTGAAAACATATCACGAACAAAGGAGATATCATTATGAAAGAAAAAGTTGTATTAGCTTATTCCGGCGGACTGGATACCACAGCTATTATTCCCTGGTTAAAGGAGAACTACGATTATGATGTAGTCTGCGTCTGCGTTGACTGTGGTCAGGGCGAAGAGCTGGATGGTCTGGATGCAAGAGCCAAGGCATGCGGTGCTGAGAAGCTCTACATTGAGAATGTAGTAGATGAATTCTGCGACGATTATATCGTTCCATGTGTACAGGCTCACGCTGTATATGAGAATAAATATTTATTAGGTACTTCCATGGCAAGACCTCTGATTGCCAAGAAATTAGTAGAGATTGCCAGAAAAGAAGGCGCTGTGGCAATCTGTCATGGTGCTACAGGTAAGGGTAATGACCAGATCCGTTTCGAGCTGGGTATCAAAGCTCTGGCTCCTGATATCAAGATCATTGCTCCCTGGAGAAATGACAAGTGGAAAATGGATTCCCGTGAATCTGAGATCGAATACTGCAAGGCTCATGGCATCCACCTTCCTTTCTCTACAGATTCTTCTTACAGCCGTGACCGTAACATCTGGCACATCAGCCATGAAGGTCTTGAGCTGGAAGATCCTTCCAACGAACCTAACTATGATCATCTTCTTGTTCTTGGTACAACTCCTGAGAAAGCTCCTGAGAAGGGCGAGTATGTAACCATGACTTTTGAAAAAGGTGTTCCTACTTCTGTAAACGGTCAGAAAATGAAAGTATCTGACATCATCAGAGAGTTAAACAGACTGGGCGGCAAGCATGGTGTTGGTATCGTAGATATCGTAGAGAACCGTGTTGTAGGCATGAAGTCCCGTGGTGTATATGAGACACCTGGCGGAACTATCCTGATGGAAGCTCATCAGCAGCTGGAAGAACTGGTTCTTGACCGTGATACATACAGCCTGAAGAAAGAATTAAGCAACGAATTTGCAAATGTTGTATACGAAGGCAAATGGTTCACACCGAAGCGTGAAGCCCTGCAGGCATTCATGGAAAAGACACAGGAATACGTAACCGGTGAAGTTAAGTTCAAGCTCTACAAGGGCAATATCATCAAAGCCGGTGAGACAAGTCCTTACTCTCTCTACAATGAAAGCCTTGCTTCCTTCACAACAGGCGATCTGTATGACCATCATGATGCAGAAGGCTTCATTAACCTGTTTGGTCTGTCTCTGAAGGTTCGTGCTATGAAGATGCAGGAAGTTAAGAACAATAATAAATAAGGAATAACACTATGATTGTAATCAGTATCATTACAGGCTATCTGGTTATTATGAATCTGATCGGTTTCGCAGTCATGGGCATTGATAAAAGGCGTGCGGTAAAAAGGCTCTGGAGAATTCCAGAGTCTACGCTTTTTATTGTTGCACTGATTGGCGGAAGCCTCGGTTCCATAATTGGTATGTATTTCTTCCATCACAAGACAAGGCACTGGTATTTCGTATACGGGATGCCTTTTATTCTTCTTGTGCAGATTGCCGCAGTTGCAGCTCTTTACTATTCACCGTTTCATTTCGAATTTTTTTAAGGAGGGATTGACACCATGCATATCGCTATCTGCGATGATAATATTGCGGACCGAAAGCATCTGGAACGTCTGCTTTCAAGAGAATCCGATAAGCGTATGGGAACCCCTAATCTATTGTATGTGGATTCCTATGGGGACAGGGAACATTTTCTGTTCCACCCGCTCATGTACGACATGATATTTATGGACATGTCCGAAAGTCCTGCTTTGACAGCAGAAATCGTTGCTACCATTACAGAAATGGGGTTTACAGCACCTATCGTACTGTATTCATCCAAAATAGACTATACGCAGCTGCCTGACCTTCCACCAAATGTCATCCATCAGAAGAAGCCATATCTTCCTGGTCCTCTGCCAGAGCTTCTGGCTTTGGGTGATGCCCATGTACAGGGGCATATTGAAACGATATCCTTGCATCTTACTGATGGATACGAACATAATATTCCGGTGCGGGATATTATGTATTATACACCCAGAGAAGACGGAAATGCCCTCTATATGAAAGATGGTACTTTCGTAGCAGTGACAGAAGATGCCGGCCAGGTCCAGTTGTTGACAGAGCCTTATAAAGAATTCTGCCGTATCAATAAAAAAGTAATTGTCAACATGCGATTTATCTCCATGCTGACTCCCATTACAGTTATGATGCAGGATTATCGTGAATTCCACTATTCACCATTGCGCTATTCAGAATTAAAATTTTTACGTGAAGAAGTCAACGACATGGATTAACTATTCAGGTTCATGCAAAGTAACCACATGGGCAAAAATTTAAGGGAAACGTTACCCTGACGTTTCCCTTTTTCATGTCTGTTCTATGCGGTTACGATCACACCGCCATCATTCGCATACATGCTGCTGATTCCTGCTGTGTCCATGATCAGTACGTCTTTAAACTTCACCTTTGACAGAATCTGTTCTTTCACACTATTGGCTCTTTCCGGATTATTGCAATGTGTGATCATCAGGCATTTCTTCTCCGCATCAACCACATCCCTGACTACATGATCCACCATTTTAGCCAGTGCTTTCTTGATACCTACTGACTGTCCCAGCTGTACGATACTTCCCTGGTCTCCTGCCATAACAGGCTTAATGCTTAATGTAGAGGCAACCAGTGCCTTGACACCCGAAAGTCTGCCATTCTTACGCAGTGTATCCAGATTATCCAATACAAAATAGGTATGCATCCCGTCTGTGAACTTCTCTATCTTCTCTGTAATCTCTTCGTATCCCATGCCTTCATCTTCCCATCTGGCAATCTGCATGGCAATCTGTGTCTCACCGCAGGAAGCAGAACGGGAATCTACTACATAGATCTGCTTCTCACCATATGTCTCATGATAAAGGTTCTTACCTAATACTGCGCTGTTATAGCTGCCACTGAGCTTGGAGGAAAGGGTCACTACATACACATGGTCTGCATCTGTCCGGTATGCTTCCATATATTTCTCCGGTGAAGGACATGCTGACCTGGGGCTGACAGGGCACTCTGCTACCGCCTGCAGGAACTCCTTCTGGTCAAATCCATCATCATCCAATCGCTCATAGGAATCTCCCACGATCAGCGTCAACGGAACAATCTCGTATCTGGGATCATGTTTTAATTCTTCCGGTAAATCACAGCAACTATCTACAACTATTTTATAGCTCATATCTATATACCTCTTATATTAATCTTTACTATTTTATGTAGTTTTGAAAACTACATTTTATGTTAGCATATATTTTATCATTTGAAAAGATGTTTTAAAAATAATTTGCACTACTTTACTTCAAATGTTACACTTAGAATAAATGGGACGAATTGTGCTGCATTATGATAGCTGCACAATTCTGTAACCGTCAATATTTCAATTTGTGTAACTATTCAGAACCCCATGCGCAAAATCGCATCTTTGATGCTTTACTTTTGCTTATGTGGTTACTTCGCCATATAAATTGTATCAAATATGCTTATGCTTCAATTTGCATGGCTCTGAATAGTTACCAATTTGTAAATCGAAAATTTAAGCAAAATATGCTCGTTTATAAGAAAAGGAGACTGTAATGACAGCCTTAGAAATAAAGATTACCAAGAATTTTATGAATGCTCTTCTGGTATCAGAGAAGTTTGATGCGTTTCTGGTGGAGGAGGCTTCTGTGACTACGTTCAATACGTTTGAAATAGATGGTCATATTGTGAAGGATTTCTATACCAGTGAAGAGATTGAAGCTGCCGGCGGGGCGCTTCCTGTCTTTTCCCAGTGGAAGGATATTCGTCCGATCTGTTTTCAATTAATCAAAGGGAAAAAGACTCCGGTATCTTTCAAGGTTGTACTTCATGCTTCACCAGAGCTGACTGCACAGATTGCACAGAATCCTGAATGTGGTGTTGATGCATCCCTGATTCGCTCTTTGGGCTTAAATATCCGCTATGACAAGGGGCGGGTGACTTGTGTTACCGGTACTGCTTTTACTACCTTTATCATGGATAAGAGTGTAGATACATTGTGGGATCAATATATCCGCAGTTTTCTTGCCGAAGCCGGACTGGATTTCGAAGAGTTGTGATCGAGACACATAAAAAAGGCATATCACTATGCCTTTTTTACTTTGGGTCTGAATATGAGACTGGCAAGATATCCAAATATCAGCGCTGCACTGCATCCTACTGCGCCATTGGTGAAGCCGCCTTTGAAAAGACCAATAAATCCATCCTTATCTACAGCTTCTTTGATGCCTTTCATGAGGATATTCCCATAGCCAAGGAGTGGCACATTGGCTCCTGCGCCTGCATACTCTGCAAAAGGCTCATACCAGCCAAAGAAACTGATGATTGCTCCCAGACACACCAGCAATACCATGACCCGCCCGGGCAGCAGCTTCGTTCTGTCCAGCAATATCTGCGCCAGTGCACAGATCAGACCACCTACCCAGAATGCGTTTACATAATCCATATATATGTCCTTTCTACTGCACATCTAAGGTTCTATACAGGATTAGTATGCGGATTCTTTTTCATTTTATACATACGTTATCTTTTCGCTATGCGGGCGATTTCTCCGACCACTTCACGAATATTTTTGTTCTCACAGTCTATCGTAATCTGCGCATATTTCTCATAAAGCGGCGTACGCTCTTCATACAGATCAAGAAGAGTCTGTCCACTTTTCAGAACAACTCCGCGCTGTGCCAGATCTCCCAGGCGGTCACGGATGCTCTCATAGGAAAGCTTCAGATAACATACCGTTCCTATCTCTCTCAGATGCTCCATTGCTTTTGCACCATATACCACGCTTCCTCCTGTTGCAATGACTGTATTCGTGGGATTAAGGGAAGCATTGATTCTTTCTTCTACCTTGAGGAATCCATCAGAACCGCATTCCTCAATGATCTCATGAAGCTTCTTGCCTTCCTGCTCCTGAATCACCAGGTCTGAATCCATAAAAGACATACCCATATTTTTGGCAAGTACAACACCTACTGTACTCTTCCCTGCTCCGGGCATACCAATCAGAACTATATTTTTCATGTAAATAACCATGCCTTTCCAGCATTTGCCAAAACTACCCCATATGGGTTTACTGTACTATTTTAAGTATGCTGTTACTTCTACTTCACAGAGAACTCCCTTAGGAAGGTCTTTTACTGCGACACAGCTTCTTGCCGGATTCTGTGTAAAATACTTTGCATATACTTCATTGAAAGCTGCAAAATCTGCAATATCAGCCAGGAAACATGTAGTCTTGACTACTTTATCATAAGAAGCACCTGCTGCTTCAAGGATTGCGCCTACATTCTTCATGGACTGTTCTGCCTGTCCTGTAATATCTGTTGCTTCTACATTACCTGTTGCAGGATTGATAGGAATCTGACCTGATGCAAACAGGAAATCTCCTGCTACGATTGCCTGGGAATATGGTCCAATTGCTGCCGGTGCATTGTTTGTGCTGATTTTAGTTGCCATAATATTCTTCCTTTCTACTTCTCATCGAACTCCACAGTCACATAGAAACCGCGCTCATTCTCTACGACAGAGAGCACTTTACCGCTGCGCGCCATAAGCCTTTCGCGAAAAGGTACGTTTCCGGACATAGCCAGAGACGGATCTATGGTGTAATAATAGTTACTTGGCAGAACGCCTTCTGTTACAGTGACAATATCACCTTCATGAACCAGACCAGGGCGTTCCATTTTAAATTCCATTGTACGCATTTTTCGTCATGCCTTTCTGTGTATTCACTACACTTCGCTCTCAATCAGGGGATGATATATCCTTCTTCTTATCATCCTTCAAACTTCACAAAAAGTCAAGAGGGGTATCCTGCAGAATATTTTTTGCAAGAAAAAAGACTCCTGAATCATCAAGAGTCTCAAGAGCGATAGACGGGGCTCGAACCCGCGGTCTCGACCTTGGCAAGGTCGCGCGTTACCAACTACGCCACTATCGCATTTATTACTGTCCATCACTGTGTCGTGCGAACAAATGATAATATACTATGGTCGAGCCCGTTTGTCAACACATATTTTAAAATTTTTATTTTTTTTCAAATGTATCTATTATTTCCAAAAATACCATAATGATACTACCACAGCTTCACCGTCATACTGACCAATCCATTCTCCGCATAGATTTCAATGAGATTACCATCTGCAACAATATCCATCTGTGCCTCTCCTGCAATCAACCTTGGTGCGCTGCATACCAAAGCAGCCTCTGTTTCCTGTGGATGTGTCCGCTTGGTTATGACACTTGTGTCATTTATAAGTAATTCTATTCCGGCTCCGTCCTTGGTCTGCCAGCTTAACTGATATGCCTGGTCATAGCAGATATGCATGCGCCAGATTCCATCCGGTTTTGGTATATCAACGACTGGAAATGCTTCGATTCCCACAGGCTTTTGACACAGATAATACTGATTCTCTATCTGCTGCAATGTAAGCTTTCTTGCCAGCGTCATGGTTCCTCTGTAATCCTGTGCAGGTACTTTGTATACATAATCCCAGCTGTCTGCCCATCCTAAGAGTATGGCATCTTTCGCATTCTGAAACGTTACAGCTGCATAATTATCTGTTCCGTAATCCAAAATGTGTGCCTTTTGCTCTGCCTGAAATGTCCTGCCGTCGAATTCTCCCACATAATACTGCATGACATGATCCTCTTCACCACTTTCCTTTAGCACGACCATACTAATAGACAAGATCCATTTCCTGCCCTGTGCAGTCTCAACCTGAAAGCAGTCCGGGCACTCGCAGATTCCAGCCACTCCATTATTGTCTTTTCCCGGTTCAAAAGAACCTGTCAGCTCCCATGATTTGAAATCCAATGTATGGTAGAAGAGAATTTGTTTTCCTGCTGCCAGAGCCATGGCATAACCCTGCCGCTGCGCATCCTCAAAGACCTTCGGATCACGGAAATCCTTTTCCTTGGTATTAGGGATGACCGGATTACCTTCATATTTGGTAAAGTGCTCATAATCCAGACTATATGCAATGCTCTGCTGCTGCCTTTCACTGCCCGGATCATGACTGGTATAAATCGCTATAAGCGGAGGATTCTCCCTGCTCCCAAAGCCTGATACGTTGTCAACATCCAATACACATGAGCCTGAGAAAATGTATCCCAGCTCATCCGGATAAAGCGCAATCTCCTTATGCTCCCAATGTAACAGATCAGTTGATACTGCATGCCCCCAATGCATGGGTCCCCACACGATATCATCAGGATAATGCTGATAAAACAAATGGTACTCCCCATTTATGTAAACCATTCCGTTTGGATCATTCATCCATCCCTTTAATGGTGTAAAATGTAACTGTGCCCGCATAAGTCTTCCTCCTTAATTGCTTTTTCACCATTATAAAATAAGAAGAAAGAAATTGCAATTTATTCAGATATTCATATACCTCATCTTTGGTAATCACGTTCCGCATAAATGTATCCTTATCCACCGGCACATAGATTTTGGCATTTCCATTGGCATTAAGTGGCTGCAAGGTATAGTATTCCTTGCCCTTATCCGAGGTAAATCCAAGCTTTCCTATTGCTTCTACTCTGCATACACCAACATTTCTATACACGATGCATTGTCCAATCTGATACATAGTCATTCCTCCATTAAAAGCTAAAAATATATGCATCCAAAGCTGAATGCATATATTCTGACAACAACATCAATCAAAATAATCTCCTACAGGCTGCTGGTTATTCTGTTTTTTTATTTTGATAATGATGGAACTATCCTCCTGCACATTTTCTTCTAAAATCTTAAATTGTGTGCCGCGGCGTTTCATCTGTGCCTTATAGGCTTCATATTCCTGATGTACCAGTTGTTTACTGTACTCCGGAGGATTCGTATCTTTAGGTTGAAAACATATTGTCTGTAATAAGCATGCTGCTTTGATTCTTTTCATGAATAAATATCTCCTTTCATCGTCTGAAAATATTTTATCATGGAAATGCACAATTTTTCAAAGGCACTATTGAACAAATTCAGCAACTTATACAAAGTGCAAAATGACTATGATTTCTTTTAGATTTGGTAATATTCTACAATCCTGCGTTCTGCTAAAATGTGTATATTTTTCTTTCACCCCACATCAGAATAGCATTTAAAAGGCTCTGTTGCTATCGTATATCGTTATGTGATATGATATTTATTGCAGTACCATCAACGTCAGACGGTTGTCTGCATCGCTGGATATTTCCAAGAACTTCCATAAAAAAGAGGGTCTATAATGAAAACTGTTGTACTTCTATATGATAGCAGTTGTATCTATGAAATTGTCATATTAAATTATTTTCTAAAAGTAACCGGTAAGGATGTTGTGTTCGTCTCACCAGATGGCGGGACAATAACAGCAATGGAAGGATATTCCATTCATACAGCGGGTGCATTAATCCAGATTAACCCCTCTGATGTTGAATTGCTGATTGTTCCCGGCGGTGATATTACTCCTATTGATAAGGAAGATGTCTGGAATTATTTAAGACTGGTAAATCAAAATCATGGACTCATTGCCGGCATCTGTGCCGGTGTAGATGTCTTAGAGCATGCTGGTCTCCTGGATGGAATTGACTCCACACATTCTACAGTTCTGGATGTTGTAGTCTGCGACAATATCATAACTGCCAGAGCCAATGGCTATGTAGATTTTGCGATTGAAACTGCAAAGAAGCTGAATCTATTCGAAGATGAAGCCGACTTACAGGAGACTATCGCCTTTTGGAGAGAATTTCAAAGAGTGGAATAATCAGTCAAATAATATCTCATCCACCGTGACGAAATGATAACCCTGTGCGGTGAGATCATCTATAATGCGCAATGCAGCTTTTACAGATGTATCATAGCAGTCATGCAGAAGGATAATGGCGTTCTCTTCTGCATTGGATTCTACCTTGCGCACCACGCAGTCGGCATTATTGGAGCACCAGTCGAGAGGGTCTATGTTCCACAGAACCGGGAACATATTCAATTCTGTTTCGAAGCTTTTATCCCAGCTTCCATAAGGCGGGCGTACAAAGGTTATATCCTTACCTGTAATCTGCTTCAGTGTTTCATTGGTCTTTACCAATTCTGAACGAAACTTGTCACGGTTGGCACTGGTCAGCTGAATGTGGGTATAGGTATGATTCCCTATCAAATGTCCATCCTTATCCATGCGTTTGATAATATCAGGATATTGCGCCGCATTCTCACCCGTCACGAAGAAGGTGGCAACCACGCCTCTCTTCTCCAGTCCCTCCAGAAGTCTTGGCGTATATACAGGATGTGGACCATCATCTGCTGATGTCAAGTAAGGACCAAATTTTTTTGAAGAAATTTTGATTTTGGGGTTGACAAACTAAATTTATTCCTTATGCTAATGTCTTTCCCTCAATAATTACCTATTATTCTACAATCTTCATACATATATGATACAAAATCGTTTCTTTTCCATTTCGATTATGTATGGTGATAATATATCTAATATCAGCATACTCATATTCCCTTTGAATATTTTCATTTACATCGACAAGTGCGTACGGATATTTATAGTTTTTAATATGTTTAACATATTTGTCCCAAAATTCTCCAAACTCTTTTACTTTTACATATGAAACCAGAAAATTAAATGCATTTCCTAATGTATCGTATTTATATATTTTATCAATATGTTCGTCTAAATACGCTGTTACCAATCCATTCAAATTCAAAGCCTCAATAATTGATATTGGTTTTCCCTTGTCATGAATTAAAATATCTATTTCTCCAGACGCTTTACCAGAAGCAGACTTTCCTTGCCGTGTTTGGTCTTTTATCTGATATCCGGCTGTTTCTAAAATATCCCTGATAAAGTCATTCCTCTGATCCTCAGAAACATTAGTAAAAGTAGTATTTTTCTGTAACTTGATACAAGCATTAAACAAATCTCTAAACACCACTTCTTTATCTATATTTTCCTGTACATCACTTATTAACTTTTGATTATTTTCATACCGGTAAACACATATAACACATATTTTTTTACCCGCTAAAGTTTGAACTAAATATTCAACCTTAATTTGTGGAATAACTTGTTGTAAGGCCAATTTCACAAGATGCTCTACATCTATCCTTGTACCAATTCCATTTATGTTATAACTCTTGCCATTTTTACCGACACCAATTATAACATAGCCATGCTTTTCTGTTCTTTTAGCCACGTTTTCAATCAAATTTGCAATTATCTGCGGTCTCAATTCGTATTCTCTACAAATCACATCATCATCGTCATTAGATATTCTTTCCAATGCTTCATCTACATCTATCATCTCTATACCTTCTTTAATGGTATTTTATTAATTCCTGTAAGTTTCAACATCTTCCCAAAAGTTATCTTCTCTGGTTCTTTCTTTCCATCTTCAACCCACAACTCCCAATCTTTATTATAATCAAGTACATTTTTCTCAGAATCGTAATATATTGCAACATAACTATAATCTGATGGACGTGTTATTAAATATATTTGTTCTTTATTTTTTTCAATAATAAAAATAGTTTTATCAACCTCAATTAAATTTGATATATCATATTCTGATTTCTTTCCTAAAAACTCTATAATATTATTCTTAGCCCGTCCTAATATACGATTTGCAAAATCAAATTTTGAAACATCATGAGATGATGTATGCAAAAAATTTTCTTTAAAAATCTGCATATCTAAAGCCTTTTCATACTGCTCTTCTGAAGCAATACCATATTGAACCAACAATTCTTCCTCATTTTCCTCTTCATCAGAATTAATCACACTGTCTGCCTCTTGCATACTGTTAGCCATTTTCAAAAAGGCCTTTTCTAGAATACTTATATCATTAATATGACACCTTTCCAACACAGCATCAATCTGCTCAGCCTTTTTCATATTTTCCGCTATTTCCACATCATTATAGAGCCAATGGATATTTTCACATATTTCATTAAAATATTTTTCTGCCTTTTCTGAATTATCCTTTACCCAATAATAAAGTTTTTTGAATGTATCCATTACATTGCTATCCTGTACCTTGGATGATCCTTGATTTTTTTTCACATAAGATACAACATGTGGCGCAATATCTGCAATACTTTTAGTACGATTATCCGGTAGTGTTAAAAACACATCTCCTAATAAAAGTTCCTCTCTTATATCATATCCTGCGATTGCTGAAATATCTTTTAATATTTCATCCATATCGCCATTATCTAAAAACAATTCTTCCTTTGCTTTAAATTTACCATTTTGATTAGGCAAGATAGTTTTTACTTTTCTATCTAATAAAAAACCATATCCTTCTGCGTTAATATATTCAATAAATCTAGAAATCCATTTTTCTATTGTTTCTTCGTTGAAATTAAATGACCAATTTAAGTTCTCTAAATTCTCATATTTACTAATTTCATCTACTACTTGGATACACAAGTATTTTATTGCTTCTTCAAGCAGTTCTGGAGAAATAGCAGAGACCTCTAAATCATCTGGTAATCTGTTAGGAAATATAACATCTGAAAATTCTGAAAGTTTCGTCTGCTTTCTTTCTAAGTCACTTACTTCATCATCATTTGTATACAATACAGCTATTTGACTATATACATTATCTTTTTGTTCAGGATAGCTCGATAATCCATTTTTAATACTTGCAAAGATATCTTGTAATGAGCATTGGGGAATACTCATCCAGTCTAATACCATAATCTCCTTATCTAAAAGTCCATTTCTGCAATTACTTTGTACCAAATTCAAAATATCTTTATATATTTCATCAATATCTACGTCAACTGACAGTTTGTCCAATGTACAAAAAACACCATTCTGATTGGGGAAAATACTAATTTTGTTATTCTTTATATAATCTACTGCACCTTTTGTTTTAGAAATCAAAGCATACAACCGATTGAGCCAAACTTTCCCTTCGATACATAATTTTTCTTCTAACACATCTATTTTTCCCAATTCTTGTACATCCTGCACTAAGTTCTGTAGTGAAAATCTATTACACCCATTCCATAATGAAAAATACCACTGATTAATTTCTGAATAATTTGTCATCATATTAGGCATTAAATCTGAAGCTAATTCCCAAATTTCTTCACGCACCTCTGCATCAGTATCATGAACAATCCAAATATTCGTTTCATCCCGCTCATCCAACAGAGCTACTCTATTCCCCATTTTATTATCAACAATTGGGATTTTACATATTATATTCTTACATTCATTTATAATATATTTCCCTACCCATTCTGTACTCAGCCATATTTTTTCTCTTTGTGTTCTAATTTTTACAAAATTATATATTTTTTCCCATCCCCTCCGTGATACATATTCCAAAAACTGTCCATATAATTGCACTGCTTCCATCATAAGATTTTTATTTTCTTTAGTCTCAATCTCATCTACATCTTTTAAGAAAATTCCATTTCTTGGCTCAGTCGGATTAAATTGGGAACTATTAACCACCGCCGGAAAAACAAAATCTTCTGTTCCAATCAAAGGGAAATCACAAAAAATTCTTGGCAATTGATTTGTAAATTCTTTTACAGCAACATGATTCCCATGCTTTTCCACTTCAGCAGCTACCGCTACATTTGCTCCTTGAATAGCAGCAATATATATACCACTCTCTTCTTCATTCTCTCTTACAATGATTTCTTGTACTTTTATATCCTTATTTTTTGACAAATAAAGTTTTCCTCTTGTAAACTTCCATGCATATTCCTCTACAGAAACAGATCGAATCTCTGGAACAAACATAAAAACATATGGCAGAGCATCATAGAGATTGCCTAACCCCTCTTTTGCAACACCAAGTCCATTCTCATTTATTCTATATGTAAACGATGTATTAAATAAATCTTCATTGAAATCAAAAATTATTTTCCCATTCTCAATACTATTCTGTAGCTGTTCAAAACTCTTTTTATTCCCTGCGATAATTCCTTCCCTCGTCTTTTCGGAACGGTTGATATCTAATTCAAATCTTTTGAACTGGCTATTTTCGTCTTGTAAAACACCTGATATCGTCACTATTTCTGACAACAAATGAGTAGTCAAAAATCCCGTACCAAATTTTCCCGTGCTCCTTTTAGCTTCCTCTTTTTCGTCTCTATCTTTTGTTGATACCTGCTCTATCAAAAAAACAATGTTCTGCATTGAAAATGGTTTCCCATTATGTGCAAATTGGAGTATTCTCTGTTGCTCATTAAAGCTAATCTTTACATCTACACTTCCACTACTATTAGCCACATCTTTTGCATTCTGAATAAGTTCCCAAACCCATCTGCAGCGACTTTTTTCATCTGAGCTTTGTTGTAATTCTTTTAATGAATCAATTATCTTATTAGCTACATTAGCGTCATGTGCTTGTGCACGTACCTTCTCTATATCATTTGCCATCATCTTGATACCTCTCTAAAAAACCTTCTCCTCATTCAAGTAAAGAACACAATCTTGCGATAACAGAACTATTATATCAAACACGTTTCCAATAATTAATAACTTCATCTTTCTACTCTAACTCAACCAATTCCTTACCTTCCCTTTGAAACTCATCCTTAATAATTTCCCGATAAGTAAGCTGACCACATTTTTTCATTCCATATAATATTCGTCTGAATATATCCTTCTTTTCTACTTTCTTCAAAGCATCATTTCTATCAATTTTTGATTCCATAAAATACTTACAAATTTTTTCTGCGTTTTCTGTAAAAAGATGCTCCCCACTACCATATTCTCGAAATACTAATAATAGTGCAATCGTATCATCTGAAATTTTTTTCGACAATTCTAATCTCTTTCTTGCCTTCTCTTGGATAACATTTAGCAATACTTTCCCTGATTGCGCTCGTACTTTTGTTTTATCATATAACTCAGAACCATTCATCTCCATGACAAGTCTAACATATTCTCGTAATTCGTCTTCCGGAATATCTCCTAGTTTTTGTTCCATATCAATATACGTGCAAAACTCTCTATGATTTTGAATAATATTTAATGCTTCTGAAAATTCCTTTGATCCTATTCCATATTCTAATTTTATTTTTGTCTTACATTCATCAAAAGCGTTATTTCTCCACTGCTTTCTCGGTAGTAGTTTTACAGCGATATTCCTAATATCCTCCCTAGACAAATTTTTCGTAAATGTACCAACTGCATATTCTTGACAGAGATACATCATTTCAAAAATCAATTTATCAAAAAGTACCATCATCTCGTTATATTTTCTTTTTAATACATCATAGCCTATAGAACTTATTCCTAATTTTATTAAATGCGGATTTCCATTATAATCTGTTTCATACTTAAAAACATCACCTTTTGTATCGAAAAAATAATCTTGTAGATATGGACTGATTTGGTCATAGTATACTACTATTCTCTTGTCAACAGAATAATATGCTTTTACTATATCATCCAAGGTCTTTAAATCATGCGTATACACCTTGCTTTTATCTGCATCAGTAAATTCAAATTGAACAAAATCGCTGCGCGATGGCCTGCCAAGGCTGTGGCGCAGTTTTCTACTTTTTCTAAAAAAGGCAGTGACAGGATTGTCCCAAGATAG